>DUCO01000027.1 GCA_012959765.1 Dehalococcoidia bacterium | reverse complement strand
ACAGAAGCAGATGACAGCACCGACGAAGACGACAAATAGTCTCGTTTAGCTGACAGTTCACAACGTCATTAGGGCCGGATATCGCTATTTGCAATACTCCGGCCACAGCATTAGCTGAGCGCCGAAGATGTCCACAGAAGATCACAGCGAAGAACGTAACGAAGATCAGGATCAACCTGCCGTAGTCGATACTCCAATTCCCGACTACGAAGCAGGCCGACGTAGTATCACTACTCGGGGTGGCAAAACGCGCCGCCAGATGGTCGAAGAAAAACGCGTGTTGCAGGTGAAATCTCGCCCGTTCATCACGGTAGCAGTTGTGCTACTTCTAGCTCTTCTGGCCGTACCGGTTTACGCATACTTCCAAAACTACGTATTCCCACCTCGTGAACTTGCGCTGCGAGTTGAGGACAAGGAATACACCCGGGGTGATGTGGTGAAATTCATCCGCTTTAACCAGAGGATGAGCGAACGGCTCGGTGTTGCGTTTGAAGTTGGAAGCTCGCTGTTCGATGCCCTGCAAACACTCCAGGAGAACGAACTGGCCTTCCAGCTCGCCCCCAGCAACGGAATCACAGTCACCGCTGAAGAAGTCGATGACCGCCTTGACTCCATTCTGGGATTTGTCGCCATCACAGTCGCCGAACGCGAGTCTAAGGAATACAACGACAACATCGAAGAGGCAAAAAGGCAGTTCATTCAGGAAATAGGTATCGAAGAAAAAGTGTTCCGCGAATTCATTCGCAAAAGCATGTTCAAAGAACGGTTGCGTACTGTAGTTGCCGACCAGATCCCACGTGTGCAAGCACAGGTTCACGTCTACCAGATAATCAAATTTGGGCGAAACCCTGAAGACCGGCGCACAATCGACCGTGATTTGAAGGCCGGAACACCGATTAATGAAGTCATACTCGAACATTCGGAAGATCCGAACGCTCCACGTGGCTCTGGCGATCTGGGCTGGTTCCCATTTGGCGTAACTCCGGAACTCGACGCCCTGTTGTTCGGACTCGACAAAGACGAAAATCGCCTACTGCCTATCCGCACACCTAGCGACCCTCGCTTTGATAGCGACTCGAACTGGTGGAGCTATCTCATCGTGGATGAAGTGAACGATGCCCGTGAGGTAAATGAAATAAACTTCGAGGTATTGACTACTCGCGGAATGGGAATTTTCTTCAACGAACGTCGAACTGATTTCGATCTGCACATGGTTCTCGATAGCGACATTTTCGATTGGGTAAACAAGCAGGTCAGGCTCTCGGCTCTGATCCCAACACCAACACCTGTTCCGATCGCTGAACAAATCTCAGGTCAAACCGTGCAATAGTCTTATGACCGAGTCTGCACGGAACATGAATCAAACTACTGGTGTCGGGTTATTGGGACTCGGCGTTGTCGGGTCGGCAGTGGCGAACGCCATCATCGATCGCCATCGACTCGAAGACCCCAGCATCTCCCTGAACGTCGCAGCCGCGGTGGTCAGGGATCTCGACCGAACCCGAGCAGTCGATCTCGATCGATCGATAATTTCAACTGATCCAGACTCAGTTATCATCAATCACGAAGTCGGAATCGTTGTCGAACTGATGGGCGGTGAAAACCCCGCATTCGATTACATCACCGCCGCACTCAAAGCCGGAAAGCACGTCGTAACTGCAAACAAAGAAGTTATGTGTAAGCGCGGAAGTGAACTGCTCGCCACGGCCGCAGAAAACAACGTGCAACTGCTCTACGAAGCCAGTGTCGCCGGAGGCATACCGATCATCGGGCCGCTGATGAACGATCTGGCCGCAAACACAATTCAAAGCGTGCGCGGGATTATCAACGGCACCACGAATTTCATTCTCACCAAAATGGCACACGAAGGCGCCGACTTCGACGACGTACTGGCCGAAGCTCAGGGGCTTGGCTACGCCGAGTCCGACCCCACAGCCGATGTCGACGGTTTCGATGCTCTTTACAAAATTTCAGTACTAGCTCGACTCGCCTACCACACCGAAGTGCCGGTTGATGTAATTCATCGGGAAGGTATTCGAGGGGTTCACGCCAAAGACTTCCGGTACGCAAGCGAACTCGGATTCACCATCAAGCTGCTGGCGGTAGCGCAGGCAAATAGGGAATCGGGTCTGCTGGCTCGGGTGCACCCCGCTCTTATCCCACTCACAGTCCCAATGGCCTCAGTAAACGGTGTGCTAAATGCTGTCGAAGTCGAAGGCGATCTCGTCGGCCCGCTCTGGTTCCAGGGCCCCGGTGCCGGTCCAGACCCAACAGCAAGCGCGGTTATGGGCGATATTTTGCGAATTGCCTCAGGCACCGTGAGCAGTGGATCACCAACCGCTGCGCCAGAACCCTTCAAGATCGCCTCCATGAGCGATCACACATGCAAGTACTATCTGCGCCTGACCGCTTCAGATCGACCCGGTGTGCTTGCGAATGTTGCAAAAGTGTTGGGCGACGCAGACATTAGCATCAACTCAGTACTGCAAAAAGATACCGATATTGAGAATGGCCACGCCGATTTGGTGATAATGACTCACCCTGCGCGAGAGGCTAATATGCAAGATGCAGTTAGCGCTATTAACGATCTCGATACAGTGCTTCGACTGGACAGCTTGCTCCGCGTGGAAACATACGCAGAGTAACCTGAGTGTTCGAACATATTAGTCAGCCTGGGCTCGACCCAGCTTGAACAGGAGCGATCTTCTCGTTGTCGATGTTGCCTGGTGTAATTGAACGGTATCGTGAGTTCCTACCTGTAACCGATGCCACCCCGGCCGTTTCGCTCGGTGAAGGCAGCACTCCGCTCGTTCGTTCCCAGAGCATCGGCGATTCCCTCGGCTGTAAGAATCTCTACTTCAAGCTCGAAGGCTGCAACCCAACCGGCTCGTTCAAAGACCGTGGCATGGTTATGGCAATTGCCAAAGCGCTGGAAGCTGGTAAAAAACGCATCATTTGCGCCTCAACAGGCAACACCAGCGCAGCAGCAGCAGCCTATGGCGCTCGATATCAACTCGAAACCCTTGTCCTCGTCCCGGCTGGTGAAATCGCACTCGGTAAACTCGCCCAGGCAATGGCATACGGCGCACGTATCCTCGCCGTCAACGGCAGCTTCGACGATGCGCTGAACACAGTGCGAAGCATCGTTGAAGTCATGGACATCGAACTGGTTAACTCGGTAAACCCGTACCGAATCGAAGGCCAGAAAACTGGCGCGTTCGAAATTGTCGACGAACTGGGCGAGGCTCCAGATTTACTGTGCATCCCCGTTGGAAACGCCGGCAATATCACCGCCTACTGGAAGGGCTTCACCGAATACCAGACGATGGGTCGAGCCGAAACCACTCCTAAAATGATGGGATTCCAGGCCGCAGGCGCAGCTCCAATCGTTCGGGGTGAACCGATTCTTAAACCCGAAACAATCGCCACGGCAATTCGAATCGGAAACCCCGCAAGTTGGGAGAAGGCCGAAGCAGCTCGCGACGAATCAGAAGGCCTGATCGATATGGTCGACGATGACGAAATTATCGAAGCTTACCTTCGATTGGCACGAGAAGAGGGCATTTTCTGTGAGCCAGCATCTTCCGCTTCTGTAGCGGGATTAATTAAGCTACCCGAATTGGGTGTAGACCTGACCGACAAGACGGTAGTTTGCATCTTAACTGGGAATGGGTTGAAAGACCCGGGCACTGCCGAGAAACGGGCACTAATCGAACTCGAGTACGTCGAGCCCGACATTGATTCAGTGATGAATCTCTTGAATAGCGGTAAGTAATAATCTACCGACTGAAATTTGAGTCGTTCAAAACTATGAATATAAGGAACAGCCACAAAATTGACTTGTTGCAGCGCCGGGATTGAGCAGGGAACCTTCGAAAGTCTCGCAGATCACTGGCAAAACCTGATCACAGGGTGCACTGAACCTACGTTCTTTGATCAGCAAACATGGCAGAAAACATGGTGGGCTGAGTTCGGTGGCGACTCCGAACTCAAGCTTCTTGTAATCCGAGCCGACTCAGGCGAAGTAAATTTCATTGCGCCTCTGATGATCGATGGATCCGAGATAAGTTTTCTCGGAAGCACCGATCTCGTCGACTATCACGACTTCTTGAGTCGCGATCGCCTTTCACCAGGCTGTATGGAAGCACTGGTCAAAGCCGTAAGCGAAATGACCGAAATAAAGACGATTTCACTCCAGTCTCTTCGTGGAAATTCACCAACAATCACACAATTCCGGGAAGCCGCTGAACAGGCTGGTTGGAATGTCGAGATCGAGCAAGAAGACGTTGCACCGCGCATCGATCTACCTTCAACGTGGGACGAATATGTTTCCGGTCTTCGCAAGAAAGACCGCCACGAACTACGCCGAAAACTGCGAAGACTCGAAGCATCCGGCGAAGTCGAACAAATTGAACTCACCAGCCCCGAAGATGTTGCGGCAGGCATGGCCGATTTCATGCGACTCCACCGCATGAGCACACCCGACAAAAACGAGTTCATGACCCTCGAGCGAGAACAGTTCTTCACCAGGATCGCAATCGAACTCGCCAAAGAGAACTCCACCCACCTCTGCTTCCTAGAAATAGACGGCGAACGAGTGGCAACATCGCTGTCATTTGTCTGCCAGGGTGTGCGTTACCTGTATAACAGCGGGTACAATCCCGCCCAGTCAAAGCTATCTGTGGGGTTATTGAACCACGCTCTGGCAATCAAATCGTCAATCGAAAACGGCCACAGGGTATTCGATTTCATGCGAGGTAACGAGTCGTATAAATACCATCTGGGCGGCGTCGATACACAGGTGTTCGCGCTAACCGCGTCTCGCTAAACTCAGTCAATAGTCCTCAAAGAAGTATTACCCTCTTAACATGCACGTCGCCGTCATAACAGTTCATGGATGTCCTTTGCGCCAGGCAGGTAGCAAAGACTCCGGTGGAATGAACATATACATTCTGGAAATGGTCAGGCGTCTTGCTGCGCGTGGCGTGCAGGTTGACGTATTCACACGGCACCACGACCCGCTCGATCCCCAGGTTGTAATGCTTGCGCCCGGAGCAAGGCTAATCCACCTGCCCGCAGGTGCACCCTCTCTCGATAAATCTGGCGTCTACGAACTTCTGCCAAGCTTGACCGCCCAGATGCGCCGATTCTGTGTCGCCAATCGACTCAACTACGATCTCGTCAGTTCTCACTACTGGCTCTCGGGCCTTGTCGGCATGCGACTTGCCTCCGAATGGGGCATCCCGCACACCACAAGCTTCCACACCATGGCCGAAATGAAGCGCCGAGGGCGACCCGAAGAGATGGAAGTTGAACAACGCGATTGTTCAGAATCTGAAATTGCGACCTCCGCCGATTCGATCATCGTCTGGACAGATGACGAAAAACAGGCAATCGTCGAATTCTGCGATATCGAGCCTTCGAAAATCAGCGTCATTCCACCGGGAGTCGACCTCGCTCGATTCCGACCGATGTCTCAACAGCAGTCTCGCGAGCATCTCAACTACGGCACGGGTAAAAACATTTTGTTCGTCGGAAGACTCGAACCACTCAAAGGACTGGATATCTTGTTCAGGGCGGTTGCCAGTCTCGAAAACATTGGCGATATCACACTGAACGTTGTTGGCGGTGACGATAACTCACACGAAAAAGCTCGCCTGCAGGAACTCGCAAGCCGAATGCAACTGAACGAGTCGATTCGGTTCATAGGCTCCGTATCGCAAGATGAACTTCCGATGTACTACAACGCCGCCGACGTGTGCGTGCTGCCTTCCCACTACGAAAGCTTTGGCCTTGCAGCGCTCGAAGCCGCAGCTTGCGGACGACCCGTTATTGCATCTGAAGTTGGTGGACTGCCAGCAATCGTTAAAAGTGGTTCAACAGGATTCCTGGTGCCACCAAACCAAAGCGATGAGATGGCCGAGCGTCTATGCGAACTTCTGAACGATGACATGTTACGGGACCGTATGGGCACTGCAGCACGAGAGCACGCCGAAACACTAAGTTGGGAACGATCAGCTGATTCGCTGCTGGCTCGCTATCGTGATCTCATACCTGCACAGCCGGCTACTGCAGTGCCAGCCGCCGGTGGTTAGAACGGGCTAGAGCGTCCGTTCCCACCAGCTAACTTCGCTACTGGTAGTGAACCCAAGCGAAGAGTAAATCTTGATCGCTGGCGCATTCACCGAGTCGACATCCAACTCAAGCGCGTCCACGTCCTGTCGTAGCAGATGATTAAACCCTGTCTCTGCTATCGATCTACCAAGTCCCTGTTTACGGGCTGACGGCAGTACACCGGTCATACCGATGCGACCGACCTTCAAGCCCTCTCGATCGTGCGTCAGCGTCCAACAGTAGGCCACGAGTTGTTCGTGAGAATCGTGAATCATCACAATGTCGTTAACGCTAGTGTCAGGCGCAAGCAACCGCGCTTTGATCTCATCTTCGGTATTCGGCGAGTATCCAAAGTGTTGGCCAAACGCTTCGTTTTGCAGATAAGTGAGTTCCGGAACTTCATCCAAACCCAACATAGTTCTGAGCGAGAAGCCACTCGGCAACGTCACACTCGCAGGGGTTATGTCAGTCTTTAGTTCGAGCTTGAGATACGTCCGTATCTTCACCCAACCGAGCTGCTCAACCAACTTTTCGAGCTCAGTTTCGTTGTCGCGAGTCGAAAGGTGCGCAACTGGCGCTTCTTGCTTTGCACGATCCGTAGCCCAATCCAGCAACTGCTTTCGAGCTGCCAACCCCATCTTGCTACTACCGATTCCAATTACCGAACGACCGATATTCGCTTCGGGTTCGACAATTGCGTAACCGGTCACGCCATCACCATTTGTTACTAGCGCGACGTTTTGCTTCGGTTGAACGCGTGGATACTCAAGTTCGGCCCGCAGTTCATCAACATTGCTCGGCCAATCTCGGTGACCATGCCGACCGATATCGTTCAGCAGCAATTGAAGCGCATCAATATCGGACCATTTGAAACTGCGTAGTTGAATGTTGATCTGAGTTGGCAAGATTAGTATCGAATTGTTTGCGAGCAACCGGAGAAGTATATTCCTGCGACCGGGTTTGTGATTGTGCGTTATTTCACACGTAGTACGTTTTAATGAGTCGGCTACACGGTGCAGCCATTGCTTCGCGATACCGCGAACACTTATACTTGCGCATTGTGAAACGCTGTGAACGGGAGTAGTACCGAACACGGTGCGCTTAAAGAGAACCGGTGGTTGGTGTAAACCGGTGCGTGCCAATTCGAGAACTCGCCCTGGAGCGGTTGACCTGAAATTTCGTCATATTGGTGAATCAGGGTCAAACGACTTGCCTCGTAAAGGCATTTGAGTGGTCAGACTTGCCAACGTAAAATTGGTGTCTGGCAATCGAAGGTGGTACCGCGGGATGCAAGTCTCGTCCTTTGTGAGGGCGGGATTTTTTTTTGCCCGCGATAAGTTAGTTTTTGCGATATAGAGAACAGTTAGAAATAAGTAGTCGATAGGAAAGGACTGCCGAATAATTTCGGCAATAAACCTTTAGGGAACCGATATGACCAAGCACCTCGCCGGTAGTCAAATAGTCTGCGAAGCGCTCCTCAAAGAGGGCGTCTCCGTAGTATTTGGCATACCCGGTGGCGCAATTCTCCCCCTCTACGGCGTTCTCTCTCAATACCCCAACCTGCGCCACATACTCTGCCGCCACGAGCAGGGCGCAGCGCACGCAGCCGACGGCTACGCACGTTCAACCGGCACAGTTGGTGTTGCGTTTGCTACATCTGGCCCCGGCGCAACCAACCTCGTCACCGGACTGGCGACAGCCATGATGGACTCCGTTCCCATGGTCGCCATCACCGGGCAGGTCGGTCGAGCAGCCATCGGAACCGATGCTTTTCAGGAAGCCGATATCACCGGTGCAACACTCCCCGTTACGAAGCACAACTACCTCGTTATGCGAGCCGATGACCTCGGTGCGACGATCCACGAGGCGTTCCACATCGCTCAAACCGGTCGACCCGGTCCCGTGCTGATCGACGTCCCCAAAGACGTCTTCATGGAGATGGGCGACTACGATCCCGATGCACCAATCGATCTGCCCGGCTACAACGTTCCCGGCAAGGCCGAAGAATCTCAGGTCGAAGCCGCAGCGAAACTGATCAACGAGGCAGAACGCCCCGTCATCCTCGCAGGTCACGGTGTTGTACTTTCGCGCTCGTTCGATGAACTCAAGGAACTGGCCGAAAAAGCCCAGATCCCCGTCGTCACAACCCTGCTCGGAATATCTTCGTTCCCCGAAGATCATGTGCTCAGTACCGGCTTCCCGGGAATGCACGGCATGGCATACGCCTCGCTGACTGTCGATCAAGCCGATCTGATAATCAACTTTGGCAGTCGTTTCGACGATCGAATCGTTGGTGACGCCAAGCGATTTTCGACCAAATCCAAAAAGATCCACGTCGATATCGATCCTGCGGAAATCAACAAGACGATCCAGGTTGAAGCGCCAGTCGTTGGAAATATCAAAGACGTTTTCGCCCAACTCATCCCAAAAGTAAAGCAGACTACTCACGCCGAATGGCTGCGGCACGTCGAGCACCTCAAGGCGGAACATCCATCACTGCGCATCCCTGAAAGCGATCGCCTGATGGGGCAGCACGTCGTGAAGGCGCTCTCTGATGTCACAAAGGGTGAAGCGATCATCACAACCGGCGTTGGTCAGCACCAGATGTGGGCTGCACAGCACTACCAGTTCAAGAACGCCAACTCGTGGCTCTCTTCAGGTGGAGCCGGCACGATGGGCTATGAAGTTCCATCGGCCATCGGCGCGCAGGTCGGAAACCCCGACAAGCTGGTCTGGTCGATCTGCGGCGACGGTGGATTCCAGATGACCATGATGGAACTGGCAACGGCTGCTGAAAACAACTTGCCGGTAAAGTACGCAATTCTGAACAACAACCACTTGGGAATGATCACCCAGTGGCAGACATTCTTCTATGACGGCGATTATCAGGCCGAGACATACACCCGAAACCCCGATTTCGTGAAGCTCGCAGAAGCCTACGGAGTCAAGGGAATTCGGGTCAAAACTCAGGACGAACTCGAAGCAGCTATCGCTGAGGCAAACGCCCACGATGGGCCGGTCGTCGTCGATTTCGTTATCGAGAAGGTCGACGATCTCTATCCAATGATTCCTGTAGGCCAGAGCGTTCAGGAAATGATCGAGGACCCGAACTAATGGCAGATTCAGCACCACAAAACGGGTCTTTCCAGCGGACTATTTCTGCCATCGTGCAGGACAAGCCCGGTGTACTCGCACGTATCGCCGGCCTGTTTCGCAGGCGTGGATTCAACATCGCCAGCCTCGCAGTCGGACGTTCCGAGCGACCCGGACTGTCTCGAATGACATTTGTTGTCGAGGGGCCCGACGAGGTTGTACGCCACGTGGCGGCGCAGCTTGACCGCTTGATCGATGTCGTAGAAGTTCACGACATCTCCGAACAGAACATCGTCTGGCGCGAGCTGGCGTTGATCAAAGTCACCGCCGACGCCGAAGCTCGAAGAGAAATACTCGAACTCGTAAACATATTCCGAGTAAACGTTATCGATATTGGAGCTGAAAGCCTTACCGTGGAAATCTCGGGTGGCCGCCAGAAAATCGATTCGTTTATTGAACTTGTTCGTAAATTCGGACTTGAAGAAGTCATCCGCACCGGTCGGGTCGCCACGCTACGTGGAACCCTGATCGAAGGCGAAGATGATGGCCTGTTCCAGTCCGAAGCAAGCAAGGCAACCTACATACTGCCCGTTACAACAGGTGAATCCGGAAGCGTCTAAGTAAAAACGCTTCTATAAATCAACTTCTGGTGGGACTGCCACCAGAAGATAACGACACAAAATCACGAGCCCTAAGGCTGACAATTCGAAATGGCTACCCTCACTTACGACAAAGATATTGACGACTCGATACTGCGCGATAAAACAATCGCAGTGCTCGGTTACGGATCGCAGGGTCACGCACACGCGCTTAACCTCAAAGACAGCGGTTTCAACGTAATCGTTGGTCTCTACGAGGGCAGCCGCAGCAAGCAGATTGCTGAGGAAGCTGGACTCGAAGTCGTTTCCAACGCCGAAGCAACCAGGCGAGCCGACCTGATCTCTTTTTGCCTGCCCGACACCGTCCAGAAGCGCGTCTACGAAGAAGACGTTGAGCCTAACCTCACTGCAGGAAAGACCCTCCTCTTCGCCCACGGCTTCACGATTTTCTACGATCAAATCAACCCGCCGGCCAACGTCGACGCTGTCATGATCGCCCCCAAGGCACCGGGTCACCGAGTGCGTGCCGTGTTCGAGCGAGGACTTGGCGTTCCATGTCTCATCGCCGTTCATCAGGATGTTTCTGGCACTGCTCACGACCTCGCACTTGCTTACGGCAAAGGCATCGGCGGCGGGCGAGCCGGAATTCTCGAGACCACTTTCAAGGAAGAAACCGAAACCGACCTGTTCGGTGAACAGGCAGTTCTCTGTGGTGGCGTAAGCGAACTCGTAAAAACCGGATTTGATGTACTGGTAGAAGCCGGATACGAACCCGAGTCCGCCTACTTCGAGGTTCTTCACGAACTCAAACTTATCGTCGATCTCATGTACCAGGGCGGCCTCGGTCACATGCGCTACTCGATCAGTGAAACGGCTGAATACGGCGACTACTCACGTGGCCCGGTAATCATTGACGCCAATGTGAAGAAGAATATGGAAAAAGTCCTCAAGCAGATTCAGTCAGGCGAATTCGCCCGTGAATGGATCGCTGAGAACGACGAAGGTCAGCACAAGTTCAAGCAGATGCGTGCCGACAATAAAGAACACGGAGTGGAGAAGGTCGGTAAAGAGCTTCGAGACATGATGCCCTGGTTGGAGTCGACTACATAGTCACTCCTGTTTAGGGAACGCCGATCCACCGACACACGTATCGGCGTTCAAACCCGGCGGGTGTAGCCCGTCAATGATGGTCGAGCGCTGGAGGTATTCACATGGCGCAACAGAGCGATACACAAGACAATGTAATAATTTTCGACACGACTCTTCGTGACGGCGAGCAATCTGCCGGCGCAGGTCTAACCGTTGAAGAAAAAATTCGTATCGCTCACCAGCTAAACAAGCTAGGCGTCGACGTGATCGAGGCGGGATTTGCTGGCAGTTCACCCGGTGACTTTGAGGCAGTGCGCCGCATCGCCAACGAGGTGAAAGGCCCGATCGTTACTTCACTGGCGCGAGCGGTTAAAGCCGACATCGATGCAGCAGGCAAGGCGCTTGAAGGCGTTGAGAACGCACGTATTCACACGTTCCTCTCAGCTTCCGACATCCACCTGATGCACCAGATGCGCAAGGACCGTGAAGCCATCATGGACATGGCTGTGACCGCAGTCGCCCACGCGAAAACCTACGTCGATGACGTTGAGTTCTCGCCGATGGACGCCTCACGTACCGAGCCAGAGTATCTCTACGCCATGGTTGAAGCCGTCATCAAGGCAGGTGCAACCACGGTCAACATTCCAGACACCGTCGGGTATTCAACCCCCGACGAGTTTGGCGCGTTGATCAAAGGCATCATCGACAACGTGCCGAATATCGATCAGGCAGTGATAAGCGTTCACTGCCACAACGACCTCGGAATGTCAGCTGCCAACTCACTTGCTGCCCTCGAAAACGGTGCAAGGCAAATTGAAGGCTGTATCAACGGACTTGGCGAGCGTGCAGGAAATGCCGCTCTCGAAGAAGTGATCATGGCGATCGAAACTCGGCCCGATCACTACAAAGTTGAAACCAACATCAACACGTCTGAAATCGGTAACTCCAGTCGCATGGTCAGTTCCATCTTTGGAATTCCCGTGCAGGCAAACAAAGCCATCGTCGGTCAAAACGCTTTCAGGCACTCATCTGGTATCCACCAGGACGCGTATCTGAAGGAAAGAACGACCTTCGAGATCATGGAGCCCGACACTGTCGGCTGGCGTGGTCAGGCGATCGTGCTGGGTAAATTATCGGGCAGGGCGGGGCTACGTTCTCGACTGCACGAACTCGGCTACGACCTTTCGGACGAAGAACTCGCAAGCGTGTTTGTCACGTTCAAGGATCTTGCCGATAACAAACGTGAAGTTACCGATGTTGATCTTGATGCACTCATGTCGGAGCAGCATCGCTACGTCGACACCGACCGCATCTACAAAGTAGATTCAGTCCACGTCGTCTGCGGCAATGACACCGAACCTGAAGCAAAGATCACGCTGGATTGCCCCGATGGAAAGTCGCGGACAGTCGAGTCGAAGGGCACAGGTCCCGTCGACGCGGTCTGCAAGGCGATCGACTCAGTCGTTAACCTCGATATCGAACTCACCGAGTTCTCAGTATCGGCGGTTACCGAAGGAATCGACTCGCTGGGTGAAGTGACCATCAGGGTGGCGAAAGACGGCTCGGTTTATTCTGGTCGTGGATCCGATTCCGACATCGTTGTGGCATCGGCCAAGGCATACGTAAACGCAATCAACAGGCTGATAACAATCGGCATTCAAGATCGCTCTGCAACGACGGGTGCCGTCTAGCCAGCAAGTCGCAAAGTAAAAAATAAAGAAGCGGCATCCCCCCCAAATTCGCAAAAAATTAGAGGGGTGCCGCTTTTGCGTTACTATTTCTGCTCGCATTAATTTATTGCGAGTGGTTTGTTTTTATGGAGGGTTACGCGCACATGGCCAAAACCATGTTTGAAAAGATCTGGGAGCAACACATAGTTGCCGAGCCTGAAGACCAACCAGCTCTGATCTACATCGACCTGCATCTGGTGCACGAAGTCACCTCACCGCAAGCATTCGAAGCACTGCGACTCACGAATCGTAAGGTGCGCCGACCCGATCTCACGATTTCAACCGTCGACCACAACCTTCCCACCGACGACACGCGGGCGGAAGTGATCAAAGATCCCATCGCTCGAATCCAGGTCGACACCCTCCGCGAGAACTGTAAAGAAACCGGCGTCACCCTCTACGACGTCGATTCGCCAGGGCAGGGCATCGTTCACGTCATCGGCCCGGAACAGGGCTACACCCAGCCCGGTATGACAATCGTCTGTGGCGACTCGCACACATCGACCCACGGTGCGTTCGGCTCGCTCGCATTTGGTATAGGTACTTCTGAAGTCGAGCACGTTCTCGCTACTCAAACCCTCCGCCAGCGCAAGCCAAAAACGATGGAAGTTCGTTTCAACGGCGCGTTGAAACAGGGCGTAACTGCGAAGGACATGATCCTCGCTGCCATCGGCAAAATGGGTACGGCTGGTGGCACCGGATATGTAATTGAATACACCGGCGAACCGATCAAAAGCCTCAGCATGGCCGGTCGAATGACAGTCTGCAACATGACGATCGAAGCTGGTGCACGAGCCGGACTGATCGCCCCCGACGACACCACGTTCGACTGGATGCGTGGTCGAAAGTTCGTGCCCAAGGGCGATGATTTCGATGCTGCCGTCGCCGAGTGGCGAGAGCTTGCAACCGACGAAAACGCCGAGTTCGATGAGCTTCTGGAAATCGACTGTGATGAACTCGAGCCACACGTAAGCTGGGGCACCAACCCCGGTCAGGTAACTCGAATTTCAGCGAGCGTTCCTTCACCGGAAGACTTCGACGATCCCGCCGACAAGTCTTCGGCTGAACGGGCACTCGAATACATGGATCTCAAAGCCGGCATGGCTATCGAAGATATCGAAATTGATCGAGTATTCATCGGTTCCTGCACCAACGCTCGAATCGAGGATTTGCGATCCGCTTCGCTGATCGTCAAGGGACACACCGTTGCTTCAACTGTTCGAGCACAGATCATGCCCGGCTCGACTCTTACCAAGATGCTCGCCGAAAAAGAAGGTCTTGATGAGATCTTCAAGGAAGCTGGCTTCGAATGGCGCGAGTCAGGCTGTTCGATGTGCCTCGGCATGAATCCCGATATCCTTGTACCCGGTGAGCGCTGCGCCTCAACTTCAAATCGTAACTTTGAAGGCCGACAGGGCAAGGGCGGGCGTACACACCTTGTAAGCCCGGAAATGGCCGCCGCCGCCGCCATCGAAGGTCATTTTGTAGACGTTAGGGATTGGGACATAAAATAATGTCAGAGTCTGGCGAAAATCCAACACCGAGCTTCGATCCTCGCCCACCGGGCGAACGACGCCGAGGTGGCTCCAGTCGCGGACAATCTTCCGGCGGGCGCGATCGACGTACTCGAAATGGACTCAAAATTGCGCCCGGTACTCACGGCTTTTTTGGCCGTCTTACTGGCCGATCCGAGATGGATAAGGCCAAGATCAAGCGATACGATCCGTACAAATACGAATCGAACAGCACCCAACTCAAATGGGTCGTTATTGTGCTTCTTGCGTGGACAGCCATCGCAGTTGCGCTGGCGTTCCAGGACCGAGCGACTGCGAACCTCCTTGTAGAGATTCAGGATCAGGGAATAGTTAGCGCTCCTCCCGCGATTCTCGCACCTCAAGCGATGATCGATTTCGCAGCCAGAGAAGGCCTGACCTGCGCCGACCCTGACGGTGTGTTCATCGTGACGCCAGACTGCACACAACTATTTGCCGTACAGAGCGAATACGAATCGGTAAAAGGAACAGGTTCGTTCCTGACAGTTGCACTACTCGCCATACTGCTCGCGAGCATATTTGCGTGGGGTTCGTTCACGCATCGCGCCAGCAGGAACTTGCTCACGCTGAAGAGCGCCAAGCAGGGATTCTCTCCCGAAAAATCGGTTATGTGGTTCTTCATTCCAGTATTTAATCTGGTGAAGCCCTGGGCTGTTTTCAAGGAGTTATACCGAGCTAGCGATCCTGCTGTATCGACTCAAGAACCGACCGAGTGGCAGAAAAAAGGCAAGGTTCGAGTAAGAGTTCACGTCTGGGCCGCGATTTTTGTCGCCGTATTTATATTCAACCCCAGGTCCATAGGCTGGTTCTGGTATCAGATTCGCGAAACACTCGACGACGTGATCATCGCACACCAGCGGCTGGTGTATGCCGATCTGTTGCTTGCCGTCCTGGGTATAGCAGCGATATACGTTGCAGTAGGGCTTCATGGCACACAGGAAGCCCGTCACAAAAAAGTGGGCGACATCACCGTTACGCCTCCACTCCCCATCGATCCTCTCGAAGAGGCTCTGAAAGACGGTATTAGGCGCAAAGATTCTGAAAATAGAAGAGCCCGCGCCAAAAGAGGGCGAGATGGCCAAAACGAAAGTGACAGGGGATAAATAAATTGGAAAAGTTCACGAAGCTCACCAGCATCGTTGCGCCTCTCGATCGAGCAAACGTCGATACTGATCAGATCATCCCAAAGCAGTTCCTCAAGCGTATTGAGCGAACCGGCTTTGGCGAATTCGCATTCTTCGACTGGCGATACCTCGAAGATGGCGTGCTCAACCCCGATTTCATCTTGAATCAAGACCGCTACCGTACTGCAAACATTCTTGTTGGCGGTCGTAACTTTGGTTCCGGATCCTCCCGAGAACACGCCCCATGGGCACTCATGGAAATGGGATACAGCGCCATCATTTCCACCAGCTTTGCCGACATATTCCGCAGCAACTGCATGCAGAACGGCTTGCTCCCGGTAGTACTCAGCGAATCAGAAGTCGACACCATCATGGCCCGCGCACTCCGAGGCTCAGGCTATAAAGTAACTGTCGATCTGGAATCACAGACCGTCACCGACGATCAGGGTCTGAGCGCCAGCTTCGATGTCGACCCGTTCAGAAAGAACTCTATGTTGCAGGGACTGGACGACGTCGGAATCACGCTCAGCCTCGGCGAAGCAATCGACTCATTCGAGGAACAACGCACCGCCCGCTGGTAGGCGATTCGTATGGGTTAGCATACTGCTCAGAAAATTGAGTGGTCTGTAAGCCAACCCGCTGTTAGACTTCCAAAGTTGATTTTTTACGGATGAGCCCTTTTCTATAAGCGAAAGCAGAGCCTGTAGATGGATGCACGGATCGCAGTTCTTGGTGGTGACGGGATTGGCCCGGAAGTTACAGCCGAGTCAGTTAAAGTTCTAGACGCCGTTGGGCGTCGTTTTGGTCACGAGTTCACATATGTGACAGGCCCTGTCGGTGGTGTCGCTATCGACACCAACGGGACCGCTCTTCCGGCCGACACCATGAACATTGTTCTTGGTTCAGACGCCGTTCTTTTCGGTGCTGTTGGTGGTCCGAAATGGGACGACCCGCTGGCTAAAGTTCGACCCGAAGATGGCATTCTTGCCCTTCGAAAAGGTCTTGGACTGTTCGCCAACCTCCGGCCCGTCAAGGTCTACGAACAACTCATTGACGCGTCGCCTCTCCGGCCCGAACTGCTAGTTGACGTCGATTTCATCATCGTCCGTGAACTCACCGGTGGCCTCTACTTTGGCAAGCCAAAGCGCCGATGGGAGAACTCCCGTGGTCGCCGAGCGGTCGATACCCTCGCTTACTCTGAAAAAGAGATCGAGCGAGTAGTCCGTGTCGCATTTGAACTCGCCCGAGACCGCAAGAAGCGTGTCCACTCCCTTGACAAGATGAACGTGATGGAGTCTTCCCGACTCTGGCGCGAAGTCGCAACCGAGGTTGGAATCGAGTACCCGAGTGTCGAACTCATACACATGCTTGCCGACAACGCTGCGATGCAAATCGTAACTAACCCTGTGATATTCGACGTAATCGTCGCTGAAAACACCTTTGGCGACATCATCTCCGACGAAGCTGCCGTTATCGGTGGTTCATTGGGAATGCTGCCTTCAGCATCTATCTCGTCACTGCCCCCGAAGAACGGTCGACGCCGCCGTGGTGGAAAGCCAGCGCTCTACGAACCCATACACGGTTCTGCGCCCGATATCGCAGGCAAGTCACTTGCTAACCCGATGGCATCGATCCTGAGTGCAGCAATGCTGCTACGCCTCTCGTTCGGCCTCAACACCGAGGCTGATGCCATTGAAGGGGCGGTCGACTCGGTACTTTCCGAGGGCTACCGCACCAACGACATCGCCACAGCAGGCGAGCGACCACTCACGACAAGCCAAGTTGGCGACATGATCGCCGGCCTCGTCGCTGGGTAACAGTGCGCAACGGGCTGGCTAGTCCAGCTCGTCGAACCGGTCGCCCCAGAACTGGGTATGTGGGTTGAACTCTTCCCACGCCCAGTAGTAGGCCGAGACGTAGGGCGCTCGCTGTAGCAATGCACCCTTGAGAGGTCCGTCTGTTGCCACTCCGAGTTCAAGATCTCATGTCGAGTTTGTTTCGACGTCTTGAACTTCAATGACTCCCGGCGATTCTGGGCTCTCAACAAGTTCAAATGTCACTTGATCAGGGAGTTTCTGCGAACCACCCAAACCTGGCTGAGACGAACGCAGCAAAACGTGAATTCGCCTCGTGCCTTCATCTGCAAATACCGTCACTGGGAATTCGCCAACGGTTTCGTTCACGACTCCTTCCTGAGCCGATGAAACGAAGTAAAACCCCTTCGCAGCCTCGCCGATAGAAACACCGATTACGAACCGATCTATTGCTGATAACCCCCTGTAAACAAGGTTGGCGCGCTCATCAACCAACACCTTGGTATCGGGATGCTGGTCGCGCCAGGATTGCCAGGGAACCAGTTCGTATGGCAGCAGGGTGAGTCGTGTTCGGCTAAGTTCGCCGTCAATGGCTGCACCCCACGGCTGCGACCAGATGCTCTGCGTCTCCCAGTCCCACCACTCCATCGATTCGCCGGTCATGCACGAGACCGGTGTAGCAAATCGGTCACCACATGACCAGGACTGGAGTACCGCCCACCTCGTCGTTGACCATCTCCCGCGCTCTCAGTAAACCGGTCGGATAAGCCCTGGCGTCTCCGTTGATCACGAGTCCCATAACGATTTCGTCTGGCCGTAGTACAGATTCATCAGGCGAGACGAACTTGGGCGTGTAAATCGGTTCGATGGCGTCCCGAGGTAACCGCTCTCGCTCGTAAAATCCAAGATCAAACTCAACATCGAGTTCACGAAATTCAGGCTCAGGATTTATTGCAGCAAACGAATCGACATCGAGTTCGGCAGCATCTGGTGAGTCGACAACCTGCTCGGCCACCAACTCCAAATCGTCGACCGCCGGCGTCACCTCAGCCGCACAGGCGACTGCAATAACGATCATCAACAGACCCAAAACTACAAAAAGCAGGCGGCCAGCCCACATCGAACGCAACAACCCCGTCTTCACCACCGATTGAACTTTCATACAAGTTCGATGCGAGGAGGCGCGGCAGCGTTGCGTCTGTCATTGCGAGGAGGCACGACGCGGCAATCACCCGGCAACACGAAGTCTACTTACGACTCACGATAAAGTTACGCTGCCACACCGACCCTATTTATCTCCTAAGAATCCTTACCCGCAAACTCGGTGTTCGGGTCGATCGCGTGCGCTGCCAGCCATTCAGGGTCCAGATTCACGCCAATCCCCAGTCGGTCAGAAACGTATAAGTCGCCTTCGCGTATATCCAGCGGATGGTCGATCATCACGTCGTACCCGGAAAGGTCGTACCGGCTGGTCTCCAGCTTGTAGAAGTTCCGGACGGTCAACATCACCTGCGCACCCGACATCACGTTGATCGGGCCAGAGGCATCGTGCGGTGAAATCGGCACGTAGTACGCCTCGGCCATCGTTGCGATCTTCTTCAACTCGGTAATACCACCAGTCCACGTAACGTCCGGCATGATGTAATCGGCCAATCCGTTCTCGAAGATCGGCACAAAATCCCACCTCGTGTGAAGCCGCTCACCAACCGACACCAGCGGTGATATCTGCTCTTTCACCTGCTTCAAAGCCTTCCAGCTTTCTACGGGAACCGGCTCCTCGAACCAGAAAATGTCCCACTCGGCCATCTGATTCGCCAGCCGAATGGCGGTCGGCACGTTGTACATTCCGTGCGCATCGATAAGAATCTCGATATCCGGACCCGCCGCCTCTCTGGCCGCAGCAAGAATATCCATCGCAGTGTTCTCTGCCTCGATACTGATCTCACCGTCGAGGAAGGTGTCATTGCCGACGTGGAGATTTTGCATCATCGGGTCCATCTTGAAGGCTCGATGACCCGATTCGACAATGTCTTTCACAGGCTGAATGATTTCATCAGGGCGCTTCACACTCGGTGGATGTGTGTACAGCGCAATCTTGTCGCGCACGCCCCCGCCAAGAAGTTTGTACACAGGCTGGTTCAACGCTTTACCGCGGATGTCCCACAACGCTATATCGATCCCGCTGATAGCCGCGGTCGTTGCACCGCGGGTGCCAACATACGTCATGCCCCTGAATATCTTTGCCCAGATTCGCTCGATGTCCTCAGGATTCTCGCCAACCAGCCACTTGCCGATCTGATCGACAAACGCCGCAATCGCCCCGTTCGCAACAGGCCCCGGGTAAGTGGTGATCTCACCCCAACCCGTAATCCCCTCATCGGTGTCGACCTGGATGAACACGAATGTTCGGTCAGTATTTTCACGAATCTCGTCAGCCCCAGGATTGTTGCCCCACGGCGTTTTTACTATCCATGATCGAGCACTAGTAATCTTCAACGTTCGGTTCCTATGAATACGGTTTACATACGTCGGCCACCCCATGGCCCCAAAAAACCCCGAGGGTCACGTACCGCCGATTATCTGCTCGTTTTCGCTCCGGTCAACTGCATTTGTGGCCTTACGTTCCTTGACACTGGCGAACCGCCATCTAAAGTACACCGAGTTGTCATCGAGCAACCCGTACCCCTTATCCCAATCCATGAAAGCGACTGGTCGCCGACTAGCCGCCTCAGAGGAACCATGACCAACCAGATAACCGACGCCGATCTTCAAAACGCACTGCCCGATATTGAATCGGATCTAAAGCTATCTGGCATCGTTGGCGATGCAACGATTCATCGTGACGAATGGGGTATCCCGCACATTTCGGCCGACAACGAAACCGACCTCTTTTTCGCCCAGGGCTTTGCAACGGCCCAAGACCGACTATTCCAGATGGACTACGACAGGCTGCGATGCCTTGGCAGGTCAGCCGAGCATCTCGGAGCCAGCGGTCTTGCTCAAGACAGGCTCATGCGACGTCGATCGCTAAAGATCGTCTCGGAACGTGATCTCGAAGTCTGCAGCCCTGAAGCGCAGGCAATGATCGCCGCTTACACAGCCGGGGTGAATGCATTCATCGAATCGGATGCCCCGCTCCCGGTCGAGTACATGCTCACCGGAACGAAGCCAGGAAAATGGGAAGACTGGCACTGCATCCTCGTCTACAAGGTGCGAAACACCGCTGAAGGGTCGTTTCAGGCAAAACTCTGGCTCGCAAAACTCGCAGCTGAAATCGGACCCGAACGCACCGCTGCTATCTCGCCCGGAAGCCAACCCGGCGCACTTATGACCGTCCCGCCCGGAGCCGAGTATTCCGGTGGCGCGCTGAACGCAATAGAAGAACTAACAAACGTTGTGAACGCCACTGAATCTCTCAGAGAAACCGATGGTGGATCGAACGGCTGGGCAATATCGGGCGATCGCACCGAATCGGGATTACCGTTGGTGGCTGGTGACTCACATCGCGGACTCGAGGTTCCGAACGTCTACTATCAGGTCCACCTGAAAAGCCCCGACTTCCAGACACTGGGTCACTCGATTCCTGGCGTGCCCATGGCCATGCATTTCGCCCACAACGACCACGTAGGCTGGGGCATGACCCACGGCGGCGCCGACACCCAGGATCTCTTCGTCGAGCAGCTAAGGCGATCCAGCACCAAAGTCGAGTACCTCTTCAAAAACAACTGGATCGAAGCAGTCCGTTCGGTAGAAAAAATATCTGTACGAAACGGCACGTCTGAAGACGTGGAGATCGTCGAAACCCATCACGGACCGATCATCTCTGGAAGCGTCGATTCAGGCTGGGGCGTCGCCATCTCCGATCCCGGTTCTCGTAGTGGTACCAGATGGGTCGATGCCGCCTACGGTGCAATGAAATCTCAATCGGCAGACGAACTCGAAACAGCGTTCGATACTTGGACCGACCGAGTGAATAACTATCCCTACGCCGACGTCCACGGCAACTTCGGGTATCTGTTCAAAGGGCGCGTGCCATCCCGTAAGTCGGTCAACGGCTGGGGGCCAATTCCCGGCTGGACGGGCGAGCACGAATGGAACGGTTTTATTCCGAATCCCGATCTTCCACGTTCAAAGAACCCAGATTCTGGCTGGATCGTCACCTGCAACCAGCGAGTGGTCGACCACGACTACGAGCACTATCTAACCAACATGTACGGTACCGACTACAGGGCAAGGCGAATACGCGGTCGCATCGAAGACCTCAAAGATCGGAAAGCAACTGTTGCCGATATGTCATCTATCCACGCCGACACCGTTTCTATCCCAGCTGCGGCTCTCTGTGGCGCCATTCAGACCCTGACCGGCCTGGATGGAATCTATGCCAGCGCGGCCGGATTGCTTGGCGAATGGGATCACGATCTTAAAGAGGATTCAACCGCGGCCGCCATTTACGCTGCCTCGACACGAGAACTCAATAAGCTTCTGGCAGTACGTGCCTTCGCATCGTTGGCTGGAGGCGTAACCGGTGAAGCGGTTGATGCCGGGGCCGAAGATCTGCTTCGCCGCCAGCTCAAACCCGACTTCATACGCAGGCTTGGAGATGGATCGCTTTCGGAAGCGAACTACGGCTTCGAGACCGACGATCTCGTCGAAGGTGCGTTCAAGGCCGGCGTCGACTATCTCGCAGGACGCTTCAGTGACGATGTGAACAAGTGGCGATGGGGCGACTTGCACAAGACCGGACATGCTCACCCGCTGAGTGGTGCGTTCCCGGAAGCCGCCGCCCAACTCAACCCGCCCAAAGTCGAAGCCTCGGGTGATGGCGATGTTCCATTTGCCAGCGGAAGCCCGACACCAGCCGAGTTCGCCATTAAATCAGGCCCGATAAACCGGTACATCCACGACCCATCGAACTGGAGCAACGGTCGCTGGATCGTACCGCTGGGATCGTCAGGCCATCCGGCAAGCCCGCATTTCTCCGACCAGCAGAACATGTGGGCGAATATTGAGACGATTCCGCAGCTGTGGGACTGGGATGAAATAGCCAGTAACGCTGAATCGACTCAGCGGCTGACGCACGGCTAGTCCAACCGACCCGCTCTCAAATTCATCGTGAAACGCAACTACGGGCGGTAAATCTCGGTAGTTGTCACGCGATCACATAAAAGACTGGCGAAATTACCTATCGTATTCGTGAAATTGATCACAATGAGAGGTAATAGTTCAATATGTCAGACAATATAGCGGGATACGTAATTATTTAGCAAAATACCCTCGTGTGTCGTGCGTATGATGTTGTAAACAGATGTTTACATGACGATATTCGTCGCGATAAGTGATATCATTGAACTAGTTCACCGGATGGGTAATAACGAAGTCCACTGGTAGGACGCTAAACGGTACTGAATCCGTCTAGTAGTTTTCGCGGAGAAATCAAATTGACTAACGTCATCCGTCTCGCAATTGGGCGGCTTGGCCACGCATTCGACACACGCTTAGTGTCGCCGAAAGAGCTGAACCACGCCCAGTTACTTGGAGACCAGGTCGCACGGCACAGTCACTACAGCGCGAGCAAGTCTCGCCGTAGCTACCGACTCAGCTAATACCTACAGGCTGAAAATCGGTAACGCTTCGTCGTTGCGAACATAAAGTAAAAACCCCTCGACCGTAATGGCCGAGGGGTTTTTACTTTAAAGCGGACTAATGAGCTGACGATCCTGTCATTGCGAGGAGGCCGCCGACGTGGCAATCGGCGAACATTTCACAACATCTCGGCGACTCAGCCCACATAGTTAGTATCGTCTCCCCTTATTCCTTCTCTCTCAGGGAGAAGGTCAGGTTGAAGGTGAATGCCAGCTTGGATTCAGTTCCCAGCCCAGCCAGCGCGTCACCACCCCAGATCCTTCGGCTGCGATGACTCCGCTCAGGACACGATGATCATCGTCCTAGTGCCACTGCCGCTCATCCTCCACTGTCCGAATCGCACGTGGCGGGAATTGTTTGTACGGGTGTTGCGCCAGTTTTTCCTCATTAATGTCGATTCCCAAACCCGGTGCGGTGGGCAGTTCGATATAGCTGTTGTGTGGATCGAGGTATCCCGAAGTGAAACTACGACAGACATCTTCTACGCTGACGAAGTACTCGTATATCAGGAAGTTTGGCATGTTCGCCGAAGCATGTACCCCGGCCGCCAACCCGATCGAAGTCGAGTTGTACCCGTGCGGTGAAACCCCGATGTAGTGAGGCTGAGCCATCGCAGCGATCTGCGTGATCTCAAGAATTCCGCCCGTGTTGCAAATATCAGGATTAATGATGTCGACCGCACGCTTATCGAAAATCTCTCGGAAGCCGTTTCGTGTGTAGTGCGCCTCGCCAGTTACGACCGGAATCGTCGTGTTTTCTTTCACTTCCCGTATGGCATCAATATTGTCTGGAGGGCAGGGCTCTTCGAACCAGTAAGGGTTGTACTTCTCCATCTGTTTTGCAGCACTAATGGCGTGCACTGGCGCCAAACGGCGATGGACTTCGATCAGTAACTCGACGTCCGGACCCACAGCTTCTCGGACCTTGCCGACGGTGTCGGCGGCTTCAACAAGCTCATCCCGATTCGGGTACTCACGCCATGGTCCGGGGAACGGATCGAACTTCAGGGCATTGAAGCCACGCTCTTCGACCAGCGTCGCTGCCGCCTGGGCTGTGTCATCGGCTGATCCTCTGGCCCAACCGTTCGCGTAAACCCTTATGTGTGGTCGGACAGGTCCGCCTATCAAGTTGTAGATGGGTTGTTCGAGAGCTTTACCAACGATGTCCCACATGGCGATTTCGATGCCGCTCAACGCACAATGCAGGTCCATTGCCGAACGTTTTGTTGCGAAATCTTCGTGGGCGACATGCATGAAATGTCGGATGTGAAACGGGTCTCTGTCGATCAAATATCGCGAAAGTTGATCGACGTGAGCTTCGATTTGGGTGTCGCGATCGGACTGGGAATAGGCTTCGCCCCAGCCGGTTATACCTGCGTCGGTCGAGAGCTTGATGTAGATGAAGTTCTTTCCGGTTCCCGGATGCCACTTAATAACTTCAATATCGGTGATCTTCAATTTGAGAGCTCCACTTTTTATGTTTGGCACGTTTGATTTCTCAGCGGCATAATATACTCGGAATCACAAATGTCACATGTGACATTTTGGGTTAAGGCCCTTGTTGTTAGCTGGAGGCGACTTTTTTGTGAAAAAGAGCGATCGTTTTGCCCTGATACACAAGATTCTTGGTGGAACTGACGTGCCGGTGACGGCAGGATTTCTCGCGGCTCGTTGTGGCGTGACGGTGCGGACAATTTATCGCGATATTTCTGATCTTCGGGCTGCGGGACATCCGATAGCGGGTGACACTGTTCCGGGCGGTGGTTTGTGGATCGAGTCGCGTGCGACGAGCTTTAAGCCGAATCCGACTCCTCGTCCGGCGTCTGCATTTACGCGTTATGTTGGCCGCTCGATTTTGATTGATCGATTACATGCTACCCTTGCCCGGGCGTTGACCGGTGATTTTCAGGCAGTACTGCTTTCGGGTGAGCCCGGATCCGGTAAGACTCGGTCGGCGAGTGAGGCGGCGACTCTTGCTCAGCAGCTGGGATTTGAGAATTACTGGGGTCTATCTTATGACGGCGTTGGGGCTCCTCTGTTGTGGCCGTGGATTCAGATTTTGAGGCAGATTGCGGTTGACGTGCCTTCGGAATCTAATCACATGACCCAAGCAATTAGTACGAATCCAATTGCAGCAGGTCCCGTGACAGTGATGCGAGAATTTTTCAATATTTCGCTCCCTTTCGAAGTTCAGTTTCGATTAGGACGGTCTCGAACGCATTGGATCTGCGTTCGAGATGTATTCACCCGAGTGTCATGTGAACAACATCCTAGGCGAGCTCTACCTCCATTGACGGTCTGATGCTGCCGAATTCGCGGAGTTTCACCAACAGATCGAGTGGAATCTGAGATTCATTGAGGGGCAACGATTGAACTAGTATCCGGCATGATAAATGTTCGGTACTTAAATTGTTTTCTGCACCACAATTGCTGATTACCACTAATATACTCAATGATATTCGACCGGAATTACCCCTGAATTAGCGGTCTCAGTTTGACAGCCAATTTGACAGCAACCGGGGACGGCCTTCGACGTATGTTGGCGAACTTCGACGAAATTGAAACTCCTAAGTTGAACTTAAATACGCACTTTGACGGATCTCAGCGTTCAATAGGGCTCCAGCTGCAAACCCCTTGAGGGCAGGGATTCGGAATTTTCGATAATCCCAGTTGCAGTTAGGCGACAAACATTCTCCGAACGCTCGCGGCCGGGTGTGCTGGTCGCGGGCGGGTTGGGGATTGGGCTGGGGATCGGACTCGGACTCGTGGAGTGTCGTTGGGTAGCTCGCTAAACGAACTTTACGAGTGCTCCGCCGACGCCTTCGATGTCGATTTGGACTTCGTCGTCGGGCATTATCCACTGCGTTTCTACTACGCTGCCGAGCATGACGACTTCGCCGGTTTTGAGGTGTTTGCCTCGTGCTGCGAGTGAGTTGGCTAGCCATGCCAGCGCTTCGTAGGGGTGCCCCAGAATGTCGCCAGTTGTGCCTTCGCCTACTCGTTTGCCATTGATCGTCATGTGGCCGATTGCTTTTGTTAGATCTGGGGCTTCGGCGACTGGTAGTGGTTGGCTTAGAACGATGCCTGAAGCGAAGAAATCATCGGCGATCAGGGTCGGGGTATCGACGGCTTTGTAGTCGGTCCAGCGATCGTCGACTATTTCTATAGCACCGAATAATGCCTTCACCCCTGGAGCAACCGAATCTATTGTGAATGGCGAGCCGTCGGTGGTCGGTGTGAGATCGGTGCCGATGAAGGCGGCTATCTCGCATTCGACTCCCGGATGCGAGAAGTTTTGATACTGGGCAGAGGTAGTGATGTAGTTGGTCGACGTGTTGAACACTCCGCCAGCGCAGGGGTTTGCGATGCCGAGGAATTCCTGCATTACGGGGGTTGTGCAGCCGATTTTGTAGCCGACGCGTTTGCCGTAGCCGGCCTCGTCGAGAAGCGAGTGTAGTGCTTCCTGAACTTCATAGGCCTCGGCCTCGTCAGCTGGTCGGGCCTCTTCTGGGAGTTCGTCGATTGTCTGTACTCGCACCCGGTTGAGGGCGAGTATTCCGGCCGATATCTTCTGTTCTTCTGGGTTCATTTTTTTAGTTCAGATTGTTGGGATTCGGTTGCGACTGGCGAAATCGCGGGGCTGTTGCGAGCATCTGATTCTATGGCTGTACGTATAATCGCGCAGCACTCGCCTGCACGTTGCTGACCCTATTTCGAATTCTCCTCATCTGAACCCGAGTATTTTCCAAAAACTTTGTCGATCAAGATTCCCCGCCACCTACTGGCCGAACTCATTACCCACGCAATGGAAGACGATCCCAACGAATGTTGTGGCTTGCTGCTTGGCAAAGGCGACGAGGCGGACGAGCTACACCGCATGCCGAACGTGGCCAGAAAGCCGATCAGTCGTTACACCATGCAGCCGGGTGAACTGGTTGAGGCGCAGGAAAAGGCGAAGAAGTCGGGGCGTGAGTTTATTGCGATCTACCACTCGCACACGTTCACGCAGGGCTATCCATCACAAACCGACATCAAGAACGCTGTCGAGGTGGCGAGCATATCGACGCGGCACGTTATCGTTTCACTGGTGGAGAAGACGCGACCGGTGGTGCGGGCGTTTTCGATCAACGGGGAGTCTGAGGTTACGGAGTTGGTGATCGAGACCGATGGCGAGCCGTACAGGGCTTCCGATTAGGCGGGGCCGCTCGGGTGGCTTTGACCATATTTCGAACTTGGACCGACCCCGAAAACCCTACGCCCCGCCAACAACGTTGTTCTGGAATAGCCACCACTCGAAGCTATCGGTGAGTGCCAGCCAGCTGGCCTCGATGATGTTTGTGGAGGCGCCTACGGTGTACCAAACGTCCTTGTCGTCGGCGGATTCGATTACTACTCGAACGGCTGCGCCGGTGCCAACGCCTTCGTTTACGACGCGTACTTTGTAGTCGGTTAGGCGAATCGATTTTAGTTCGGGGTAGGCATCGGTTAGGCCCTTGCGTAGGGCGCCGTCGAGCGCGCCGATCGGCCCGTCGCCTTCGGCTGCTGTGTGGAGAATGTTGTCGCCGACTCGTACTTTTACTGTGGCTTCTGAGAGCATCGGGTGCTCGGTGCCGTCTGTTCGCCAGCCGGTGCCAAACGAGGATCGACGTCGGTTTTCGATCACCACCATGAAGTCGACCAGTTCGAAGGGTGCCTCGTAGTTTGGGAGGGCACGGCGGAGGACTAGATCGAACGAGGCGTTTGCGCCTTCGTAGGAGAAGCCTTTTGATTCCTGATCTTTTACGTGCTGGACGATGCGGCGTGCATCGGCATCGTCGAGGTCGGCTTCTAGTCCCATCTCGCGAATTCGGTGGATGATGTTGCCTCGACCTGAGAGTTCGGAAATTACTACGTCGTTTGAGTTTCCGACCAGCGAGGGCTCGATGTGCTGGTATGCCTGAACCGACTTCTGGGTTGCTGCGGCGTGAAGTCCGCCTTTATGGGAGAACGCGCTGGAACCAACGAATGGTTGGAACTGGAATGGGCTTCGATTTACTTTTTCCGAAACGAAGTTTGATACTTCGGTCAGGGTGGCTAGCTGGTCGTCGGAGATTGCTGAGACTCCCATTTTCAAGTTTAGATTGCCGATCACGCTGACCATGTTGGCGTTTCCGGTTCGTTCACCGTAGCCGTTGATGCAGCCCTGCACCTGGAACGCACCGGCTTCGACTGCCGCAATGGCGGAGGCGACAGCGGTGTCGGTGTCGTTGTGCGAGTGGATTCCGATCACGGCATCTTCGCCGAGATCTTTTTTGATCTGGGTAACGATCTCTGCGACTTCGCTTGGAAGCGTGCCGCCGTTTGTGTCGCACAGGATTAGGCGCTCTGCACCCGAATCCATTGCTACTCGTAGTGTCTGGACGGCGTAGTCGGGGTTCATCTTGTAGCCATCGAAGAAATGTTCGGCGTCGAAGAAAACCCGACGATCCTTGCTCTTCAGATACGCAACAGAGTCGGTGATCATGGCGAGATTTTCTTCGAGCGATGTCTGAAGAACGTCTCGAACCTGGTATTCCGATGACTTCCCGACCAGTGTCAAAACTGGTGCGTTGGTGTCGAGCAAAGCCTTGAGTGTGGGATCGGAATCGGCATCGACGTTGGCGCGGCGAGTGTTCCCGAACGCGGCGATTTGAGCGTGCTTCAAATCAAGCGACTGCACTCGTTGGAAGTACTCGTCGTCTTTGGGGTTTGCGCCAGCGTATCCACCTTCGATCACATCGATTCCGAGTTGATCGAGGCGCTGGGTAATAGCGAGCTTGTCCTCAACAGAAAGCGAGATGCCTTCCTGCTGGGTTCCGTCACGAAGTGTCGTGTCGTATAGCTCAACTTTTTTAGTCATGGCGCGCTCGAACTCCTGATATATGCGCTCAGATCCTTAGCAGACCCGGTCTATTTTAGGGCACAAAAAAACCCACCCCAGTAAGGGACGGGTCGAAATGACTCGCGGTACCACCCTCGTTGCCAGTGCATCTAACCAGATATCACTAGCCACTCAGCAGAGCACAGTTGTTATGCCCACGTGCCTGCTAACGGAACACGAATCCGGTTGCGCCTACTTGCGGGTTCAATCAAAAACCCACGTTCAGACAACGGCTCAGGAGTGATTTTCAGTTGACTGTCAGGTGCCCGCTCTCACCATACCGGGCTCGCTCAAACCGAATAGATACGACCTACTCTTCTCCGTGGTGTAGAACCTGAGTTCTACAGCGCCTTAATCACCAATGCTATCACTTGCAGAGATAGAGTACGGAATAGTCAAAACTATGCAACTTGATTCGACAACGGCCGGAGCGGATAGCCAGAAGGCCGAGCGATGCCTAAAATGTGGCGATAACCTGAGTGAAATAATTCCTATGGGTTCAGAACCTGCACGGGCTTGGAGCATTGATTGAGCGAGTTCGAACGCAACGATCTGGGACTTGTCGATTACCTCCATTGCGAATCGATAGGTGAACCCGGCCAGCGAACGTTCAACATCACCGCGCGAAGCGAGCGTGGTGAAGCTGTTGTGTGGATGGAAAAAGAGCAGCTTTTTCAGGTTGGCATATCGATAAAACAATTTTTGGCAACAAGAGAATCGACGCCCGATCCGGCTCCGTTCCCCGCACCGCCCGTAGATTCACCAGTTCCAGTTCATGTCGAGTTCAAAACCGGCGAAATGTCTCTACAGCACGACCCCGCATCCGATGTCTTTACGTTGGTAGCTGCTGACATCCCAAGGGAAGAGCCCGAACCTGCCACGCTCGCTGAAATCACGTTCAGCTTTCAGCGGTCACAGGCAGAAGAAATTTCAAATCGCTTAGCCGCAGTTGTCGCAGCCGGACGCAAGCCGTGTCCCCTGTGCGAAGCGCCGATTACCCCCGGTGAAAACCACTTCTGTGTAAAAGTGAACGGCTACAACCCCACGGAAAACCCAATGGGTGAAGATCGATCGTGAGTGGTGAGGTGGCTGGCGATCCGGGTGTGGATGTTCCGCGCATTCATGAGATCGACGAGAGTGCCCAGTTGCGGCGGTTAACTGAGTGGCCAATTTCTGGCATGGGACTTCACCCCGGCGGTTCTAATTACGTGTTCGTAGTTCGTCTCACCGACCCTGAAAAATACGACGAAGCAGATCCACCCGAAGAGGTCGATGATTCGGCATCGTTCTTCGGTATCTACAAGCCACAGGCTGGCGAGCGACCGCTGAGGGACTTTCCGGGCGGGACGCTTCACTATCGAGAGCGTGCGGCGTATCTGGTATCGAAGGAACTGGGTTGGCCTAAAGTTCCACCGACAGTTATCCGACCCGGTCCGCACGGCGAAGGGAGCGTGCAGTTGTTTATCGATGCCGCACCTGTGGTTGCTGATGGAGTTGATGGCGAAGAAGACGCTGAGCCCGACAACTATTTCTCACTCAGAGACGAAGGGCTCGACGACTTTCGCGATATGGCAATGTTCGACGCTCTGGTGCACAACGCTGACCGTAAAGGTGGGTCTTGTATCCTCTCGGAAGACGGGCAATTGTGGGCGATAGATCACGGCCTGACTTTCAACCAGATTGCGCGTCGCCGCACGATAATGTTCGAATTCAACGGAACAGATTACCCGGCGAAGTTGCTGACCGATGTCGAATCGCTTGTAAAGGTATTGGAATCTGATTCGGAGCTTCGTGGCGAGCTAAAAGATCTTCTTTCGGAACAAGAAATCGGCGATCTTGTGGCACGGGCCAAAGAGATGATCGAGTTCGGGCATTATCCTTTCCTCGATCCCGATCGCAACGTTCCCTGGCCGATGGTCTAGCTCAACAACAATTATGCCGATATCTCTATCAAAACAAGAAGCAAAACGGATAGCTATCCGCGCCCAGGGACTGTCGGGCGAACGGCCTGACGAACAGGTAACAATCGACGATGTGAGTGGATCGATAAGGGCGATGGGCTTGCTTCAGATCGACTCAGTAAGCGTGTGTGAACGCTCGCACTATGTGCCGTTATTTTCTCGACTCGGCAACTACGACCGCAACCTGCTCGACAAGCTGGCATACGAAGACAAGTCAGTGTTCGAAACCTGGGCACATGCCGCCTGTTTTGTACCTGTTGAACACCATCGATTGTTCAGGCAGCGGATGGGAACCGAAGATCTTACGAAGCGCATTGCGCGGCTTGTGAAGGAAAAGCCAAATCACCGGGTTTCTAAGCTTGTTACAGAGAAACCGGGATTTCTGGAGGAGGTGCTTGAGCAGGTTCGCGACCGCGGAATGCTCACTGCTTCAGAACTGGATGGGGCTGGAAAGAGAGCAGGGCCGTGGTGGGGTTATACATCGGGCAAGGTCGCTATGGAATGGCACTTTTCCGTTGGATCCGTTTCGGTTGCAGACCGTAAGAATTTTGCTCGGTATTACGATCTAACTGAGCGAGTGATTCCCGAAGAACACCTGAACGGTACCACTCTTTCTACGGTTGATGCACATCGAGAGATGATGCGGCTTGCTGTGACGGCTCACGGCGTGGGGACCGTTGGGGATTTCGGCAATTACTATCACGTCAAGAATCGCGACGCCGAGGCTCGGCTTGGTGAGTTGGTTGAAGAGGGGTTGATCCAGCAGGCACAGGTCGAAGGTTGGGACGAGCCGGCATATGTTCCAAATGAGTTGGTTTCACCAGAGCCAACCAATGCACGTGCGCTTTTGACGCCGTTTGATCCGCTGGTTTGGAACCGTGATCGCATCGAGCGAATTTTCGATTTCTTCTATCGAATCGAGATCTATGTCCCCGAGAAAAAACGGCAGTACGGCTACTACGTCTACCCGTTTGTTCTTGGTGAAGAACTCGTGGCGCGTGTCGACTTGAAAGCTGAGCGGGACAAGGGGATTCTTCGGGTGAAAGGCGCGTTTGCTGAGGAGGGGCAGGACCTTGAGTACGTGGCGGCGAATCTTGCTGACGAGCTGCGTTTGATGGCTAAGTGGTTGGGTTTGGAGCGGGTAGGTACGGGGCGTAAGGGCGACCTGATGCCGGCGCTGAGGGTGGCGTTGAAGGGGTAGGTGCGGGGATTGCCGGTCGAGTTCGTTATTGCGTGGTGTTGGTGTTGGTGAGTTGGCTCGTTGGTGAGTTTTCATAGATCCTGATTTTCATCAGGATGACAGTGGGTTGTTGGTTGAGTAGTTGGCGGATGCTGAGACGGTTGGGTCTACAAGCTGTGCAGGTACTTCGTACTGCGGACATCCCGATTTTCAACGGAACAGTGGTGGCTGAAACCGAAGATTACGAAGTGGTGGAAGGCAATGTTTACTTCCAGCCGGAGTCGATCAAGCAGGAATATTTCAGCGATAGCGGCTTGAATACGCCTTGTCCCTGGAAGGGGTTGGCGAGTTACTACTCGGTTACCGTTGATGGGCAGGAAGCTCGTGACGTGAAGTGGCGTGGTATTACCCGGAGCCTTCGGACGCTGCAAGCAACATCAAAGTCCACGTGGCGTTTTATCCGCAGGTGGTTATCGAAGGCTGAAAGTTCGGCTGGCTGGGTGTTGTTCGTAAGCTGATTGATGTTTAGCTGATTGCTGTGCTTGCGGAGGCATCTGGACCAAGCTTGCCGTTGAGCGGGTGATTAGCTGTTGCTTCTAGCTGAACAACGACTTTAGCTTGCGTAGCAAACCCGGCATATGCGGTCCAAGATTCGCCGCTACGAAATCGACTGTTTCTGGTGCACCGCTGAGTATCAGACCTTTCCACTTGCGGATACGACCGTAAGTGGCAGAATCGTTGGCATAACCTTCGCCCCAACCGTTGAATTCCTTGAATTTTCGATTGGAACCGAGAATCATCACTTTCCCGCCGGATTCTTTCGTTAAAAGCATTCCTGCGGCGAAGTCCCACGTGAATGCGACGCCGGTGATCGCGTATTGCATTGATCCTCTGGCCACCATGAACTGGTCGTAGCATGTGCTGCCGCCGTCTCGCAGCTCGCCAAGGTTTCCTTGTAGGGGCTTGAGAATGTGGAACGCTCGGCGAAACCATCTCGGAGTGGCGGCGTGTACACCGGCAACTGGAACACCCGAATCGCTCGAGGGGCGAACGTGCACGCGAGAACCGTCGATCCATGAACCGTTGCCTTTGCGCGCATGCATTAGCAGATATCCATCGTCGTTCGACCATGGAATTCGCATCGCGGCGGCTACTGGCGTTCCTTTATATAGAGCGGCGACAGAAACGGCGTGGATTAGCGAGGAGTTTACGAAGTTCGTGGTGCCGTCGATCGGGTCGACAACCCACAGCCAATCGGCAGCATCTGGCTCTTCGTCTGGCGGGTCTTCTTCGCCCAGTAATAGGTGGTCGGGGCAGGTCTCGGCCATGATTTCGCCGATTAGGCGCTGGCTCGCTTTGTCCACATCTGTAACCAGATCCTTGCCGGGTTTATCGCCTTTGTTCGAAATCTCCAGAACCCCGCCGAATCTGCTGGCAACGAACTCACCGGCTTCCATCGCCGCTCGGACTACTGATTTTTCAATGTGCTCGAGTTCGGCATCGGTAAATCCGGCTGAAGCGCTTTGCTGCGGCGATTCGGTCAATCTGAAAAGACTCCATTTCCGTAATAACGGACACAACAGTTCATGTGGTCGGCTGAAATGTACAACCAAGAGCAGGGGATTGTGAAGAAAAATTATTCGCCTTGGCCCGACACTCCGGTAAGATTCTACGTGCAAGATTGAACCTGAATGCACAGGAACATCTTTGCCTGGCCCTTCTTGGCTCTTAAGGTATCGATTATGAGTAGTTCACCAACAACCCGAAAATTCCATAAAGACCGTGGTTTAGTCACCCGCATGTACTTCACAATGTTCATGCTCGGCTTCCTTTACGCGGTGTTCGCCCTGTTCCTGTACTCCGCCGGCACGGCGATGATTTTCATCGTACCGATCATCGGCATCATAGTTGCAGTGCAGTACTTCATGTCCGACAGGCTGATCCTCATGTCGACCGGGGCAAAGGCGGTAACCGCCGAGCAAGAGCCTGAACTCCATCGCATGGTCAAAATGCTCGCAGATCGATATGACATGCCAATGCCCAAAGTGGCAGTTATTGATACGGCGATTCCCAATGCATTCGCCACCGGTCGTAACCCTAAAAACGCTCTTGTAGCAGTTACTAAAGGCATTCAGGAACGACTTAGCGAGCGTGAGCTTCAGGCCGTTATCGGCCACGAGCTCGCCCACGTTGCGAACCGCGACATGCGAGTTCTGGCAATCGCCAACTTCCTCGTCACGCTTACCAGTTTCCTTATGACGATGCTGTTCTGGAACATGCTCTTCGGGGGCATGGGTGGGCGTCGAAACAACGGCGGTGGCGGCATCATGATGGTCTATCTGGTGACGATCATCGTCTATTTCATTGGACAGCTCCTTGTTCTTGCTTTGACCCGATACCGTGAATACGGAGCCGATCATACCGGTGCTGAAATCTCGGGCGATCCGGGTGCTCTTGCTGACGCCCTTGAGAAGATCAGTGGCACGATCGCCAAAATCCCCGATAAAGACCTGAGAAAATTGCAAACAGCCAACGCATTCCTGATTATTCCGGCAGCATTGAAAGGCGAAGGTTCGATGAACCTCTTCTCGACCCACCCGCCTCTGCAAGAACGGATCAAGCGACTCCGTGAACTAGAACAGCGCATGCGCTACGGGCTGCGATAGGCATGGGAATATTCGGAAGCAACAAGGTTGCAAAAAACGACTGGTCGGCGATGTCGACTGTGGTTAAGGCAGAAGCAAAGCTTCAGGCACTTGGCGAAATTACCCCGTCTCGGCGTGCAGGGGTTATTTACCGTAACAGCGATGAAAACGCGTTTCTAAATGACATTGAATTTGAGCTGAAAAGTATTTTGTATGTCGGTGAAGGCGCGACCAAAACCGCTTTTGAAATTGAGGACGACGACCGGGGCATGCGCTGGATCGTTCTCGAAGATGGCAACTTCAGCGATCTCGTTTCGAGCGTATATACCGTTGGCAACGCCATCGGAGTCAACGGTGCAGAAGACAATCTTCTGGCAGCCGTGTTCGAGTTGTACTTCACTGGAACCGTAGAAGACAACACCTACCGATCTGGTCTGCGTACATACTGGATATACCGATACGACCGCAAAGCGTTCTATCCGTTCGTCCCAACCGGTGATAACGAAGGTGATCGTGACCGTTCGACCGAGGCACGCCTAGGTCAAGACCTCAGGAAGCACGGTCTGGCAGTTGAAAAATCTCTTACCGAGTGGATGGGCCTCTGGGGCATACCTTTCTAAAGCCGCCCCGGGTCGAGAAAATTCTGGCCTCAGAACAAAGCATCTGGGCAACATAATCAGTAAATGACTAATCCACCTAAAGTAGCGCTACTCGTTGCCCCCGGCGAATCACCCCAACCGTTTATCGATGCGATCGAGCACGGCGACGGCGAGGCTGTCACGCTCGATGCCACCGACAAGTTGCCAGAAGCTGCAGGTGGCCTCCTCATCGCCGGTGAAGGCGCATTTAACAATTCAGACACGGTACCTCCAGCACTCACACAGGCAATCGACGCCAGATACCCAGTGCTTGGCATCGGCTGGGGCATGCATGCCCTTAACGTCGCACTCGGTGGTCTGCGTCCGGTAAAGATCCAGGGACACGGTGGACCCGGTGAAGATCCTGCAAAGCACCCGCTCTTCATGGCACCAGGAGGAAAGGTCGGCTACACCATCGCTGGTTCAGGTTGGGTAACGGCTCCGTCTGCCCACACCCACGGCCTGCTACCGGTCCACGTTGCCGACGGGCTGCTCCCATCGGTCTATGCCAAAGATCAGGTTGTGGAAGCGATCGAGAAGCCAGGTCGCGAATGGTTGATCGGCGTTCAGTGGCCCGCTCACCTCAGCGACCGCACTCCAAAAGGGTTCGATAGCCTGCTGCTCGCGCTCGTCGAACGCAGCGAGCAGTAACGCCGTAATTTCGAACATCGTCGCGTACGCGCGATACATGCGCACGCGCGCGCTTTGCGCGTACGCATGGGAACGTGTAGTGTTGAGTCATTAACTTCCTCATCTGCGCGCCAGTTCGGCGCGTGATGAAATCGAAGCAGAACCCTAAGCCGGAGTGATTTATGGTCAATAGCGACCTCGGTGATATCAGGCCAATTGCTATTCAGGACGAAATGAAGGCGTCGTATCTGGACTACGCGATGAGCGTGATCGTGTCCAGAGCGCTTCCCGACGTTCGTGACGGGCTCAAGCCGGTGCAGAGGCGAATTCTTTACGCCATGCACGATCAGGGCATGCGTCCGTCCTCTTCCTACAAGAAGAGCGCACGTCTGGTTGGTGAAGTTCTTGGTAAGTACCACCCGCACGGTGACCAGTCGGTTTACGACGCCCAGGTGCGCATGGCACAGCCGTTCTCGCTTCGATACCCGCTGGTAGACGGCCAGGGCAACTACGGCTCTGTCGACGGCGACCCTGCCGCTGCAATGCGGTACACCGAGTGTCGTCTTTCTTCGATCACCGAGATGATGCTCGGCGACATCGATCGAGATACTGTCGATTGGGGCGAAAACTTCGACCAGTCGCTCAAGGAGCCGACCGTACTTCCCGCTCGCTTACCTGCGCTACTGGTAAACGGTGCATCGGGAATCGCAGTTGGTATGGCGACGAACATTCCGCCGCACAACACCACAGAAATCTGCGAGGCGATCGTTCATCTCATCGGTCATCCCGATGCTTCTGTCGACGATCTGATGAAGTTCGTTACCGGTCCCGACTTCCCAACCGGTGCCCACATCTGGGGTCAAGAGGGAATAAGGAACGCATATGTAACCGGTCGTGGCCGAATCATGGTTCAGGCCGATCACAAGATCGAAGATATGGCACGGGGCGAAAGAAAACGCCTTGTTTTCAATGAAATTCCGTTCCAGGTCAATAAGGCGAACCTTGTTGCGAAGATCGCCGATCTCGTCAAATCTCGCAAGATCGAAAGCATCAGCGAAGTACGAGACGAATCCGACCGTAAAGGCATGCGAATCGTCCTCGAACTTCGACGTGGCGCACACGTTCCGGTTGTACTGAACAACCTGTACAAGCACACCAACTTGCGGAACTCGTTCTCGGTAAACATGATTGCGCTGGTTGAAGGCACGCCAAGGATTCTCACTCTGAAGCAGTCGCTGCGCCACTACATCGAGTTCCGTGAAGAAGTCGTTCGGAGGCGTGCAGAGTTCGATCTGAAGAAGGCAAAGGCACGTTTGCACGTGTTGGAAGGCCTTAGGATCGCCATAGACAACCTCGACGAGGTTATTGCGTTGATCAGGGCATCGGCCGATGTTGACGAAGCCCGCCAGAACTTGATGACGACGTTCAGCCTTTCCGAGATTCAGGCGCAAGCCATTCTCGATATGCAGCTACGTCGACTGGCGGCACTTGAACGAGAAAAGATCGAGAACGAGTACAAAGAACTACTCGCAGTTGTTACTGATCTTGAAGAACTTTTGGCCGACGCCACGAAGATTCTCGCTGTCGTCCGCAAGGAAACTCACGAACTCAAGCGAAAGTATGGCGATGAACGCCGCACAGAGGTTCACCCCGAAGAGCTTGGCGACTGGCGCCGTGAGGACACTGAGCCTCACGAAGAAGTCGTTATCACTCTCAGCCGAAACGGCTACGTAAAGCGGGTGAAGCTCGACACTTACAAGAAGCAGCACCGTGGTGGTAAGGGCGTGAGAGGTCAGCGAATGACCAAGGAAGACGACGTTACGCCGCACCTGCAGATAGCTGATACTCACGACTTCCTGCTGTTCTTTACAGACCGAGGTCGTGTGTTTGCATCTCGTGTATTCGAACTTCCGGCAGATCAGTCACGAAACTCCCGCGGAACCCCGGTGCAAAACCTCGGGTTCAACATGGAGCCCCGTGAAGAGGTTCACGCTGTTGTCGCTGTTTCGAGTTATCTCGAAGACACCTACCTCGTGCTTGCAACGAAGAACGGCCAGGTCAAGCGAATGCACCTGCCGCTGCTGCGCAATATGAACCGCAGTGGTCTTCGCTGCTTCAACCTTAAGGGCGACGACGCACTGATCGGCGCCGTGCTTGCCAACGACGATGAGGACGTGATTCTCGTTTCGAAGGAAGGCATGTCGATTCGCTTCAAGTCGTCCGAGGTTCGAGCCCGACAGCGTGCCGCAGGTGGCATGAAGGGCATGAACGTTCAGAACAAGGACGAGATCGTTTCGATGAACGTTGTCGATGACGAGGGCTACCTGCTCATCGTTAGCCAGAAGGGCTACGGCAAGCTTTCACTCATGCGCCACTACACGCAGCAGAAGCGTGGTGGTAAGGGGCTGATTACGCTGAAAGTTACGACGAAGACCGGCAAGGTTGCCGATTCGGCGATTGTCAGTGAAGACATTCGGACCGACTCGACTGGAATGCTGGTACTCGTAACCGAGAAGGCGCAGGTTATTCGCACGAACCTTGGCGAGATCAGGTCAACAGGCCGAATCGCCCAGGGTGTGAAGATTCAGGAGCCAGAATCCGGTGACAAGATTTCTGCCATCCGAGTCATTGGCGATATGCGTCAGGCCGGAGAAGAAATTGACCCCTCAATTCTCGTGAACGGGAATGGTAACGGTAGTGGCGCAAGCAGTAGTGAAGGCGACGACGATTCGACAGTAGAGGGCACGGTTGCCGTGGCATCTGCCGAAGAATCCGGAGCTGACGAGGCGGCCGAAGAAGAGTCAACAGAGGAATCTGAGGACTAACCTCCGGCTAACAAAATAGAACTCTGAATCGGGCTGTCTTGAGAAATTGGGGCAGCCCGGTTTTGCGTACGAGGACACAGCGGCTAGTCGAGTTGTGTCATATGTGTGATCTAAATTAGAATCCGCGAACTATGTCAACAGAGCTACTTTCAACGGATCACGACCGCGCAGTCGAACTAGTCAAATCAGTTCAACGCTCGGTGATGAACGAAATCGTCTCGAATATCCTCGGTGACCCAACAGTCGAAGTTACTGGTGACTGGATAGCAACCCCGGTCGGCAAAAGCATCGGAACCGGCACGATCGGTATATGCATCGTTGCCGGGGACGCAGCAACAACCGAAGACCAGAGCTCCTGGTCGATGGTGGCTAAAGTGATGGATACCGCCGCTGAGAGGGTTACGGCGTCAAACTTTGCTAAATCGGAGATCGACACATACTCCAGCGGGATTCTCGATTCACTCTCTGGGCCGGCTGCACCGAATTGTAAATTCAGGGGTGCTAAGTTTTACGGTTTGACAGAGTTGCCTGAGAGAGAGCTACACATACTGTGGCTCGAAGATCTCAGCCATCTGCCAAACCCGCCGTGGGATGACGTGATGTTCTCCAATGTTGCAAGACACATGGGGCACTTTGGCGGAACGTGGCTGTTGAATCCTCCGGAAAAACAGACGTGGTTTCATGATGATGGATTCCGAGAAAGATTTTTTGTCGGGAGCGGACCGCTTCAGTGTCTTGCTCGACAACTCGGATGATGAATACGTTCAAATTGTGTTGACCGACGAATACATTGACGCTAACAACTGGATGTCAGCCAATTTCACCCGCATCCTCGATCATCTGCAAACGACTGAGCGTCCGCTTGCTCACATCGACGCCCAACCAAAAAACCTCTTCCCCGGTGTTCGAGAGGATGGAGAACCTGAAACGATCGCAATCGACTGTGCGTCTCCCGGTTACGCCGCGCTTGGCATGGACGTTGCCAGTCTGATGGCATCGTCGTTGACCTGGTTCGAGGTCGATGTGAGCCGCGCGAAACAGTTGCAACCACTTATTTTCGAGAATTACATCGAAGGATTGAACGAAGTTGCGTGGAGCGAAGATAGGGACAATGTCTGGCTCGGCTATATGACAGTGGCTGGCCGTCGGGCTTTTAACCCACCGATGTTTACTGCCACATGGATCAACGACCCCAAGTGGATTACCTGGATGGAAACCAACCTGGGGCAACCAGCTGAGGAGTTGGCCATCCACTGGCGCGCGGTGTTCGAATGGGCGTTCCCGAAGTTAAAAGCAGCTGCAGAACGTGTTGGAATTGTCTGATCGCTCGTGATGCCACGCTCTTGCCCAATCGCTAGCCCAAAATTGGGACTATAAACACAGTCTCTTTGCTAAAACACCGTGGCTGGAAGTGAAATATTGGCTCGCGACCCGCAGAATTAGCAGATGCTCACGGCAATTGGCTCGTTCGCTGTTCGGCGAAAATACATAGTGCTGGCGACATGGGTCATTGTGATCCTTGTGGCACTGCCATTTGCCAACCGTGCGCAAGAGTTTCTCAAGCCCGGTGGATTCTCGAACGAATCGTTCCCATCGGTGCAGGCACGAAAAGTGCTGCAGGAGCGGCTCGAACTCACGACGCTGACCGTTGATTTCGTGTTCAGTCACCCTGAATGGTCGCCCTTTGATCCACGATTTATCGCGGCGGTCGAGAACGCTGTGGACGGCCTTACTGATCACGAAGAAATCGCTTACGTCGCCAGTCATCTCGATGATCCACAGCGGGCGTCTTCGATGAGCAACACGGCGCATGTATCGGCAGGACTGACGTTGGAGCTCGACGCGTCGCTACAGTTTTTGGAAATAGTCGAGGCGGAAGTCGATCCGGGGCCTCTCGACATGATCATCACTGGTGGGCCGGCGTTGTATCGAGACATTTCACTCGCCAGCGAGCGGGACCTTCGGCGGGGCGAATCGGTAGCGTTTCCAATCGCCACTATCGTGTTGTTGCTGGTGTTTGGCACGCTGGTTGCGGCGATTCTGCCTGCAGCAGTTGGCGGCGGAGGGGTGCTGGTTGGGCTGGCGCTCGTGTTCTTCATGTCGCAGGGCACCGACATGTCGGTGTTTGCTTTGAACATCGTCAGCTTGCTGGGGATCGGCATTGGAATCGACTATTCGTTGTTTTATACATCGAGATTTCAAGAAGAGTTACGCAACGGCAAATCGGTTGAAGGCGCAGTTCTCAACGCTCATTCCCACGCCGGAAAAGCGATTCTGTTTTCTGCTATTACGAGCTTGATCGGATTGCTGAGCCTGATTGCGTTCGATGTGATGATGCTGCGTTCTGTTGGCATCGGGGCTGTAGCGGTGATTTTTGCCGCACTGTTGGCCGCTTTAACTTTGATGCCGGCGATACTGGCCATTCTTGGGGAGCGGGTGAATCGATTCAGGATTATGCCCCGGTGGCGGTCTGGTTCGGGTGGGTCGTCGCAGGGGCGAATTAGCTTCTGGGTGCCGCTTTCTAACTGGGTGATGAAGCGACCCTGGATGGTGCTGATCCCGACTTCTACGGTGCTGATATTGCTTGCTGTTCCGGCGTTGCAGATGCGGCTGGGGACTGTTGACGCGACGATTCTTCCGGATTCGCTTGAGTCACGTCAGGGTTTTGACGTGCTGAGGGAAGAGTTTGGATTTGCACTTCAGACGATCATTCCGGTCGCCTATACGTTTGGCGGCGGTGCTGATGCACGGCCTGGAAGCGGACTAGCCGATCCATTCTCACGAGAGAATCTGACCCGGGCTTACGATATCGGCCGAGAACTTGATCGACTCGACGGTGTGACGAACGTTACGAGCATCGTGAATCTTGAGCCTACGTTTGGGCCCGAGCAGTACGAACTGCTGTATCGACACCCGGAAGCGATTACCGATGTGACTGCTGCCCGTATCGTCAGGGAATCGGTTCGCGAGGGTGCGATTTTGTTTCTTGTACACAGCGACCTTCATCCGTTTTTTCCAGAAACCCGACAGCTTGTGACTGAGATTCGTGCTTTGATTCCGCCTGATGGTGGTTCCGGTGGTGCGCTTCACGTCAACGGTGGCGCAAGTGAAATTACCGATCTCGTCAATGCTTTATATGGAAAGTTCCCCTATATCGTTGCAGCTGTGCTCGGGGTCACTTATCTATCGCTGATGCTGTTGTTTCGATCGGTGATTCTGCCTTTGAAGGCGGTGGTGCTGAACGTGCTTTCTATACTCGCCAGCTACGGGGCGCTGGTGTTTGTGTTCCAGGAAGGTAACTTCAGTGGAGTGCTGAATTTTGAGGCGATGGGTGTGATCGAAGCGACGTTGCCGATATTGCTGTTCGCGATCATTTTTGGTTTGAGCATGGACTACGAGATATTCCTGTTGTCGCGGGTGACTGAGGCCTACGAGCGGACTGGGGACAACGTTGCCAGTGTTGCGGAGGGGCTGCAGCGAAGTGGTTTGATTATCACTGGAGCGGCTTCGATTCTTATCGTTGTGGCCGCCAGTTTTGTGCTTGCCGATGTTGTTGTTGTGAAGGCGATTGGGCTTGGTCTTGCCATTGCTGTGTTTGTCGATGTGACATTAGTTCGGGCACTTGTTGCTCCTGCGATTATGCGAATCGCTGGGCCGTGGAACTGGTGGTTGCCCGGCTGGCTCGACCGCATTCTTCCGGAGGTGAAGCACGATGTTTAGCCTTCGGAGGAGGCTGAGGCTAGGCCTCGTTTTACTTGCGTTGTTGCTTATGGTGGCAAACGCTTGCGTGTCGTCGGTCGAACCACGCGATGTGGCGACAGGTGCAACTCCCGATCCGACTGCTACTCCGGCGCCGATCACATTTCCGGTCGACGATCAGGGTTACGACTCGCGACTCGAATGGTGGTACTACAGTGGGCACCTGAAATCGGAATCGAGTAAGCCGTTCGGATTCCATTTCGTTGTGTTCGAATCTGATGATGGCATCGGCGATCAGAACCGCGTTGCTCAACTGGGAATACTCGATGTTGAAACCGGTGATCACTATGAAATGTCGAAAGTCTGGGCGGTCATAGATACTTCGAATGACCTTCCGTTGCTGGACAGGGCACCTCCATGGTTCTTATTCACCGGAGACCAGCCAGGTTTCAGTGGATTCTCGATCAACGGTGAAGCTTTGGGTCTTTCACTCGATCTTGAAGCCACCACCCCGGTTATGCTCCATAACGAAATTGGCTGGCTGCCTACTGAAGCTGGTGCAACTTACTACTACTCGTGGCCTCGTCAAGATGCTGTTGGTGAACTCACGCTCAATGGTGAAACGTTCAACGTCACGGGTACCAGCTGGTTCGACCATCAGTGGGGTGATTTCTTTGTTTTAGGCAAGCCGGCTGGGTGGCAGTGGTTCGCAATTCAACTCGATGACGGTGGATCGCTGATGATTACCGAGTCTCGAGGCATCGATGGCGAAATCGCTGAAACATACGGCACATATATGTCACCGGAGGGTGAAGCTCGAAGCCTCAAAAGCGATACCGATGGCATCACGCTCACCGAAACTGGGGAGTGGATAAGTCCCGCTACCGGCGCGACTTACCCATCGGGATGGGGGATCGAAATCGAATCACTCGCACTGGATATTATCGTCGATCCGGTCGCGGACGATCAGGAAGTACAGGGTGGTCTTGCCGCAGGTTCAACCTACTGGGAAGGTCAGTCCATGGTTGGCGGAACCCAAGACGGCCAAGCAATCTCGGGCAGTGCCTATGTCGAACTCTCAGGGTACGTCGACCCGGAACCAATCGAGTGGATGCACAGGTAGTTTCTGGGAGCCGTCTATAATCTCGCCATCGGGGCTGATTAGGCTCAGAAGTACTTCAGGGTTGGGGACGACTGACTTGCAAACTGCTGAATCGATAGGCGAAATGTACCGCGACGCGTGGTCGAGATTCGCTACCGGTGTCACTGTAATTACAACGATCGAGCCGGGCGGGGCTGTGCACGGCATGACCGCCAGCAGCGTCACATCGGTTTCGCTCGATCCCCCGCTCGTTCTGGTGGTAATAGGCGAAGAACGGCAAACGCACGGTCTGATCGAATCGACGGGTCGCTTCGGAATGAGCATCTTGGACTCCGGTCAAACCGACATCGCAAAGCACTTTGCAACTCCACCCGAAGTTCGTGGCGAACTCGATTCGCAGCACATTGGTAAGCTGGCTGGCTCGCCAGTAATCAAACAGGCAATCGCCGCGATGGACTGTAAAGTGTCGGCAGCTTACAAGGTCGGCGACCACACCTTGTTCATTGGTGAAGTAGAGGCCATTCAGGTCGGGCAGGGCGACCCGCTGGTCTGGTTCCAGCGCCAGTTCGGTGGCTTCACAGATCAGAACTCCAACCACGGATCCAGTTAGGTGGCAACGTGCGAATAGCCGCTATTTCAGTCGCTCCCGTATTCTCCGAATACGTCATTGGCGGGTCGCAAAAAATTCTTGTCGATATGGCTACCGGCCTGAAGAACCGTGGGCACGATATTCAAATCTGGTGCACGGGAACCGACGCCCATGATGGGGACTTCGAGATATCTGAGGTACCCGTTCACCCCGATCTGAAGCTTCGGGGATCGTTCCCCGCAACCCATCAGGTTTCACCTGTGGCACTTGCGCGGACATCTGATGTGCTGAAAAAGGCCGCCGATTGGGCGGACAGGGTGTACCTTCATGCCGACGCCATTTACTTGCGCCACGCCCTTCTTGGAACCGACATCATTCGGTCGATCCACGACTATGTCTACGAGGAAGCCCTTGTTTCGACGCTCAGCCTTCCAGCAAACGTGACCGTGGTTCCAAGCGAGTACCTGAAGAACTGCATCGAGGTGACTGTTGCTCTTTCGGGGCGAACATCGATAGAGCCGATAATAGTGGTCCCGAACGGGATAGAGGTTCCGGATTCTTTGCCGAGTCCGAAGCTTCCAGCCGGGATTTCCGCTCGGGAAGAATCTGACCTGATACTGCTATTTCCACATCGTCCAGAGGCAACGAAGGGCGTGCGGGAGGCGATACTGACCGCGGTCAAGGTGCAGGAAATCCGCAATGAGCAGAATGTCCGATTGCTGATCCCTGCTTATCCGCCGGGCTCTAATTTCGACGATGCTGCCGGGTCTCCTCAGGAGATACTGGCATTGGCCGAAGAACTGGGTGGGAGCGACACCGTGGAACTTCACGAGTGGCTCAGTCCGGCTGAAATGCCCGGGTACTACGCAGCGGGCGACGTAACGCTGTGTTTGGGTTCATTTGTCGAATCGTTCGGGTTGGTGCCCGTTGAATCGCTCGCAAACGGCACGCCCGCAGTTTGCGCACGAGTCGGTGGGTTCAGACAGTTCGACGATTTCGACGCAATACGTCTTGTCGAGTACGGAAACACTCTCGCCTCTGCCCACGCAGTAGTAGGTGTGATTGTTCCGATGCCAAACCCGTCACGGGATGAAGAATTGCGATCAGGGCGCGAAAAAATTACGGAGCGATTTTCGCTTGAAGTGATGGTTTCAGAATTCGAATCGGTGATCACCAAATTCCTGCCCGGCGAACGGAAAATTTCGCTGGCTGGAAATGGTCGACTCGAACTCGCCCCCTGGTGTGAGGTTCAAGACGACCGCATTTACGATGACTATGCTGCGGCGTCGGTGCAGTTCCCGGAACTGACACAGGCACTGGAATCAGGCAACGGATTCGTACTCTCCGACCCGCTATTGCTTTCCGCATCGCTAGATGCCGAAGTCAGGTTCGCGGTCGACCGGGGAATACTAATTCCTGAGTTCGTTTTCGTAAAAACGTGACCTAGTCACCCCACGTAGATACGAATCTTGATCGTCTCTGCAACACGCTGCGCAGCCACATCGAATGCCGCATCACGCATTGAGCCACCGTTTTTATCGACCTGCGCCTTGGTTACGTCGTAGGCTTCGTTCATCTTTTTGTCGAGTTCGCGGTTGACCCGCTCCAGCTCCCAGTTGAATACTTGGATGTTCTGTGCCCACTCGAAATAAGAAGCAACAACCCCACCAGCGTTGGCAAGAATATCGGGAATCACGTTCTTACCTGAACCCACCAGAATCTCGTCAGCAGCAGATGTTACAGGGCGATTCGCGCCTTCAACAACAATGTCCGCTCGAACGCGAGGTGCGTTTTCAGCCGTAATCACGTCTTCAATCGCTGCTGGAATCAGTACATCGCAATCGAGTTCGAGTAAAGCAGCGTTGTCCAGCGCATCCGCATCGTCAAAATCGAAACGCTTCCACCGTTTAGAACTATCTACAAAAGCGCAGGAATATTGAGACCCGAAGTGTTGATGATCGCTCCGTCGACGTCGGAAACGGCAATCACCTTTGCACCTGCATCGGACATCGTTTGTGCCGCTGCCGCGCCAACCGCTCCAAACCCCTGAACCGCAACAGTGTTCTCTTCTGGTGTCGATCCACCATCGACAATCGCCCGGCATCCTACAACCGCAGCACCGCGTCCCGGTGCTTCAGTTCTTCCCAGCGAACCGCCAAGTTCGATCGGCTTGCCTGTAACGATTTCCGGAGTGTGCCCATGAATCGAACCGTAGTCATCCATGATCCACGCCATCGTCTGGGCAGATGTTCCGAGATCTGGCGACATGATGTCACGATTCACACCGAGTACGTGGTGCATGCTCATCGTGTAGCAGCGGGTTAGACGATTCAGCTCGCTTGTTGAAAGTTCTCGTGGGTTTACGCAAACACCGCCTTTTGCTCCCCCAAAGGGAACGTCGGCGAGAGCGGTTTTCCGGGTTATCAGCATGCCGAGAGCACGAACGTGTTATAGATCGGCGTTCGGGTGGTATCGAATCCCACCTTTGTAAGGTCTTCGGCGGCGTTGTGCTGAGAACGGTACCCACGGAACACGCGTACTTCGCCGTTGTCCATACGAACTGGCAATCCTACCTGTATTTCACGCCATGGCTCTACGAGTACCTCGCGCATGTCGTCTTCGAGGCCGAGACTTCGAACTGCGGTGTCGATACTTGCGATCGTCCCATCGAGCATAGAACTGTCTGTAGCCATGTTGCGACTCCTATCAGGTGCTCTAAAAATCCGTGATTTAGGTGCGGGAAAGCTGTTTCAGGTCGAATGTTATGGAAAATTAGTCAAAAATAAAATTGACCGTTCCGATCACTCGTACTTAGAATAGTTAGGTTGGGCAACGAACGGATAAAGACGAATGACAACAGATTACGCAATAATTAACACTGGCGGGAAGCAGTACCGGGTTCGCGAAGGCGATACTCTGGCTGTTGAGACCCTCGAAGGCGAAGTCGGATCTGACTTCACATTTGACCGTGTGCTGATGACTTCAGTAGACGGCAAGCTAAGTGTCGGCGTTCCTACTGTAGAGGGTGCGACGGTCACTGGCGAGATCGCGGAGCACGGCAAGACCGATAAGGTCATTGCGCTGCGCTACAAGAACAAGACACGCCAGCGCGTGAAGCGCGGCCACCGACAGAATTTCACGTCGGTGAAGATCACGTCGATTTCGACGAAATAGTTCACCGCTGCATCGCTGCAGGAGAACGGGACATCTAAATGGCACATAAAAAAGGTGGCGGGACTTCCCGCAACGGTCGTGATAGCGCAGGTAAACGTCTGGGTGTCAAGGCATTCGCTGGTGAACAGGTAACTGCCGGTGCGATCATCGTTCGACAGCGTGGGACCAAGTTCCACACTGGTACAAACGTTGGCATTGGCCGCGACCACACCATCTACTCACTAATCGATGGTCAAGTAAGGTTTGACTACGCTCGCAAGGACACCAAGCGAGTCAACGTCGACCCCATGACTTCGTAGTCAGGTAACAAATAGATATGAAAGCTAATATTCACCCGACTTACCACAAATCCGCTGTCGTTACTTGCGCATGCGGTAACACGTGGGAGATAGGTTCAACTCAAGAAAGTCTGCGGACTGAAATCTGCAGCCAGTGCCACCCGTTCTGGACCGGCGAGCAACGAATCGTCGACACGGAGGGTCGTGTCGAACGCATGATGCGCCGATACAACTTGGGCGGCTCCTCCAAATAGAGCTAAACAAAAAGGGGTGCCAACCGGCGCCCCTTTTTTAGTTACACCTAACATTGTCCACATCACAACCCTCACAAAAACGCCCAGTTCTATACGGCGGGCAGGCGGTCATCGAGGGTGTGATGATTCGAGGACAGAGTCGAGCGGCACTCGCGGTGCGCCGACCCGATGGCGTTATTGTTCGCCGATCTATTCCACTCGAAAACTGGGCAAACTCCTCGCTGCGTAACATCGCACTGCTCAGAGGAGTGCTCGTACTACTCGAAACACTGCTGGTAGGTATGAAATCTCTCACGATTTCTGCCAACGAAGCTGCGGCCGATGAAAACCCCGAAGATGACGCCCAGCTTTCGAACGTGGCTATGGCAACATTGCTTGGCGTTTCACTGGTACTGGGAATCGTAATTTTCTTTCTGATACCAGTGTTTGTATCTCGAGTAGCCGAAAACGCCGGAGCCAATAATTTTCTGGCGAACTTGATCGAGGGTGGAATCCGACTCGTTCTGTTTATCGGCTACGTGTGGGGCATCGGCAAGATGAACGACATCAAGCGTGTATTCGGCTACCACGGTGCTGAACACATGGTTGTTCACGCTCACGAAGCGCGGGAGCCACTTACCGTTGAATCGGTTCGACGATTCCCACCGGCTCACCCCCGCTGCGGCACTTCGTTCCTTATGACGGTTGTTCTCGTGTCGATCATAATGTTCATGTTCTTCCCACGCGACCCATTCTGGTTCCTGGTGGTTTCACGAATTATTCTTGTACCGATCATCGCGGGGATCAGCTACGAATTCATTCGGTTTGCCGGTACTCATCAGGGGAATCTCTGGGTGCGAATGTTCAACTCTCCGAACCTGTTACTTCAGGATCTCACCACGCGTCCGCCCGACGATGGGATGATGGAAGTGGCGATCACGGCTATCGAGTATGCGATTGCGATCGACGAGGAACGGGCTATTCCGAGCGACGATGCTTCTCAGCTTTCAACTGACCCGTACGAACCTCTTCACGGAGTAGCTATGATGACTGTCGTTGACGACGCTGTCGCACCCGCTGCTGAAGACCCGCCTGCGAACACCCCCGGCGGCTAGCCGCGGCGTTTTGCCAGCACTTCCCACACCATGTCGGCTGGCATTTCTAGCGAAGCCAGCAGCACCATGCAGTGGTAGAGCATGTCACCCATCTCGTTGGCAACGTCTTCTTTAGTCTGGCTCACCGATGCGATGGCAGTCTCACCGGACTCTTCGACAATCTTCTGGGCTATCCGGCCGGTACCTTCTTCGAGAAGTTGCACCGTGTACGAACCCTCGGGTTTTTCTGTAGCTCGCTGCTTGATCACATCGAGTAGCTCCTGAAGCACGCCGGGTCCAAGTTTCTCAGATGAACCATCGGCTTCGAGCAGGGCAGTGTCGAGCACAGCAGAGTCGAAGCAGGATTCAGAGCCGGTGTGGCATGCGGGGCTGACCGGGTTTACTTTGATTACGATGGCGTCGCCGTCGCAGTCCTGCTCGACTTCAACAACTTTCAGGAAGTTCCCCGACGTCTCGCCCTTGTGCCACAACTCCTGCCTGCTGCGGGAGTAGAACCACGCATCGGGGCCTTCGAGCGTTAGCTTGAGGGCCTCTTTGTTCATGTACGCGTGCATCAGGACCCGACCGGAGTCGGCATCTTGAACAATTGCTGCGAGCAGCCCGCGGTCATCGAACTGAATCATTTCGGACTTCCTTTTTTAAGTTCAGTTAGATATGTAATATCTGTTCAGGGAGTAGTGGGATTCGGGGTGATTGAATATCGAACTATGCGAGGTTGAATAGTGGCGAGAAGAAAACGTGACTTTGTCACTCACCCGTCGATATGTTGGAGTATCCCAGAGAGCTCTCGCAAATCGTTGATCTCGATATCGGGCTCTGGCTCTCGATCGACTTCCTCGTTGTTGCGGTTGATCCACACGGTTGTCGCACCTGAACGATACCCGCCAAGCACATCGTCGAATAGCTTGTCACCCACGTACCAGATCTTGCTCGGTTCTGACCCAAGGCCCTTGTACAGATGCTCGAAAGCTGCAAGTGCTGGCTTGTAGACCTGTGCTGATTGCGAGCTTGCGACGAAGTCGAACTCGAGCCCTTCGCTTGCGAGTAAAGGCAACAGCCCCTCGTCGTCGGCGTTCGAGAATACACCGAGCTTGACCCGACCCTTGAGCAGGTTTAACGCCTCGACGGTTTCTGGAAATACCGTTCGATCGGTCATGTGTAATGAAGCGCGGTCACCGGCTGCGTTGGCGTCGGCGTTTTTCAAGTCAAGATCATCAAAAACCTGTTGAAAGCACTCGGTCCATGCCTGTCGGTACGACTTGAACGGCGGGCTGTTGTAAGGCCGGCCCAGATCAGTTCGAATCTTCCGAAAGTTGACCTCGTACTTGCGCCAGTGAGTCCAGAACTCATCAGCCGCAAGCGGTAAGTTCTGGGCTTCGATGATGTCACCGAAGGCGATCTTCCAGTCGTCGTGATTATTCGCAAAGAGCGTGTCGTAGCAGTCGAACGCAATCGCCTCGGGCAACTCGGGCTGCCCGGATCTCAAAGTAACTGCCAACGACTAGACCTCCCGCATCGGAATGCCACGTTCGGCAAGATACGACTTGACCTCGGAAACCCGTAGTTCGCCGAAGTGGAAAAGCGACGCAGCAAGCACGGCATCTGATTTGCCTTCAACAAGAGCGTCGTAGAAATGATCGAGTTCACCGGCACCGCCACTGGCGATCACCGGAACCGTAACTGAGTCTGAGATAACCGAAAGTAACTCGTTGTCGTAGCCGGTCTTCTGGCCATCGGCATCCATGCTGGTAACTAGGAGTTCGCCAGCACCCAGATCTGTCGCCTGCCGCGCCCACTTCACTGCATCGAGAGCAGTCGGCCGCCTGCCACCGTGCGTGTAAACCTGCCACATTGCCTCGGCAGGAATGGCTCCGAAGCCTTCGAGTTCGGTCACGACCGGGTCGTCTACCCGCTTTACGTCCATCGCGAGCACGACACACTGATTGCCGAATTCTTTTGCACAATCTTCGATCAACTGGGGATTCGCGACTGCCGCGCTGTTCACCGCAACCTTGTCGGCTCCGGCTTCGAGCATTCTTCGCATATTGTCGACCGAACGAATCCCGCCGCCAACCGTCAGGGGAATAAAGACTTCCGACGACACCTTTTCGACCACGTCGACCATGGTGTTTCGGTTGTCGGACGATGCGGTGATATCGAGGAACACCAGTTCGTCGGCACCTTCTGCGTTGTAGAAGGCGGCAAGCTCCGCCGGGTCGCCTGCGTCTCGAATGTCAACAAAACTGACACCCTTGACCACGCGACCGTTATCGACGTCCAGACATGGAATGACGCGGCGCGTCAGCATCGTTGGGTCTCCGGTCTACTTGCGAGCGACGATGATGTATCGATGGGGGGTCAGTTGGCGTGAGGTGAGAGTCGTGAACCCGAGATCCTCGACGGCTTCTCGTAGTCCCTGCTGAACGAGTCTGCTCGATGCCGCAGGTCCAAATTCTGGCTTGCCTGCAACAGGGAACCATTCAACTATCGACAGCCAACCAGACTTCTTAAGCAGGCGTGCACCTTCTTTGAGGAGAGTTTTCGGGCGGCTTGCTTCGTTCAGGACGTTCGAGAAAACGACTCCGTCGAGAGATTCATCGTCCAGTGGAACCTGATTCTCTTTTGAAGCGATGGTTTCGATGTTGCCGAGGCCGGCTTTCTTGGCCTGCTCTTTGACGTGAACCAGCATTTTGTCCTGAACATCGACGGCATAGCATTTGCCGGAGTAGAGGTATTTTGCCAGCGGGATAGTCAGCCAGCCGGGGCCGGAGCCGATGTCGGCGACTTTCTCGTCGTTGTGAATCGGCACCAGCGCGATCATCGCTTGAGGATCGTAGGTCGCCTCAATTGTTGGGTGCAGCAGAGCTTCAACTTTGCCTAGTGAAGATTTCGTTGGCATTCGTGTCTTTTCCGTTCAATCAATAAGTCGTGCTATTGGCAATTTAGTTGTTTGCCGTCGTCATTGCGTCAATCGTTTCGATGGCGCGCTTTAAGTCGAGCGCCCTAGAGTAAATGGCCATGCCCGATATTGCACCTTCCACACCCAACTTCGCCAGTCCGACGAGGTCATCGATGGAGGAGATTCCACCAGCCACGATAATAGGATATCGCAGGTTGTGCTTCAGTTCGGCAACTGCATCGAAATTTGGGTGGGTCATTGTGCCGTCTCGGCTGGTATCGGTGTAGATAAAGCGGTGAACACCCAGTTCGACCATCTGACTGGCGAGATCAATTGCCGAAACTTCCGACTGCGTGATCCAGCCGCGGGTTTGGATCATGCCATCTTTGGCATCGACGCCAACTATTACGTGCTCGGTGCCCAGATCTTCCACCGCAGCCTGAACCTCGTCAGGAGCTTCAATGGCAGCGGTCCCGAAGATCACTCGGTCAACGCCCATATCGATGAGTCGACGAGCTTCCGCTGAATCTCGAACACCCCCGCCAAGTTGAATAGGAACATCTGATGCCTCGATGATCGCCGAAAGTGCTTTAGCGTTTCCGCGAACACCGTCTCGGGCGCCATCAAGATCGACTACGTGCAATCGCCGGGCACCCTGATCGACCCAGCGCTTTGCGACAGCGCCGGGGTCGTCATCGAATACGGTTTCGCGATCGTAGTCACCCTGAGTCAGTCGGACGCAGTGTCCGCCTCTCAGGTCAATTGCTGGCAGGATTTCCATTCGAGTTTCTAATTCGTTTCGCTTGTTCTGGTTGGTTTTCTGGTTATTCCTGATTTGCCGAAGCAAGATCAAGGAAATTCTTGTAAATCTGCAGTCCCACTTCGCCACTTTTTTCGGGGTGGAACTGGGTTCCCACAACATTGCCCCGTGCCACTGCGGCACAAACCTCAACCCCGTACTGAGCAGTTGCTGCAACTTCGGCCTGGGCGTCTGGCACGCATCGGTATGAGTGAACAAAGTAGAAGTGGGAGCCCTGAGGGATTCCCTTGAAAAGCGGATTGCGATCCGACTCTTCACCGGTGAACTGGACTTCATTCCAGCCCATGTGCGGCACCTTCATGCTCGCACCAAGCTTGTCCTTCATGCCGGTGGGTATGAGCTGAACACTGCCTTCGACGAGCCCGAGTCCGGGTAGTTCGCCCTCTTCAGAGCTGTCGAACAGAACTTGGAGCCCGACGCACACGCACAACAACGGTTTCCCCGAAGCTGCAAATTCTTTTACCGACTCGGCCATGTTGAGGGTGTTCAAGGCTCTCATCACCGCATCACTGGCACCAACGCCGGGCAGAACGACCGCATCGGCCGAAGCGATATCGGCAGGATCACTCGTCACCAGCGGGTCGGCTCCAACTTTGCGCAACGCCTTCTCAACGCTATGCACGTTTGCTGCACGAGTGTTGAGTACGACGATGCGAGGTTTTTTAGAGTTATCGGTCATTCAGGTGATTTATCACGAATTTTTTTGGGAGTGAATTGTTCTGGGCGACTCTGTTAAAGCACGAAGCATCAATTGTAGTTCGAAAATCATCTAACCGACGTACTTACGGAGTTAACACGGCATTTTTGCGCGAAAGTCCTTTTCACGCGAGAATATTAGGCGTACCTTCAATACAAAGTTGAACTACCACAGCAGGTGAAATTCGATGACGACGATGTCGCCACAGCGTTCGGTTCCGATCAACACGATTAAGATCACTGAAAAAGCAGCAAGCAAAGTTACGCAGTTTGCCGCCGATAAAGGCATGGAGAAATTCGGTCTGAAAGTAGCGGTGAAAGGCGGAGGTTGTTCGGGATTAACGTATGTTCTGGATATTGTTGAAGGTGCTGGCGAAGACGACAAGGTCATCATTCAACATGGCATCGAGGTCTACATACCCAAGAAGGCATTTGTGTTCCTTGCGGGAACGGTTCTCGATTTCTCGGATGGCCTGAATGGTAAGGGATTCGAATTCGCCAACCCCAACGCCGCTAAAACTTGTGGTTGCGGCACTTCGTTCTCGGTATAGAGCGGCTCAGCCAATTTTTCTTGATTAGCTAGCTGCAGGTTTAGCCCTTGCAATCCACCACTTCGCTGACGGCAGATTTTTCGCAGCTAGACGCGCTCGAAAACGGCTGTGGTTTGGTTCGCTGGGTTGCAGCGACCCTCGGGGAACACTCTGGCCCCGACGCACTTGATCTGCTTCATCGGCTTACTACCAAGGAGCTTCTCAGCGTTACAGAAGGGCATGCTCGCCGCACGGCACTGATTTCGGACCGTGGTCGTGTAGTCGATGTGTTTCTTGTTACCCATGTTGCGGAAGAACAACTGTTGTTGATTTCGGACTCGGCTGATTCAGAGCGCACAGTTTCGGCGATCGACTATTATACGATTATCGAGGACGCCGAACTTGCTGATATTTCTGGGACGCACACGCGGGTATCGCTGATTGGCCCGAAGGCCGGGCAGTCGATCAAATCGGTGCTGGGTGTAAATGTTGAAGCTGATGGGGTGGTAACGGCTTTGTTTGGTGGCAGTGCGGTCACTCTCGCATCCGACACTTCCCGTGGCGTCGAGTGGATCGACGTAGTCATCGAATCCGGAGCTGCAGATCAACTTGTTGAAGCATTCGAGGTCGCTGGGGCGGTTGCAACCGATTCAGCCAACTTCGAGTTGTTCCGAATTTCTAACGAAATCCCTGGAGCTGATCGCGAGTACGGTGAGCACGCTAACCCTATCGAGGCTGGTCTGCTTCACCTGATCGATTGGGACAAGGGTTGCTACGTGGGGCAGGAAGTTATCGCACGACTCGACGCCTACGATAAAGTTCAACGCAACGTGAAAATGTTGAGGTCGGTGACGCCGCTTGCTGAGGGGGCGAAGCTCGTTGGAGACGACAGGCCGGCGGGTGTTGTTACGAGCGCATCAGCGCTGGCGAGCGAAGACGGTAGCTATCTGAGTCTCGCGCTGGTCCGTAAAGCGTTTTTGGGTTCGGGTATGGAACTGGATGCGGATGGGGTTGTGGCGACTGTTCGGTAGCTTGAGTCTAACGCTGTAATTCCCGACTTTTGGGAACGGGAGTGTTTCCGTGAGTCAACTGATGGCTGGTTCGCAGTGTTTGTTGCGGTTTTAACGTGGTTGCCACGTCGTCTCAGGGCAGGCTCCTCGCAATGACAGCATCGGGTGTCTCACTCAATGGCTACAGAAAACGAGCCATTGGCTCCCACTGGCTCTCACTGATGGCGTAGGGTTTCGCCGCCGTCGACCATGATCACCTGCCCACGAATCATTTCGGCGTCCTCGCCGCACATCATCGCAACAACTTTTGAAACGTCGGTAGGTGTGATCGTTCGGCCTGCCGGTGTGACCCGTGAAGCGATCTCTTTCACGCCAAGCTCGTCAGGGAAAGCATCTATAGCGTCGGTCAATACAAATCCCGACGAAACAGTGTTTACCGCAATTCCCTTTGCGCCGAGTTCAACAGCCAGATACCGGGTAACCGCCTCGATGGCCGCCTTCGAAACGCCAACGGCGAAGTAAGCGGGGAGAACCCGAGTAGATCCCGGGCTGGAAAGATTAATGATTCGGCTGCCTTCACTCATCAAGCGAGAAGCCGCAATCGAAAGCATCCAGGGGCCGCGAGCGTTGATGTTCAGCGTCCAGTCCCAGTGCTTTGCCGAAAGCTCTGCCGCAGGCCGCATAACGCCTGAGGCAGCGTTGTTGATCAGGATGTCGAGTCGACCGAACTGATCTTCGATCTTACCAATCAACTTTTCCACGGCTGCTTCGTCACCGACGTGAGCCTTGATTCGAGTCGCCGAAATCCCAAGCGCCTCAAGTTCCTCGACCGTCGCCTTCGCTGCGGTGTGGTTCTTGAGATAGTTGATGATTACCGTCGCACCGCGCTGCCCGAGCTCGAGTGCAATAGCCTTGCCGATACCCCGGGATCCACCGGTGATGAGTGCAACCTTGCCGGTGAGATTCTTCGAAGGCGAATTGGAATCGCTCAAAGTTGTGCCCCCAGAGGCTATATGGCCATGCCGCCATCGACGCGGATGATGTCGCCGGTAATGTACTGCGCTTCGTCAGTGGTCAGGAAAACGATAGCCGGGGCCACTTCATCTGGCTCTCCGAATCGACCCTGCGGAATCCACGTGAGTACGGTGTCTCGCTGCTTGTCGGAAATATCGGCTGAAGTAGCGGTTGTGATGTAGCCCGGAGCAACAACGTTCGCAGTGATGCCACGCGTTGCAACTTCCTTGGCTATCGACTGCGTGAAGCCGAAGACAGCGGCCTTTGAAGCCGAGTAGTTCGATTGACCGATGTTTCCACGCATGCCGACTACGGAAGAAACGTTCACAATTCTGCCCCAGCGGCCTTTGACCATGCCGGGAATCACCTTGTGAGTGCAGTAGTACGTGCCGTACATGTTCACATTCATGGTGTATTCGAATTGTTCGTCCTTCATTCTCATCAGCAGTGAATCTTGGATCACACCAGCGTTGTTGATCAGGATTTCGATCGGACCGTGTGCTTCTACGGCCTTGTCGATCATCGCAACGACGCTTTCTTTTTCGGCGACGTTTCCGCCAATCGCGATCGCTGTTCCACCGGCCGCACTAATTTCTTCGACAACCGTTTCGGCTTCTTCAGGATGAGTGTTGTAGTTCACTGCGACACGGTGACCATTCGCTGCCAGTCGAAGAGCTGTTGCTCGTCCGATCCCGCGAGATCCACCAGTTACCAGTGCACTTCTTGGCGTATTGCCACTCAATATTTAACCCTCAAGTCTCTTCGCTTCGCGCTGCCAATTAAGATTAGCCGTACGAGCCGGTCAGAAGGAATGCTATTCGCTGACTTCTGCTCTAATTTTATCGAGTTCTGCCTGCTGGGCTTCGATCAACCCCGTTTCGACCACGTACCTGGCAGTTCCAATGGCGTTTGCTACCGCATTGACCCCAGAGGCTCCGTGTCCGACGATTGCGAGGCCGTTCACTCCTAGAAGTGGCCCGCCACCGAAGGCTTCAAGAATATTCATGCGTTCGAAGATTTCTTTGGTCAGCTTCTCGGTTTCCGGTGATTCTCCGAGAGCTTCCTTTACGTGATCGACGATCGCGTCGCCAAGCCCTTCTGTCAGCTTCAGGATAACGTTACCAACGAATCCGTCGCAAAGAACAACTTCTGCCTTGCCGAAGGGTAGATCGTTTGGTTCGATGTTGCCTATGAAGTTTAGGCCGGTTGAATTCAGCAGATCGGTGGCTTCATTGATCTGGGCATTGCCCTTGCCCTTCTCTGAACCCACACTCAGGAGGGCAACACGCGGATTCTCGTTCTTGTAAATGTGCTTCGACATCACGTTGCCGAGCGCTGCGAAATCGACGAGCAGTCTGGGGCGGGTGTCGACGTTCGTTCCGAGATCGATGATGATTGTGTTTGGTGAGTAGCCGACTACCGGTCCACCCAGAGCACCACGGTCGATTCCGTCGAGTGTGCCGTACATCACGGTTGCCGCAGCAATCGAAGCTCCGGTTGAGCCCATGCTCACAAACCCGGTGGCCTTGCCCATTTTCACTACACCTGCGGAAACGAAAATCGAAGCTTTGGGCTTCGAGCGGAAAGCGCGGGCAGGGCTTTCGCCTTCTTCGACAACGCCTTCGGCAGGAACGATTTGAGCTAACTGCTTTTCCGGGGTGTCGTATTTATCTAGCTCTACCTGAATTGCCTCAGCATCGCCGACCAGTGTGACAGCAACACCGCCTTCGCCAATAGCTTTCAATGCTGCTGGAACCATGACCACGGGGCCGTGGTCGCCGCCCATTGCATCGAGAGCGATTGAAATTATGCCTTCAGGAGTACCCGTCATTATTTGATCCGTTTGATTGGCTCATGGCCCGTGCTGTCAAAGCCCTGCTTCATGTTATTCCAACGGCACGGTTGCTCGCCCGGCAACCGCATCCGTACCATCGGGTTTTTTGCAGCCGATGTTGCACGTTGCGATCAATCCGTTTTCTGTTTCAGCGATCGACGTTATCTCGCCATACGTCACTACGGTTTCGCCCGGGAACACCGGTGCGGTGAACCGAACTTTCAACTTGCCGCCAGAGTGCCAGGTGTTTGGAAACGATGTCGCAAGCATCTCGGTGACGAGTGCAAGACTTAGCATTCCATGGGCGATTCGCGTACCGAACTGGGTTGTTGTGGCATACGACTCATCAAGATGTATGGGATTGTGATCGCCAGAAGCCTCTGCATAGGCGTCGACTCGTTCTTGCGATATCTGGCGCTCGAATCCTGCGAGCTGATCGCCAACGGTCTTACTGGCTTTGTTGGTGTTCACGATGACACCTCCCCGCTCACGATAATCGTCGTCGAGGATGTCCCGATTTCGGCTCCTGAGGAATCTGTGTACGAAACCGCTACCGTGGCGAAGTGATTTCCGCGCCGTATCGAGTTGGCAGCCAGCTTTCCTGTGGCGTCGACCTGCTCGCCGATCTTCACCCGTCTGGACCAGCTAACTTCCTGACCAGCGTGGATCGTTTGGAGTCCGCCTGCATACAGGCCGAGGTCCTCGATTAATTTGGTGAGCGCGGCGGCTACTATCAGAATTGGGGCAAGCGAATCACCGTAGTCGGGCGATTCTTCGCCGCCAACAGCTGTCGCATAAGCGTGTGCTCGGTCCGACGGGATGGTCACGTCATACGGACCGAAGATATGCCCAACTGTTGCTGTCGAAATCAGAGGTTCGACCAATAAAGTTCCTTGTGAATTTCAGCTAATTAAGCGCAGAGGAATTTGAACGTAAAAGATACATTGTATATTTGCCCTGCAAGCGGGGCAAAATTCTACCCGAAAACAAACTACACACCAGAGGTCGTGCTCGCACCCCGTTGCATTGAAATCGCCTCGTCAACAAGCTCGCTTGCAAGCTCGTATGAAGTGGGGTTACGGAAATCAAGCTGTGAGAGCGCAAGCACCCGGTATAACAGACCCGTAGAAACTAGGCCGCTGGTGCTGCCACCAAGTGCGGGAAGCTTGATTGCCATCGCTTCCGAAATCGCAACTGCAGCGTTCATTCCGCTTCGATTCAGGTACATCCGGGTAAGCACACGGCCCTTGTGCGTGACGGTTACTCCGCTTTTGTCCTGATTCAATTCCACCCTCAAGTGAGAACGAGGTTTTTCAAGCAATTTGTACCCGTATTCGAGAGCCTGTTTTCTAGAAACTGTCAAAACTCATTCCCGTTCGCATACCAAACCTGCACATAACTCGCAGTGTGAGTACATCGATTTCAAACGCATCCAAGTATAATCCCTACCCGAATCTAAGCACGTAAACGGCTTTATTTAGCGCGGTGGGTAGTGAATTTTACGGGACAGGTGGCGGTGGTTACCGGCGGTGCGACAGGCATCGGTCGGGCAATCGTGCTCAAATTGGCCGATAAAGGTGCTGCCGTGATGATCGCGGATATCAACGAGGAAGCCGCGGAAGTCACTGCAGCCGAAGTGGCCGAGATATCCGGTAGCTCTTCAGCCTTCACCACCGATGTCACGAACGTCGCCGCCTGCGAAGGACTCGCACAGGCGACCATCGATTCTGTTGGTCCAGCCGATTTCCTGATTAACAACGCCGGCATTGCGGGGTCACCGGGATGGCAGACCCGCTCCCACTCAACCGAAGACGACTGGAAGCTGACCTACCACGTGAACGTGATCGGAATGTCGAACGTGACTTCGGCGTTTCAGCAACAGATGATCAAAAGACGATCGGGTCGGATAGTGAATCTTGCGTCGGTCGCTGGCAGGGAAGGGCGGCCGTCACTGTCGCACTACTCGGCATCGAAGGCGGCGGTCATCAGCCTCACCCAATCGACGGCACTTGAGCTGGCTCGATTCAACATCACGGTTAACGCTATCTGCCCCGGACTTCTCTGGACCCCGATGTGGGAACAGGTTGGCGATCGCTACGCACACGACGTCCCGGCCTACGAGGGAATGACCCCGCGACAGGTGTTCGACACCATGATTGCGGAGAAAATTCCGATGCAAAAAGAACAGACCCCTGAAGACGTAGCCGATGCTGTCGCGTTCTTCGTATCTGACGATGCGAAGAACATCACCGGGCAGGCTCTCAACGTCGATGGCGGCTTCTATATGCGCTAAGGCGCTTGATGTATTTGACTATGGATTTCGAAGGAAAAACAGCTGTAGTTACCGGCGGCGCCCGGGGGATAGGGCGCGGCATTGCGCTCGAGTTGGCGGCACTCGGCTCGAACGTGGTGATAGCCGACATGGCCGAGGAATCGGCCCGAGAAGTTGTCGCCGAAATCAAGGCTGGCGGAACTCGTTCGTACTACTGCGAGACAGATGTGACCCAGCAGTGGTCGACCGACGACATGGTCGAAGCTGCCCTCGAAGAGTACGGTCAACTGGATGTGCTGGTGAACAATGCTGGAGTTGGCGGCTCTTCGGGCTTCACGACTCGTAAGAAACCGCTTGTTGAAGACTGGCAGGCAACGTTCGATGTGAACGTGTATGGAATGGTGAACGGCACGCAATCGGTCGAGAAGTACATGGTCGACCGGGGGTACGGAAAGATAGTGAACATTTCGTCGATCTCTGGAAGGGTCGGACGATCGGGATTCGCTTCTTACGCAGCTTCGAAGGCGGCGGCCATAAATGTATCGCAGGCGTGGGCGTACAAGCTCGCTTCGCATGGAATAAACGTCAACGCCGTGTGCCCCGGACTGATCTGGACGCCACTCTGGCAGGATATCGCCAAGTGGAGAAAAGCTACCGACGAGCAAAACGCTGGGATGACGCCGAGACAGATTTTCCAACAAACAGTTTCTGAGTCGGTTCCGCTGGGGCGTGAACAGACCCCAGAAGACATTGGTAAAGCAGTTGCATTCCTCGCTTCCGACAGAGCCCGCTCGATCACAGGCCAGGCTTTGAATGTCGACGGTGGAATCCGAATGAACTAGGTCGGTGTGTTGCGCCTGGCGGTGTATTCGCCAGGACGTTGACGCTCGGACTGAACGTTGTACCCGCGTGGAATAGATACTGAATCAAGTTCAGCATGACAATTCGAGAGTTGTTTGCGAGTCATCGAGAGCTACGAGTTGGGAATCGGGTGTACCGACTAACTAACCCGCCGAAGTAATCCCGAGCATCTCGTCGGTCATCTCAGTCAGAATGCCGTCGAGCGTGTTCCTAGTGTTGGGCCCAATGATTTTGCGAACTATTTCGCCATCAGGGTTAATGAAGAACTTTTCCGGAATCCCGCTCACGCCAAAGTTGACAGAAATCTGTCCGTTAGGATCGATCCCGTTTACATACTCGATGCCGTGAAATTCAATGAAATCTCGCACAGGCTCTTCCGAGTCCCAAATCGCAACGCCGATGAATTCAACGTCACGATCTCGCCACTTCTTGTAGGTTTCGGCGAGAACTGGGCCTTCAGCGCGGCAGGGTGCACACCACGATGACCAGAAGTCGACGACAACAATTTTGCCTCGAAAGTCTTCGATCGAAATCACATCGCCATCGAGTGTGGTCAGTTCAAAATCAGAAAACGGCTCGACCGATAACCCGACCTCGCCGAAGTTATCGTTGACGCCGGGGCGACCGGTTGCGCCATCGTTCTGAACTACACCCCAGGCGAACAGCGCCAGAACGAGCAGAACTGGTATTCCAACCCCAATTGAAACCTGGCGCCTCTGGCCCACGACTACTTATCCGATTCTTTAGGATCGAAGGTAAATTTTTCCGCATCGGCAGATTCAGCGTCAGCATCGTCGCCTACGTCCAACGCCAGCCGCTTAAGCTCATCCCGCTGATCGTTGTAATCATCTTCTTCGATTTTACCCGCCTCGAACTCCTCATCGAGCGATGCGATCCCGGCGATGATGTCGGAACGATTCGTCTGAACATCATCGTTATCGCTATTCGGATCAGATTTTTTGCGTCGTGACGAATAGAGTGCGCAACCAAGAATTCCGAGTAGTGCGAGTCCGACTATCCAGATGATGACGATCACGTACGTTCTGCCTTTGAAGAATTCGGACAACGACTGAAGGGCCGTTGGCTGAGGCAGTTCAGAGAAGACCATGTTGAGCACATCGTCAACGGCGTAGTTAATTCCCTCAACAGAGTTGAAGACGCTTTCGGCAACCACGACTGATTCGATTCCGCCAAGCCCGTTACCCGTAATCGAGCCGCCGCCATCGGGGAGCAGCATGCGAACCTTGTCGACGCCGTAAGGCATCTTCAAGCCGAACTCGAATCCATCAGCTTCATAGGAAATGATGTAGCTGATCAGAATTGCCGCTTCACCCGGTGGGATTGGGTTCGTCATCGCAAACCCGGAGTTTATTTCAAGAATATTTCCTGTCGGAAGCTCCGACTCGATAGAAAGATCGGTGAAGCCATCAGGCAGGTTGAATCGGAGCAGATCCAGACCGGTGAGGTTCGGATCGTCGATATTTGGAATCCAAATTCGGTCACTCCTGTTATCGACATTGATAACGGAAAGAACACCCAGCTGGCGAGTTCGAGCGTCGATCGTGGGGATCATCATCACGTAGGAACTAAGAGTGATGTCTTCGAGAGAAGTGGTGTCGTCGTATATGGTTAGCTGAACATTGCCCCAGTTTTCCTGATTAGCCATATCGACCGAGGGAGTGTAGATACCGGAGTCTGCAACAACTCGATAGCTGAGCCCGGGATCTGATAACAGGCCGCGGAATCGGAAAATCCCGTCTTCATCGACGACCGTCGATGAAGACGGGATGATCTGGTTCGTTGACAGATCGATCGACATCAACAGCACTTCCATGTCGGTGGGCACAGACCCGCCATCGGTGCCGTTCACTACTATGCCGATAATTTCGTCGGCAGGTGCCTGGGCACTCGCTACGTGAAGCCCGCCCTGTAGAAACGGAGTGGGGAACGTGATGGCAAGAACGGTAATCGCTGTGATGGCCAGCAGTCGTAGCCGGAGAGAAATCGAGATATTTTTCTTGGTAATTGGAAATCGGGAGTTCATTACAAGGTGTCCCCGCCCTCGGGTGATTGGGCGGTCTTTTCTCGTAAACGTGATATTTCTTTTTCTAGTTCTTGGTCGCGTTCGGCCCGGCTAGATTTCGAGCCGGCTTCTTCTCTTAATATTTCAGCAGCCGAAATTCGTAGCAGGTCTCGCTGCTGCTGGTAATCGACTTCCGTAAGATCGCCCGACGTGAAGTCGGCTTCTATGTCACTTATTTTGCGATAAATCCGAAGACGCTCCGCTCGAAGTTTTTCGCGGGTTACGAAAGTTTCTGAGACGAGCCTGTAACGAGTTCGCCCCAAAAACGGGTACGCGATCACTGCTATAGCGGCCAGTGCGAGCAGCGTTCCGATGACAATTGGCATCAGTTTTCGCCCTCCGCGCTTGCTTGAATTTTCTTCATGGTTGGTCTGCGTTCCACCGCAGCTTGCGGCCATAGAGCAACCATAGTGCCAATTATGAAAAATGGCCCCGATGCCCACAACCACCATGCCAGCGGGTTAATACTCACAGCAAGCGACACTCGACCGTCAGCCAGAAAATCACGCGGGATCACGTAGAGGTCTTCAACTATTGTTGATCTGATGCCTGAACGCACTGACGCCATGTTGAAATCGACGTAGAAACCGTGCCACGGTTCGATTCCCCCTAACAGCTCGTCGTTTGCTCTCATCGAGCTGTCTTCGAGCGTGAAACCTGTTGCGCCGTCGGCACGCGCAGTTTCGAACTCTACGACGTAATCATCCTCATCGATCCGGTACACCGACATCTCCGCCCACTGCGCTATTCGGTCTGGTCGATTCGAACTCCCGTTATCGACGTACTCGATTCGGTAGTTGTCGATCACAAGACTCTGGCCTAGCTCCAGTGCGCCATCTGTGCGTTGTTGGTAGAAGTTCGTACCGATGATGCCCAGTCCGAGCATGAGTATCGAAATGTGCACGATGTAGCCGCCATGACGAGGTCGATTGCCGTTTACTAGTCTCCACCACGACATCGCCCAGTTATCGCCTGACCTGTGACGTGCCGCGGTTCCTCGCCACCATTCTTCAAGGATCGAAGCAGCCACAAATGCCACGACTCCAAATGCAAAGATAGCTATCGGCCGATCCACCCCAAGTGCCAGCAATGTGCCTATCGTCACAGCGCCGGTTAGGGTTGGCCAGATGAACCACTGTTTTAGCGATCGAGCCGAAGCCTTACGCCATGGCAGCAACGGACCAATGCCCATCATCACGACGATCCCGAGCAACACTGGACCGTTGGCGCGATCGAAGTAGGGTGCAGCGACGCTTACCGACACGTCGCGTGCGAGATCGGAGAAGAGGGGGAACAGGACGCCCCACAGGGTCACGGCCATGACTGCGAGGAACAGGAAGTTGTTCACCAGGAACGCCGATTCGCGAGACATGAACGATTCCATTACGCGATCCGATTTCAGATGCGGCATTCGCCATAGGAACAATCCGAAGGCAAATAGCAAACTCACGAGCATAAATATCATGAAAATTATGCCGAGCGTTGAAGCCGCGAACGAGTGAACGCTTACCACCGGTCCGCCACGGTTGATAAACATTCCGAGCTGAGCCAGCACGAACGCTATGTTCAGCAGCGCAACGTTCCACATCCGGAACAAGCCACGGCGTTTTTGAACCATGATCGAATGAATAAACGCCGTCAGCACCAGCCACGGCATTAACGCCACGTTTTCGATAGGGTCCCAGGCCCAGTAACCGCCCCACCCGAGAATTGTGTACGCCCACCAGGCGCCGAGCAGCATCCCCGCACCGAGTACGCCCCAGGCGATGATTGCCAACACCCTCGCAACGTCGATCCAGTCGTCACCGTAGTTTCCTGCCAGCAAGGCTCCCGAAATAAATGCAAAAGGGATTGTTATCGCAATGAGTCCGCCCATGAGCAGAGGCGGGTGGCTGAACATGCCGGGGTGAGTGAGGAGGGGGTTGATGCCTCGTCCGTCGAGCGGAACGGTATCGAGCAACTCGAACGGGCTTGCAACAAACGCCAGTACTCCGAAGTAGAAGAGTTGAATGGCTGCCAGAATGGCGATCGTCCAGGGCATGCTGCGGGCGAGTCGTTTTGGTGCGAACCAGATAGAAATTACCGAGATGAGCGTCAGCACGAGCAGTATGTAGAGGAGTGAGCCTTCGTTACCTGAATAGAAGGCCACCCACACGAATGCCCGATCCATAAGCGAGTTCGAGTGATCGGCAACGTACTTGATGGAAAAGTCGTTCTGCACGAAGGCGTTGACGAGTGCGGCCGACGCCACGGTTGCTGCTGCGAGGGTCATGTACATCGCACGTCTTGCGCTCACCACAAGTTCGGCCATGCCGATTTTTTCGCCGACAACGGAGCCGACGACCGAATATGCACTTAACGCCATGCCCAAAAGCAGCGCCATTACTCCGAGATCGGCCATCAGAAGTTCGCCTCTTCGTTTTGATTGGCCGGACTTGGGGATTTCGGATCTTGATCTGAGGTCAACGAATCAGGCGGCCCGCTTAAATCACGATCTACCTGCGCTAGAAAATCCGATAAATCACCGTTTTTCTGTGCTGGCAGAGGCGAACTCTTCGCCTGAATACCGGCTTTTCGCATGTTTTTGATCGCTACCAAAGCGATTCCGATTCCGCCAAACACGATGAACACTGGCACCACCCACGCGAGCAGGTTGAACCCGCTGCCTTCGGGTGCCGCAAGAATATCCTCGCCGTATCGCAGTACGAAGTAATCTTTTATTTCGGCGTTTGTCTGGCCTTCATCAAGCAGCTCGCGAACTTTCAGTCTCATATCTTGAGAAATCTGAGCGCTTGAGCCATCGATCGTTTGGCCATCACAAACCGGGCACATAAGTTGAGCCGCCAGCTGATGGGCACGTTGTTCAAGGGTGATGTCTTCTTCTCGAATACAGCCAATGGCTGAGACGAAAATAATCAAGAACAAAGCCGCCACGACGAGCAGAGCCGAGTTGTTGGGAAGCGCACGCGATCCGCTCAATACGAACGGGAACCGGGATGCCATAACTTTACTTTCCCCGTGCAGGGTCACCCCAAAATAAAGGGGAATAAAGAACAGTGCGGCAACGTGCCGCACTCTGAACAATTGCGAATCGGTTTACTACCTAAGGCCGTTTTCCGAATCGAAGATGTAGTTCACTATGTCCCTGATGTCTTCTTCTGGAAGTAGCTTCCCAAAGGACGGCATGACGATCGCACCAGAAGTGACGAATGAAACCATAACGTCTTGTTCGAGTTTCGAATCAATCAGGCTAGGCGGTGCTCCGTAAGCGGTGCCGTTGGTTATTGCGTAGAAACTTTCATCTGAGATCAGGTGTCGTTTCGCCTTGCCTTCACCATCGCCCAAATCGCCGTGGCACACCGAGCAGTTGACTCGGTACAGGTTGCCAGCAACCGCAGGGTCGTACTTTCGCTCACGCTTGTCAGGCACGTCCAAGACCTGACTTGCATCACCGGCCGATACGAAGACCACCGAGTCTGCCGGAGGGGCGAGACGGGGCGGTTCTTGCATGCGGAACGACTGTGCGTAGTGCATTTCAGAGAATATCTCGACCGGGTAGGTGTTGGTTTCCTGAACCGCACAGGCAGAGACAGTAACGCTTGCCAGCATCAACATGCCGGCTATGAGTGCGAAACGACGTGTAAGCATTGATTTAATATTTGCTGGAAACGCAGTCATTAGGCGTGTTTGATCTCCAAAGCGCCTGCCCTATTGAGCACGCCCTCGGCGTCGGCGACTTTCGAATCGTCGTCGAATGTAACTACTACGCCAATCCAACCCTCGGTAATTCGAGTGTCGTAAATTCCCGGCTTCATGTTGGGGAGTCGGGATTCGATGACGATTCCCACAACGGTGGCAATAACGCCGGAGAGCATCGTCATTTCGTACATGATGATCAGCATTGCGAAGAGCGAGAGGATCGGCTTACCACCGGTGACCATGGGGTACGCAAGCTGGGTTACCGATGTCAGGAATATCGACAGCGTGAAACCGATGATTGCTCCGAACGCGGGGTAGCGGAACAGACGGTGCTGCGGAACATGTTCCCCAAACGCACCCTCCGGGTATGGAGTGCCTGTCAGCACATCGAATGTGCCGAGTTCAAATCCAGCTTCCTTCAACCCGTCCATCGCATCTGCGGCGGGTTCGGGCTGCTGAAACAGACCAAGAATACTTTGCGTGCTCATCAGAACGTCCTCTAGTCAGCTTCCCTAACGATTGCCGGAACTTTTGCCCGGCCAATCATTACATCATCAGTAAATACCTGGCTCTCCTTCTGCTCGAACAACGGTACGAGTGGGAAGAACTTTGAAAATAGCAGCATCAGGAACGTAACCCATGCAAACGACCAAATGAAGATAGTCCATTCAACCGGGCTTGGGCGGTACGCTTCCCATGTGTACACAAACGGCGTCCTGCGTGCCAGACCGGGCACGATAATCAGGAATCGCTCGAGCCACATGCCGATGTTCACGAGGATCGACGTCCAGAACATCAAAGCGATGTTCGTACGAACCCTCTTGAACAGCCACATGGGCACTGGAATCGCATATGCGGTCAGGAAGAACAGAATGAACAGCCCGTTCCATGGCCACTGGAACATTTGCATTTCGCGCAGAGCGATTTCCGGGGCATCCTGTCCGTACAGGGCGAAGGTCAGTTCGAGGAACGTGAACCCGAGCCACCCTGTTGCAACAACAATAAGTAGTCGTGCGAGTGCGTCGAAGTGTTCTGGGCGAATGAAATCGTCCCACTTCCACAGCCATCGCATCAAAGCCATCATCGTCACCACAGCCGATACACCAGAGTGCACAGCGCCGATAACGAAGTAGGGCGCAAAGATAGTTGAGTGCCAACCTTCAACCGCCGAGGCGATTGCGAAGTCCCACGAAACGATTGAGTGAACCGAAACGAAAATCGGGAGCATCAACGCTGAAAGAAGAATTCCACCAACGGTCTGCATCTTCCACTGTCGAGGGTTGCCTCTCCAGCCGAGCGATAGAACGGTGTACATGGCATTGCGCCAACCAGTTGTGCGGTCACGCAAGTTGCCGAGGTCGGGTAGCAGAGCGATGTACAGGAACAGGGTTGAACCCGTCAGGTACGTGCCAATTGCCACCGGGTCCATGATGAGTGGCGACCTGATGTTCGGGTAGATACCACGAGCAACGTCATAGGGCATGATCCAGTAAGCGATGCGCCATGGGCGACCTGCGTGAATCAGCGGGAACACAAGAGCAGTGAGCAGCGAGAACACCGTTAGAAGTTCTGCAGCTCTCGTTACCGGTCGGCGCCATTCAGCCTGAGTAAGGCGAAGAATGGCTGAAATCATGATTCCAGCGTGAGAGATACCAACCCAGAAAACGAACGTGGTGATGAACAGGCCCCAGTAAACCGGTCGTGCAAGACCCGTTACGCCAAGACCCTTGTTGACCATCACCAAGATGACGGCGATACCAATCATCACTATGAGACCCAGAGTGACTACCGTAGGCAGCCACCACTTGGGCGTGTCTAACTGACCGTTAAGGAGCTTACGGTTGGTGTAAACCTGATCTAGTTCTCGTCGCTGTTGCATCTGTTAGTTAGTTACCTGTAGTTGTCTGCCAAATCATGACAGACGTGCGCAATTTGTTACTGAAATTAGTCCGGTTTTGCGACCAGTGTTGCATGGCCCTTTATGTATTTGATTGGTTTTGCGAGAAGGTTGAATTCCTGAACCTGCCATACCGACAGGACCGGGATTACACGCGTCATGAGCATCACGATCACGGCAACCATGGAAATACCACCGACGATGATGAGAACGTCAAAGACGGTCGGCCAGTAAGTGTCTGGAATTACAGTGAGCCACTTCTCGTGAATCCGTTCCGGCGGAACCGACCACGCAGGAACAAATGTGCGGATACGGTCGAGAAGCAGGCCAATAAGAATGATGAACGAGCCGACAACCATCGCCCCGGTACCGCGACGCACCTTGTTCCAGATGAGAATCCACCACGGAACAAACCACATGAGTACGAGCCCGCCGATGAAGGCGTAAATCATCGGGCCCTTGATCAAAAGCTCCAGCGTGGCGATGTCGTTTGCCGACCTGCCGTACCAGAACACAATGAATGAAGAGTAGAAGAAATAAATCCAGAGAAGTGTTAGGGCGAACAAGAGTCGACCCAACGACCAGAAGGCGTCGAGGTGCACGTACTTTTCAAGCTTCATGTACTTACGTGAGAAGTAGAGGGCGATAACCACAGCTGCTACACCGGCCTGGAAGCCAGAAACCGTGTGGTACATCGGGAAGATAGCGTCACGCCATCCCGGAACCAAACTCTGCCCGAAGTCGGTTGAGATCAGGAAGTTTACAAATACGAGGATCAGGAAGTAGAACGTTCCGAACATGCCGATACGCATGCGCAGCGTCCGCCACTGAACGTCCGTGCCAACCCATCCGCGAGCGAGTCGTTTACCCAAACGCTGACGCCAGCCAGTCGAGTGGTCACGCATCGATGCAAAGTCAGGCAATGCTGCGGAGTAGAACAACATGATGCCGGTGAGCAACAGAAGCACAAGTCCGAGAGTCGTCCAGAAGTGTGGTGAGTAGTCGGGAGCGATGTACCAGACGGTACGTCGTCGAGCACCTTCTGTTACCAGCGGTGGCAGGATGGCCACCAGTGGGATAAGCATGATGACAGTTGCGATACCGGCGAACGAGAATATCGAAGCGATACGCGTAACAGGTCGCACCCAGTTTGCCTTCGCCACAACAGGAGCCATTGACACCATTGGTGCGCCGCCGGCTACGGAAAGCAGGAACGACACCATTGCTGCAACGTAACCCCACTTGGTGGAGTCGTCGCCTTGGTCAATGAATTTCAGAATGAGCGCAACGATACCGGCGATTGAAAGAGCGCCCAGAATCCACGCCCACGCCTTGAACCTGCCGCTTGCACCTATTGTGGTGGCGACCAGTTCTCGTGCAATCACTTCAGCGGCCACCTGAGGCGGCGGTGCGTGATGGTCGGTGGCTTCGTGGCCTGCTGCCACAGTTTCACTAGCCATGCGTTGCAGCTTCTCCTACGCCGACCTTCTTGTCAGCATCGATCTGTGCCAGGTAGATAACGTTGGGGTCGGTGGCGAACTGGTCGAGCAGCGTGTAGTGGCGCTGGTCGTCCCTCATCTTCGACACCTTGCTATTCGGGTCATTGAAGTTACCGAAGTTTAGTGCAGTCGTCGGGCAAGCCGATGAACATGCTGTCTGAATTGCTCCGTCGACAATTTCATGACCTTCACTTCGGGCCTTGCGTGATTCACGGCGAATTCGGTGCACGCAGAAGCTGCACTTTTCCATGATTCCACGACTTCGGATGGTTACATCGGGGTTCAGGTGGTTACGGAGCGACTCCGGCCATACTGGTTCCCAGAAGTTGAAGAATCGAACAATGTAAGGGCAAGCGTTTGCGCAGTACCGGGTACCCACACAACGGTTGTAGACCTGAACGTTGTTTCCTTCAGAGTTGTGATACGTGGCGTAAACAGGGCAAACAGGTTCGCACGGTGCGTTTTCACAGTGCTGACACATAATTGGAATGAACCGTGCTTTTGCATCGGGGAAGTCGCCTTCCCAGTAACGCTCAACACGGATCCACGAGATCGAACGAGCTCGCTCAACACGATCCTGCGTGTTGATGGGGATGTTGTTTTCTGCCTGGCAGGCAATAACACATGCGTTGCAACCGATGCACTTATCTACATCGACAACCATACCCCAGTTGTGACTACCGAAGCTCGCTATTGTCATAGGGCAACTGCCTTTATTTTCTGGCCGTACTGGTACTGCATATTACTCATCGTCTCCGCCAAGGAATTGCTGCTGATACAGGTGGTGGTTCGCCTCTTGCGCATCATGGGCAGTTTCACCAACACCAACAACCAGAATCGGAACACCTGGCTCGACTTGTCGGGCCTCAACGTTACCTTCGAACTTCGGAACCTTCACTCGGCGACCAGCACGCTGTACTCGAACTCGAGTTGCAGCCCATGCCAGCGCGCCGGTTTCAGTATCTTTCTCGTCGACGAGAATAGAAAGGACATTTGACCCGCGATCTTCGGCGTATCGACCACTTTCGTGGTGACCCTGACCGATCGGGATACCGATCACGTCGGGTCGAACGCCGGGGTGCGGGTAAGCGAGAACTTCGATCTCACCTGAGGTTGAACGAATCAGAAGGACATCGCCTTCTTTGATTCCGAGTTCTTTAGCCTGTTCGCTATTGATCTCTGCCCAGGTCGACCATGAAGCCGATGAAATAGGATCGGGCGTCTGCTGTGCCCATGGGGTAGCGGCTAATCGACCATCACCCAGAGAGTTCGACTGGAACGGTATCAGAGTGAAATCGTCGCCTTTACCCAGAGAATCGGTTGCGGAGAACTCTGGGGTTGCAGCTGAGCCGCCAATTTTACCGACTTTGCTCGATCCACCCTTGCTCGTATCCCACCAGCCGCCGCGTTGGAGTGCGCCGTTGGTAAACAGAGTTGCAGTTGATGCAGAAACCGAACCACTGCCCGTGCTGTGTAGATCGGAAAGCGCGCCTTTGACCAATCGTTCCATGCTGGAACCGTACGATCCGTCTGACATCGCCAGAAGGGTGTCGCCGAATCCGCGAGCATCGCTGATGAGGCCAGCTTCCTCCCGAGAAATAGTTGGGCCGACAACCGGCTGCTGTGTGCCAACAACCTGATAGCCAGGTCCTGGCTCTGGAATGTCGGTGCCCCATGCTTCGAGGAACATCTGCTCGGGAAGTACGAGGTCAGCGAGGTCCATCGTGTCGTCAAGAACCGTGCCGAAAGCAATAACGTTAGGTACATGCGAAAGCGCTTCCCTGACGTTTACCGAGTTAGGCATTCCGTAAACGAGATTGGCACCACGAATGATGACGGTTTCAACGTTGCCGGCACGCCACTGTGCGAGTTCAGCTTCCCATGCTTCAAACGAAGCACCGGTTGCTGAAGCGGGAATATCTTTGAGTGCTGAAGATGGGTTGGCTGTAATACCGCCTCTGGCATCGACAGCGCCGACCAGCAGGTTCAGTGCGTAGATCGCACCGAGGTTGAAACTACCGTTGGTGTGAGCACCGGCTGAACCGCCACCGAACGCAACTGAAGGTGTGTGCTCGGCGAAGTGCCGTGCAGCCTTCTCGATGCGGTCGATCGATACGCCAGTGCGGTTTGCAACATCAACAATGCCGTAGTCATTTAGGCCGCCAGGTACGGCTGCGTTGAACGCATCGATGTTGTCTTGGCCGGCAAGACCTGCAGTGGTGGTGATAACCCGAGCGATACCCAGTGCGAGGTCGCCTTCGGTACCGGGTCGAGGAGCAAGCCAGAGATCGGCAGCTGCGGCAGTTAGCGACATACGAGGTTCTGCGTGAATGAAGTATCCACGGTCGCTTTGACTTCGGAACTCACCGTACTTCACGCCAAACTGTGCGGGTGAACCCCACGTGCCGAGCCAGTCGGCACCAAACGAAAGCACCGTCTGTGCGTTTGCAATATCAAATGTTGGGAGCTGGTCGTGGCCGAAAACCGATTTCACAGCGCCATGAAGCACGCCCTGCTCGGTCGAATCGAACGCCATGTGCTTGCCAGAATATTGAGCGGCAAATTTGCTAGCCACGCTACCGAGATGACCTCGAAGCGGGTTCGTGACAACAGTCAGCGAACCATTGGCGTTCTTCAGCGCTTCCTGGAAGCGAGTGTCGGCCTGATCCCAGCTAATGCCTACCAGGTTTCCAGACTTCGAGTAGCGGATTTGTGGTTCCGGAATACGGTCGGGGTGGTAGAGCAGCTGCAAGGGGGCATCGTATCGAGCCGTCGCCTTGCCGCGGTTTACCGGGTGGTCGGGGTTGCCTTCGATTTTCTTAGCACGTCCCTGCATGACTCGAACCAGCACGCCATCGCCGTTTGTGAAATCGCCCATCGAAGTGGCGTACCAGGCGTCTTCACCTCGAACCAGATCTTCCGGGAGGTCTACAGGACTCTGAACAATTAGCTCGCGCTCAGGTAGTCCACAGGCTGCGAATATCACAGCTCCTGCAGCCGTCTTACCGGTAAGCGCTAGGAATTCTCGTCGATTTAGCTTCATCTGGTCAGTGTTGTTCCTGTTGTCGCAGTTTCTATTGCTGGGACTGGGTTCAAACCCGTGTAATTAAGTTCCGGTATTCCTTAGTGGTGGCAGGCTACACAGTCGGTCGGTGCACCGTTGTCACGGTGGCAATCGACACACTGGCCCATTTTGAGAGATTCAACCTGCTCGACCTGCTGCATAGCTGCGACGTTTCCGTGGCAGGTTGAGCAAACGCCGGCAGCGCCTTGAGTAACTCCGTCTGTGGTGCCTGTGACTTCAGACGGGTTTTGAGTGAGATATCGAATATGTGGTTCGTGAACGAATCGAACATGGTCGGGTAGGCGGTGCACTCGCTTCCAGTTGACCGGCTCGGTGCCGTCGTCGCCGATGATATCGGCAGCGTCACGAAGAAGGTTGATCTGGACGTTGTCTGCGGCACCGATCACCTGATGACAGGTTGCGCAGAAACCCACCGGCGGAATTCCAGCGTTCGCCTGAGTGGTTACGGTTCGGTGGCAGAAGGTGCAGTCGAGCCCGAGACCGTCCATCTTCTCTCCATCGGCTGCGACTCGATCGAGGGGAAGCAGTGAGGCGTGAACTGTGTGGGGGAAGTCGATCGGCTGGTCGAAGGTCTGTTCGAATCCCAAGACGGGGACCGGCTGACCGATCCAACCCGTAATGATGAACGCTGCTACTACACCCATGACCGCCATTACGCCGAGGCCACCAATAGCCAATACCGACACGAGCATCTTGGGTAAAGATGACGATTTGGAGTTCGAGTTATCGTTTTCCGACGCCAAGCGTTCTTTCCAGTCCTTGCTAGCCGAAACTAGCTACTAACGTGAGTAAGGATGGGGCAGTGCTTACTGCCACCACCGTGAATAAATTCTGTGCAAGAAATCGGTGTTTTCTGACGCCATGTAGAACGATGCAAAAATACCGATGACGCAAATGATGCCGACTACGTAGAGGGGTGCGCGTAATTTTGACCACTTGGCTGCGACAGTTTTGGTGTCGACAATCGAAGGGATAATTGCGTGAGCAGTAAGGAGCGACGGCCCTGCTACAAGGGCAAAGCCCAGCGCAAGCCACAGGAACTTAAGTGCCATGCCTACTTCAGCCCATTCGGCCGTGGTTAGCGGTTTAGGATCCATACCCTGTTGACTAAGCTCCCGAAGTGATAAAAACACGAAGGACTAAACGCGAACGCGAACGCAGGGCAGCCGCCCTTCAAAAGTAGCGCAAGTGAAAACTATCACGAGGCATTTTTCAGTGTCAACAGTTCGGCGGGCAATTAGGGCGAGGTAAAAACGCGACAAGTTTATTACGAAAAAGTTAGTTTTATGGATGTCTGTAGCAATAAGTACGGCTCGCCAATCTGGTCACCAGCCTCAAGCGACCATGGAGAGTCCGATTCTGAAGGCCGTAACCGCACTCCATAGTCCCCTCCATGAATCAATAATGCCTGCCCAGATCCCGAATCTCCGACCACCACGGCAGTCACTTCACACGGCCCGCCACCGCCGTCAGAACACCAACCGACAACATCGTGAGGTTCATCGCTGCTCGGAATGCTGGGAACGGTGATGACCGCGGTTGTTCGAGGCTCACTCTGCGTCTCGAATACCTGAATAGGAAAATAGCCGCTGTTTTCGTTATCTTCGATATCGATCATCAACTGATCCATATATCTCCCTGTTCTTCGACTCGCCAAAAAATATCCCAGCGGTGGCACATCGGGCAAAACGCTGAATTCGCCTACAACTATCTTCTCAGGTCAGTGCCAGGTGGGTGCCAGTGGCACTTTTTCTTGCCTTTGCTGTGATGGTTGGGGGTGTGAGGTTGTTGGTGGTTTGGTATGGATCCTGATTTTCATCAGGATGACAGTGGTAGAGGGTGACGGTATTACAGCTTGATGTGATATTCGACTGATGGCACCGGACCTGAAAACCCGACCTTTTCATACGCTCGTTTCGCGGGTGCGTGCGCGTTGTCAGCACCGGTGCTGACAATCGCCGCCTTCATTCCCGCCTCTCTCATACGCTCAAGAACAAAGGCGTACATCTGCGCACGCCCCGGCCATGGAATGCAGGAGCCACTGCGTTGTTGCCGATTTCGGCCACTTTCCTATCGTGATACATGTGGACGATTATAAAGTCGACAACGTTAGCTCCGGGCGGGCTTTCGCCCTTGGTCGCGTGTTTTTCGTTGCTGTTTAGTTCGGCTACTCAAACCTGTCTCGGGTCTTCGTCATGGCACGCACCTGTTACACGGGCGCGTTTGTTGGCATCAGGGTCGGGGTGAATAAATTCGAACAGCTCTTCGCCGACGATTTCTTTGGACGAAGCAAAAATCGGTTGCCATGCCGCAACGGCAATATCGAGATCGGCGCGTTCGAAAGCCCTCATGGAAATCGGCAAACTAAGCGCTCACCTTTATTTACCTGTTCCTGACGTTCGGCATGCACCTAGCGTTCGAACAGTGAACTGCTTTGAGGTTGCGAGAAGTTACATCGTGATAGATAACCAGCGGCAGGCCGTCGGCACCGATTGTTATCGAACTGTGCTGGCCAACATGGCCGGCGGTATCAACGTCTACCCCGGTTGCAGATGTACACGCAATGTCATCGCAATGAGCTACTTCGAGCGAACCGTTGAACGAATCGTAGTAGCTAATGATCGCTCGCCCATCGATTCCAAGAGTCAGCGAGTTCCAGTTGCCAACACCGCCACTCGTCACTGCTGAAGCTGTGGTCGAAGATGAACACGACACGTTCGAGCAATGAGCCATCTTCAAGTCGTTACTCGTTACGTTGAAGTAGCTAATCAGCCCTTTCCCATCGATCCCAATAATGATCGAAGTACTCCTGCCAACATCGCCCGGAGCGTCGACCAGTTCCACCGTGCTCACAGAGCAGGTAATAGTTGAACAGTGGGCAACTTTCAGGGAAGCTTCACCGAAATCGTAGTAACTGATCAGTGGGAAGCCATCGCTGCCAATCGTAATCGATGTGTGCTGGCCAACGTTACCAGCACTATCAACGGTGACCAGATCAGCCGACGTACACGCGGTGTTGTTGCAATGAGCAACTTTTAGATTGCTGTTTGTCGCGTCGTAGTAGCTGACAATTCCGAGCCCGTCGGTGCCGATAGCTATCGAAGCATATGATCCGACATCGCCTGAGCTTTCGATAATCGTTGTCGAACTCGTTGCGCAGCCAGGTGTCTGGCAGTGGGCAATTTTCATGTTTGCATTCAGCGATTCGCGGTAGGCGATCAAAGGCAATCCGTCGGTGCCGATAACCACTGATGCGTAAAGACCGCCGGTGCCAGTTGCTTCGACGAGCGACGGGGTTATAGAAGTGCAGGCGACATCGTCACATTGCGCCAGATACAGAGATTCATCCGCTTCGTACGCAATAACGGGCAGACCGTCGTCACCAATAGTCACCGAGTTCCAAAGCCCTGCCTCACCCGGCCCTATCGCAAGCGTTGTGATCAGGTGTTTGCCTCGCTGGAACGGTACTGTGTCGCTCGTTGTAAGCGTTGTGCAAACGAGATTTCCGGTTCCATCGACACCCGTAGCAACAAGTCCCGGTCCGCAAGACTGGCTCGATATTGCATAGTCGCCAACCGATGGTCCAGCATCGCCACATACCCAAGTCGAGCTGTTGAAAATCGGTATTTCATTCGATGCGCAGGTCATCCCGCCGAGAGTGGTGTTCAGTTCGCCTGGGCGATTCTCTATCTCGTTCCATTCGACTGAAGTTAGCCCGTCATCGCCATCGTCCAGCCCCGCTGGGCGATTCTGAATGTTGTCCCAATCGACCGATGCCGCTGCACCGCCTGAACTTAAATCACCGGGCACGCCTGTAAGAGAACTCCACGCCACGTCAGCGTTCCCTGATGAGAGTTCTAGATCTGTGTAGTAGTCGGAATCGTGGTCGTGGTCACTTCTGGCAACGGTGTCGGCTTCGCCCGATCCTGCAAAATCGATAAAGGCGACATCACCTTCGATCGAACCCTCCGTCGTAAGACCCGGTCCAATCGTGAGAATGCCTGATTTGCCGTCGGCACCGTCGGCACCGTCGGCACCGTCGGCACCGTCGGCACCGGCTGTACCGGTTGTACCGGTTGCACCAGCAGGACCTCTATCACCTTCGGGACCAGCCGGCCCCGGGAATCCCTGAAGCCCTGTCGATCCAGCAGAGCCTTGCTTGCCGGTGTCCCCCTGTTGACCGGTAGGAATCGGGGTCGTGATGTCATCCTCGTCGCCATCGCCGCTGCAGGCCGTAATGACGAGGGCAGTCATTGCGATTGCTAGAACCAGGATTCCGAGTTTCGAGGTGTTAATAACTCGACGATTCATGTACTTCCACGCTGATATTTGTAGGTTTGTTGCAGGTCTTTTTGTTGCGTCTTGCGTAATGAACCCGCACGCGAGACGCAGTCACATGGATTGTACTGTCGCCCAGAAAAAAACCATGAGTTCAAACCCAACTGCCAGAATGCCAGAGTGACGGCGCCCGCAGAGAAAGCTGGGAAACTTTCGCAAATGGAACCTTGTGAGATTCGATCTGCTGTGTAGCGCACGTTCGCGATAACCTTTGCGTTTTCATGCTCATGCAGAGTTCGAAGTCGCGATTCGAAACAGGCGCACTAAATAAGGACGAACACCCGGATGGCAACAGTTACAGGAAATCGAATTACGCTGAATCCTCGAGAAATGCCGTCTCGCTGGTACAACGTAGAGGCCGATCTACCGTTCCGAGTGCCACCGATGATGTCGCCTTCGGGCTATCCGATCACTGCTCGCGAACTGGCTCCGTTGCTCCCTCGTGAAATCATTGAGCAGGAACTCAACGCCCGGAGTCGTACTTTCAAGATTCCCAAAGAGGTTCGAGAGGCGTACCAGCAGTGGCGACCAACGCCCATGTTCAGGGCTACGGCACTGGAAAAAGAATTAGGCACACCAGCAAAACTGTTTTACAAGGTTGAAGGCGGAAGCCCGAGCGGGTCGTACGAATCGAACACTGCGATACCGCAGGCGTTTTACACGAAGAAGGCCGGAGCCGAGGGGATCGTAAGCGGTGGGGCAGGCGGGGTGTGGATCAGCGCTATGGGTCACGCTACGGCATTGTTTGGACTGAAAAGCAGAATCTACAGCGTGCGCAAACCCGATTCGGAGCATGCCTGGGGCGATGCATATGGTCGGGTTTGGGGCGTCGATGTGCAGGCGAGTCCGTCGGAAAATACGCGTGTCGGAAAGTTCCAGTTGAAAAAAGGGGGCTCAGCTTCGGGCTCGATCGCCACTGCTCTCGCCGAGGCATATGAAGAAGCGACCGTTGACCCCGATGTGAAGTTTGCGATTCCTACTCTGATGGGCAACACGCTAATCCACCAGACAATCGTTGGGCTCGAAGCGCAACGACAGCTCGCCGCGGTCGACGAAGCTCCCGATCATGTGATTGGTTCTATCGGCGCAGGGTCTCACTTTGGCGGTCTAATTGCGCCGTTTGTTCCGGCTCGCATTCAGGGTCGGAATACACGCTTCGTGGCGGTTGAGGAATCATCGACACCGAGTCTTACTCGTGGTGTATATACCGAGGAGTCGGCCGACGCTGCGGGGCTGATGCCGCAGGTTCCGATGTACACGTTGGGCCGTGAATACTCGCCTCCCGGCGTGCTGGCCGGAGCCATGCGATACCACGGCGTAGCCCCGATTGTTTCTGCCATGTTCAAAGAAAAACTGATCGAAGCCATCGCCCATGGGCAGATCGAGTCGTACAGTGCCGGGCTTATATTCACCCGCTCTGAAGGCATCGTGCTTTCACCTCACGCCATGTACACGGTGAAAGAAGTTATTGAGCAGGCACTGCGGTGCAAGGAAACAGGAGCCGACGACACGATTCTTTTTACCGTCACTCCGGCTGTCAGTACAGAGTCGTCGCCTTACGACACACTGCTCGGCGGCGTGATGCACGATGAGAAACCTGAAGAAGCCTCTCTTAAGGTTTCGCTGGGCCGATTTATCGGTCGAGGCTGATTCCCGCCCGAACTCCCGCTCCGAACCCGGCTCACCGATGCTAAAGTTCCACTGTCGAATTTCCCGTCGCACACGCTGTCGGCAGAATCGGCTAACGTCCTGATCTGAAATCGGCCCTGATTACTTTCGTTTACAACTGGAGCAAAACGCACCCGGAGGCACTTAAAGATGGATATCTCCAAAAAGAAGCTGGAGTGGATTTACACCACGATGTATCGAATCCGCCGCTTCGAGGAGACGATGCTCGAACAGACCCTGAAGGGAAACTCGATGGGTGTGGCACACACATCGGACGGGCAGGAAGCGCCTCCCACCGGAATCTGTGCGCATCTCACCGATAAAGACTGGATCGGCTCAACTCACCGTGGACACGGTCACTGCATCTCTAAGGGTCTCGAAACCGACAAGATGATGGCTGAGGTTTTCGGCAAGGCGACAGGTCAGTGCGGTGGTAAGGGCGGATCGATGCACATATCCGACTTCTCGAAAGGGATGCTCGGAGCGAACGGCATTGTTGGGGCTTCAATTCCGCTCGCGGTTGGTGCAGCGTTGACCGCAAAGCTCAAGGGCATCGAAAACGAGTCAGTTGGAGTTTCGTTCTTCGGCGATGGTGCTTCTTCGCAGGGTGTGCTCCACGAATCAATGAACCTCGCATCTGTCTGGAAGCTTCCAGTAATTTTTGCTTGCGAGAACAATGGCTACGCCGAAGCTACTCCATCCTGGTACGCAGTTTCTGCTGAAGATATCGCGTCACGAGCCGAGGGTTACGGAATGCCCGGTGTCGTGGTTGATGGCATGGACGTGTTCGCTGTTTACGATGCAGCGGGCGAAGCAATTGCCCGAGCACGTGCTGGCGAAGGGCCGACGCTCATTGAAATGAAGACTTACCGATACCACGGTCACTTCCACGCCGACGATACGAGCAAGTATCGAAAGCCGGAAGAAGAAGAGTATTACAAGAAGCTAGACTCCATTAAGCATTTTGAGCGAACTGTTACCAAACAGAAGTTGATGACGGAAAAGAAGCTGAAGAGCATTCGTGATGCTATTGAGCAGGAAATGCTCGACGCCGTTGAGTTCGCTCTGAACAGCCCGATGCCGGACGTTTCAACTGTGTATGACGATGTTTACGTCAACTACTCGAATCCAATTGCGGGTCTGCGATAACCAAGAAATCCTTCTAACCAGATCAGCTAGTACCCAGAATTCAAGAATTAGAAACAGATATGACGACCTCACAAGCAAATAACCCTCTCGGACCCGGATACGAGGGTGTCGCCGGCTCGGAAATGAGATTCCGAGATATTTTCCGTGACACGTTACGGGCCGAAATGAACAGAGACGATGATGTGTTCCTTATGGGCGAAGACATTTCCGGCGGATTCGACAAGGACACTAAAGAGCCACTCGATGCGTGGGGCGGACCGTTCGCTGCAACCAAGGGGTTGGTTCAGGAATTCGGTGTCGAACGAATCCGTGACACACCGATTTCAGAAGCGGGATTCGTCGGTGCGGCGGTAGGTTCAGCACTCACTGGCATGCGTCCAGTTGTCGACCTGATGTACTTCGACTTCGTAACTGTGGCATTTGACCAACTGCTTTCAAATGCAGCCAAGAGTCGCTACATGTTTGGTGGTCAAACCAAGGTTCCACTGACCCTGTTTGCACGTTCTGGCGCGGGTACGGGTCACGCTGCTCAGCACTCGGAGAGTTTCTATTCGATGTTGGCGCACATTCCTGGTTTGAAAGTTGTTGTGCCTTCAGATCCTTACTCGGTTAAGGGGTTGCTTGCGGCCGCAATTCGTGACGATGATCCTGTGTTCCTCGTGAACGACAAGAAGCTAATCAACCTCACCGGATTTGTTCCTGATGAGGAATACATTATCGAGCTCGGTAAGGGTCGCTACATGCGGCGCGGAACTGACGTTACGTTGGTTGGAATGTCGTACACATCGGTTGTATGTCAGCAGGCTGCTGATCAGCTTGCTGAGATCGGAATCGATGCGGAAGTGATCGACATGATGTCGCTTTCACCGTTTGATGAAGACATCTTGATTGAGTCGGTTGCAAAGACGAACAACGTTGTGATCGTCGATGAGGACACCCCTCGTGCTTCGATGGCTTCCGAGTTTGCAGCCGTGATCGCTGACAAGGCATTCGATCATCTCGATTCTCCTGTAAAGCGGGTTACTTCACCTCACTCTCCGGTTCCGTACAGCCGTGATCTGGAGATCGAGTTCATGCCGCAACCAGCCGACGTGGTAGGAACAGTAAAAAAGCTGCTCGGGCGAGAGTAGGCACTGGGTTTCTGAGAAGTCTGTGCTAATAACCGGATAGTTCGTACGAGCTATCCGGTTATTTATTTTCACCAGCCGGGAATTGGCGTTCGGCGTAGACTCCGCCTCGGTTCGGTTGCTGACGCCGATTTTGCTGAAGATATTTGCGACATGGCGGATGACGGTGTTTTGGGTGATGAACAGCGTTTCGGCAATTTCGCGGTTGGACTTGCCCGATGCCAGTTCCTTTTCATTTAGCGCCCCGAGCGCCATTGAGAAGTGATTTCCCGCGGATTCGAACGCGAATTCGTCGAGTGCGGCTTCACTTGTGGTGACGGAATAGTGCGTCAGCTTTTCGATTCCTAATACGGCCTCGGCCTCGGAATAATGATGTGCCAATTCCGGTGCATGCAAAGCGGCGTTTACGCCGTAGATTCCTTCAAGTGTTTCCGCAATTCGGGCATGAAGACGCACGCGGTCGATCAGTTATAGCTCTTCTCTGAGCGCCTGCTGAATTAGCGTATGGGTGAACTGGTAGCCGCCAGCCTCCGAAGGTAATTCTTCGATTAGGCGGGCAGATAGGGCTTCCCCGAGGACCTCTATAAGCTCGTCGGATGATTGCTCGGTCGATATCGCACTCAGCTGCCCGAGGCTAAATTCACGACCAAGGAAAGCTGCAATGGTCAGCACGTCTTTTGCATACGCTGAAAGTCGGCTCAGTCTCCTGCCGACGACTTCTCGGATGCCTTCTGGGTGTCTCTGCTTCAGGGAGTTCAGATCGATTGACGTATCGCCCGTCAGCAGACCCTCCTGATTGAGGGAGCGTGCCATTTCTCCGACGAACAGGGGGTTGCCCTCGGACTGGGCATGGATCGCGACACTGACGTCTTGTTGAATATTTGCCCCCGTTTGGACCTCGATGATCTTGCTCACACCTTCGACATCGAGTCCACCCAGCGTAACTCTGCTGAAGAGTCGACTTCGAGCGAGATCTCCGAGTGTGTGGAACAACGAGTGGTCGTTCGTTATATCGGTATCTCGATACGTGCCAGGAAGTAAGATTCGAGAATCAATCTGTTCCTGCACAACGAATTCGAGCAGCCTCAATGATGCCTCGTCGGCCCAGTGGAGATCGTCGAGGATCAGTACGATGGGATGTTCTCGCGAGATGACGTCAAGGAACGTGTCGAAGGCGTCGTAAAGTCGAAATCGTCCGGAGTCTGGGTCACCCGGCGCAGTTGGCGGTTTTAAGTCCGGAACCACCGCCTCGATATCTGGAACCACTTCGGCAATAACACCTGCATTCGAACCGAGCGCACGACGAACAGCCTCGATATCAAACTGGTCGATACAGGAACGGATCAGCTGTGCCTAGGGTCGGTACGGTGGTGTGCCACGCTGTTCGGAGCATCGACCCCAGAGAGTTGTGAAACCACCGCCATCGGCGGTATCGGCGAAGGCTTCAGCGATGCGGGTCTTGCCGATGCCGGGCTCGCCGACGAGCATGACAATGCGGCCGCGCCCGGATTGCACGTCATCTAGTGCGTTGCGCAGCTCGGCCAACTCTGGCTCGCGCCCAACGAAAAGGTCAGTGCTCGAAGTTGTCACTCTAGGAAGCCCCCGTCTACACCGGTTACACGCGGTGATGATAGTCCATATTGGCATAAGGGGCATTGGGTGCTTTGGCGTGAAGGGTTGTTAGGGCATTGCACCGCACACATCGCACACCAACGTCGCAGTGCGTCCCCACGTCCAGATCCCTCGACTTAGAAGACTCCGCTCGGGACACGAGGGAGGCTATTCCCAACTCCAGCCAATCACCGAAGATTCTTCCTCAGGAGTCAGGAAATAAAAAAGGGAGACAGCTGACGAATCAGCCATCTCCCTTGATTTCGTATAAAAAGCGCTCTGGCGCTCGAAAACGCGGTTAGCCGTTAGAAAACGTGACTATGTCACCCGACGAGCATCTGGCGTTTGGTCATCTTTCGACCGATCTCCGCTCGTTCTGGGCCTCCGCCTGAGAAGATTCCAGCGCCCATATCGATGAGCACCTGGAGGTTCCCTGCGTCGTCAAGACTTGGATCGTTCCACGAACAGAGGAACTTCAGGCCATGCGCATCAGCTGCGCCCTTGATCTTGTTTCGAACTGCATCCATCTCTGGCGGGTACGGCGGGTCGTGGGCGTCGGCGTTACCGAACGACATTCCCATGTCACCTGGGCCCCACTCAACGAACGCCAGTCCGGGCACCCGGCAGATGGCATCGGAATTGGCAGCCGATTCCTGGTTCTCAAGTTTTAGACCGAGGAACAATTCGCCATCCGGATTCAGAGGCCACGGATCGGCGATCTTGGTGTATTCCTGCGGAGTTACGCCCCAGATTTCAGATGGTCGGCCCTGTCCACCAGCACCACGCTGGCCTTCACCCAGACCTTCGCGCCCCTCTTTGTGGAACGGGTATCGGCACTCTTCGATGAACGCTCGAACGGCGTCGGCCTGTCGGGCATGGGTGTGCAAGATTCCGTGGACTCCAGCCGAAAGAACCTGACGAATTTGCCATGCGTTCGCTCGAACCTCTTCGATGGTTCGGCAGTTGGATGGCAGTGTTGAAATTACAGCAGGAGTACGGTGTCCGGCTTTGGTTGGGCCGCCATCGACGAGACCCTTCATGAACTGCGTCAAACCCTCGACATCGAAAGCATGGTGCTCGAAATCTGTAATCAGAAAGTCGGCCCAGGTACTTGCCTGCTTCAAGCCGTTTTCGTAAGTCAGATCCCCGGTACCGGTGTAGTAAACCGGCTCGCCAGCTTCGACGAGTTCTATCACTCTGTTGATTCGTTTTGCCATTGTTCGTTCCTAAAATCCACTGATATTCGTTATTCCCGTCGCCAACTTGCGTCGCATTCTTGAGTCAATACACGCCGATTGACAGCAGGCTTGACAGCAACCCGAGTTCGTCAATGGGATAAGTGACCGTTCTTCGTAGTCGACGTTGAGTGCTGTTTGCTTGAGGCGCGCCGAATACTATCAGCGCAAGCTGGAGTACGACCGTGAAGATCTCAACTTTCCGACTTGCCTCGATCTCCCGCCTCTGTCCGATACCAGTACATGTTTCGGTATTCTTCGGCAGTCGCGAGCTCGTAGCGCGCGTCCTCTGAATCACCAGAAATCTCCATCTGTTGCGACTGATCGAAGTGATCAAGAGCGAGGTTCAGCAGAACACGGGTGCGTTTTATCGAGTCGAACTTATGATTCATTGGTGATTCATTTTGGCTGCATTCTGCATCTCGGATTTCAAACGCTTACTGACCCTGCCTAGAGCATCGCTACCCGATTCATCCCCCACTCTCTGGTGAATCGTCGCTACAATCCAACCGCGGCTCGCAATAAAATCCCTATCGGAGAATCGTCTTGAAAATCACCAACGTTGAAGCATGGGTTGTTGTGCCGGATCTTGGGGGCTTGTCCGACTACGAGGGCGAGTGGCAGTGGACGTTTGTGACGATCGAGACGGATGAAGGCATCACAGGGTGGGGCGAATCGTCTAGCTCACCGCGTTCAGGCTCATTGTTAACCGGAGCGGGTGTGCGGGCGGTTCGAGAAGCACTGATCGGTGAAGATCCTGCCGATATAGAACGTCTGTGGCACAAACTGTTCCGTCGCTACAGCTACATGGGTTCACGTGGATTTCCGACGACGATTATCAGCGGCATAGATATTGCGTTGTGGGACATTAAGGGCAAGGCGACAGGTCGGCCTGTTTACGATTTGCTGGGCGGTAAAATGCGAGACGACATTCGCATGTACGCCAACGCATGGTTTGGCGGGTGCTCGACTCCAGACGACTACGCAGCGGCGGCGAAACGGACAGTGGCTGAAGGTCACGACGCTATGAAGATGGACCCGTTCCTCGAGATGCAACCGTTCCACACGATGTATCAGGATGGTCAGATTTCGGCTGCCGGCGAGAATCTGGGATGTGATATCACGGCGGCAGTTCGTGATGCAGTGGGACCTGATGTTGAGGTGTTGATAGACGCACATGGTCACTACAACGTGAAGACCGCGGTGCGGCTGGCGAACCGGCTGTATGACGAGTCAAAAATCGACTGGTTTGAAGAGCCTCTACCACCAGAGGGTATCGAGGCGCTACGGTCGGTCAGGCAGCAGATGCGGGCGCCGATGTGCCTCGGTGAGAGGTTGTTCACGCGCTGGGATTATTCTCAGATTTTGCACGAGGGATTGACCGATTTCATAATGCCGGACGTGACGTGGACTGGCGGTATTTCGGAGATTAAGAAGATCGCAACAATGGCCGAGACTTACTACATCCCGATAAGCCCACACAACGCTCAGGGGCCGGGTCAGATTCTCGGTGGTGCACACGTTTCGATGAGTACCCCAAACTTCTATCGCCTTGAACACGCCCTCGATTTCAAGCCGGCTTACAACCACTTCATGCAAGAGCCGTTCAACTGGCAGGGCAACAAACTGATACTGAACGGCAAACCAGGCCTAGGAATCGACCTCGACATGGATGCCGTGAAGGGCGCGCTGCATCCGGACTGGGTTGCCTGAAGACCTGCCGTCTATATCTCTATTAGCTTGTTGACTCAGGAGGTTAGCAGGCAATCAGGCGAAACTTGCATCGTAGATTGGCTCAATCTCATTTGACGATTGGTCGGCTTCGCCTATTTCGACATGCCCGACTGTCGGTCGGGTGAATGTCATCGTCACAAGGATTTACTGGTCAAATAATCCAGTTTATGACCTCATATTTAAAAAACCAACTCCCCTACAAATAGATCTGGAGGCAGGTCAGCAATCAAAGTTCTAGTCAGTCAGCGACTTAGAACGTTGATGCGAAAAAAGCATTACAGTCTCGCAGGGGAGTTAGGTAGTGCCGACGGTGTAGTACGGCCTTATATTCTAAAACTTATTCTCCGATTCCAATGTCCGGAAGCAGACTTTCGAAAGCTGCTTGACTTCCACCAGACTTTTCAAGTTCTTCTGCGTTTTCTAGTGCACCTGAAATGACGCTTAGGACTCCAAACTCGGCCTGTCTATCGAGATCTCTAACAACGATCTGCAGTTCTTTGATCTCACCTTTCAATTCACCTTGATCCGCATAAAGTACATCAAGTGCTTCCCACTTCACGGCAATCTGATCGTCTAGTTCTTGTGCCTCAATTTCTAATGGGCGCATTTTTTCTTCACGTAGGCCGTCTTGCAGCCCTTGAAGCTCAGCTATACGTTTTTCACGTTCCTCATGGAAGGCGTCTTCCAAGCCTTCTCGCTTGTCTTCCAGCTCGTACATCTGATCTTCTATTTCACGCTGAGCTTCTTTAATTTCTTTTTGCACATCATTTCGGGCTTGGTTGGATTGCTGTTCAGTCTCTTTCATACGAGTCCGCTGCCAAGTCTCAAATTCTTGCCATGCAGCTTGTTGCATTTCCTGACGAGCTTCTTCAAGTGGGCGTTGTTGTTCTTCAAGCGCTGGCCACTGATCTTGAATTAGCATTTGCTCTCGATCGATAACCATTTGTTGCTTACGCAGCGGCCTACGTTCTGTTTCAACATCTTTTTGTGCATCCCGCAACGGACCTATCTGTTCGTCTTCGAGAGATCGAATTTGCCCACGTATCTCTTTAGAATTCGCCTCACGTGTTCGATGGTATGTTTGTTCTTCTTTTTCCAGTGCACGTGCCTGATCTTCTAATGCCTTAATCTGGCGTTCGAGTTCAGTGATCGTTCCGGATTTGTCATCGGATCCGAGTTGTTCAGTATCTATTAAAGATAATTGAGACTGAAGTATTTGGTCTGCCAGTTGAACTTTTGATTCAAGATCTGATTCGACATCCGAAACATCGACAGATTCTCCTCCGGCACTCACTTTATCGCCGAGCGCTTTAGAATCTAATGCGTATTGACTTAGGAGATCTTTGATTATCGATTCATATTCCGTCTTTTCAGCATACGCAGCTGTCAGATCAGGATTTACAACCGCAGGTGCTCCTACTGAAATACTCGACTGTTGTAATTCGAGTGACCTAACGCTCGCCTGGAGATTTGCTGTTTGGCTCTTAGCCGCATCATAAGCCGGATTAGGTTTATCTTCGGTTACTAGAGTCTCAGGAGTTGTCGCAACAACAGATTCGGCTGTGTCATACGCCAGTTGAGCATCGGCAACAGCAGTTTGTGCTGTGTCATACGCCAGTTGAGCATCGGCAACAGCAGTTTGTGCTGTCAAGTAATCCGGATGAACTATCATCACAGGATCGGCTGTCGGATTATCAGGATCCGCAGGGCCCTCTATTTCCGCAGGGGTGCTTGCCAGCGTGTCCTGAGCCGACTGAAGAGTTAGGGCTGCATCGCCACTCGCCAGCGTGTCCTGAGCCGACTGAAGAGTTAGGGCTGCATCGTCACTCGCCTGTTTTGCTGTTGCAAATTCAGGATTTGACTCTTCGCCTCCTCTAATTATTGAATCTAGAGTGCCCAGCAGGTCATTAGCATCTTGGTATTGCAACCGAGTTGATTCTAATTTAGCCCGAAGTTCACTGGAACTTTCTTGACCCGACTCAGACCCACCACCCATTCCGACAATTTTTGCATCAACTTCAACAATGAGGTTCTGGTATTTTGTTCGAGAGTTTTCATAGTCGTCGGAGAGAGATGAAATGCCCCTTTCAGCGGCTGCGCCGATGTCACTTTGGTCAGCTTGAGCATAAGCCTCAGATCGTTGTTCGTTTATAGACTGTAGTGTGGCTGAATGTTGGTCCTCAGCTGCTCTACGCCTTTCTCCCCGTTGTCCCCAATCGACTTGTTTAGCGTCTTCTTCTGCTTCCCAAGAGGTTTTGAGTTCGTCTTGGATATTCCTAATTTGCTCATAAGCTTCTTGTCTAAGGAAATTATAATCTATCGATGATTCGCCTTCCCAAGAAGCTTGCTGCTGTCTGTGAAGAGCTTCTATTTGGTCATTAAGCGGCTCCATTTGATCTTGCAAATCGAATTGTCGCTCTTCAAGGTCCATAGATTTCAGCTGGATTTCTGACCGCATCTTATTGAGGGCAGTTTCAGCAGCTCTCAACTGTGTGCGCTGTTCTTCCAAAGCATCCATTTCGGGGGTAGAACCGTTGTTGGTTGATTCAAGTTCAGCACGTTTGGCATCAATCTCTATCTGTGACTCTTCAAATAACGCTTGCATTTGAACTTCAACGTCTGCCCACTGGTCTTCGAAACCTCTCTCTAAGTCTCGCCTCTGCATATCGAGATCTTTGAACTGGTCTTCTATATCGTTCTCAAATTCTCGCCTTGCTCCCTCCTCATCTTGAAAGACCATCTCAAACCTATCTCGCATTTCCCGCTCGAACTCATTTGCAAGATTACGGCCTTGGTCAACCAATTCGTCCCGTTGAGACTCTAAATCATCGATTTCCTGTTCCAATGGTTCGATTTCAGCTTGAAAATCAGACAATTGGTCGAGCAATGGATCCAGTTGTTCTGTCTGTATTCGTAATACCTGCTCTTTAAGAGCGACTGCCTCACCAGCCGCTTCTGTGTCTACGAGACCACAAGCGCTAAGCAAAATTGAGAACATTATTGCCGGCAATACACGTTTAAAGATCATGATTTTATCTGAACCCATAAGGAACTAAGATGAAGCAATATCGCAAGTATAGAACTATTACGCCAATTCTACAGCCTTATTGTCGCGTTCGTTAACCTACGGAGTTCACGTCGAAAATTACTGGCAGACGGTCGTTGACGAAGGTGTTCAAAACCTTGACTGGTCGCAGTGTCTGACTGAGTTCCAGATCGGGACTCTTGAGGTTCTGGGTCAGATGTTGTGGTTGAGCGGATCGGGTAGGAATGTGGGGACAGATCAGCGCATCTCGGAGATGAGAGATCAGCGGATCCGTCGTGCGATTGATCTCGTCGAACATTTCGACAGCACGAGTGTTTTACGCGGATGAGCGCTGGATCTGGGGGTGGGGCGTAATGTCGCTGCCCAGAATCGGTGCGTTCATTTCTCAATTGATCAGTAGATCCTGAAAATGAATTCAGGATGACAGTAGATGAAGTGCGTCGGAAAAATTGACGGCGCCCAAACCCCTATCGAAACTTTGCTGCGTA
>DUCO01000026.1:5866-18166 GCA_012959765.1 Dehalococcoidia bacterium | reverse complement strand
GGCTATGTCCTTTTCTTGGCATTTCTGCCTCCCTTCAATGCATCCAGTATCTGATCTTTCAACTGGATACGTTTGAAGGGGTCCGGTTCTCTACCGGCACGTCGGTCATGCCAGTCACGTCGATGGCATCTTGGACTACCTCGATCAGCGATGGCGTGGTCATATCGACCTGCAGTCGCCACCCCAGGATGAACCTGGAGAAGTCATCCAGCACCGTCACCATGTAGTAGTAGCCCCATCCAGCAACGCGGAAGTAGGAAGCGTCGGTCGCCCACAACTGGTGCGGGGCGGTGGTCTTGTGGCGGTACTCGTTGTCGGCAGGTACCGGCACCTCGATGCGCCTGACCAGTCCCTCGCTCTTGAGGATCCGTAACACGGTTGACTCGGAAACGGAGAAATCGTCGTTATCGGTGATCCACCTAGCGACCTGGCGACTCGACCACGCAGGTGAGGTTCGTGCGACGGTAAGCAGCCTTTGCAGTTCGCCTTCCGAGAGCCGGTTCCACGGGACACGTCGGGACGAACGTGGTGCGGGCCCGGTATGCCATCGATAGTAGGTACTCTTCGGAACACCCAGCTGGCGCAGTACCTGCCGGATCGGTGATCGGGATGTTTGGACCTTCTGCATGATCTTGGCCTTCCTGGTGGCACTCATCTGCGGCTTCCGCCGTGGTCTATCGATGGCATGGCGGTTTTTTTCAATCTGTGGGTCTCGATCAGGAGATCGGCCACTATCTCCTTCAGGTCGCCGTTCTCACGCTTGAGTTGCTCGATCTCATGCCGGGTGGCGTCCCGTACCGTGTTGCGGGTCAGCCTCTCCTTCCCGGCCTCCATAAACTCCTTAGTCTAGGAGTAGTAGTTGGCGGGATTAATTCCCTCCCTGCGGCATAGGTCAGAGACGGTCGCTTCCCGGCGAAACCCCTCCAGCACTATCCGGATCTTCCTCTTCTGGTGTGTACTTGCGGCGTGTCGCTCTGCGGACACTCCGCATGAAGCCGCGGGTTTCACGGGTTCGTTCCTCGGCCTGCTCAGTGGCGACCGAGGAACCGTCAGCTTGTTCAATTTCGGGCACGGTTTTTCTCCTACATCTGGAATCTATCCCAGAGAGTTCAAACCCGCCGATCTCTCTCTTGTTTCTGGCCCGAAATGTGTCCCATTGTTGCTGACGACCAACACAGTGTGTCTCACAAACGTTTTCACCTAAAACGAATGGCACTCAGGTGTTGACCGTCAGCAACAGACTAGCAAATCCTTTTAAATTCTCTGGGGCTGTGTTAACTTTTTCTGCAACAACAGAAGCTATCGAACTGGACTCGCCCGCGCTCTTTCCCGCCAGCGCCGCCCAAGATCGAATGAAACCTAACTCCATCAATCTCGCCGACAACCTTGAATTCCTTAGTGGCGTTCGGGATGATTCGGTGAACCTGATCTACATCGACCCGCCCTTCAACACCGGTGCGAAGCAGTCGATGACGAGCCTGAAAACCGTGCGAGACGAGGACGGTGATCGAACGGGCTTTGGCGGCAATCGCTACCGCACCGAACGCGGCGGCAACAAGTCGTACGGCGATTCGTTCGACGACTATCTTGGCTTTCTCGCACCGAGACTCGAAGAAGCTCAGCGAACGCTCGCGCAAAACGGCTCACTCTTCCTCCACGTCGACCAACACGAATCGCACTACTGCAAAATCCTGCTCGACCAGATATTCGGCCGTAACTCGTTCATGAACGAAATCATCTGGGCTTACGACTACGGTGGTCGCTCAAAACGCAAGTGGCCATCCAAGCACGACACGATCTTCTGGTACGCCAAATCGCCAGATAACTACACGTTCAACTACGACGATATCGACCGTATTCCGTACATGGCTCCGGGGCTTGTTGGCAAGGATAAAGCCGCCCGCGGCAAGACGCCCACCGACGTGTGGTGGCAGACAATCGTGCCCACAAACGGCAAGGAGCGAACCGGCTACCCAACCCAGAAACCGTTAGCGATTCTTGAGCGCATAGTGAAAGTTCACTCGAACCCCGGCGAACTCGTCATGGATTTCTTCGCAGGCTCAGGAACAACCGGCGTAGCAGCAGCGAAACACGATCGACAGTTCGTGCTAGTAGACGCCAACCCAGAGGCAGTCCAAATCGCCGCCAAACGCCTGACCGAGTACTCACCCGAATGCATCGGCTTCACGCCTGAACTACAGCTGGTTTAGGCAAATATGGGTATTGATCAATACCGAATGTGTAATGCATTGCGCTGATGCCCAAAAGCGACTTTATTCCTGACATATCAGCCGATGACCTGACTCCAATCGTGTTCGCCATCACAGGTGGTGAACTTGTAGGTGACTGGAAGATCAGCGCGATTGGCGATGGTATTGGCCTTGGAACGATCGGTATTTATCGATTATCAGGACGATCTAGACAGGCTTCGGGCTTGGTCGAGCCGTGGACAGCAATCCTGAAGATTGTTGATATCGAGAAGGAATCCACTGGGCTTCGAGAGTATGAGTTGGCGCAGTCCTCGGATTTTCAATCAATTCGAGAGGGTCTTCGTCCTGCAATGTGCTTTGGCACGCAGGAGCGAAGCGGCGCGGAACGTTGGATATGGACGGAAGATCTTGCAGGCGGGACCCAACCACCGTGGACGTTGGATCAGTATCTGTACGTGGCACGGGATGTGGGCGTATTTCATGGGCGCTCGCTTAATGAAATGCCAGCCGGTGATTGGGATTACCTCGGAATTTACGGTGCGGTCATTGGAGGCCCATTCTTTTCAGCTACTCTCGATAATTTGAAGAACACCTCATCGCATGAGTTGACCGGTGCGATATTCGAAACCACGAGCGTCGAGGCAATCCAGTCTGTATTCGCCAAGTTCAATGAAGTGGGTAGAGTACTGCGTAACATCACCACCGTCTTCGCCCATAACGATTGCCACGCTGACAATCTTTATCCAATCGAAACTGATGGTGTATTGACTGAATCGGTTGCCATCGACTGGGCCACCGCAGGACTGGGGCCAATAGGCGAGGACGTTGGGAATCTCTCAGGCGTCGGGGCTCAATGGTTTTCTATCGATGTGGACGATTTTGAGAGTTACGAGAAAGCGATCTTTGATCGATACGTTGAGGGTGCTAAGAGTGTCGCTGGCAGCATAGATGTCGATCATGCTCGAACGGTCTACATTGCAGGATTAGGCTACTGGGGTCTCGGAAAAATGATGATGCGCGCTTATGCCGCAACAATGTTTCCGCAAGCGGTAAACCGTATGTGTAGTTTGAGCGGGGTGTCTGAGCAAAAAGTCGCTCGAAAATGGGGAGTTTTGACCGACAAGCTGTATCCCTACGCAGTCGAGTGCGTCGAGCGACTCTGTGTTTGAACAGAGCTGTATAGCGGCAGTGATGCCAACGACTTGATCTCGCTGTCTTACAGCTCTCCTATAATCGCCCTCGAAATCACCAAGCGCTGAATCTCAGAAGTTCCTTCGTAAATCTCGGTCACACGCTGATCACGATAAATCCGCTCAACAGTCGACGGCTTGAAATACCCAACTCCGCCGTGAATCTGAAGCGCCTTACTCGCAATACGACCCGCAGCCTCCGATGCGTACAGCTTCGCCATCGCCGACTCTGTGCCATGAGGAAGTCCAGCGTCGTACAAAGCCGCCGCGCGATACGTAAGTAATCGAGCGGCATCCAGTTCAACCGCCATATCGGCCAGCATGAACTGAATTGCCTGTCGGGTAGCTATCACCTTGCCAAATGTCACCCGCTGCTTCGAATACGATAACGCGGCGTCTAAAGCTCCCTTCGCCAATCCAAGACATTGAGCAGCGATCATGATCCGGCTCGAATCGAGAATCTTCAGAGCCAGCTTGTAGCCCTCGCCCTCTTCGCCTAATCGATTCGCTATCGGAATCCGGCAGTTGTCGAACACCAACTCGGCAGTAGCGCAACCCTTCATGCCCATCTTGCCGTGCTGATCGTTAATCGTGAACCCCGGCGTACCTCGCTCCACAACAACCGCCGTCACGCCACGGTGACCCGCCGACTTGTCGTGATTCGTGAACACCGAGAAAACATCGGCCTTTCCGGCGTTCGTAATGAACAGCTTCGACCCGTTCAGCACATACTCGTCACCGTCCCGGGTAAGCGACGTTTCAAGTGCCAGAGCATCCGATCCTGTGCCCGGCTCCGTCAGTGCAAAAGCAGCGATCTTCTCGCCAGTTGCCAGCGACGGAAGCCATCGTTGGCGCTGTTCTTCCGATCCGCCGTGGCGAATGGTCTGGGACCCCAGCGAAACGTGCGTAATCAGCACTGTGCTACTCGATCCACACGCCGCTGCAATCTCCTCCACAGCCACCATGAAATCCCGATACTCGCCGCCTGAACCGCCGTACTCCTCGGGAATGGTCATGCCCGCCAGCCCAAGCTCGGAGAAACCACGAAACTGGTCCATAGGGAACTCAGCTTTTTCGTCGACCTCGTCGGCGCGGGGTGCCAGCTTTTCGGCAGCGAATTCCCGCATCGTGGCCGCCAACATCGTTTGCTGTTCGTTGTAGAACGGCTGCATCTTTAGTTATTCCTGAATTCGTATTGAATATCCAACGCCGCATATCGTGCCACAGGGCTCTCGGTTTTGCACGTGGTAACGATACACCGGCACGGGTGATTTCGATCAACTCCACTACGCCATTCGTTTTTCTAGATCGGAGAGGGATAAGGTTAGACTTTGCGCCAGAAATCGCCCGTGCTGCAGCATCGAAATTTCCGTTTTGGGCGAACGTGACCTGCGATCGGATTTAGACTTTGCGAATACTTGGTATCGACCCCGGACTCACCAGCACAGGCTACGGTTTGATCGAGATCGTCGACCGCAGTTTCAAGCCGATCGAAGGCGGAGTAGTCCGAACCAAGTCGAGCGAGCCGATGGAGCAACGGCTGTACTCCATCTACAAAGTGATTCGCGACGTGATTCAGGAGTTCAGTCCCGACGCCGTTGCGGTAGAAGACCTTCACTCCCGATTCGCGAAAACAGCTCTTCTACTGGGCCACGCGAGAGGTGTCGCCGTGATGGCAGCAGGAGAGGCCGGACTTCCCGTATTCCACTACCAGCCAACCCGGGCGAAGAACCTGGTGACCGGATCGGGCAGGGCAGACAAGGAACAGATCAAACAGGCAGTGGCCACCCATCTCGGAACTCCCGACGCTGCGAAGAACGAGCACGTTGCCGATGCGTTTTCAATTGCCATCGCCCACGCGATCATGTCAGAAAGCACAGCACTCGAAGCGATAGAGGCCGCAAAGTAATTTCGACTACAAATGATTAGCTACATCACCGGAACCATACGAAGCCTCACACGCGAGCCCGGGCGCGCCGTCATCATCGCCGGCGGTGTGGGCTACGAAGTTAGCCTGCCGACCTACGTCTACCAGTCGCTTGCAAACGACGGTATCGGCGAAGGATCTCAGGTTGAACTTGAAATCTACTATCACGTGACGGAACGCCAGCCGAAACCGATGCTTGTCGGCTTCAGGCATCCAAGCGAAAAGCGATTCTTCGAACAGCTGATTCAGGTCGAAGGAATAGGACCGGCTAAGGCAGCTGCCGCACTCGTGTTCCCGGTATCGACCATTGCTTCGGCGATTGAAACCGAGGATCTTGGTTCGTTACAACGCCTACCGGGCATCGGCAGTAGGGCAGCCCAAAAAATAGTTGCAACCTTGCGCGGCAAAGTAGCAGCAACCGCTTTGCTTCAAGATGCAGGCATTTCCGAGCAGGGCCAAACCCCGCCGCCGTCCGACGCTCGTTCAGAAGCTATCGAGGCATTGGTCACTCTCGGCTATCGCCCGACCGAAGCGCAGGATAAAGTCGAGGAAGTAATCAGGCACACGCCGGAAGTGGCAGATGACCTGCAGGATTTGATGCGAGAGATCTTCAAGGCACAGGTATCTCAACAGGACTAGTCCTGATTTTTTTACAGGTGTGATGATGATGAGTCAACGGAGCAAGTGAGTGTCTGCTGGGCCCGACGAAAATGGACGTGAACGGATAGTTCAGGCGAGCAAACCTGCCGACGATGCCGAAATAGTTGCCGGTGAGCAGACGCTGGAAGAACGCGCCCAAAGCGTGGCTTCACAGACAGATGGCTTCGAAGAAGTTCAGGCCAGAGATCTGCGGCCACGCCGATTCCAGGATTATGTAGGTCAACGGGCTGTCGTCGACAGTATTTCCATTGCCGTCATGGCTTCAAAGAAGCGCGGCGACACACTCGACCACGCACTGTTTCACGGTCCACCCGGTCTTGGTAAAACAACCATCGCCCACATCATCGCCCGCGAACTCGACTCGCTGCTTGTGCACACGTCTGGCCCTGCGCTGGAACGCCCCGCCGATGTCGTCGGTCTTCTTTCGAATCTCAAAAAAGGCGATGTGCTTTTCATCGACGAAATCCACCGGCTGTCACACGCTGTAGAAGAGTATCTCTACTCCGCTATGGAAGATTTCCGTGTCGACTTCATGACCGGATCGGGTGCTTTCGCCAAGAGCATCAACCTGCCGCTCCAGCCGTTCACTCTTATCGGCTCGACAACTCGCGCAGGGATGCTCAGTGCACCGCTTCGAGAACGATTTGGCCTCGCCTATCACCTCGACTTCTACTCCACCGAGGAACTTGCACAGGTCGTGACCAGATCGGCAGGTATTCTCGAAGTCGATATAGACAGCGATGGGGCACATGAGATCGCCAGACGATCACGCGGAACACCAAGAATCTCAAACCGGTTACTTAGACGAGTTCGGGACTTCGCTGAAGTCAGAAACGCCGGAACGATAAACAGCAAGGTTGCCGCCGAGGCGATGGAGATCGAAGGCGTCGACGCGCTCGGGTTGGATCGACTCGACCGGCTGTACCTAACGACTCTCTCAAAGAACTACCAGGGTGGCCCGGCCGGCATTCATGCGCTGGCGGCGACGATCAACGAAGATCAGCAAACGCTGGAGGACGTTGTCGAGCCGTTCCTGCTCAAGATCGGCTTCATCATCCGCACTCCACAGGGACGCCGCACAACCCCCGAGGGATTCGAGCACATCGACCTACCGCCTCGCCTCGACGGCCCAGCAGGTCAGGGCACACTACTTTAGCAGCGGCCTCTTTCCGCTCCCTGAACGGAGTCATCGGAGTCGAAGGTCCTTGGGCGGGGACGCGCTCGACCTTTCGCTGGAGTGAACTGTGAATCCCGCGAGATCCCTCCACTCCGCTATCGCTTCGGTCGGGAAACGCAGTAAATACCGCAGCAGCCAACACTGTCATCCTGAACTTGATTCAGGATCTGTGCCCGAAGTGGAGACAGTGCCCATCGCACCCAACAACTTCTAAGTAGAAGTACCCTCAGCCGCCCGGGTCGCCTCAGCAATCAGCTCATCCGGAATGTCATCGAACGAAGCGTAGTTCATCGAATACAACCGTGAATACAGACCTCCCATGGCCATCAATTCATCGTGGTTACCCTGTTCGATAATCTCGCCATCCTGAAAAACGATAATCCTGTCGGCACCACGAATCGTCGCAAGCCGGTGAGCGATCACCATGCCCGTGCGACCCTCCATCAGCCGTGCAAGAGCCTGCTGAATCAGCATCTCCGTGTACGAGTCGATACTCGCGGTCGCCTCGTCAAGAACAAGAATCTTCGCATCGGCGACGATCGCCCGGGCGAAAGAAATCAGCTGACGTTGACCCAGTGAAAGGTTCCCGCCACGCTGCTCAAGCTCGGTCTCGTAGCCCTCAGGCAACTTCATGATGAACTCGTGCGCACCAACAGCCTGAGCCGCAGTAATCACGTCTTCACGGGTCGCTGAATCCTTGTTGTACTTGATATTTTCGAAGATGTTGCCCGAGAAAAGGAACGGCTCCTGAAGCACCATCGAAACGTGCCTGCCAAGTGAATTCTGAGTTACGTCGCGAACATCATGCCCACCGACCTTCACCGACCCTTCCCAGATGTCGTAGAAGCGGTGAAGCAGAGCCGTCGTTGAAGTTTTACCCGACCCCGTAGGCCCAACAAGAGCCACAGTTTCGCCTGGCTTAACCTCGAAGTTGATGTTCTTTAAAATCGGCTGATCCGGGAAATATCCGAACGTAACGTTCTCGAACTTGATCGACCCGTCTATTTCTTCAGGATCGATAGCGTTCGGCTTATCGGCAATATCAACAGGCACGTCGATCACTTCGAAAATTCGTTCACCCGACGCCATGGCACGTTGAAGCACGTTGTAGTGCATCGTAAGCGAACGAATCGGATCGAAGAAGCGCTGCACGAACAGAACAAACGCCACCATGACTCCGACTTCCATCGAACCGCCAAGCACGAAGAACCCGCCCATGATCACGATAATTGCCATCGCAGCACCCGTAAGAGTGTCGACGATCGGGAGCATCATCACACCGTACTTGGAAGCCTTGTTCGCAGCCTTCAAGTTATCGCTAGCACGAATGTCGAACAGATCGTAATTCACGTACTCGCGAGACATGCCCTGAACCGCCCGCACACCGTTAATGTTCTCGGCGAGGGCACCACTAACTATCGAAGAAGTGATTCTTGCCCGCAGGAACGATCGGCGAGCGTGCGGTAGCCAGATAATCCGAACAATGAACAGTGTTGGAACAACAGCGAGAGTCATCAAACCCAATCGCCAGTCGAGCCATACCATTGCGCCGATAATTCCGATCAGCAACACGAAGTCACCAATTGCAAACACCGCTGTTTGCAGGAATTCCTGAAGCGCTGCTACGTCACCCTGCAGGCGTGACATCAGTTTTCCGATTTCGGTTTTGTCCATGAACGAAAGCGAAATTCGCTGTAGATGCGCATACATCGCCCGCCGCATATCGATCAGGATGCGCTCTGCAACCCTTCCGACAATCAGCTCCTGCAGATAGTTGGCAACAAAGTTGAAACCAACAGCAACGAGGAAAACGATCACCATTGTCGCTAGCTTTGAACGATCGGGCGCGCCTTCTGCCAGAGCATCGTCGTACACATCGCGCACGATCAAGGGAATCGAGATAGACGAAACAGTAAATACAAGCACCGCAGTGATAGCTACCCAGAGCAGTGCCTTGTACGCCGCAACGTACTTAATGAAGCGCCCTACAACCTGCCCGCTAAAGGCATCGCCAAAAACTTCCTCATCCTGTGTCGGCCCCAGCTTTATAGAAGCCTTGGGCGGGATCTCGTGACTGCGGTCGTGAGTCTCTCTGGTTGCCATTACGAAGCCCCTCCTTCGCCGCCATCAACCGTCGGATTGCCTTCATTCGGGCGTATCTGCAGTTCGTACAGATCGTTGTAATGCCCACCCTGTGCAAGCAACTCTTCGTGCGAACCTCGTTCAACAATTTCACCCTGCTCGATGAACAGAATCTCATCGGCATGCATCAGCGAACTGAGTCGGTGAGAAATGATGATCGTCGCCCGATCCTTTGTGAGGTCGGTGAGTGCAGCACGAATGCGTTGTTCAGTGGCCGCGTCGATAGCCGCTGTCGAATCATCGAAGACGATCAACTGGGGCTTGAGCATGATCGATCGTGCGATCGAAAGTCGCTGGCGTTGACCACCAGAAAGCGACACACCACGCTCGCCAACCATCGTGTCGTAACCACCCGGCAATCGCTCGATGTAGTCACCCAACTGGGCATATTTCGACGCCAGCTCAACACGATCATCGGGCGCCCACGGATCACCGTAAGCGACGTTGTGTTGCACCGAAGCTGTAAACAGGAAAGTATCCTGCTCAACCACGCCAACTACTTTTCTTAGCGAGTCCAAAGTGATGTCGCGCAGGTCCTGGCCATCGATAGTGATGTAGCCCTCGTTAGGGTCATAAAATCGCGGAACAAGATGAGCAATCGTTGATTTACCACTTCCGGGAGGTCCCACTATTCCAACGGTATGCCCCGGCTCTACCTTGAACGATATGCCGTTCAAAGTGTGCTCGCCTTCGTATCCGAAACTGACGTTGTGAAATTCTAGAGTTCCGTTAGTAATTTCGAGATCTTTGGCATCGGGCTTGTCTTGAATCTCAGGATCGAGATCAAGCACCTGGAACAGCCGACCACCGGTTGCCGATCCACGGGCGAACCCGTTGATCATCATTCCGATCTGCCTAACGGGCTGCAAAAGAATGCTCATGAATGCCAGAAACTGCGTTAGTTCGCCCGGTGTTATATCGCCAGCAATAACCTTCAGACCACCGACCCACAACACGGCTCCCATGGCGAGCATAAATGCAACACTCATCAGCGAAATGTTCGATGCGCGGATGCCAACCTGAACATTGGCCAGCAACAGCGTTTCGTTGGAGGCCTCATCGAACTTCTTCATCTCGTGATCTTGAGACGCAAAGGCTCGAACCACCCTGATACCTCCAAGGTTTTCGTCCATCACTTTGGTCAGTGCAGAAAGCCGTTCCTGCAACTGGTACCAGTTCGAACGCAGCTTCAGGCGTGCTGCCGTGGCTCGCCACGCAACAAACGGCACAAAGCTCAGGCTGATCAGGCCGAGCTGTAGATCTTCGCTCAACATCAGGTACATACCAGTGCCGATCAGAACCACCAGGAAGACCGTGCGGAGCAGTGCCGTCTGTACAAACATTCGAACGCCTTCGACATCGATAATACCTCGGGTAATCAGGTCGCCAGTGTGGACCCCTGCGTGATAGCTAAACGAAAGTCGCTGCAGTTTTTCGTAGTACAGCATGCGGAGTTCATAGCCAATATTCTGACCAATCGATTCACCCATGTAGTTCTGAAACATTGCCGCAAGGCCGCGCCCGATCGATGAAATGAACAGCAATACCGCGATTACGATCAGCGCGGTTTTTGCGGGGTTAGAACCTTCGCCAAAGACATCTGTCGCAGAACTGATGGCCGACACAACGGCTCCATTTGCGATCTCGACGCTGCTGGCATCAAGACTTCTTGCTGCATCAACCGCGCTGCCGATAAGGATCGGAATCGCAAGTTGGAATCCCGATGCAAGAAATATGGCGATAAATCCGAACAGCAGGCGCCATTTGTAATGCAGCGACATGCGCGTAATACGCATGAACACGCCTACAGAACTGTTGCCTTCGACAGGTCGTGATGATGTGCCGGCAGCTTTTACTACTGGTGCGGCTTGGCTAGTAGCCGTAACGATTCCTCCATGTTTTTATTCCCGCAGCCAATAAGCATCGCGCAGGTCACGGGTACTTGTGTACGGATTCGATCACGAATTTATGTAAGCTTCGAAGCAAAACACGATTAACGCTAAACTCGTCGAATCTTGAACGACAGGTGTGATTCAATTCGGGCTATCCTCATAATCGCCCACCCGTTGCTCCTTGTTAGGCAAATTGAGCAAGTTAGAATCGGCGAAAATTCAAATCATGACTCTTTCCGATCCCGACAACATATTAGCTGGTGCGTTTGCCAATCTCGAAGCAGGCAACCTATCTGATCGTCCCACGCCGGCGGCTGAATCAAAGAGCTTGATTCGAAATGATTTTTCAGTACGGGTTGCTTCCATCGAAGATTACGTGATGCTCGAAAGCATTGAGCGAGAGGCATTCCCCGGAATGACCCCCTTCACCCGAATTGAGCGCGATCTCACCCGAGAGAACGGCCTGTATTTAGCCGCCATCCGGGACTGGGATCCCAACGAGCGGGATCTTGGACCTAGATTCGCTATCGCCACGCAATCCGAAAAAGAAGACGATAGCTTTGCGGCGAGAGTTAAGCGAAATCTAGATCGATACCTGCTCGACTATGTCAGCCGACCCAAGCTACCGTCCGACTACATCGCCGGGTTCGTAGGCCTTTGGTTTGTACTCGACGAAGCTCATGTCGTCATCATCGGCATCAGCGAGAAAGACCGTCGGCAGGGCATCGGCGAACAACTGCTTATCAGCGCTTTGGAGCAGGCGGTTGTAAACAACTCTCGAGTCGTGACACTGGAAGTCCGTCAGTCGAATGAACCCGCCATAGAGCTGTATACAAAATACGGCTTTCAAGAGGTTGGTCTTCGCCGACGCTACTATTCAGACAACGGCGAGAATGCGGTGATCATGACCACACCGCCCATTCAACACGACGATTTCCAAACTCAATTTGCAAGCCTGGTTGAACAACACGCCGATAAGTGGGGGTGGGTGTCACGACCGGGATTCTCGGGATATGAACTTGAGGATTCGGAAGAATCAGAAAGCGAAAACGCTTCTGAGGGTTCGAGTAGCCCTTCGTGTAAAAGCTAAGCTCCGCCCTGG
>DUCO01000026.1:0-5856 GCA_012959765.1 Dehalococcoidia bacterium | reverse complement strand
TCCCAAGAATGAACAGTATGCCCACCGCGGCGACAGTTAGTTTTACAGCCCATGACGACCACTGCTTTTGGAACGCCCTGAAGTGCTCAACCGATCGCCATTTCTTGCCTCGCCATGCCAGTTCGTTTCCTTTAAAGCCCAAAAACAGGCTGGCTGCAGCCATAACGAATAGCTGAAAACCAGTCGGAAGCAGCATCGCGCCAAACAGCAGTACCGTGTACGGCACTCCCGAGAATAGACCCCAGACGGCCGGCATCAGAAACGCTGCCCAGTTCCAGCGCTTTACCCCGGGGGGAACTTCGCCTCCCTTGGTACCAGATGTGTTTGGTGTAGACGGGTCTGTTTCGAACGGGCTACCTGGCCCAGACGGCGACGCATCGATATCAGTAGACGAGTGACGCAGGTCGTCCTGCTCACCGATTTGATCGTGAGTTGACGGGTCGCTGGTTGGTGTTGAGATTGGGTTTAGGTCTGGTCGATACGTCGGTGCACCGGGTGATTCAGGAGCAGGCCTCGTGGTTGACGATTGCCTCTGGGCAGGCTCTGGAGCCCGCGGTGTCGGCGAAATGCGAACGGCATCTTTTATCTCAGTGCCGCACACCCAGCAGTAAGTGGCGTGAGTGTTCCCAGCGCTTCCGCACCTTGAGCACGAAACCAGCCCCATAGGGGCAGAGACATCGGCAGTTACTTCGATTAGGCGTTCGCCGCAACGAGTGCAGGCGTAGCCGTCTTTTGCATTTTCAGTGCCGCAATGGGCGCAGAAATGCTGATTGCCGCCGCTACCGCCAATAGATTTTTCTGTTTGTTCTGGCATACGAGGTTAAGTTTAGAGGTCTTCGGAGCTTCTCGCCCCTGTGAATGCACCACAACACTGTTTTACGCACAAGATTTGAAGGGAGATTCGATTTATTTCGTCTTTATAAGTTAGAAACATCAAGATCCATCGAGTTCATCAAATCCTCAAGCTCGGCTCGTGTTGAATCATCGATAGGCGGGCTTGGCGGTCGCACATCGACCGTTATTGTGAACCCGCGAAGCTTCATGATCTCTTTTCGTATCGCAAGGCTGATACCCGCCGAGTTCTCATAGCGAATCAGCGGTATCCACTTATAGAAAATGCTGCGCGCCCGTTCTATATCGCCATCTGTGATGTATTTGTGAATGGCGACTAGAACCTCCGGGTAGGCGAATCCGGTCATGGTGCCGATAGCGCCCCTGCGCAGTTCCTCGAAGAGAAATGCTCCACCCAGACCACCAAATATTCCCATGCTTCCACCAGTCGCCTCAACTACACGGGTTATCTTCTGAGGCGTAGGTGGGTCTTCCAGTTTCAGATATCTGGCATCAGGTAACTCGGCATGCAGCCTAGCGATAAACGCTGGGTCCATGTGAACACCGGTCTGCTCGGGCAGGTCCTGAACGACAATCGGAATTTCAGTCGCCTCTTGTGCCGCGGCGTAGTGAGCGTAAAGTGCTGGCGGGTTCGGCTTGGCCATCTTTGCCGGTGCGATCATCACTGCGGTTGCACCTGCCGACTGGGCGTCTTCCACCCGAGCCGCCAACGCTCTTCCGCTCTCTGCACTCGCACCAACAGTTACCGTCAGATCATCCCCCGCAGCAGCAACCACAGCATCTATAACTGGTGCTCGCTCGGCGTCGGTAAGACGATGTGCCTCGCCCATCACACCCAGCGTCACCACCCCTGTGCAGTTTGCGTCTCGAGCAGCTCCCACAAGGCGCGTAAACGAAGCTGTGTCGATCTCGCCGTTGGCATCGAACGGTGTTGGCAGCATGAAGTGAATTCCATCTAATTTACGTCCGGCTGCCAAATTGAATTACTCCTGAAAATGTATCTGTGGTGGCGAAGGCAATGCATATGGTGTTCTCGATCAACCTCGGGCGCAAGATGCTCCAATAGGCATTACAAATCGCCATGCTCGCCAATATCGTTCGAATGAGTGCTAAAATCACTCGCAATGATGACTACATGCTCAACTTACGCTGTCTGTTGTACCGGTCGCTGACCAGGGTCGGGCTAATAGCGCATTATTGAATCGACCCTGCCTACCTGTGAATGGCAGGGTTTTTATTTTTCGAAACTGGCACGAAGATTTACGGAACGAGGTTCTGAACGGTGACCACCGGAAGAGTTGAAACAAAAGACTGGACTCCGAATCCAGACAACGCGTATGTGTTGAAGATTGACGGCCCAGAGATCGCCAACTACGAAGATCAGGTAAAGTTGTTTCAGTCTGGTGAAAAAGACGAAGTAGAGTTCCTGCGATTCCGATTGCGCCAGGGCGTTTACGGTCAACGACAGCCCGACGCACAGATGATTCGTGTGAAGCTGCCATTTGGCGGGATCACAGCCGATCAACTGGACGTCCTTGGCGAGATTTCAGAGAAATTTGCTCCGCTGAAAAAGGGTCACCTCACAACTCGCGAAAATGTTCAGTATCACCATGTGCCGATCGGCGAAACCACCGACCTGCTGCGATTGCTCGGCGATGCTGGCATGTCGACACGAGAAGCCTGCGGAAACGTTGTTCGAAACGTTGTTGCTGCACCTTCAGCCGGTGTTTCGAGAGACGAAGCATTCGACGTAACGCCTTACTCGGCAGCTTACGCTCGTTATTTCCTGCGCCACCCAACCACCCAGAACATGCCTCGTAAATCCAAGGTTGCGTTCTCGGGTTCCGAAAAAGACGAAGCAATGGTGCTGATGCACGACGTCGGCATGATCGCCCGAATCCGAGACGGCAAGCGCGGCTTCAAGATCGTTGTCGGTGGTGGACTTTCAACGAACGCCATCATGGCAAAAACTCTCAGCGAGTTCGTGCTAGTAGAAGATTTTATCACGCACTGTGAAGCTGTTCTACGGATCTTCAACCGACAGGACGAAGAGCGGAAGAGCATCGCAAAGGCTCGCATCAAATTCACTATCGCCCGACTCGGAATCGAAACGTTCCGTGAGATGGTCGAGGAAGAACTGAAGGGCGACTGGGCAAGGAAAGAGATCGATCTTGAGTCGCTGATGTTTGTCGACGACGAAGAGGCCGATGCCCCTGGCGTTCCGCCTAGCGCAACTGCCGAGCCAACCGGTGACGCCGCTTACGACAACTGGAAGCGAACTAACGTTGATGCGCAGCGTCAGGACGGCTTCAACATGGTTTACATCCGCGTCGAACGTGGCGACATCTACGCCAACCAGTGGTCACAGCTGGCCGATATTGCCCGCGAGTTCGCTGGTGGCCGCGTGCGAATCGATCAACAGCAAAACCTTGTGTTCCGATGGATACGCACGGAATCGCTGTTCGACATTTACACCGCACTTGGTGCAATCGGATTCAGCGTTGCAGGTCGGGAGACCATCCGTGACGTTGTGACCTGCCCGGGTACCGACTCCTGCAAGCTGGGAATCACATCATCGATGGGGCTGAACAAGGCTCTTGGTGAGGCTCTCGACGGCATGGGTGATCTCGACCCACTGGTCGAAAAGATGCACATCAAGGCAAGTGGTTGCCCGAACTCATGTGGTCAGCACCACATTGCGAGCATCGGTTTCCACGGTGCAGTAATGAAAGGCCCCGGCGGTCAGGTTCCGGCTTACGAGCTCTTCTTGGGCGGTCGTTCAACCGAAGAAGGCGGCACCAAGGTTGGTGCACGAGTCAAGGCTCGAATTCCTGCCAAGCGTGCTCCTGAAGCACTGAAGTCGGTTCTCGACACCTACATGGCCGAGCGCAACGATGGTGAAGAGTTCGCTGACTTTATCGAACGCTTCGGCGTTACCCGGTTCGAAGAACAATTAGGCAAGCTTAAGGCTGAAGTCGGCCCGCTCGACCGAGACAACATCCAGACCTACATGGACTGGGGTAAGACCGTTGTCTACAAGCTAGAGCGCGGTGAAGGCGAGTGCGCAGTCTAGTCTGCGTTTCTGGCCGTTTCTGCTAAACAGAAAAAGCAAACGGGCGACTGCAAAAAAACGCAGTCGCCCGTTTTTGTTTAACTCAATAGATGGGTGGGATCTGAACGAATGGCTAACAGATACCAACTGTCATCCTGAATTCATTTCAGGATCTTTGTCACTTCTTATCCCTTCTCCCTGAGTGAGAAGGCTAGGTTGAGGGGGAACGCCAACGCTGGCACATTAGAATCTACTTGTCGACTGAATCATCATCATCATCGTCTGGCAATCCGAAATCGATGATTCTCCCGCGACCACCTCGATCTTCAGGCGGAGCTTCAGGCTTATCGTCAATCCGACGACCCCGCCAGTACTTAACCTCAGGTTCGCTCTTACGACCCGAATCAGGCGTTCTTCCACGACTGAATCCACCGCCAGAAAACCCGCCGATAGAACCCTTTCGAAAACCTACCACGTAGCCAAGCACCAGCATCACAGCGCCGACGATCGCCAGTGGTAGCGTTGCGAAAGATGTGAACGCTGCAACTGCTAAAACGACCAGCCCGCCAACAACCAGATAACCCGTATCAAGCTTTATTCCGCCAGCCCCTGAACCGCCTCGTTTCGATTGCTTGCTCTTCGGGACTGTAGTAGAAAACGGCTCGTATGCCCTGCGTTTTTTTGATCGAGAAGAACGTGAACCCTCGCGATTACTCGACCACACCTCAGGATCGCCCTCGGTCTTTTTGAGTATCTCGTCTATTTCACGTTCGAATTTTGATTTGTCAGGCATTGGTGAAAACTACCTAGTGAAAGGGAATAGCGTTGTTATACTCGGAAATTGGATACTGTAATCATCGCGCAGTACCATCCGGATCAGTTCCTTAATCGTAAACAAACATGCCAGACATCGAATACGACAATTTCCTAAAGATCACCCTGTTCAAGCTCAACTCGAGCTATCGCCAGCTAGACGCCGACGAACGGGCTAAAGGCAAAGCTGAATTCGCTGAACTAATCGGCAAACATTCAGCCGAACACGATATTCGAACCTACAGCACGGTTGGCACACGCTCCGACGCCGAGTTGATGCTTGTGCAGGACTCTCCGTCGGTCGATACATTCCACGAAGTTTCGAAGAGCATCAACCGGTCGCTCATGGGCAGCCATCTCGATCAGGCGTATTCGTACCTGTCGATTCGTCGAAAGAGCCGGTACAAGCACGGCGGTGGTGCTCCCAAGCTCAAAGAAGACTACAAGTACATGGTTATCTACCCGATGACCAAGAGTCGACCCTGGTATGAAAAGTCGATGCAAGAGCGCCAGCAGATGATGAACGATCACTTCCGCGTTGGCAAAGACTACCCAATGGTCAAGATCAACACGTCTTACGCGTTCGGGATGGACGATACCGAGTTCGTGCTCAGCTTCGAAATGGACGATCCATCGGACTTTGTATCACTGGTCATGGACCTACGAGAAGTTCCGGCTGCACAGTACACAGCAACCGAAATCCCGATCTTCACCACCATCAAAATGCCGATAGCCGAAGCTTTAGACGCAATGGTCTAGGCGACCCTGCCACCCGCTTCACCTGAAGGTCGACTCGTCACTCAAACAACCCGCTCCATCATCATGAATTCATTTTCAGGATTTAAACACGCCAACCTCGATATCTGACCACCATCGCCATCGCTCGATCCCTGTCATTGCAAGGAACCTGCCCTGAGGCGACGTGGCAATCGCGATGAACCTCATCGAGCGTCAACCTCGGCCGGCAGCCTTTAAAAGGTGAAACGAAACGTCCGGTAGCCACCAACATTCGAACGCATCGTTGCTCATAGCGGCTGATTGCCACGTCGTTCGTTCCTCACTTCTCGCAATGACAAGCACTCCCCCAAACTGCCACATGGCAAGGTCTTGCTATACGCGCCCGAACCCCCTGTTTTGAA
>DUCO01000025.1 GCA_012959765.1 Dehalococcoidia bacterium | reverse complement strand
GTTGAGTCCCCCGTATTCACGACGCCACCTGTAATAGGTGTGGTCGGTTACGCCGATATCGCGTACTGCTTGACCAACGCTCTTGCCGCCGGCGACGGCAACCTCGACTTGTCGAAGCTTGTTGAGAACCTGTTCCGGGCTATGTCCTTTTCTTGGCATTTCTGCCTCCCTTCGATATGTCCAGTATCTGATCTTTCAACTGGACTCGTTTGAGGGGGGCAGGTCATCAGGGTGCGGTATTAACGCCTTGAAACACATGAGTCGAACTTGGCGGGAGTGCAAGGGAGTCGAACCCTCCGCGCACGCCGAAGGACGCACGCCAGCGGAGTTGAAGTCCGTGGGACCCACCGGGACCCATCCACTCCCCCACTGTTTCGTGAACTCAGCAAGATTACCGCGAGTTCACACTGACAACGAACAAAAAAAGACCCTGAAGGCGTAAACATTCAGAGTCTTTCTCTTTTCAGATCGTCTTAGACACTCATTGCGTCTTCGAGTCGTGCCTGTAGCACGCTCTTCGGAACTGCTCCGACTACCTGCCCAACGGGCGCTCCACCCTTGAAGATCAAGAGAGTCGGGATGCTGCGCACACCGTACTTGGCTGATGTCTGCGGGTTGAGGTCGACGTTCAGCTTTACGAACTTGGCCTTGCCATCGTATTCGTTAGCCAACTCTTCGACAACTGGGGCGATCATTTTGCAGGGACCACACCATTCTGCCCAAAAATCGACGAGTACTGGGATATCGGAGTCGATAACTTCGGTGCCGAAATCGGCGTCATTCACATCCTGCGGTTTTGCCATTCCAATTCGCCCCTTAGCGATTATTCACTCTACAACTGGACTGTAAGAACCTGTTGAGAAAGCCATTTTCGTGTTGGCCTTCGAAAGATTAGATACAGATTGCTCCAAAAGGATGCAATATTTTTACACAAAAATTGCGGTCTAGTCAGCAGCGGCACCGGCCTCTTGCTCAACTGGTGCTGATTCTAGTGTAACGGTTGAATAGCCCAACCCCGGCATCTGTGGCGTCCAGTCTGGTGCTTCGAGTTCGTGCATTCTGGTTGCAAGTTCTCCGAAAAGCGTTGTGATTCCAACAAGACCAACCTGTGGTGAATCGAGCACCGCCCTGCCTCGAGCCAGTACGTGGCCGTCTGGGGTTTTCACCTGAATCATGTCGCCTTTGCTCAATCCCGACGACTTGGCGTCTTCGGGGTGGATCTGAACAAGCTGCTCACGGTCAATGTAGTTCATCTCGCCCGGTTTTCGAATGGTAACGTCACGTTCAGGCTGACTCAACACACGGCCTGGAGCAAACTTCAAATTAGTGTTCTCGATAGATTTCACCAGATCGTCGTAGTTCAATGTGACTACCGCTACCTTGGATCCGGTATCTGAGAAGAGAACCGATGAATCGCTGTCGTCTTCGGCGTTTGAAGGCCACTGCACGCCGCCCGACTGCAAGCGCTCATGCGAGAGACCGTTGTAGTTGGCGACATTGCTTGAGATTTCAGCGAATACGTCGGATGCCGAAGTGTGGTCGAATCCTGAATCATTTCCCGCAATAGCTGTTGCGATAGCAGTGATTGTTTCCCAACCAGTCTTTTCCTCATGACGAGGTTCGGCTGTGATCCTCAACATCTGAACACGCCGTTCGACGTTGGTTACGGTCGAGTTCTGTTCGGCGTAGGTGACGGCAGGAAGTACAACGTCTGCGCTGGCGGTGATTTCAGAATCCAACACAGCCGAAACTACGAGGAAGTCGAGTTTTTCCAGCGCCTGCGGCAAGCCTTCAAGTGAAGGGGTGTAGCCCGATACACCGTCGGCCATAACAAGTGCGGCTTTCAAGCTGCCTCTGGTCATTTCGGCAATCATTTCCGCTACACCGAGTCCGTTTTCGCCTGGAGTGGCTCCCATATCGCGTGCGCCCAGAGTGTTGGCTCCCTGGAAAAGCGGGTGTATGCCACCAGACTTCTTTCCAAGGTTCCCGGTGATAGCTGCGAGATCGACAACCGCATCTACAACCTGTTCGGCTGCGGCATCGTCGAGCCCGTCGTTGCCAAGCAGAATCGCACCGGCGTCGCTCCCGGCGAAAATTCGGGCAGCTCGGCGAATCTGTGGCTCTTCGATTCCGGTGTCACGGGAAACTTTAGCAAGATCAAACGACCATAAGGACTGCTTCAGTGCTTCACCATCGTCGATACGTGACCTTACGAATTCCTGATCTTCAAGCGCCTCGTCGAGGATCGCTCGTGCGATGGCAGCAATCAGCAACGCTTCAGAACCCTGTTTTGGTCGCAGCCATTCAGCGGCATATCGCGTGAGTTCGGTCTCGCGGGAGTCGATAACAACGAGTTTGGCGCCTTCACGTACCGCCTTCTTGGCAGGAATGGCAAGAACGTTTTGCTCTTCAGTTGGATTACCGGCGACGACCAGCAGGCTCTTGGAATATTCAAGGTCCCAGATCGGATTTGTGGCAGCACCAACACCGAGTCGAGCTTCGAGTCGAGACAGCATTGCGCTGTTCGAGTTGAGGGCTGAATCGATATTAGGTGTCTTCAGAACGTTCGCTGCAAATTTTGCGGCAATGTATTGATCTTCGTTTGAACCGCGTGGCGAGGTGATAACTGCCACTTCATCGCCAGATCGCCCACCCAGTCCCTGCTTGATGCGCTCGAGTGCCTCGTCCCACGAAGCTTTGCGAAGGATCCCGTCCTCACGAATGTAGGGACGCTTCAGCCTCGAACCATGATTCGTGTATTCATATCCGAACTTGCCCGTCATGCAGGCCTGTCCGTTGTTTGCAGCACCAGCAAGGTCGCCCTTGAAACGCACAACTTTGCCGAACTTGTTTACCTCGGCGATCATCTGGCAGCCAACCGGGCAGTTGGTGCAAACGGTTGTCACTTCCGAAACGGCTTTTTCCCACTTGTAGTTGCGTTCGGTCAGCGATCCAGTTGGGCAGACATCGACACACGCTCCACAGAATTCACAGCCCGATTCGAGCAGTGATGTGCCGCGGGCTGTGCCCACAAGAGCTACTCCGGACCGGGAAGTCAACGTTAGTGCGGTATCGAACCGAACTTCGTCGCAGACACGCACACAGCGTGAGCAGACTATGCACAGGTTGTAGTCGCGGTCGTAGAACGGGTCGTCGGAGTGAATGGGGACATCACGGCGGTGGTAGTTTAGAGGGGTACGGAGATCGAGTTCGACCATGCGCACGGTGTCTTTTAGCTCGCAACGTTCGTTCTTCGGGCAGATCGTGCAGCGATCGGTAACAGTTACGTGGCGCTGGCAAATGTCCTGCGGGCCACACAACTCAATTCGGTGGCAGGTGAGACACCCATGCGGGTGCTCGGTCATCAGCAGTTCGATGACGTCCTTGCGCAGGTCTTTCACTTCTTCACTGTTCGTGGTCACTTCGGCGTCTGGCATCGGTGGCGTGGTGCATGAAGCGACCATCATCTTGCGACCGTTTGCCTCGACCTCAACCATGCATGCCCGACACGAGCCCTGCGGCTTCATCTTCGGGTAGTAGCAAAGATAAGGAATGTAAATATCCTGATCCATTGCCGCCTGCAGAATCGTTTGGCCGCGCTGTGCGATTACCTCTTGGCCATCGATCGTGAAGGTTGTTCCATCTGCCATGCAGAAATCTCCGAACGTTTGGGCTTCTTGTGAGCCCGATAACTAAACTACTAAAAGACTAAGGACGTGTACGTGTAGGAAGAATCATCGAGCCATCGCCGAAAACGCCACCCGGTGCGATTTCGCCGGCAAGGCAAGAATTGATTTCGTCTCCGAAATACTTGAGAGCTGAGGCAATTGGGTTGTAACCAAGCTGGCCGTGACCACAGAGCGAGCCAGCCTTCATGCTGAGCCCTACTCGATTAAGCAGTTCGAGATCAGCAGATTTCGCTTTGTTCTGGCACATACGGTCCAGAATTTCGAGCATATGAGTGTTGCCGAGTCGGCACGGGAAGCACTTACCGCACGATTCGAACTGGTTGAACGCAATGAGTGATCGCAGAAGATCGACTACGTTCACTGTTTCGTTTCCGACGATGATTCCACCGGAACCAATCGATGCACCGGCTTCCGACATAGCGTCGAAATCGATCATCGTGTCGAAGGCTTCTTCACCGAGAAGTCCGTTGAGCGGTCCACCGGCCTGAAGAACCTTGATTCGTTCGCCTACCGAAACGCCGCCACCAACTTTTTCCAGCACGTCGCGAATCGTCATGCCCATTGGAATTTCGTACATCCCGGGGTACTTGATATGACCCGAAAGGCAAACAATGGCGGTTCCTGATGTTGTTTCAGTACCAATGCCTTTGAACCAGTCGGATCCGTTTCGAACGATTTCAGGAACGTAGGCGAGCGTTTTTACGTTGTTGATATTTGTCGGCTTCTGCCAGAGACCGGCTGCCGCTGGGAACGGGGGCTTGAAGCGAGGGGTAGAACGCTTGCCTTCGATGGCTTCCATCAGGGCAGTTTCTTCTCCGGCAACGTACGAATCGCCAGTGAGCGAGACTTCCATATCAAACGAGAAGTCGCTGCCGAGAATGTTCTTACCGAGCAACCCTGCCTCGTAAGCGGCTGCAATGGCTTTTCGGGCCGCCTCGATTGGCAGCTCATGGCCGGTGCGAATGAAGATGTAGCCGTGAGTCGACCGGGTGGCATAGCCGTTGATGATCAGCCCTTCAACCAGCGTGTGAGGATCGTTTTCGATGATGCCCTTGTCGTTGAATGCCCCGGGGTCGCCCTCTTCGCAGTTACACAGGACGTACTTCACCGGAGCGTCGGAAGGAGCGAGGAAGCTCCACTTCAAGCCCGCCGGGAACGCAGCGCCACCTCGACCACGAAGACCCGCGGCCTTCACTTCGTCGACTATCTGCTCGGGGGTCATTTCGGTGAGTGCACGGTTCAGCGCTTCGTATCCGCCGTTGGCGACGTACTGAAGAAGATCGTGAGGATCGGTATCGCCGAAGTTTCGAGTGGCAATTCGCTGTTGCAGGGCCATCATCGGCAGGCTGTTCAGTTCGGGGAGATTCCCTATCCCGCTGCCATCGCCACCTGAATAAGCGAACGCTCGATCAACAAGCGGTTCACCGTTTTGCACATGCTGTTCGACGATTGCTTTGGCTTCTCCGGGTTCGACGTTGCAGTAGAACACTCGTGCGCCGTTGGGCATGAGAATGTCGACCTGAGGTTCGAGGTACATCAAGCCCAACGCACTGACCATCGAAACGTTCGCGTTGACGCCGGTTTCTTCAACTGAGGACTTGAACGCCTCTAAGACGGCGTCAGATCCGGCAGCCTGACCCGATGTGCCGCCACCAACTCGAATCCAGGCGCTTTCACCTGAAGTTAACTCCTCCCAGCGTTTGGTTGCGCGGGCTTGAAGTTCTTCGAACGACGTTGACATCGAGTTGTTTCTCCTCTGGTTCTCTGGTGATTCGTGATGATTCGCTGTGACTCTGGGACTAGCCGTCGAGCCCACGCAATTCCCGGGCGATCTTTGCTGCGGATTCTGGAGTTTGCTTGCCGATTAAATGGTGGTTAATTGCGATAACCGGACCCTGCGCACAAGCACCGAGACAGGTGTTGTATTTCATGGTTACCTTGCGATCGGGGCTTTCGCCCTCTTCGTTGATTTCCAGTGCGGAATGAACCGAATTGAGGATTTTCTGAGCGCCAAGAACGTGGCAGGCAGGCCCCCAGCAGACGTCGAGTGTCTTATCGCCCGGAGCCGCGAATCTGAAGTTGGTGTAGAACGATGCGACGCTCCACACTTCGTTGATGGTCTCGCCACAGAAAGTGGCCGTTTCTTTGATGGCTTCATCTGGCAGGTAGTGAATAGAATCCTGCACCGCTATCAGGGATGACAGAACGGTGATCGTCGGCTGTTCCTGTGAGTTCAGAATTTGCCTGATCTGCTCGCGCAATTTGGTGCGCTGCTCCGTGTCCGCAGTTGTCAACTTAACCTCAACGAAATAGTGAAATATTCGACTTAGAGAATCGATTCACAATCCTAGCAGAGCCCAATAGGGCACACAACGGAATAATTCATGAATAAACCGACTCAGAATAGTCTGAATATTTTATACGCTTCCTGCGGGTCCATTCCACCCAAAATCATGGTTCTGAGTTCGCTTTCGGTCGACATGATTTCTTCGGTTTTATCGACCACAGCTTCGATCATCGATTGGGGAATCACAACGACACCGTCGATGTCGGCCAGAATCCAGTCGCCTGTAGTGATCTCCACATCGCCTATAACTATCGGCTCGCCCATCGATTCGACAGCCCATTTTCCGACTACATCCTTTGGGGTGAAGTACCGAAAATGAATAGGCCAACCGAGTTTTCTGATGAAATCGGAGTCGCGATTGCCGCCGTCGACAACGTATCCCAGCACACCGCGGTGCTTGAGGGTTTCTGCGGAGAGTTCGCCCATGTGGGCAATTGTCGAGTCGTTTGGCTGGCAAACCAGCACTGATCCTGAGGGTGCTTTGCTGAGGAGCCCTGTCCAGCTCATCAACGAATCGTCGTTCGAGATTGATTCGTCAATTCCACCGCTGCAGGTCCAGATCGGCCCTGCAAGTGTGAGAGTGTCGTCGAGTGGGCGGATGTCGTGAGGGAGCACGCAATTTGGAAAGCCCATCTCTCGCATTACATCGTAAACAGCACCGGCGTAACAGTCCGTAAGCCGTTCAATCATGCTCTTCGTCAACGTGGTTCCCTCTCGTTCTCTGGATATGGCGAATAGAATACGGCGGTTTTTCAACTATCGGCAGTGCAACTAGGAGCATCAGCGTGAAAATCGCATCTATCGAAACGATCCAAATTGAAGAATTCCCGATGATTATCTGGGTACAGGTCAAAACCGACTCGGGCCTCGTTGGGTTGGGGGAGACCTTTTTCGGGCCGCGGGCCGTTGCGGGTTGTGTCCATGAAATGTTCGCCCCGATGCTGATCGGCAAAGATCCGCTGGCGATCGAACGCCACTGGCGCGACATGTTCGATATGGCAAACGCATTCGGGTGCGCGGGGGCTGAGGCTCGTGCGATTTCGGCGATAGATATTGCTCTTTGGGACATCGCCGGGCAGGTTGCGGGACAGCCGATCTACAACATGCTAGGTGGGGCATGTCGCGACAAAATTCGCACCTACAACACGGCCGGCCAGTACGGCGAAAACAAAGATATGGAGATGGCGATTGTCGATGCTGGGACCCTGGCGAAGAGCCTGCTGGACGACGGCATCACGGCAATGAAGTGGGCATTTACCGACCAGTTTGCCGATATCAACCGTGGCACCCACATTTCGAATGAAGACATGAAGCTTCTCATCAAGCCTGTTGAGGATATTCGGGCGGCAGTTGGTGATCAGATCGAAGTCGCCAATGATGGTCATGGACGCTGGAACCTGAACTCGGCGATCAAGATCGGTAAGGCGATGGATCATCTCGACATGATGTGGCAGGAAGAGTTGATTCAACCCACCAATGTCGAGAGTCATTTACGGCTGGCAGACGAAATCGAAGCACCGGTCTGCGTTTCCGAGCGACTCTTCAGCAAGTACCAGTTCAGGGAATATCTAAAAGCCGGTGCAGCGGAGGTCGTGATGCCCGACTTGATCTGGACTGGTGGGATCACAGAAACCAAGAAAATCTGCACAATGGCCGAAGCCGAACAGCGCCCGGTCGCCCCTCACGATATGACCGGCCCGGTAAACGTATTCGCATGTGCTCACATATCGATGAACGCCCCGAACGTGTTCCTGATGGAATCATGCAGGGCGTTCTACGGCAAAGGCGGCTGGTACGAGAAGGTTCTCGAAACTGACATCAAGGTTGTCGATGGATACATGCTTGCGCCGGAAGGTCCCGGACTCGGGACTCGCTTGAGAAAAGACCTGTTTGATCGTTCAGATGTCACGGTCGAAGTGACCGATGAGCCGGGACTTCACTACCACTGGGGCGGACACGAATCGCCAGTGTTTGAGGTGGTTGGCAAGCGGGGCGAACGCAAGGTTCAGTACAGGGAATCATGGACCGGCGCCGACCCTGACATGGTGTCTAACTCAAGAAACCGCTAATATTCGTGCAAAACTCGGCAATGACGAGCCATAAACTAACGCTGCGATGAATCGATTCACGGTCTCAACCGAACTGCCCGCCACACCTCAGGTGGTGTACGACGCTTGGCTGGATGGCGATCAGCACGGGGAGATGACGCAATCGCCCGCATCGGCATCGACTGAGATTGCGGTGATATTCACGGCGCACGACGGCTACATCAACGGGATGTCTCGAATTAGTTGAGGGTCGTCGAGTTTTACAGACGTGGCGTACTTCGCAGTTCGAAAGCACCGACCCCGATTCGTCGATCGAAGTAACGTTCGAAACCGCGCCCACGGGCACCCTGCTAACGCTGAAACACTGGAACATTCCAGAGGGTCAGGCCGAGGGCTACGAGTCGGGCTTGCAGGGTTTCTACTTCACTCCCATGCTGGAGTACTTTTCCAAGCAGGCGGCTGAGTAGCTTTAATAGTCCGGTGAACCGGCTTGAGCGGCGGCGGCCATGTCGAGGCTGCGGTCTCTTGGCTGCGTTGGGGACATCACGATTTCTTCGATTACCGTTCGACCTGGCAGTGTGGCGCACAGCAGAATCGCTGCAGCAACGTCTTCAGGCATCATCATTGTGGCTCTTGCCGCGGCGTCGGGGTTGTGCGGGCGGTTGTTCAATATTGGCGTGTCGACTTCCGCTGGCATGACGGTGCAGGCTCGAATGCCTTTTGCATTCAGTTCGGCGTTGATTCCGCGCATCATGTTGTAGGAGGCTGCTTTCGCCGCGGAATATGCGGCTCCGCCGAGTAGTCCTGGGCGAATGGCAGCCACCGACGAAGTGGTGATAACGGTTCCCTCACCACGCTCGACCATCGAGCCCATCACCGACTGAGTGAGCCGGTAAACGCCCTCAACGTTTACTTTGAAAACGCTTTCCCACTCCTCGACACCGACGTACTGGATAGATCGGACTCGCGAGCTGTGGCCTGCGTTGTTGACCAGTACGTCGACTCGACCGTATTCGGCGAGCGTCCACGTTCCAAGCGCAGCAGCGGCGTCGCCATCTTCCATATCGACGGACTTTGCGATGGCCGAGCCACCTTTGGCTTCGATCAGCGCAACGACTTCGTTAAGGGGTTCGATACGGCGGCCTGATAGAACCAGAGTGGCTCCTTCGTCAGCAAACATGAGCGCTGCTTCACGCCCAATGCCCGTTCCTGCGCCGGTGATGATCGCTATCTGGCCGTCGAGATGTCCCATGAAAAATAATTCCAGTCCGAATTAGTAAGCGTTGTAGCTACCAAGTTATTAGCAATTCGGAGAGTTTACTTCCAGTTGCGCCAATTTTGTTGTTCATCGTCCAGAATCATGACGGCCATTTCACGCCCCATCTTGAAGCTGTAGTTGGTGCCGCGGTCTTCCGGGTAGATCTGAGTGGTGTTCGCCAGATACAGGCGTTCGATGGGAGTTCGGTGAGCGGGAATGGCCTTCGAATAGTTGGTGCCGATAATCGGCTGGGCGGCGCTGAGGGCGTTGTAGTGCGATGCCGTGATCCACGAACGGTTGAACTCAGGGTTGATCTTGGACAAATGAGGCAGGTACAGGTCGAGAATTTCGTCTTTCGACATGCTGTAGACCGGGTCTTTTCGATCGAGATAGTTCGTGATGTAGAGCACGTTTCGGCCGCCGTACCACTCTTTGGGAAGCATGTTTGTGTGCTCGATAATGCCCAGAAACGGTACGTCAGGATCGGCAATGTTCATCCAGTAGTAATCAGTAAGCGGTTGCGACATTTCGAGAATCACGACTACCGCAGCGAGATAGTGAACATCGGCAAGTCGCTTTTTGTAGTCTGCTGGCAGATCGACAAGCTCCGGAAATGAGAACGACGGGACGGTCGACAGTATGCAGTCGAACTCCTGTCGAATCTCTTCGGCACCCTCAGGCTTGGCTATCAGCGCCTTCGCAACACCATCGACGACTTCCACACTCGTGACCGGAGTCGAAATGTGAACCTCGCCGCCCTGAGATTCGATTGTGCTCTGTAACTTGTCGAACACCGTGTCGAAGCTGCCATCCGGGTAACCGAGCATTTCACGACCACGTATGCCCTGTCGAGACGCCAGGCGTGTTTGGATTTTCGACCAGAACCACGGCATTCCGATCTGATCGTAGAAATCACCGAACTTCCCTTTTAGAAGAGGAGCCCAGACTTTCTCGTACGCCGCACCGCCGAGTCGCTCACGCAGCCAGTAGTCGGCTGTTTGATCTTCAAGATTTCGCCAATCCTTGATTCGACCAACTTTCAGAGCGAAGAGGCCGAGTTTGATTCGATCGAGAATTGGGATAGCGCCGAATCGGAGAAGGTCGAGTGGCGTTGTGGTTTTGTGAACCTTGCCTTCGGTGTAGGTTCCAACTCGCGACGGGTACCACTTCATCGCATCGCCAATGCCCAGATCATCCATCAGTTCGTGGATCGCATGATCGTTCGTAAAAAGATGGTGATACCCCCGTTCGAGCGGGGCTCCTCCAACCAGAATCGTAGAAGCCTGCCCACCGATGAATGGCGCTGATTCATAAATTACGACCTTGTGGCCTTTCGCCGTAAGATCGAGCGCAGCAGCGAGTCCGGCTGCTCCGGCTCCGATAATACCGATTTTCATGCTGACGAACTTTCTCCTGCGATTGGCTGGCCTGAGTCTCTAGCGCCCTTCATTAGCCCTGAAAGCGAGTTGCCATCGAGAACCAGCAACACGGCTCCGAGAACTGTCGGCGGGATCCACAATCCTACGTGCACAGTCAGCGCGTACGCAGCCGCAACGTCCTGCCCTACTCCGAGCGCTACAAGCGCCGCGGCGCCAAAAAAATCGAATGGCCCCCAGCTTCCCGCAGTTGATGGTAAAACCCCGGCGAGGTTGGCAGCAGAAGTGAACACCAGAATAGCGGCGATAAATTCGATCTGGCTATCGAATACGGGGCGAAGATCAAATCCGAGGGCGATGAGGTAGTACATAACTGCCTCGGATCCCCAAACAGGAATCGACCACGCAAACACCTTCAAGAGATCGGTTGGCGAGCTGACAACGGTGAGTCCTTCAAGAAGCCTTTCAGCAATGCCGAGTAGACGACTTCTAGGGTTCCTCTTGACCATAAACATCATGCGATCAAGCCAGCCAAGAACCGTTTTGCTGCTGGTTGTCGAGATAATCACCACGACACTGAAGACTCCGACGAACGGCAGTAGAGCGACGAGGGCCAGTACCGGCGCTCCACCGGGGATGTCGGATGAGATGTCGCCAACGGCTCGTTCGACTCCCACGGTGCCGAGCAGCCCGGCAGCAGCCAGGAAGAACAGCAATGCGAGCACGTCGGTTGCTCGTTCTACAGCAACTGTGCCGAACGCAGCGGGAGCCGAGCATGATTCGCGAAGACTCAGGTAGTACGAGCGAACGATTTCGCCGATTCGCACTGGAATCAAGTTGTTCGCCATGTACCCAACAACTACGACCGAGTAGATGCTTTTCTTTGGTTTGCCGATGAGCGGTCGAAGCAGGAATTTCCAGCGGGCTGAACGGAACCAGACGGCGATGAAGTAAAAGACCAGCGACGGCGCTATGTACGCGTAGTTTGCGTCGGATAGAACGCCACCAATCGTGTCGAAGTCGACAAACAACACGACGAAAACGGCAAGAAATGCCACACTACCAATTGCGCCTAACCAGAAGGCCTTGTTGCCAAAAAACATGAAGTGCTGTGGAGTCCTTGAGACCTAATGATCCAGCAAGCTCGTCTACTTCGCGGGAACGAGCGGAACTTCGTCCCCGAAGTACACGTAAGAATCAATTGATCCTATCGGATTATTGAGTTTCCTATACAGGAAATAGTCTACCGATCCAGCCCACAGATTTCGATCAATCAGCGTGCTAAAGAAGGTTTTCGCTGTCAGGCCGCGATAGTTTTCAGGGAACCACCAACGATGAACGAGTCGTCGACCATCCGAGAAACCGTCTGGGAGATTTGGAACAGTCTTGTCGTTATTGTGCTCATTGATAACTGCGATAACCCTGTCTTCGCCAACTTTTATTTCATCCTCAGTGTGATCAGCAAATGAAACTTCCGTGTACCTGCGCAAGTACCAGGTCCACGGCCATGAGTAGGCGTCTCGCAAGTCTATAGCGATTTTGATTTCGGATCTGTCGCCCGTGAGTTGTGCCGTCTGCTCAATCTCTTTCGCCAGCGCATGCAGATCGGGCGATGTTTGCGTATACACCATCATTTCTCGTGGAATATCGCCGTTTTGATAGTTTGCAATCCAGCCGGCCCGGAAAGTTAGTCCGAACAGAAGCACTACCGATACCAGCCCGACTATTCCGAGGGCCTGTGAGCGACCAATCCGGCTTCCTAGTACTTGAAGTGCGAGGAGTAGCAGCCCGATAACCGCAAGAATTACCCACGCCGTTGCAAACTGTTCGGTGCCTTCACCAAGATCATGGAACGTTATTTTCCAGATTAGAAGATAGAAGACCGGCACTCCGACCAACGCCAGACCTGCCTGACTTCTCCACGCTTTGCGCCAGTCGATCGACATCACAATGTCGTTCAACGTATTGGCAGCAAGGATGATCGCCGGTAAAACAACGTTCACGAGCAGCCACGGCATTTTTTCGCCAGCCTGGGTGTACAAAATAAACGTGCCGATGGTCCAGAAGAACAGGAATTTGTTGATTATCGAGGTTTTCAACGTGAACGGAATCGCAGCGAACGACCCGTAAACCACCAACAGAGACAGTTTCCCTTCGTAGGTCAATACGTCATGTGATGCGCCTTTTACTAGTCCGGGTTCAAAGCTAAGGGTTGTGTTGGCGAGTGCAGCCATTCCAGCGAGTGCGAGCACGAGAAGAATCCATGGTCGAATGCCTGACTTCAGACCGTAGAAAAGAAGAGCGAGTGCTCCAACGCCGAACGGTAGAAACTCGTACACCGAACCGATCATGAAGTAGTAGTACCAGGGCTGATTCCCTCGGGCGACATCTTGCTGTGCGAGCCAGTAGCCGAGGGACTGCCAGGCACCGCTGCCAACGCCAGCTGGATTCGACCCGAAATTGGCAAATATCAATATGAACACGAGCGCAAATATGCCGAATGCTGCGAGGAACACTTTGCGGTTCCAGTACCAGCCAATCGCAAGTGATGTAGCGAGGAACACGCTAGTGATGCCAATTGCCACCATCCACCCGTCGCCGTTCGGGCTTCCGGTTGCGATCCCTGGTGTGCCGTCTTCAGCCGCAAGCGTTACTCCGAGAATCCCTTGAAATATGGCAACTCCCGCAGCCATTAGTGGCAGGCTCAATGTGGTGATTAAAACGAGGAACGAAGCAGGTGCGCTGAACTCTGCCAGAGTTCGTCTGGCGAAAATCCAATCACGTAGCTCTCGCCAGACCTGTGTGACCAAAAATGCGCCCAGCAATGCAACTGTTATGTACTGGGTCTCCTTGGTCGTAAATCCAAGTGCGATAACAGTTGCACCAATGTAGAGCCATCGGTTTCGTCGTTCGTCTACGTACCGCCACATCACTCCAACAAGAGCGAGTGCGAACACTGCCATGAAGATATCGTTTCGGGCGAATCGACTGTAGTAGATCAACGAAGGCGAGAACGCCAGCAGACCCCCGGCTGCGAGTGCGCCGAACTGACCTATTCGGGGTTTCAGGATTAGAGGGACAAGTATTAGTCCCGTTCCAAAGAGCGCCATCGGCAGCCGCATCGAAAAATCACTGTCGCCAACTAAAAAGAATGAAGTTGCAACCGAATGGAACAGGAACATCCCGTGCATAAGCGGGTTGTGGTCGTAGCCAGCGCCGTTGAACAGTTGATAGGCGAAATAGCCATGAAGGCTTTCATCGTGATGCACGGCTCGGCCACCAAGATCGTAGAGGCGCATGGCGAGAGCAACCAACAGTAAGCCGCCGTAAATCGAAAACTCGACTCGCCCCGGGATCGTGAATCCTTTGGATGATTCCTGCACGCCCGAAACTCGAGACTCACTTCGGGGATGCGAGTCTGCTCGCTGGGCGGCTTCACCGGTCGTCCAATGCCCGTCTATCCAACGGCCTGGTTCTGGCGACTGAACTTCTTCTGTTGAGGTGTTTTCTATCGTCAACTGTTATTTATTGATGCTGAATACGGTGTAAGCACCGTGCTCGATTATTCGGTCACCAAGCGTATCGAACATTGTCATGTCGATGTTGCCGTAGGTTGATCTTTCCCGCGGACCGACAACCACCATTGTGAGGGCGTATTTATCGATCAACTGGCGCAATTCTTGTTCATCTGAGGTTGTGTATATGGATTCGACGTCGTCCCGGCGGTCAACAAACAACTCGTCGCTGCCATGCCACTGCTTCTCATGGAATTCCCACCCAAGAACTGCGGGAACCCCACTTGAGCCCGAAATTCGGGCGTGATCGGTATAGCTGTCTCCAGTGGCTTCGACCAGCACGTCACTGCTATCCGCAACGTCCCTAATGTCCTCAATCACGTTCAGTTCGTCCTTGTCTCGTGCTGCCATATAGCCCAATCCATCGAGATCCGGGCCAAGTCCTGAAGCCAGAGTTTTCGTTACCGATGAAGCAACTGGGAAATAAAACGAACTGATTATTACTACGGCGAGCAACCCGATTGCGATTCCACTTATTCTCGAAGCTGTTATTCCTAATTTCGGGTGATGCTTCGACCACACATAGACGCCGTAACCGCCCACTACTGAAAGAACTATCCACGCCTGATAGTAAAACTTGAACACGGTGTTCATTCGATTGCCGAACAGGTCGTGAACGAAGAACAGTTCGGCTGCGAACAGTAGATACAGGGCGAGCGCACCAAGGATTAGCACGAACTGGGCGCCATCGTCGGCACCGCGTCTGGCCCGGGTGAGAACAACTGCGATCAAGATCACAGATATAGCGCCGAGGGTTCCGGTGACAGGGAGGCGGAATAATATGTCGGATACCTGAGCTTTGTCGTTGAACGCTACGTGAGTAACGGCCCAGATAAGCCATGGCACGACTGTGAGTGCGAGGCCGGTTATCCATGCAGGTCGCCAGAAGAGGTTCTGGGCGGATTGCGATTCGATTGCTCTGCCGGTGATTCGGTTGAATACGAGGATCGTGTACCTATTGGCGAGCATGATCATCAATGGAGCCGCAACGGTCAGCAACAGCAACCAGATCGAGATGAAGTGGATGGGTCGTGATCCATATTTAACCGGGGCGAGCGGAGGCCACTGGACCTGACTTTCAGCCGTTCCAAAGTAGAACGGAGAGAAGATTAATACTCCAATGATCCAGAGCACAGCCATCGGCATCGCTGCTACGACGAGTCGCTTAATTCCGGCTTTGCGCGAAGCCACCCACCCGGCAACGACCAGTCCCGTAGATAGCAGTAAAAGCAATCCGACATCCCAGAAGTTGATGAACCCAGACGCTCCTATGACCACTGCAACGATCACTGCTGCAGGGAGGTTTTTCCGCAGTGCGCCGAACGAAATCGAACGATGTGCAATGAAAAGAGCTGTCAGCACTGTGATTCCGGTTAGCACGAACGGTATCGACATCAGATGTGGATGGAAATCACCGAGCAGGAAGCTGAAGAACGGGAACTCAGAAATCGTGAAATCGAGACCGTCAGAGGAATCGGTAAACGTGTTGGTGATTCGGGAGCTGTTCCACCACCACCAGAAGTCGTCAGGTCGCCACGTCACTATTTTTTCGACTCGGTCGTAGCTGTATCCGTGGTACCAGTTGAGCAGCCAATCGGGTGCCACACGAGTAATGTCGAGAATCGTCCAGAGTCCCGACATATTGGAAACCAGTAAAAGGAAGCCCGCCGACGCACTTCCTGCAATTAGAGAGACTCTGGTACGAGCGCCATCCCGCCGAATGAGGGTTGTGACGAACGAAGCGATAACCGAGGCTGCTAATCCGGCGACAAGCGCTATCCCAACGTTGAACGCCACTGCAGGCGCCACACCGGCCATTGCGTTCACACCGCCGTAAATCCAGTACCCGAAGTAGTAGTAGGCGATAGTTTCGCCTGCGAGCCAGAGGTCTTGGGGTGGTGCGTGTTCGGCAGTAGTCACCGCCGTGAGCATCATGAGATCCATCGGCTTTTCGGTACCCGATGCGGCAGGATCGAAAGCCCGCATCGAAAGGAACATCACGAAAAACACGAGGAATATCACTTCGATCGTGACGATGATCTGCCAGCGCCGTTTGAGTGACTTTCTTAGCTGTTTCCAATCGGATCGCAGAATCCAACCGCTAGTGAGTGCCAGAACCGCGGTGAGGACCCACCATGTGAGCGGAGAGTTTGGAATCAACTGCGTATACGAAACCAGCCAGACCGCGGTGGCGATCAAAAGCATTCCGACAGGTTTTGAAATTGCCCAGCCGCGGTCGGCGAGAACCGGGAAAGCACGAGCAACAATCGGGAACGCCGCTAGTCCAATTAGCTCGACCGTTAGGAGTGTTGCGATTGCTTGCAGCATTTAGGGACTGGGTACGCTGATCCGGGTTGTAGACGAACTAATTTACGGCGTCGGGAAGTAGAGCTCCGGCGAAGGCTTCGGCATCGAACGCCGACATGTCGGACGATTTTTCGCCGGTTCCAATGAACCAGATCGGCAAGCCAAGCTCGCCCGCAATCGCTAAAGCCACGCCGCCTTTGGCTGTGCCATCGAGCTTCGTGAGGAAAACGCCGTTGCAATGAACCGAATCAGTAAACGACTTTGCCTGAATGAGGCCGTTCTGGCCGGTAGTGCCGTCGATCACCAGCAAGACTCGTTCAGTGAAGCCATCGCTGTTCTTACCTACGATGCCACTCACTTTTCGGAGTTCTTCCATCAGGTTGTGAGTGGTGTGAAGCCTACCCGCTGTATCAATAATCAACAAATCAACTTTGCGAGCACGCGCGGCGTTAAGCGCGTCGAATGCAACTGCACCCGGATCGCTACCAGCCTGCTGGGCGATAACGGGAACGCCGAGTCGATCACCCCATATCTGGATCTGCTCGATAGCACCGGCCCGGAAAGTATCGGCCGCAGCGAGCATCACGTTCTGGCCTTCGGCCTTCGCCACGTCGACTAGCTTCGCAATCGATGTGGTCTTGCCCGCCCCGTTTACTCCAACGACGAGTAGAACAACAGGTTCGCCATCGGGAATTGGATCAACGCCGGAGGAATCGCCCAAAAGCTCAGTAATCAACGTCCGCATACGCACTCGAACCTGATCAGGTTCTTTGAGTGAATCCTCGCGAACGATGTCGCGTAATTGGTCGATGAGGGTCATCGTGGTGTTCACGCCGACATCAGAAACGACGAGCGCCTCTTCCAGTTCATCCCAGAAGTCATCGTCGATGTTTGACCGACTGAATAAACCCGAGAGCCGACCTCGCCATGCTGACCCGGTCTTGGCCGAGCTCTCAGCGGTCTTTTCTTTCTTTTTGAATACCCCGAACAGCGTCGGTTCCTCTTTCCTCGATAACTACGAGCCAGCCCTGTTAGCTGGCTATTATTTCGTTTTGAGTCGATTTAATGCGCGATTGGCGGCTTCACGTTCGGCATCGACTTTTCTTGATCCCGAGCCGGTGGCTATGGGTTTTGAGTCGATTACAACTTCCATTGTGAAGACCAGATCGCTTGGTGTCCCAGTTTCCGACACCAGTCGATATCGAGGGGGCTTACTTCCGTTGCCCTGTAGATATTCTTGCAGCAGCGACTTCGGGTCTTTCTGGGTTTCGGTGCGCAACGCTTCATCGACGTGCTCTCCTAGCCACCTGTTGACCAGTGTTCTCGCCTGACGGTATCCCCGATCGATATAAAGAGCGCCTACGACCGCTTCAAAAGTATCGGCCAGATTCGATGCCCGATCCGCTCCACCCGCCGTTGCTTCGCCCTTTCCCATTACCAACCACTCGCCCAGTCCGATCTTGCGAGCGGCTTTTGCCAGTGTTTCCCGTCGCACGACCTGCGAACGACGAACCGTCAGATCGCCTTCCGGCAGATCGGGTGCGCCTGTGAACATCCGGTCAGCAACAATCATGCCAACTATCGAATCGCCCAGAAACTCGAGTCGCTCGTTCGACACCGGCGGAACGTCTGGATGCTCGTTTACGTACGACTGGTGAGTAAGTGCGAGAGTGAGCAAGCTTCGGTCATTGAACGTGGCGTTCAGCGCCTCCTCTACGGCGTCGAGTTGTTCCGAATCTAGTGGGATGGTCGGCAACGGCAGCTAATCTCTCACACCACGCGGCCAGGGTGGCTGCGGTCGTTTGAGCTCGCCAAAGTAACTCCGCTTGCTTGCGATACGCATGAAATCGTTGAATGCGCTCATGGCTTCATCTTCAGGCGGCGTGAACATCTTCAAGAATGCTGAAGTTCCATCTTCGAACACGAACGTTGGCGTGCCGAACACACCATGTTCGAGGGCCTCTTCGTGATCAATGCCGATCTGGGCAAGCGATGCGGGATCATCGAGCACTTCGGTGAACTTGTTTATGTCGAGCCCAGCGGCCTTCGCCACATCGATCACCGATTCTCGGGTTCGTATGTCTTCTCGTTCAACGTGTTTTGCTCGAAGGAGTTTTCTAAAACCTTTTTGATAAACATATTTGCTACCTTTTCCTTCCTTGTGCTGCTTCATTCTTCTTTCTACATCATTTGTAGCTCCTGTATAAAAAGAACCGTCAGAGCATTCTAGAATGTATACATACCATGTCATGGATTAAGTAAATTTTTTTATAGTTATAAAT
>DUCO01000024.1:89231-95051 GCA_012959765.1 Dehalococcoidia bacterium | reverse complement strand
AGGGAAACTTCTGAGCCCTTCCCGTCGCCGTAAGTGCGTGGAACGCGTACAGCGGGTGCTGCCTTCGGTATCTGAGCGAAGGGCCTGTATGGTGCTCAACCAACCCAGGCCGACACAGCGCATAACGCTGAAAACCCTGGATGATGAAGAGTCGCTGACTACTGATTAATTTGCGACGAGGCTTGGCGAAAGTGCGAAATCAAGGGTCCCACGTTTTACCCCGTGATTCACTGGGCGCCCAAGCAGCCTGCAGGGAGGTGTGCAATCCACGGTGGTGCATTCATCAAGCCTGGATCCACTAGCAGCGTTGCGTGAGCTTGTATGTCCGTCGTTTTAAGGAAACATCAACTGTTCGAGCAGGCGGAGAATCGGTTACGTCGATTGGCAAATTGCGAAATGTGATTTGGTCTGGTGCCGGATGACTGGCAGTCTCCCACTACTCAGATCACCATTGAACAAACATTGGGATGAACGTCCCTCATGCACCTATACTCTCGTTCCCATTTCGAAAGTCGATTCGGCGGTCAACGCTAGAGCCTACAGCTGCTAACTGTTGAGTATCGCCCTCTAAGCGCCAAGCTCCCATTATCGAGATACCAAGCGGAAACGCACGAATCAGCTGCTGTAAATTTTGGTACCGGTTGTCTCTAAGCCCTTCATACAGTCTGACAGTCCGATCTTGGTAGCCGCCAGCTAGCTGGAGCCCGGCGAGACACGAACCCTCTACCCCCTGCTTGCAAAGCAGATTCCCTCCAGAGCAGACCGCACCAGATAGTTTTAGGCAGTCGGATGGGGTAACTTTGGAGTAACCGAGACTCAAAAATCCAACAAACTGAACCAAATTTCTTGGTGGGTTTAGGAACTCTCACCAGACCATGAGCGACGATACGGTGTCCTCGGCACAATCACAAACAGAGTGACTATAAATGCAGCTAAAACGACGACCTCGAATTCTTCTGCGAGGATCATGGCACAGCATCAACATCGGTGATATCGCACATACGATTGGCACCATCAAATTGATCGACACCTATCTGCCGGAGGTCGAGATAACGTTATGGCCAAAAAACATCGAAGACGGTGTAGAGGAAATGGTCAGAAAGAGGTTTCCGGATCTCCAGGTCATCCAAAAAGATCATGAAGTACAGTCCGCATTTCAGGAGTGCGACTTTTTCCTACATGGATCGGCACCCGTTCTCGTAGGGCAAGATGAACTTCAGCGATGGCGCGATGAAACGGGCAAGCCTTACGGAGTGTTCGGCATCGGATTTGAACCCAGAGTTTCGCAGGCATCGAATTCCACGGTGGCAGATCGGAGAGAAATCCTAACCAATGCTGAGTTCATCTTCTTCCGGGAAACCGTCTCTCTCCAAAAAGCACAGGACGACGGAGTTAAGTGTCCAATTATGGAGTTTGGGCCAGATGGCGCGTTTAGTACCGACGTACGCAACGACCAGGCCGCCGACCAATTCCTCTCTGCAAATGGCCTTGAGCGAGGCGAATTTCTTTGCTGCATCCCCAGGTATCGTAAATATCCTCTTCCGACAGGCGGAAATTACTGGGAAGTCTCGTATCCATTCGATCCAGATGCACCCATCGCCCCGGAGGATAAGGAGCGCAATGACGAGATGAAAGAGCACGATCATGCGCTCTTGCGTGAGGCAATCACCAGAGTTGTACGAGAGACGGACATGAAAGTTCTGGTCTGCCCCGAAGACATCACCCAAATGTCGCTGGGCAAGGAAATGATCGTTGACAAACTTCCGGAAGACGTACGACAGGGTGTTGTGTGGCACGAAAAATATTGGCTCACCGACGAAGCACTCAGCACGTACATTCGGTCTGCAGGCCTTTTCGGCCTTGAGATGCACTCTCCCATCATGTGTATTGGTAGTGGAATTCCGGCGATCGTTGGTCGGTTTGCCGAGCAGGGCACTAAAGGTTTTATGTGGCGTGACATCGGGCTCGATGATTGGCTTTTCGACATCGATCAACCTGAAGATGCTGAGAACTACGTACCAACAGTGTTAGAAATAGCAAAGAATCCTGAGGCGTCCAGAAAAAAGGCAGCAAAAGCGCACGAAAGAGCCGAACAGTCTGAGCAACGCATGGTTGAAGTGCTGAAACAGAAGCTAGGTTTGTGACGGCGTATCCGAGTTGTATCGAATAGCAAACAACAACAAAAAGCCCTCGCATTTCTGCGAGGGCTTTTTGTTGTTGTTTGCAGTTTGGTGGACCTGTGGGGATCGAACCCACGACCTACGGATTAAAAGTCCGACGTTCAACTAAATATCGGTGCTATAACAGCTGATTCGGTCAAAGTTTCCGCAAGATTTACGGTCGAGCCAGATGGAATGACCGGAAGTTAGAACTGCTGATTACCACAACTCAGATCACCATTGGACGAACATTGGCATTACAACGTGTGTGTAGCCTTCGTGTTTGGCCGACCTGAATACGCCGGGGCTTGATGGCGTGGTTGTTTCCAGATCAATGTCATCATCATTCATCACGTTCAGCACGTCCATCAAGAACTTGCTATTGAACGCCACTTTGGTTTCTTCACCCTCAACCGATGCATCGAGTTCGTTCTCGTTCGATCCGACTTCTTCAGCTCGTGAAATAACCTTCACTGCTCCAGATGCATCGCCTTCGCCGGGGCTGACGACAATACGAATGATTCCACTTCCATCTCGAGCGAAAATCGATGCCGCTCGAGTTGCCTGAACCATGCTTGAAAGATCGATCGTTGCCCTCGTTCCGTAACTGGTCGGAATCAGCTTTTCGTAGTCCGGGAACGTGCCCTGAACCAGCGCAGTAACAACCTCAGAGGTGTCGAGGCGGAATTTCGCCGACCGACCGTTTGCATCGACAGAGAGTTCAACACTCGAAGAGCCATCACCCAACAGGCGTTCAACTTCAGCGAGAGTCTTTGCAGGGACGATTACGCCGACTTCGGTGTCAACAGAAGCATCCAGTTTCCCGCTCTCAACAGCAAGGCGGAAACCGTCAGCTGCAGCGAGAGTGAACGTATCGTCAACAAGCTCCACTTTCACACCCGTCAGAACTGGTCGAGAGTCATCGGTAGCTGCTGCGAATACAACTCGCTCAAGCGCTCCCCTGAACGTGTCGGCAGGTATCGTGACCGATGCTCCACCGTCCACGGATGGAATCGGGGGGAATTCTTCAGCTGCAATACCATTAATAGTCCCGTTGAACTTGTCACACGTAACGATAACGCCAACTGGATCGGTCTGGAAATCGATATTTACCGTTTGGCCGGGAAGCGAATTCACGAAATCGGTCAGCATGCGAGCGGGAATGGTTACACTGCCCTCCCCTTCGATCTGGGCGCCAATCCAGGTGCTGATCGAAATCTCGGTGTTCGTTGCAGTCAGCTTCAACTGCCCGTTATCGCCTTCAAGAAGAACATTCTGCGTTACCGGTAACGTCGCTCGGGCTGCAACTGCTCGGCTGACATTAGCCAGACCGCGGCTAAGATTTTCTCGAAGGCAAGTAACCTGCATGCTGATCCTCTTACTTGAAATTCACTCGGGGCGCACAAATACACAATATAGGGGGTCGCAGTATAGGTAGAACCACGAGGGTTGGTCAATTTAGCGCGGCATGTATTACGTAACGATTTTTCGCTCCGCTTATTCAACGATAAAATGGCACAAACGTCGATCTGAACTGCCAGAATAGATCGCAAACCACTACTCGATGTACAAACCCGAAAAGCAATTAATGAACAACTCTCGAATTAGCGAAGTCCTACAGCTGGTTGCCGATGGCAAGATGACAGCCGAGCAGGCGACTTCAGAACTGAGCCTTACGACCCCTCCTTCCGACTTGGGCGACCTGGATTTCGCTACGGTCGACCATAATCGAGCCGACAGAATCGGCTTTCCTGAAGTTGTATACGGGCTAAGCAAGACGCCAAAAGACACTGCTGCCATTGCTGTCCGAATCTATGAACACTCGGGCGTTGTACTTGTAACAAAATCTTCCGAAGAAGCCTTCAAACTATTTCAAGAATCCGTACCGGATGCCGTATGGGAAGAAGGCCCGCGGGCGATATGGGCAGACCAACGCGAGAAATCGGATCTAATTAGCGGTGTTGTGGTCGTTGCAGCGGGTACATCGGATCTCCCGATAGCTCGGGAAGCAGTTCTTACAGCGTCGCTCATGGGCTGCGACGTGAATATGATCACCGACGTCGGCGTTGCCGGCCTTCATCGATTGTCAGCGCGTGTTGATGAGCTCGACAGCGCACGGGTGATCATCGTGGTTGCCGGAATGGAAGGCGCATTGCCGAGTGTGGTCGGAGGGCTCGTACGTGCTCCAATCATCGCCCTACCCACCTCGGTGGGCTACGGAGCGAGCCTTGGCGGCGTTGCAGCGCTGTTGGCCATGTTGAATTCGTGTGCCCCGGGCGTATCGGTGGTGAACATCGATAACGGGTTTGGCGCCGGATACCAGGCTGCATCTATAGTCGGTGCCACGTGGTCCTGATGACCACTGGAGTTACGAGCGATCCGAACTGAGAACGTCCTTACAAAAAAGGGCCCCGGTGAAATGCCGGGGTCCTTTTTTTATTCCAGATATCAGGTTCGATTACTCGAGTGACTTCAGGTAAGCGATCAGGTTCGACATATCTTCATGGCTGAAGTGGTCGAACGAAGGCATGACTGCCGGGAAGCCGTCAACTATGAATGTGCCCGTCTCTCGAACCGACTGCTCGATGTAGGCTTCGGCGTCGAGCGATGTACGACTGCCAGCTCGGGCATGGACGCCACCAAGACCAGGACCAACAATCTGACTGTCGTCAGTAGAGTGGCAACCACCACAACTGATAAACAGCCTCTGGCCTTCACTGGCATCGCCGGCACTTACCGCAGGAGCTTCCTCAACCGGGTCTGCTGCCGTTGTAGGCTCTGTGATTTCAGTCTTTTCCGCTTCAGCAGCGGCAGTTGGGCTGAAATCAACCGGTTCCTGAGTAGGAATGACTTCTTCTGAGCATGCGGCCAATACAAACAATGTTGCGATCGAAGCCACAATCAATAAATATACGCGTTTAGCCGACACAATCTGATCCTTAATAGATGAACCGGTCAACTCGCTCGTACTTTGCGTCGGTTTGACCGGTCAGAAATTTCGTTCGCAACTCACGTTAGCAACAGCCCTAAACACGGTCAATCACTCTAAGGCGGGAATTCAAGAATGAATTACAGAAGAACGATTGCCGCGCGCTAGTGCGTCAACCTGAAATGCGCCTGATCTCAATCTCTTCGCCCGGGGCGAGCGCTACTCGATGGATTTCGATGCCCAGTTTCAATAGCCAGTAACTCAAAGTCGCCTTGCTGACGCCCAATCGCTTGGCCGCTCCGGTGAGCCCGACCTCGTTGACCATCTCGGGAAGAGCCTTCTCAAGCGGCCTTCTCAACTTTCGTTCAGCAAGCACCATCTTCTTCGTTTTAGAGCCTTGCATTCGTCTCCCCTGTTCGCTGGCTGTTTCGCAGTAGTGAATGTAACTGCCCTGATCTCGAAACGTCCTGCAAATCAAGAACCGATTCCAGTCACTTTTGACAGCCGATACCGACCACCCAACGATCTGAACCGGCTACTAACTATTTAACTAGAAGACTACCGAACAACACCTGAACACGTCAAGAACTTGTTCCGCTTTTGTTCCGTTCTTTTTTTATACTTATTCGAAACATATTAGGAACTATACATATTTACTATCAGATATTTATTCTTGTTTTGTTCTTATAGTGAATATGCGCACTAGATGCACACTTATGGCGGGTATACAAC
>DUCO01000024.1:0-89142 GCA_012959765.1 Dehalococcoidia bacterium | reverse complement strand
CGGGCATCAGTTTTCTGTTCTGTCGGCAGGCCATTGCCCCGCCGACAGAACAGGTAGACGAGTTCGAATACTGGGGAATTCCTTGATATTCATTTCCAAAATCGTCTCCGTCGACCGCGCAGTTCAATCAGCGTTGGCCACCATGAAGCTAAAACAATGGATTTTGAGGCTATTTTCAACTGACCCACTGCTAGAATTCACGTCGATAATCAAGCCTGTCGCCAGCTGCAAGATGAACAAACGCAGCTGGCCCCGCCCTGCCCTGACGAAGTTCCTCACTACTAATTCCTGAGGAACATGTAAACCACCGGAGTTAAGTCGATCGAGCCCGTAACCGATCTCATACACGCCCTCGAAACTTTCGTGCTCACTTTCTCTGGAGACGTCTATGACTTCATGGGCTGGTTTGGCGTGATCGTGCTGATGGCGATCGAGAGCACAGCCATTCCCCTGCCCAGCGAGATAATCATGCCGTTGGCTGGTTGGCGATTAGTCGCAGATGAAGGCCGTGGTGTGCCCCACGTATTGCTTGCCGGGTTCTGGGGCGCAGTGGGAAGCCTGATCGGATCGCTCGCCGAGTACTACGTCTCTCGTGCGGGCGGGCGTCCCTTCATCGAGAAGTACGGTAAATATGTACTGATCACTCACAAAGATCTGGAACGAGCCGACAGATGGTTCGAAACGAGAGGTGAACTCACCGTGTTCATCGCCAGAATGATTCCTGGTGTTCGAGGTTTCATATCCATTCCAGCCGGAATCGCCCGTATGAACGTGGTTCGATTCTCCATATTCACGTTTATCGGGGCATTCCCGTGGACCCTCGGCCTGGCATGGGGCGGATACCTGCTTGGTGAAAACTACGATTCAATTCGAAATGTGTCAAAGCCGTTCGATATCCCGATCATCGGAACCATTCTCGTGATCGGCGTCTGGATCGTGTGGCACCGAATCAAAGAAGTCCGAGCCGACTCAGCCGCTTCAAAGTCGTCAGTCGATTAATTCCCGAAACGAATCCAGTTCATCCACGCAGACCCTCTGAGGTATATTTGAACGGTCCAGACGGTACTAACGCCAGTTGAATTCAGAGAACCACTTTGGTCGCAACCCAGTCACCCACAACAAAGGTCACGCGAAAACTCAATGTCGAAGTAAACGGCATCGTGATCGGTTGCGGCACGAATTCACGGGTACTCGATGCCGTGCGAGAAGCCGGATTCGACGTGCCAACGCTCTGCTACGACGAACGAAACGGACCACAAGGCACCTGTCGAATGTGCCTGGTCGACGTTGAAGTCGATGGCCAGATGCAGCAGGTAGCCGCCTGCACAGCGTTCACTTCTGACGGTATGAGCGTGACGACTCACTCCGATAACATCACCGAGTACCGCAAAACGATTCTCGAGATGCTGCTCTCGGAAACTGCTTCGCCAGTTAACTGTCCAAAGTGCGAATCGTTCAAGAAATGCGAACTCCACGTAGCTGCCGAAGAGTACGATGCAAAGTGGGACGCATTTCCATCGTTGGTTCCTCGTGAAAAGGCGGTCGACGACAACCCGTTCATCCAGCGTGACTACGACTACTGCATCTCGTGTTTCCGATGCACGATCATCTGCAACGACTGGGAACAGGCCGGTGCGATCACGGTCAAAGGCCGAGGACAAGACAACTCGATCGCTTCTTATTTCAACAACAATCTGCTCGAGTCGCCCTGTACGTTCTGCGGTCAATGCATCAACACCTGCCCGACCGGCGCACTCACCGACAAGAAGATCGTCGGCACCGTAAAGGCCGAGAATCTCGAACGAACCAAGACGATCTGTCCATACTGCGGAGTGGGTTGCGGGATTCACCTTCTCAGCGAAGACGGCGAACTCAAAGGCACTGAGCCAGATTTCGATGCTCCAAGTAGAGGATCACTCTGCGTAAAGGGCCAGTTCGCCTCATGGGAGTTCGTAAAAAGTGGAGAACGCCTCAAGTATCCACTCATCAAGGAAAACGGCTCGTTCAGACGAGCGTCGTGGGATGAAGCACTCGATCTCGTAACAAGCAAGTTCACTGAAATTCGAGATGAAACAGGGCCCGATTCGTTAGTTTGCTGGTCATCAGCCCGAACCGTTACAGAAGCGAACTATCTAATGCAAAAGTTCGCTCGAATAGGTATCGGGACGAACAATATCGATAACTGTTCCCGCACCTGACACGCTCCAACGGTCGCCGGTATGGCGGTCATGGTTGGCAAGGGTGCCATGACTAACTCGATTGAGGAGTTAGCAGACACCGATCTCCTACTCGTAGTTGGTTCGAATACTACCGAGGCACACCCGGTCATTTCACTACGCATGAAGCGCGCTGTGAAAAACGGTGCGAAGTTGATCGTTATCGACCCCCGCAAGATCGAACTCACAAAGTGGGCAACACGCCATCTGCAGATCAACATCGGAACCGACATTCCGCTGTTCAACGCCTTCGCACACGTGATGATCAAGGAAGATCTTTACGATCACGATTACGTTGAGAATCGTACCGAAGGCTTCGATGAGCTAGCCAAACACGTCGAGCTCTACACCCCCGAGTACGCAGCCGAAGTCTGCGGTGTACCTGCCGAAGAGATCGTTGCGGCGGCGCGTGAATACGCTGCTGCCTCTGGAAAAGCGGCCATTTGCTACACGCTTGGCATCACCGAACACTCTTGCGGATCGCACAACGTTCAGTCGGTTGCCAATCTTGGAATGCTGGGCGGAAACTTCGGAAAACCGAATGCTGGAGTGAACCCCCTCAGAGGCCAAAACAACGTCCAGGGAGCGTCGGATTCCGGAGCCCTTCCAACCGACCTACCCGGCTATCAAAAATTGGAACGCCCAGGGGTCAGGGAAAAGTTTGAAAAGGCATGGGGAAGTGAGCTTCCAAAGCGCCGTGGAATCACCAAAATTACGGCCATGGATCAGATGATCCGAGGACGCGTTCGTGGCATCTATATTATGGGCGAAAACACCGTCATTTCCGACCCCAATACGAATCATGCTCAGAAAGCGCTCGAAGCAACCGACTTCATCGTGGTTCAGGACATCTTTATGACCGATACGGCGAAGCTTGCGGACGTAGTTTTGCCAGCCGGTTCTTTCGCCGAATCTGACGGTACTTTCGCCAACAGCGAACGCCGCGTTCAGCGGGTTCGAGCTGCCATAAACCCGGTTGGGGAATCGCGAACTGACGTCGATATTTTGCTGGACCTAATGGAGCGGTTCGGAATCGATCAAAATCTGGAGACTCCAAGCGATGTCTGGGACGAAATGCGAGGGCTTTCTCCGCTGTTCGGTGGAATCAGTTACGACCGTCTCGATTCCGAAGGCGGAATCCAGTGGCCGTGCCCAACTGAAGACCATCCCGGTACGCCGTATTTGCACAAAGATGAGATGGATTCAGGCATGCCGGGCTACTTCGCACCGGTTGATCACATTCCGCCAGCCGAGCCAACCGATTCTGAGTACCCACTTATTCTCACCACCGGCCGCCGTCGCTCGACCTATCACACTGGCACGCAAACTGGCCGTGCGAGCGGGTTCGATCTACTGGTGCCATCGGAACTGGCAGAAATTCACCCCGACGATGCGGATCAGATGGAACTCAGCGACGGCCAAGTCGTGACCGTCAGCTCACGACGAGGTTCGGTGGAAGTTCCGGTCAGGATCACAGATAGATCGCCACATGGCACCGTGTTCATGAGCTTCGCGTTCCCAGAACTCACGCAGACGAACCGACTCACTTCGGACGCCTACGACTTCATCACAGAAACCCCGGAATTCAAGGCATGCGCAGTACGGATCGACAAGATCACAGCAGAATCTTCCGCCACTGCTGAACTCGCTGCCGGAGACTAGGCTTAGTCCTGTCGAGGACTCATTCGTGACGCCCAAAAGCTGGGATCGCCAATAACCGGGAAGTCAATTGGATCAATAACGCCTTTCACGCTCTCGCCTGCGCCGAACGCCTGAACGTTCGCTGCCACGTATTTCGCTATCTGCTGCGCTGCCCCGACCTGATTCGTAAGCGGGTTCGTCGTGATGAAGAGTTTTCCCGATGAAACCAGCGCCTCAAGCATCGACTTATCTAAGTTCGACAGCGTTTCACCGGCGCAATCTGTGGCGTACCCGCCGAGCGGACCACCGGCCAAAGAAGCGAGCACCGCATTTTCATCGACAATCGACGAGTGAGAGGTGTTGATCAATGCAGCACCGTCTTTCATCAGGTTCAACTCACGTTCGGAGATCAATGGCGAAGCTGTCGGGCCCGCATTTACGTGAAGCGACACCACATCCGAACCTGCCACGAGCAAATCGAGGCTCAATCGACGCACATTTAACTCAGCGAGCAACCCTGATCGTGGCGTTCGTACATCTGCAATAACTACAGATGCTTCTGAAGGAGCAAGCTTGCGCACAACTTCGCAGCCGACTTCACCAAGACCGATTACACCCCACTGGGCATCAGGTTTGACCCGTAACGGACCGCCAAATCCAACTGCCCTATTAGCTACCCGTGGTGCTATCACCGGTGAGATGCCCGCGACCGTTGCGCCAACTTCAATCAGCTGCCCAACCAACTCAAGCGCCGGACTGCAATACAGAATCTGAACCATCCCGTTCGCCATCACCGTGAAATCGGTCTCTGAATCGAACGCTGAGTCACCAGCCAGCAACACGACGCCTGCACCGAGTTGAGTTCGTGCCAATTCGGTAGGGGCCAGTTGTCCAAATCCGGCAGTACCAGCAAGAAGCGCGGCTACAGCTTTACCAACGGGGTCTGAATCGGAAGACAGTAAATAAGTTTTGTGCATTGTTGAGAGTTGGGTACGGAAAAAACGAGAATCCAATCGTATAAGAAGCTATCGACCGAAAACGGTCGCCCCGCCAACGAATGAACGCATATGATTCACAATCGCAAACTCAATCATCAAATACTTTCCGAAAAGAATCGACCCACAGAGTGAGAAACCCTATCCCTAACCCGCGAACACTGCTGTTCGTCCCGGGAAATCAACCAAAGATGCTGACGAAGGCGGCCGGCTTCGGCAGTCAGTGGCTGATCCCCGATTTAGAAGATTCTGTGCCCGTAGGTGAAAAAGAAGCTGCTCGGGGCATCGTGGCCGAACATATCCCACTTCTAGCGAAAGCAGGAAAACTTCTCGCACCACGAGTGAATTCGATGTCATCGGGGCTTGCTGAGGGTGACATTGCCGCTGTTGTATCGAACGATATCGTCGGTATCTCAATCGGAAAAATCGGGAACACCGACGAAGTAGCAGAACTCGAGAAAATGCTCACCCAGACTGAAGAACGAGCCGGAGTTACAGTTGGCCACACCTTGATCCTGCCATGGATTGAAACTGCCGAAGCTGTTATCAACGCCTACCAAATCTGCAAATCCTCAGAACGAATCCACTGGGCCGCCTTTGGCGCTGAAGATTTTTCAGCAAGCATGGGTATTAGTCGTACCGTAGACGATGCCGATTCGACCACCGCCACAGAACCGGGTCTCGCCTATGCACGATCGGCAGTCGCAGTAGCCGCGAGAGCAGCAGGCGTTCACGCACTCGATACGCCCTACACAAAGTTTCGTGATCCCGAAGGTCTGCGAGTCGAAGCAACCCTTGCCCGTTCGATTGGCTACAAAGGCAAACTCGCCATTCACCCGGCGCAGGTCGAGGTCATAGAAGCCGTGTTCATGCCAACCGAATCTGAGATTGAACGGGCGCGGAGAGTACTCGCGATCGCAGTCGAGGGCGAGGCTGAAGGTCGTGGATCGATCTCGCTCGACGGCGAAATGATCGATTTGCCCGTAATCTTGCGAGCACAAAACGTGCTTCGTGACGCAAATCTTTCCGAGTAAATAAGTAAGTAATAGGCAGCAGTTTAGGAACTACCCAAATGAGCTACGGACGTTTCTTCGAAGAATTCGAAGTCGGCGAGGTCATCAAGCACTGGCCCGGTCGAACTATTTCCGAAACCGACAACACCTGGTTTTCGCTCCTGACCCAGAATCAGCATCCCTTGCACATCGACGCCAACTACGCGGAAAGCACTCAGCATGGGAAGCCGCTGGTGAACGGAATACTCGTGATGGCAATCGCAGTTGGTCAGTCGGTAGCCGAGATATCTGGCCGATGTATCGCCAACCTCGACTACGAATCGGTAACCCACGACGGCCCAACGTTTGCGGGCGACACGATCTACTCGACCTCAACGATTCTCGAAACCAGAGAAACCTCGAAAGGCGACCGTGGAGTCGTGTATCTCGAAACCGAAGTATTCAACCAGCGTGAAGAGCTGATTATGAAAATTCGCCGACACGTACTCATTCCCAAGCGAAACCACGCCACTCTGGGCGAGGGCAAGCTTCCTCGCCAAACGGATTCCTAAGTTGCCACGAGAAGCACCAGAAATAGACGATTCGAACAGCGCTCGCAAAGGCCCGCTACACGGCATTCGAGTTCTTGCGATATCCCAGTTCGGGGCCGGACCATTCGCCACGTTGAACCTCGCCGATCTTGGTGCTGAAGTGATCAAGATCGAGGATCCGACTACGGGTGGCGATGTGGCGCGCTACGTACCACCTGCTGCAAATAACGCCGACTCGCTTTATTTCCAGTCGTTCAACCGTGGGAAGAAATCAATCGCGATCAATCTGCGCAAGCCAGGAGGAGTCGATGTATTTCATCGACTCGTCGAGAAATCAGACGCCGTGTTCAACAACCTGCGCGGCGACCTGCCCGACAAGCTCGGACTCACGTACGAACAGCTGAAAGAATTCAACCCTTCGATCGTCACATGCTCACTCTCCGGATTTGGCCGTACAGGTCCTCGCTCATCAGAACCGGGGTACGACCCCATAATGCAGGGGGTGGCGGGCTACATGTCGATTACAGGCGAGCCAGACGGTCCTCCGGGAAAGGCCGGGGTATCGATAATCGACTTCGCTGGAGGGTATGCGGCGGCATTCGGGCTGGTTTCGGCGTTACTCGAAGCGAAAACGACAGGTGTTGGGCGCGACGTCGATGTCAGCCTGCTCGATACAGCGATATCAATGCTGACGTACTTCGCATCGTGGCAGCTAAACAGCGATTGGCAGCCGACGCGCACGGCAAACTCGTCGCACCAGACAATCGTTCCCGGTCAGAACTTCCAGACCAGCGACGGTTGGATCAGTATTTTCTGTGCCAAAGAGCATTTCTGGCAGCGATTAACCGAGTTGACCGGCTTGCCGGAATTAATTTCGGACGAACGGTTTGCCACGTTCACCGCTCGCTACGAGAATCGAGAGCAACTGGTCTCGATTCTCTCCGACCGGCTGAGCAAGAAAACGAGCAGCGAATGGCTGTCATTATTCAGGGGTCATGTTCCATCGGGCCCAGTCAATTCAATCGAGCAGGCGCTGGAAGATGAACAGGTGAAGGCTCGTGGAATAGTCGTTGATGTCGATCATCCAACTTACGGTCCGATCAAGCAGGTCGCTTCGTCGATCACGACAGACGGTTCGAATCAAGCCAATTCACCTGGTCCGGCGCTGGGCGAACACACCGATCAACTTTTGAAAAACCTGCTGTCGCTCGACCCCGAAAAGATAGTTCAACTCCGCAATCAAGGCGCAGTTGGCTAATTTTTGTATGAAAACGACTGGCAATCGAGGGCACAACAGCCCTTAGAATGGTTTCAGTGCCCCCGTAGCTCAATTGGATAGAGCAACAGGTTTCTACCCTGTAGGTTGCGGGTTCGAGTCCCTCCGGGGGTACCAAATTTCACTCAGCATGTGTTCAAACATGGATGTGAAGCACCAAAGCAAAATGCCCTCGTTTCCGAGGGCATTTTGCTTTCTATTTGTCCTTAGCCTAAGAAGCTCTTCGGTGCACAACCCGAACCCGGCGTGAGCGACGGCGTACTAAGCGCGGTCCAGGGCCGGGCTACACGTTGTGGCGGCTTTGCCTGTGGCGGCGGCTCCAGCATTTTTTTGCCAAACTCAACTCCAGCACGGTCGGCGAGAGAGCTCATAGTGTTCAATCGTCGAACAATCATGTCGCGTTGATCCTTGATCGCTTGCTTCTTCGCATTGAGAGAAATCTGAGACTGGGCGAGTCAAGCCGAGTCATCTTCATAGTCTTTGGTGAACTCAGCAATACGATCTCGCGTCGCCTGAGCTTGCTTGCGCAGCCTTGCCGATCCGCCACCGGTTACCGACATCGCAGCGCGAACCGCGGCATCCTGCGCTTCTGTAACAAGGTCGGTTTTTCGGCTTGCCTGTTCATGGAGCGCAATGTCCTGCGCGTCAACAGTTGCCTGAAGATCGCCGATCTCGCTTTCGAGTACAGCGAGCTCTTTCCTGAGATCGTCTACATCTTGCGCATATGCCTGAATTTTTGTGGCGAGCTTCGCACGAACCGTAGGTACGCCTTCGGCATCCAACTCATCGATAAATTCAAGTACTTCTTTGAATCGAGGATCGATCATTTCTTCATCCCATAACTGCCACTAGGCAGCATTGAGCCCCAGGTTCTGCGTTGGACTGTTGTAAACATATGCAAACCCACGGCGTGTCACGATCAACTTGTTCTTGGGATCGGTGTCACCAATTTTCTTGCGTACCCTGACATGTGCCACTTCACAAGATTCTCCGTCTGATAGTCCGGACCCCACACCCGCTCCAATAGATCGGCAGGAGACACTGGTGATCCAATGTGGTTTACAAGTTCGGTAATCAACCGGTATTCAATTGGAGTGAGATCGACGGCCAGGCCATTTACCGTAACTTCGCTGGTCACAAAGTTGATATCCAGAAATCCATCCTGAAACCGGTCGTTGATCGGGGTTGGCGTTGAAGTAACTGCGCGGCGGAGGTTCGATTCGATTCTGGCTAGAAGTTCCGTGAAATTTCCGCCTTTTACGATGAAGTCATCCCCCAGCGGCTCGAAGTGCTTCTACTTTCTGATCGATGTCTTCCACACCGCTCAAGAAGACGATCGGAACGTCTGACATCGAACGCACCTGGCGGCAAACTTCGACACCGCTCATCATCGGCATGATGAGGTCAAGAACCACAAGTTGCGGCTGAAATTCGTAAAACGTTCTCAGTGCAGTACGTCCATCGGAAGCACCCGATGTCTGGAAACCTGAATCATCAAGTGCGGTAGTCAACGCGTCCAAAATGTCTGGTGCATCGTCCACAACAAGAATTCTCTCACCGGCCATGCGCTCACTGTCCTTTCGGGGGCAGCTAGATGTGCAATAAATTTGCTCTACTTCAAAGCTAGCCCAACCTCCATCACACCCACAACACGAGATTCCACAATTCTCGATACGGGAATTCTTCAACACCACTGGCAGAGATTACTCACCGAAATCAAACCTTCTGGTTCATTTCAAATATATCTACACAAAGTCTTGACATCCGTAAAGTACAACTTAGTTAGCGAATTGTTGACGGCCTGAAAACTCAGCCGGACGCACCCGTATCTCACCGCACGAGAAAGACAGCAACAGATGTTCAAAGGTTGGATTCCCGCAAGTTCTATCGCGGCCGCAATGGCTCTCGCACTCGCCGGTGGAGCAGTATTGGCTTTTGGCGGGGGTGGTCGCGACTCACAGCGGTCAGACGTGTTTGACCGAGCTGCGGAAATTCTGGGAATTTCTTCGGGAGACCTACAGGACGCACATGATCAGGCGACACGCGAGGATCAGGAAGTTCAGTTGTTAGCGATGGTCGAACGACTGGTCGCCAGTGAAGTGATCACCCAGGCCGAAGCAGACAGTCTCACATCGTGGCTAGCTGAACGACCAGATTCTGCAGATGTCGCACTGTTCACGAAACTGACCTCTTCTCTGCTGGGCAGTGGTATTTCCTCGAAGATCGATATAAGAATTCACAAATCCATCCGTATCGAAAAAGACGGAATCATCGATCGGATGGCCGAGATTCTGGGGCTTGACGCTGGCGAAGTGGGTGACGCCCTAAAGAGTGGCGAAACCGAGATCGAAAAGCTTGGTCGGCTGGATGTTTTGCACGCGGTGATCGACGATCTACTCGAGAACAGCGACATCACCGATGAAGAAGCAACCAAACTTCACGATTGGATCAACGACGCACCGCAGTGGCTCTTAGAATTCGATGTCACCACTCAGTTTTTGCCAAAACTCGGGCTATTTGGAGAGAGATTTGGTGATCGAAACTGGCTGAGAAAGCTCCCGTTTGGACGGGATCACTTTGGAGAAGGAGATCACGAATTCCGTTTCGAGTTCCGTAACCCTGAAGGAACGTCCCGATTTGGACCCGGTGAACACGAATTCCCCTTTGGCGGTGAAGAATTCGAAGGGCTGTTCGAACGATTCAAGGGATTGCACGAGCTCGAAGGCATCGAGGATCTCGATGAACTATTCGAGCGATTCGAAGGTTTCGATGGATTTGATGGCTACAGGTTCTTCGACGACCCGGATTTCACCAAGCCAACCGAAGTTCCCAACACAACGGCGACTTCCGCCTAGCGTGTTCCCACACAACACCTATCATTCTTGATCATGGTTACCAACGAACTACAAACAGACAAGACTGCCCTCGTTGTTGAAGACGACAAAGCGGTGTCTCAGCTGATTCGGCTATATCTGGCTCAGGCCGGCTACAAAGTGCTGACTGCTGAAGACGGACTCGTTGGTCTGCAGATGGCTCTTCAAGATTCGCCCGACATCGTTTTGCTCGACCTGAACCTGCCCGGGATGGATGGAATCGAAGTCTGCAAGAACGTTCGACAGGAATCTGAAGTCCCGATCATTATGGTGACCGCGAGAGTTGAGGAAGATGATCGCCTCACTGGTCTCGACCTCGGTGCCGATGATTACGTCTCAAAGCCGTTCAGCCCACGAGAGCTGGTCGCACGCGTGAACGCCGTATTAAGGCGAACTACCAGGGCAACTGCGAAGCGAGAGGAAATTGGCAGCCAGGTAGCCGCCGGTGATGTGGTCATCGATCTCGAACGCCGTTCTGCCACGGTCCTGGGCGATGAAATCGAGCTCACACCCACCGAATTCCGCCTTCTTGCTTATTTCATTGAAGGTCAGGGGCGCACCATTTCTCGTGACCAGATCATCGAAAGCGTGTTCGGATACGACTTCTCGGGCTACGACCGAACAGTGGATACCCATGTTTCCAATCTCAGGAAGAAGCTGGAAGTGGCGAATCCCGATAAACGGCGCCTGAAAACGATGTACGGAGTTGGGTACAGGTTCGATGCTTAGCTGGTTTTTTGGTCTTCAGGGAAGACTGACCCTCGGATTCGCACTTGTGCTGGCGTTGACCATCACCGCGGTCAGCGTCTATTCGGCATATGCTACACGAGTCGAAACTGATCGATTTGCTGCCGAAATCGAAGCTGCTCGTGCTGAACGTGCGGAGCAACTGGTTCGCGATACCTTCGAGGCGAATCAGGACTGGAACGAAGTCCAGTTCGTAATTCAGCAGGTAGGAAATTTGTATGGCTGGCGAGTCGTTCTGGAGAACGAATCCGGGATGGTCGTCGCCGATTCACACCAGATCGCACGAGATGCCCAGGGACTGTTCGAATCATTTGCCGAACGGTTCGCAGTAAGACCAGCTCGATTTACTGAACGACCGGTCTTTTTAAACGGCGAACTGATCGGTCTTTTGCGTATCGACGAACGCCCCGCCCGTACTGAACGCCCGCTTTCGATGCGAGAGTTCTTCGAATCGAAGTTTTCACAGCTTTCGGGAAATCAGACAGCCCTTGGCGGCCGACGACTGCCACCGCCGCCAACTCAGGTTCCTTCACAGGCAACCGGCGACCTCGTCGCGGAAGTACTCGAATATGTAGAGCCGCCTCTGAGCAATCTTCAGTCGTCGTTCCAGCAGTCGCTAATCGTTGCCGGAATCGCGGCTGGCTTTGCCGGCTTGCTGATCGTGATGCTGATGACCCGGCAAGCACTGACTCCAGTCAGGAATCTCACTGCGGCAGCAAGTAATCTTGGTGCCGGTGATCTGAGCCAGCGGGTGCCAGCAAGTGGAAGTGACGATATCGGGAAGCTCGCCAACTCGTTCAACACGATGGCAAGCGATCTTGAGCTGGCAGTCAGGCAACGTCGCCAACTCACGGCCGACGTGGCACACGAACTACGAACGCCCCTAGCTAATATTCAGGGATACATCGAGGCGATCAAAGATGGCGTCGTAGAAGCCGATGAAGAAACTATCGACACCCTTCACACACAGACCATTCATCTGGCAAATCTAATCGAAGATCTCAGAATTCTCGCGGTTGCCGACGCTGGTGCGCTCGCGCTGAACAAGTCTCACTGTTCGCCCATATCCGTAATTGAAGACTCCGTCGCACACTTCTCTCAACGTGCCAGAGAGCGTGACATCGAGCTCGCTATCACTATCGATGAGAGCGACGTAGTGATCGATTTCGATGAGACTCGTATCCGACAAATCGTTTCAAATCTAGTTGAAAATGCGCTAACTCACACGCCAAATAACGGGCGAATAACTGTTGCTATACACGGGAACGCCGAAGGACTGAGGACATCGATCACAGATTCTGGAGTCGGGATATCCAGCGATGATCTACCGCGAATATTCGACCAGTTCTACAGAGCCGATCAGAGTAGAACCAGAACCACCGGCGGCGCAGGCCTCGGGCTCACGATAGTCAAGCGTCTCGTCGAAGCACATGGCGGTGATATATCAGTCACCAGCGATCCCGGACAGGGGACCACGTTCACCGTATTCCTTCCATCAAGCCGAATCTGATTTCGCATCTATATTTCTAACGAACAGTTACCTATTGCCTGAACCGGCAATCAATCCTCCCCCAAAAGGAAAACACGGGGGACCGAACTCCATCTGATCAAACAATGACGCACATGAACGACCATAAATTCCTCGATCGAGGCAGATCTCGCGGTTTCGCCGCGATCAAGCTTGGCGTATTCATCGCAATCACAGCGGTGATCGCTGTTGGGGCTTACTTTGGAGCGCAGGAATTCCTTCTCAACGACGATACAACTGACGAAGAACGTAGCCCGGTCGCAGTTCAGCGTGGCACGCTCCTCGATGACGTTACGGCCTCGGGATCGGTTTCATTCCCAGAATTAGAAAGTCTGCGATTCGAAATCAGTGGAACGGTCGCTGAACTACTAGTCGACGAGGGTGATGAGGTTTCGGAAGGCCAGCCACTTATTCTGCTGGACGACGTAACTATCGCCGCACTTGAATCTGCAGAAGCAACCGCCGAAAGCGCGCTAAAAGACGCCGGTGAAGATCTGGCCGAACTGCTGGGTGGCGCAACTGGCCTCGAACGGGCAATCGCAGTGTCGAATCTGGCCGATGCACGGGTCGCTTCGATGAACGCTGCCGCGGATCTGGCCGAACTGCTGGGTGGCGCAACTGGCCTCGAACGGGCAATCGCAGTGTCGAATCTGGCCGATGCACGGGTCGCTTCGATGAACGCTGCCGCGGATCTCGCCGAATTCACGTCATCTGCCGGCGGTGCCAATAGTCCGGCCACAGTTTCAGCAAAAGAAGCGCTCGCCGATGCAAACGAATCTCTGGCCGACGTACTCGCCACAGCCGACGACAGCGCTCAGGCGCAGGCCGAACTCGTGACCGACGCCGAGGAGATATTCGGTGATGCTGAGGCTGACTACCAAATTCAGCTGACAGGTTGGTTTGGAAATGTAGTCACCAGTGGCGATCTCGATATGTCACCTACCGAACTGCTCGCCAGCTGGGGCACGACCGTAGATCAGATAATCGACGATGCAACAGCCACGAATGAAAGCTTGGTCGACGATCTAGCAACACCGTGGAACGAATCGATTGTCTGGGTTTGGACACACCTCACTCCCTACCCGATCCTTACAAATTGCGATGCCACTTCAGAGGCGTTCACGTTCAGGTGCCCCAGCGCGGAAATAGACAACGCATGGGACGCTGAAGTTGCAGCTCAGGAAGAGCTGGACGAAGTGATCGACGATGCAGCTGCCGTTGCCAAAACGCAGCAGGTGCTAATTAACGCTGCTCAAGAAGTAGTTGAATCCGCTGCCGAAGATATCGTTGGAACAGTAAACGACATCGATATCAGTGCCCTTGCAGCCACACTGGCCGAAAAAATCGAGCTCGAAAACGAGCTCGAAGACACACTCGCAGCGCTCGATGATCTGGACACACTCGAAATCAAACTGGCAACAGTCGCGGTAAATTCGGCCAGCACCCAGCTCGACAACGCCAAGTTTGAACTCGCTGCGTCGAATCTTCTTGCACCATTCGATGGCGTGATCAGCTCGATCTCAGTCGAGGTTGGTGATCCAGTAAACAGATCCACGGCGACAATCGACATTCTCGATCCAAACGTTGTGACAATCGAAGGCAGTGTCGACGAAATCGACGTCCTGTCGCTGAGGATTGGCGACACAGTAGCCGTGGTTCTCGATGCCCTGCCCGACCAAACTCTCGAAGGAGTCATCGAGGAAATTGGTGATGGCGTTAACCAGCAGGGAGTAATTGAATTTCCTCTGACAATTTTGCTCACTCCACCAGACGAAATTGATTTGATCGAAGGACTGAGTGCAACTGCAACGATCGTGTTGAATCAGATAGACAACGCCTTGCTCATTCCGTTGCAGGCAGTTAGCGGAAGCTTTACTCAGCCATCGGTCGATGTAGTCAACGCAGATGGCTTCACAACCACTCCGATTACTCTTGGAGCCAGCGACGACTTCTGGGTCATAGTCGAAGACGGGCTCGTAGAAGGTCAGCAGGTACTGATGACCGTCGCTGAAGAGAACGCCGATCCGTTTGCCCAGTTCTTTGGCGGCGGCGGTGGTGCAATACGCATTCCAGGCGGCGGTGGTGGCGGTGAAATTCGCATACCGGCCGGCGGTGGTGGTCGTCGATGACCTCTATCACTACGGTACCGGCAATCGAACTTACAAACGTAACTCGTGAATTTCAGGTCGGTTCTCAACTGGTTAAAGCGCTCGATGGAGTGAGTTTGACGATTCAGCCGGGTGAGATGGTCGCCATTATCGGACCGTCTGGCTCGGGCAAGTCGACGCTGATGAATACGCTTGGGTGTCTCGACACGCCAACTTCGGGTTCGTTCTATCTGAATGGGCACGATGTCTCGGGGCTATCAGATAACCAACTCGCCGAAACTCGCTCTCACCAGCTGGGATTCGTGTTCCAGAGCTACAACCTGTTGCCGCGGGAGACCGCGCTCAGCAACGTTGAGCTTCCACTCAAATACTCAGGTGGGTACAGCGGAAAAGATCGCCGGTCCGCCGCACGGACAGCCCTCGACCGTGTTGGTTTATCGCACCGTTACGACCATAAGCCGGTACAAATGTCGGGTGGCGAACAGCAGCGAGTGGGAATCGCTCGTGCGCTGGTGAAAAATCCTGAACTTATCCTCGCCGACGAGCCAACCGGGAACCTCGATACAAAATCGAGCGCCGAAGTGATCGAAATGCTTCGTTCGTTGAACGAAATCGATGGCAAAACTGTCGTCGTGGTCACACACGATCCCGAGGTAGCAGAAGCAACCAAGCGGATCATCGCGTTCAGAGATGGCCAGATAGTTGAAGACCGGGCAGTGGTCAAGCCTTCCGCCCCAAAAACCGAGGCAACAGTCGAAACACAGCCAGATTCTGAATCCGAGATTTCAGAATGAATTTCGGCATTCTTTTCGCCACTGCATTGGGATCGGTTGGAGCCAACAAGCTTCGAGCCGGTCTAACGCTACTCGGAATCGTGATTGGTGTTTCTTCCGTCATCGCAATGATGGCCGTAGGTAGAGGCGCTCAGGTATCGGTCACCTCCAGAATTTCTGATCTTGGAACCGACCTGATCACTGTGCGACCCGGCAACCAGGCGCTTCGATTCGCATTCTTCGGAGGTGGCGGCAACTCTGATGTGCTGTCGTTCGAAGATGCGCTCGCTCTCAAGGACGCTGTTTTTACACCTGACGTTCGACTCGTCGCCCCCGAGAATTCATTCTCCGGCTCAGCGGTTGTCGGCGGTGAAAACACGTTCGTGAGTGGTGTTGGCGTAACTGCTGAATATATCGATGCCCGAAACCTGACTATCGCCTCAGGCCGAAACATTTCGAATGCCGATGTACAGAACACAGCTCTCGTTGCCGTATTGGGCTCGCAGATCAGTGAATCGCTGTTCGGCAACCGTGACCCCGTTGGTGCGACCGCAAAGATCTCAGGTCGCCAGTTCACGATCGTAGGCGTGCTTGAGAGTCAACAGGGCACGATATTTAATCCCGACAACTCGGTACTCGTGCCGATTACGACGGCTCACTATCGAGTGAACGGTGGGAAAGGCCTGCTCGATTCGATCGCGGTTTCGTCGATCAACATTCTTGCGACTTCCGAAAAAACCGTTGAGTCTGCACGAGCGTCAATCGCAACAGTTCTGCGTCTCAGGCACGAACTAACAGCAGATGATGACGACGATTTCCTGATTACAACTCAGCAGGACACAATCGAAACACTCGAAGGAACTCAGGGAACATTCGTGATTCTGCTGGGGTCGATCGCTGGAATCTCATTGCTCGTCGGTGGCATAGGCGTGATGAACATCATGCTGGTATCGGTAACCGAGCGAACCAGAGAAATCGGAATACGCCGTGCGGTGGGCGCGAAGAGACGAGATATTTTGTTCCAGTTCGTCACCGAGGCGGTATTGATGACGTTTGGTGGTGGAGTGTTGGGTGTACTTGCCGGGTGGGCGATCGCTTACTTTGGAAACGGAGCAACGGTCGACGGTGACATCATAGAAACGGTGATCGAAACTCACATTGCGGTCATAGCACTCGCTGTATCTGTAGCCGTTGGCTTGTTCTTCGGGATATACCCGGCAGTTCGAGCAGCATCGCTGAACCCAATCGAAGCACTAAGGCACGAATAATTCTGGACTTGAGAGATTCATCGTGAAGATCGTTGTTGCCATTGCCGTGATCGCCGGCCTGGTTATAGGAATCGGATTCGCTGTGATTCAAGACGGGCAAAGGCCCAGCTCCATAACGGTCTCTGCAGCGATCTCCACCACCGAAGCGTCAGATCCGAAGAACCTTCCAATTGAAGTTCTGAAAGCACTACCCGATGAGGAATTAGCTGAAATATTCCCCGAAAAAGCCGAGGCCATATTGAACCCTGATTCCGTTGGCCAGATTAAATCTGGAGGAAAGACTTCCGACGACCCGGATTACTTACGTGCCGTGCTCGAAAAGATGGGCGCAAATCCGCCAGAAGACGCGACAACCAAGGAACTACAAGAGATGCTTGCACATGTCGAAGATCAAAACGTGACGAGTAAATAACTGTGAATTCAACTATCGAGTTAGTGGCATTTGATCTCGGAAACGTGCTCTGTACAGTCGATGAAATACCGGTTGCGAAACAACTGGCCAAAATTTCCGACCGAGACTGGGAGGAAGTTCACGGAATCGTATTCGGAAAGATTCAAAAACTCCGGTTCGAAACCGCTGAACTGAGTTTCGATGAGCATGCAATGCGAGCGCTCGCCAATCTCAATATCGACATGCCGCTTGACGAGTTCACCGCACTCTACGACAGCGTTCTGACGCCATCCGAGAACATGTTCCCTCTGGTAACTCGAATCGCCGAGACGCGCCGCATAGCCCTCGTATCGAACACAAGTGAACCCCACTGGAAGTCAGCCGAGCGATTCCTACCGTTTAGTTCCAAACTTGATCCGGTGATCGTCTCGTACGATGTCGATTCCATGAAGCCAGAACCGGCTTTCTACAATGCGCTGCTCACCCAATCGAAAGTGGCACCCCAGAACATTCTCTTTGTAGACGATCTAGCGGTGAACATCGAAGCCGCCGAACAAGCGGGAATGGTCGGCCATCAGTTCGTATCGCAGTCGGGTCTCAAAGAAAAACTTGCTGAATTGGGCATCAATTAGCAGTTCGCGAACGCCCTGCCCAATTGCGCCAAACTCCGAGGTATGAGACAACGTTGCTGACTGGGCTGAATATCATTCCAGCACAACGCCGATCTCGGAGAATTGCAGTTGACCTCAGAACCCACATCGAACAACTACACGATCATCAAAGCCGCTCGAATCTTTGACGGAACTGGCGCAGTACCGATGAGCGGACAGGCCCTGCTTCTCGACGGCAATCAAATCGCAGCGATTGGTCCGGTAGGTGAGTTATCTGCCCCCGATGGATCGAACATCACGGTCAAGGACTACGGCGATTCGACCATCCTGCCCGGACTTGTAGATGGTCACACCCACATGATGGCACCCGGCGACGGAACGCATGGCGATATAACCGGCAATGAGCAGGACGACGTCCTGCTGATGCGTGCGCTTCAGAACGCACGAACGTTCCTACACGCAGGGGTCACAACGGCTCGTGAAAACGGTGCAAAGAACAAGGTTGGGTTCTCACTAAAGGAAGGCATTCAGCGAGGTCTATCTGAAGGCCCCGAGATGGTCATATCGGGTCGCCCTATCACGATTACAGGCGGTCACTTCTGGTACTGCGGGTCCGAAGCTGACGGAGTTGAGGGAGTTCGTGCCGAGGTGAGGAAGCTCATCAAAGAAGGTGCCGACTTCATCAAGATCATGGCAACCGGTGGCTCGACATGGTCTTCCAACCCGCTACAGCCGTCGTACACGGTCGAGGAGATGGCCGTGATAGTCGAAGAGGCGCATCGCTTCGGCAGGCTCACAGCGGCGCATTGCGCTTCGATGCAGGGAATCAATAACGCACTCGATGCCGGTGTCGACATGATCATTCACTGCGTATTTGAAGATGAAACCGGAATGTACGAGTTCAATGAACCCCTTGCCGAGCAGCTTGCCGCAGCGAAGGCGTGGGTGAACCCGACTTTGCATGTGGTTCAGGCTGGAATCGATCTCACTGAGCGAATTGGATACGACCGCGGCTGGCTCACAACAGAAGAACAGGCAAGCATCGACGCGAGTTTGAAGAATCTTGAAACTCGAAACGAGTCGGTAAACAAGCTCGTAAATATGGGTGTGCGGATGATCGCTGGAAGCGATTCACCGTGGGGAGCCTACCCACCGGGCGAATTCGTTAAAGAGATGGTCGCCCTCACGAAAGCCGGGCTTTCGAACACCGAAGCGCTGGTGACCGGACTCAGCCACGCAGCCGAATCGATTGCAGTTGGCGATACGGCAGGAACGCTCGCAGTTGGACGCCCCGGTGACGTGCTGGTGGTAGGCGGTGATCCCACAACCGATCTGAATGCCCTCTGGGATATCAAGGATGTCTACAAGTCCGGACTCCGTGTGGAACGTCCTGTTTAGTCAGAAAAACATCCCCATCGAATAAACATCGGCCAAACCGTACGCCCGACCTTAATTAATTCTGGCCAGCCAGCCAGCTGAATCCGAAGTAACACATGCCGACAATTGCATTTCTCGCCAATCTCTCAACAGCCGAACACAAACGAAGATGGGACCTACTGAACGAAAACGCCGGCGATGATGTGAATGTGATCGTTGTCGACCCGACCACTTCACCCGGTGAAATGATCGAGGCAATGAAGGACGTCGATGCAGCGATTCCGTGGCTCGCTTCGGTTCCTCTGGAAGTTGCCGAACATCTGCCAAATCTGAAACTCGTTCAGCTTCTGACCGCCGGGTACGACTCGGTCGACGTGGTTGGGCTTAGCAAACTGGGCGTTGCCGTGGCGAACAACGGTGGGTCTAACGCAATCTCGGTTTCCGAACACGCCATGACGCTGATGCTGAGCGTGTACCGCCGAATGATGGAGTCGTGGACCAGCGTGAAAGACGGCACCTGGCGAATCGGCGTGGATCAGCTGCCCGTTCGTACTGAAATCAACGGCAAGACCATTGGCATTATTGGCTTCGGCAACATAGGTAGGCAGGTAGCACGTCGTCTTTCGGGCTTCGACTGTGAGGTGCTTTACCACGACACGATTGAGTTGATGCCGGGTCGAGATCAGGAACTTGGAGCACAGGCGGTCGATCTCGATCACCTGCTGCGGGTGAGCGACATAGTCACCGTTCACGTCCCTCTCAACAGTTCGACTCGCGGAATGATGGGTTCAAGAGAGTTTGGGCTTATGAAAAAGACCGCAATATTCATCAACACCTGCCGTGGTCCTGTTCACAACGAGGCTGAGTTGATTACAGCACTTGAGGATGGCGAGATTGCCGGTGCAGGACTGGATGTACTCGAAGTAGAGCCAACCGACCCGAATAACCCGTTGCTGAGTATGCCGACCGCTATCGTCACCCCTCACTGGGCTGGCGGAACCGGCGAGGGTAACGAACGTGCGGTGATATTCGCCCTTTCGAACTTGCAGCGAGCAGCTGAAGACCGAAAAATGCTGTCGGTTGTAGACCCTTCAGCGATCTTTTAGATCTCTCGCCCCTCGTGTCCTGAATGGTGTCATCGGAGTCGAAGGATCTGGGGTGGGGACGCGCACAGGTCGACTCCCCCCCAGCCCATCCAACCAAGATCCCCCCACAGGAGTCGGGAAATAGGAACCCGCAGTGCCACTGGCACTTACTGCGCCGTATAACCGCCGTCCACTGGCAAGTTCACTCCCGTGATGAACGATGCTTCGTCTGACGCCAGAAACAACGCTGCGTTGGCGATTTCTTCTGGCTGGCCGAGTCGACCCATCGGATGAAGCGACTTCAAGCGTTCGTGCATATCGGCGTCGTTAACCAGAGTCGTTACGAGCGGCGTGTAGGTGAATCCCGGGCAAAGCGAGTTCACTCGAATGCCCTCTTTTGCCAGCGCAATGCTCATGTCTCGGGTCATCTGCACAACGCCGCCCTTGGTGTGCGGGTACGGGTTGAAGCCATCGCTGATGCCCTGTGCGTAGCCGACTAGTCCGATGATCGACGCCAGGTTCACGATCGCACCCGACTTCTGCTTCTTCATCTCGGCCACAGCGTAGCGCGACATCATCATCGTGCCCTTGAGGTTGATGCTAACCACCCAGTCCCAGGTCTTCTCGAAATCCCACTCGGGATCGGCATATCTCGGCGTGACACCGGCGCTGTTGACCAAAATATCAATGCCGCCCAACTTCGAAACGGTATCGGCAATCAGCGCTTCACACTGCTCTCGAGATGAAACGTCGCCGGCAAGTGCGATAGCGTCGCCGCCTTCCGCCACAATGGAATCTGCAACACTCTGTGCGACTTCCAGCTTCAGATCGGAAACCACCACCCTCGCGCCTTCTCTTGCGAATAGATGCGCCATAGCATCGCCAAGCCCCGAACCACCGCCTGTTATGTGCGCAATTTTGCCTTCGAGCCTGCCTGCCATATGGGGTCTCCGTATTCCAATGAGATGAAATTAGTAATTCTGACGCCGATTCTAATTCGACTTCCTAGTGCCGTGGCAGCAACTGAGCCGTAATATTGACTTATATGCCTTCAGGAACTAAAAAACGGCGCAATCCCCGCCAACGAACATCAACGTCACGCTACCAGGCCGATATCAAGTCGAAAACCGACAAAAAATCGCCAGATGAGAAGACGCCAGAAAAACCAAAGGGCCCGATCGTCTACCCGATGAACTACGCCCGACCGCTCAGCAGGCTCTACGCCTTCACTATCGATCTTGGCTTTTTGATGATGATCATCTACATGGTCGCACCGAAAGCTAGTGGAGCGATATTCAGCAATGAATCAGTAGCGCCCAATCTAGTGTTCTTGCTCGGATACTTCATTGTTCCGACAACTCTCTGGGGTCGAACACCCGGAAAGTGGGTTGCCGGAATCGTTGTTGTCGATTCCGACGGGCGAACACCCGGCCCCGCTGCGATTCCACGCGAAATGATCGGGAAACTTGTTTCGTATCTCGCCGCTGGTGTTGGAATACTATGGCTGGTGTTCGATCCAAAACGGCAGGGTTGGCACGATAAGATCGCCGGTACGTACGTGGTCGAGAACCCGTATTCTGGCGGTCCACAGTTCATGAAGGACTTCTTCAAGACCGGCAAAAAGAAAAAATCCGATGCTGAAGAGCCAGAATCTTCAGACGCTGAGAACGAAGAATCAGCTGAATCAGACTCTAAATAGCTCTCCAATTAATTCCCAGAAACATTCAAGGAAGCCCAATGGCAATTTCTCGAAAAGTTCGAGAACAGATGAACAACGGTTCGGCGATCCGCAAGATGTTCGAAGAAGGCTTCGAGCTTAAACAGATTCATGGTGCTGAGAACGTGTTTGATCTGTCGCTGGGTAATCCGCTGCTAGAGCCACCGCCAGAGTTCAGAGCCGAGCTGGCTCGTCTGGCGGCCGACGAAACACCCAACACCCACCGCTACATGCAAAGCTCAGCAGGCCTCCCAGAAGTTAGGGCGAGCGTGGCAGAAGTATTGGCTGAAGAGTCGGGCGTGCCGTTCACCGAAAACGAAATCCTGATGACGGTTGGTGCAGCCGGGGCGATCAACGCGATTCTGAGATCGATTCTCGATGCGAACGACGAGGTCGTGCTTATTGCGCCTTACTTCGTCGAGTACACGTTCTATGTGGCGCACCAGAATGGTGTTTCGAAAGTTACCGGAACCGACGAGAACTGGCTGCCCGATATCGAATCGCTTGAAGCGACTATCGGGCCTCGCACCCGTGCAGTGATCATCAATTCCCCCAACAACCCAACCGGAGTCATCTACCCCGAATCATCGATTGCCGCTATTTCGGCTGCAATTCAACGGGCTGAAGAGAAGCACGGCACTGAGATTTACCTGATCTCAGACGAGCCGTATCGCAAGCTGATCTACTCCGACGCGCCCTACCCGTTCATCTTCAACCATCACCCACGATCGATCGTTGCAACTTCACATTCGAAGGATCTCGGACTCGCCGGCGAACGCATCGGGCACATCGCTGTAAATCCGGGCGATCCGGGTAAAGCCGATCTGATCAATGCCCTGATTTTCTCCATACGCACGCTTGGCTTTGTGAACGCTCCGGCCCTCATGCAGCGGATTGTTGGCAAACTGCAGCGTGAGACAGTAGATATTGATATCTACCGCAAGAAACGTGACCTGCTCTATGGCGCGCTCACCGATATCGGTTACGAGTGCGTAAAGCCGGATGGCGCTTTTTTTGTCTTCCCGAAGTCGCCAATTCCAGACGACGTCGAGTTTGTAGCCCAACTAAAAAAAGAGCTGGTATTGGTAGTACCGGGGGTTGGATCTGGAGCACCCGGATTCTTCCGCGCATCGTACTGCGTTGACGATTGGGTAATCGAAGGCTCTATCGACGGATTCAAGAAAGTATTCGCACAGGCCAACAGTTAGCAGAACGCAGCTGGCCGTTACCTTGGGCGAAAAACCTACTTGAGTGGCTCTTTTAGTCCTGATCCGGTGATGGGAACGAGCACGTTCGAGCCGCGCTCAACCTCGCCCGATTCGATCAGCTTCTCGAGGCCTGCAAATGCGCCAGCAGAAGTCATTTCGGCGAATACGCCTTCAGATGAAGACAACCGCTTCTGCCATTCGATCAGCGATTCTTCGGACACCGTAACTCCGCTGCCATTCGTCGATTTGATGGCTTCAACCATTTCGGCAAGCCGGGGCGGCTTAGAAACAGCGATTCCTGATGCGTTCGTTGGCTGCACATCGTCATGCGACCAGTCTTCGCCGTTCAAGGCTGCGACTACGGGGCGAACTGCGTGTGCCTGCACGCCGTGGAATTTCGGGATATTACTGATGATTCCAGCTTCTTTTAGTTCCTGATAGCCACGAATCATCCCGATCAGAAGCGATCCGTTACCAACTGGCAGCACAACGTGCTCAATGCCATCTTCCAGCACCTCGACTATCTCGTAGCTAGCCGCCTTCATTCCTTCGGAAAAGTACGGACTCAAGTTGTGCGACATGTAGACGAGCTCACGTTCTTTTACGAACTCTTCGGCAGCCTCGGTAGCAGCCTGCCGTGGGCCTTCAATTTTGTGAAGACTCGCCCCAAAGATCTGTATCTGGTCGAGTTTTCCACTGGCGGCACTTGCCGGAGCGAAAACGTGAGCTTTGAGACCGGCAGCCGCTGCGTAGGCCGATAGCGAAGCTCCTGCGTTACCCGAAGAATCCTCAATAAACTCGGTGACGCCAAGATCTCGCCCCATGGTAGTAAGCACTGCCGAACCGCGATCCTTGAACGACCCGGTTGGAGCCATGAACTCCAACTTGGCCCAGAGTGTGTTCAATCCCAACGCCTCACCGGTCTTTTCAAGTAAGACCAGCGGAGTATCGCCTTCACCAAGCGAGTTAACTGCCATGGGATCGTCCATGGGCAATCGAGGAAACGTTCCATCGGGTGCATCGAGGTATTCAACGGCGAACAAACCGCCGCACTCTGCACAGTAGAGATCGCCCACAGACGGTTGTTGCGTCGACGAGCAGTCAATGCAGCGCAAGCTGTGATTCGGAACGTTCAAGCTGTTTCTCCGTTTGTATCTGGCGCATTTGGCTCCACAATCTCCGACTCTTCGCCGGAAGTTTGACCAGATCCCTGCATGGTCTCTTCATCACCTACCGATGGTCGGAACCGAACACCTGACCGAGCAAATCCGCCCCCAATGCCAACAACATGGCCATCTGCTCGCCAACAGGCCGCGCCAGAGAGCGTTCCGCCGGGTTCGAATCGCACCATGTTCATGCCACCGCCGATAGCGTTCACAGGCGTCACACGGTGGCCCTTAGCAGCAACTTCCGACCGAACGGACTCCGGAATTCCGACTTCGATCTCAACATCCTGTCCTTGGGTCCACACCCGAGGTGCTTCAACCGCTTCTTGAGCAGACATTTTGTGATCGATGATGTTCACAATCGCTTGCACGGCGGAAGTAAATATTCGCACTCCGCCCGGCAATCCAAGTGCGAACTCAGGCTGCCCATCTCGCATTACGATCATTGGCGACATGCTGCTGGTGACCCGTTTACCGGGCTGAACAGAAAGCGGCTTTCCAGGGTGCGGATCGAATATCTGCTGCGTGTTGTTGAGCAGCATCCCGGTTCCGGGCACGGTGACTTTCGATCCGAACAGTTCGTTGATGGTCTGGGTTGCGGATACAACATTGCCATCCAGATCGGCAACCGTGAGATGAGTGGTGTGATCGGGTTCGTTCGAGCCCGGTGCGATCTCGGGTGAAGCCTTTTCCATATCAAGACGGTCGATGAACTCTTCGACATGATGCTTGGCGATAAGTCGATCCACTGGCACTTCGACAAAATCAGGATCACCTGTGTAGCGATTTCGATCTGCAAACGCTTTTTTCATCGACTCGGCCAGAAGATGAATCGAATCAACCGTTCCGAATCCCAGTTCTGCCACATCGAACTCTTCAAGAATGTTCAGCATTTCCGTGATGTGAATTCCTGCAGCGGAAGGTGGTGGTGGTCCGAATATCTCGTACCCGCGGTACTCACCTTTGATCGGCACTCGGCGAATGGTTTTGTACTCGGCAAGATCCCGCGTCGTGAGAATCCCACCGTTGCGTTCGAGATAGTCGCAAACGATCTCGCCCAATGGTCCGTTGTACAGATGATCTGGACCGTTTTCGGCGATAGCCCGCAGCGTTCGAGCGTAATCGGAGCGATCAACGTGATCACCCGGCTGCAACGCAACTCCGTTCGGCATGTACGTGGCCGCTGTTTCTGGGTATCGGCAAATCACATCTTCCATCTGCACAATCGTTTCGTGAAGATACTCACTCGCCCTGAAACCATGGGCAGCGAAACGTATCGCGGGTTCCATGACTTCGCCCAGTGACATCGTTCCCCACGTCTCAAGAGCCTCGGACCATGCCTTTAGATTGCCCGGCACCCCGATCGACAAGTACCCAATCGAGCTTGCATCGCCAACGCTTTTCAAATAGTCAGGGCCTGAATCGGCGATCGGCGTGTACATGTCTTCGGTGCAAGCCGCTGGAGCCGTCGAATAGCCGTCGATTACGTGATGATCGCCGTTTGCGAGTCGAACGTTCATGTGCCCGGCACCGAATATGCCGACCATCATTGGCTCAGCGACCGAGAGAGCGAACAAAGATGCGACCGCGGCGTCGATGGCGTTTCCACCGGCAAGCAGCATCTCAGATCCGGCTGCCGATCCCAGGGGATGATTCGTTGCAACTACCCCTCGCGAACCAGATGCGGGACGTTTCTCTGTTTGGAATGTCGTTCCCGCTCGTGCCCGCCAGTTCGATATGGTCATTCGTTCCTGCTCGTCTTTCACCGCAATCGTTAAGTCAATGCCGCATATTGCTCGAATGAAACCCAGCTTCAGCGACCCCGTCTGGCAGAATTCTAATCTCAGAGAATCACAAAGGGTCGCTCGAAAAATTCGTTCTGGCGCATATTGTTACTTTGTGTTTGTGGGAATAAGTTATCTGCGGTCACGTTTATCGCACGGCACCAAAGCGAATCACGCCCGATCGGGAATCTACCGATCAATCGAGGAGAAACCAATGGCAGAAATGGGAACATCAGCAGTCTGGCACGACGCCGACAAGAGCTGGGAGATGCGAGATCTGCCGTTGCCAGAACTCGAAGCCGACGCAATTCAAATTCGAGTCAAAGCGACAAGCGTCTGCGGCTCAGATCTTCACATCTGGCGTGGCGATGGCATTCCCGAAGGTGCACCGCCGAGAGATCCCTTTGTGTTCGGGCACGAGATGATGGGCGAAGTTGCTGCGTTGGGCAACAAAGTCACCACTGACTCGTTGCGCCGACCGCTAAAAGAGGGCGACCGGGTTGCTTACTCATATTTCTTCCCATGTGCGCGCTGCTACAACTGCCTGCGTGGTGAATTCGGTGCGTGCAAGTTCAGGTCAGGGCGGAAAACGCTCGACGAATGGCCCGTATGTAACGGCGGATTCGCCCAGTACTACTACCTGCGTAGCCCTAACTATGTGTTCAAACTCCCCGATTCGATAAGCAACGCTGCTGCTGCACCGATCAACTGTGCATTGGCGCAGGTTTACGAAGCGATGCACCTGGGTGGCGTGCGTTTGGGCGACAACGTTGTTGTACAAGGTGCTGGCGGACTCGGCGTAAACGCCACTGCCGTTGCCCGTGAGCTTGGCGCTGCCAAGGTGATAGTGATCGATGGCCAGAAGCACCGGCTCGATCTGGCGCTGCAGTGTGGTGCGACACACACGATCGACATGAACGACTACGACACTCCGGAATCACGTATCGAACGGGTGATGGAACTGACGAACGGGATTGGCGCCGACAAGGTGATCGAGGTCGTTGGATTCCCGGCTGTGGTCGAAGAAGGACTCAAGATGGTTCGCATGAGGGGGACCTACCTCGAGGTCGGCCACATTTCACCGAACTCGATCGCCCAGATCGACGTTCAGCAGATGGTTTCGAACCAGATCAGGTTCTACGGCATCCAGCACTACGATCCATGGATTATCCCGAACGCTATCGACTTTCTCGAACGAACTGCCGACGAGTACCCGCTCACCAGCGTGGTATCGCACGAGTTCCCGCTCGATCAGATCGGCAAGGCGTTCGAAACGGCCGAATGGCTTGGAACGCAGTCCGGTAGTGAAGTAACTCGGGCGGTAATCACGCCTTAGTCGCTTCGGCCCTGCCCATTCGCCATTCACAAGTTCAGGAAGAACAGTTCAATCGCTTCGAAACCACAGCCTAACTTCTTAGTCATCATGTCCGACGAGCACGGTGCGCAGTTCTCGTCGGCATATGGTCACCCGATCATCGAAACGCCGAATATGGATCGATTGGCCGAGCAGGGTGTTACGTTCGACGCGAACTACTGCAACTCGCCACTCTGCATTCCGTCTCGGGCGTCGTTTATGACCGGACAGTACGTTTCGACGTGCGAAATTTGGGACAACACGAAGCCGATGCCGGTTGACCAGCTAACGTGGCCGTACTTGCTGCGAAACGAAGGCTACGACACCGCCCTGAACGGCAAGATGCACCTGGTTGGGCCAGATCCTTTGCATGGTTTTGATGAGCAGCTTTCGAGAGACCCGCACATCGAAGCGCCACTCGATCACTATCGATGGTCGGACGGCATCCCCACCGCGCCAGAAGACTGGTTCGGTGTTCGAGAGGCAAATCCGGGTGTCAGTCCAATGATCGAAGCTGACGACGCAATGGAAAAGGCTGCGGTCGAGTATCTATCCGATCCCGCTCGCCACGAAAAGCCGTTCGCCATGTGCGTCGGTTTCATCGCACCGCACTTCCCTTTCGTCGTTCCTGAACCGTACTTTTCGAAGTACTACCCCGACAATGTTGATATGCCGAACCTCCCAGAGGGACATCTCGATGAACTGCCGCCCTCGGCACAGCGTTTGCGCCAGATGTTCGGGCTCAATGGCGATTGGACCGACGATGAAATCGCTCGTGCCCGCGCTGCCTACTTCGGACTCTGCGAATATCTTGACGACAAGATCGGTCACCTGATGGAGACGCTCGAAGAGCAAGGGCTTGCCGAGAATACGGTGATTATCCACACGTCGGATCACGGCGATATGCTCGGTGAACACGGCCTATGGCGAAAAATGTGCTTCTACGAGCAGTCGGCGAACGTTCCGCTGCAGATATCGTGGCCGGGCAAGTTCGAAGGCGGTCAGCGCGTTGGAGAAGCCGTTTCTAATGTCGATGCAGTTGCCACGATTCTTGATATCGCTGGAATTGATCTCACTAAGTGGGATCTGGATGGGCAGTCGCTCGTTCCAGCGCTGAACGGCGATACATCCGAACTCAACGACGTGGCGATTTCAGAACACTTCGCCCACGGCACGGATCGACCGCTTGGCATGGTGAGATCGGGCAAGTGGAAGCTCTGTTACGGCCATGGCGAACCGGTTGAGCTCGAACTGTACGATCTCGATGCAGACCCTGGCGAATTCACGAACCTTGCTGGTGTAGAAGAACATTCCAGCGTGCAAGATCGACTGCTGAAAATACTGCTCGATCAGTGGGGTGATCCTGACGCACTAACCGCAAAGATCGTGCGTGATCAGGAAGACCGTGAAATCGTTCGGAACGTGACTGGTGTTGGAACGATTTTTTAGGGCTTTGTAACGACCCTGAATGCGTGTCACAATGACTTCATGACTACAGTTAGTTCCAGCCTGATTCCTGACCTCGCGGCCATCGTCGGCACCCAGTATGTGATCTGGAAGCCTGAAGACCTATTGGTCTACGAATACGATGGCTCGATCGACAAGGCGACCCCGCAGGCCGTTGTGCTGCCGAGAACCGCTGAAGAGGTGGCAGAAGTCGTTCGGATAGCCAATCGACACGGCGTTTACATCGTTGCTCGGGGCGCTGGGACCAGTCTTTCTGGCGGTGCGGTGCCACTACGAAATTCTGTAGTTATTGCACTGACGAGGCTCACCGAACTCATCGAGGTAGACGCGGAAAATCGTGTGGCTATCGTCGAGCCGGGGATGATTAATCTTCAGCTATCTCAAAAAGTCAGCCATCTCGGACTTTTCTACGCTCCCGACCCGGCAAGTCAAAAGACCTGCACTATCGGCGGAAACGTTGGAGAAAACGCTGGCGGACCTCACTGCTTGGCTCTCGGAGTCACAACGAACCACGTACTCGGACTCGAAGTGGTCCTCGCCGACGGCTCACTTGTTTGGCTGGGAGCCGCGCAACGCGAATCAACTGGCTATGACCTTCGTGGGGCGTTTGTCGGATCGGAAGGCACGTTCGGAATAATCACCAAAATCGCCGTTCGCCTACTGCCAAAGCCCGAAGCGATTCACAGCATGCTGGCTGCTTTCACAACAATGGATGCTGCTTCAGACACCGTTGCCGAGATCATCGCTGCTGGCATGGTTCCTTCTGCGCTCGAGATGATGGATCGCAAGACCATCGACGCCGTCGAGCCGTTCTATCACCCCGGGTATCCAGCCGCTGCCGAAGCAGTTCTGATCGTTGAAGTAGATGGCCTGATCGAATCGGTCGAAGAGCAGACCGAAGCCGTACTCGGAATATGCCGCAAACATGGCGCAATGGAAATACGGGAAGCAGATGACGAGGAAACCCGGGCCAAACTCTGGGAGACTCGCAAAGGGGCGATTGGCGCTTACGGAACGATCGCTCCCACCTACTATCTTGTTGATGGCGTTGTTCCCCGCACCAAGCTCAGAGAAGTGTTGCAGCAGGTCGATCAGATCGCCGCTGAACTCAACGTAACCGTCGCCAACGTGTTCCATGCAGGCGATGGCAACATTCACCCTGCGATTCTGTTCAACGAACGAAACCCCAGCGAGGTGAAGCAGGCCATTCTCGCTGGAGCACGCATTCTCGAAGCGTGTGTTGCAGCAGGTGGCGCTTTGTCAGGCGAGCACGGCATTGGAATCGAGAAGCAGGCATACATGCCGCTGGTGTTCACTGAGGACGACCTGGAGTCGATGTCGCGACTCCGTACTGCGTTTATCGGCGAGCAACCAGATGATGCTCCAATCGGAGTCCCTTCACTAAGCGAGCGTTTCAACCCCGGCAAGGTGTTCCCTGGCGGAGCAATTCACGGCGAGGCGTACGGCATTTCAGCAGAATCGTTCCGACCGACTGGCACGTCGGACTGGCAGTAAACTCAGCAGAAGCAACATATTTTGAGATAGGAGTGAAATCATGAGCAACAACTCTGGAATGAAATCTCTTAGTCTCCACTTTTGGCATTACTGGATCGACTTACTCGGAATATGGCCGGTTCGGATTGTGATTGCCGGTTGGGTAGTGATGGCTATTTCAATAACAATTTCGTTCGTACAAACCGGCAATTTCCTATTTGAATACGGACCTGATTCGGGTCGTCCAGAAATAGTTACGCCGTATTTCAAGGTCGTTGCGCTGGCACTGATGGCGCAAATTGCATCTATCGGTGCAGGATTCGCAGTTCTACGAATCAAGAAATAGTTCTCATTTCTACTTAGCCACCTGAACGTTCCTATGGCCCATGACGATATGGAGTCCATATTCGTCAACAATTCGCAGCCTGTAACCCGCACTTTCGCTAAACTGGGTGCCTCGACTCGATCACCGGTCTTCAAACGCCTTCGATGCGCCACCCACGCGCATCGCGGCAGACAGGAACCAAAGTGCCCTCAGCATCAGGCAAAGTACGCATCGGAATTATCGGTGTCGGCGGGTTCGCCAATACTCATATGGAGCAATTCTCGAAGCTCGACAACGTAGAAGTTGTTGCAGCTATGAGGAGAAACCCCGAAGCTTTGGCCGAGTTTCAGCAGAAGTGGGACATCCCGAACGGCTTCACTGATCACAACGAGATGCTGAAGATGGACGGTCTCGATGCGGTCGACATCATCACCCCGACCGGGTCGCACAAAGATCTCGCTCTCGACGCTATCGCAGCAGGCAAGCATGTCCTCTGCGACAAGCCACTCGCTCTCACAGCTGCTGACGCGAAAGTCATGTCCGAAGCGGCTGAAAAAGCCGGGGTGATCCACTCAACTAACTTCAATCAGCGCGGAAACACGATGATAGGTCGCATCAAGCGCTATCTCGACGACGATTTCGTAGGCCGCATCTACCACGCCAACCTGTGGTGGGGCATGTCGCATCAGCTCGACGCCCGACCGGAGACGCTCTCGTGGCGCTTCCGTTCCGAGAACGGTGGCGGATCGGTATACGAACTCATTCACGTATTCGACATGCTGCGGTTCATCAATGGTGAAGTAAAGCGGGTCGTCGCATCGTTCGACACTACGAACAGCCACCGCCCAACGTTCGATAACCCCGAAGGGATCGATGTTGATGTGCCCGACGTTTCGGGACTTCTGTGTGAATGGGTGAACGGCGGAATGGCTGTCGTACACACTTCTTTTGCGTCTCGTGGAACCGACGCCGACGGCAAGACTTCGCCTCGAGTCGAAATATCGGGTGAACTGGGTCGAATCACCACTGACGGTCGGTTTGGGATCCAGGGCGTAACGGGACCTAATAATCCGGTCGGACAGCTCGATCCTGGAGCCGAGTATCCTCAACCCTACCAACGGTTCGCCGATGCGATCATCGCGGGTGACCAATCACTGATCGAAACCAGTTTCTACGACGGAATGAAGGCTGCTGAAATCGTTGATGCAGCCTATCAATCAGTCGAAGAATCACGCTGGATTGATCTGAATCACGACTAAATACAACACTAACTAGCCAGTTCGCAATAATCCACGGAGCCTCACCATTCCTATCGAATATGTAAAGCTAGGTCGCACAGGGACAAAGGTCTCGAACATCTGTCTGGGAACCGATAATTACGGCAACCAGTGGGGTTGCGACGAGCCGACAGCACACGAAATTCTTGACACCGCTCTCGACGGCGGAATCAACTTCGTCGATACATCCGATTCCTACAACGAAGGTCGTTCGGAATCGATGATCGGTAACTACCTCGCCGACTCAGGACGTCGAGACAATGTCGTTCTCGCCACCAAGTATCGTTCGGCGGTCGGAGCGGGTGTGAACGATAAGGGTGCATCTCGGTATCACATCGTTCGAGCGGTCGAGGATTCCCTTCGTCGACTCCGCACCGATCGAATTGACCTGCTGTACTGCCATTCGTGGGACGAAGAAACTCCGATCGAGGAGACACTTCGTGCCGTTGACGATCTAATTCATCAGGGCAAAGTCGTCTACGCCGGTGCGTCGAACTTCCCAACATGGATTCTCGCCAAAGGTCTCTGGACATCCGACGTTCGAAATCTCTACCGATTCGAAGCGATTCAGAGCGTATTCAACATTCTCCAACCCGGACTCGGACGAGAGATGGTTCCTTTCACTGCCGATCACGATGTAGCGGTGATCCCCTACTCACCACTCGCAAGCGGAATGCTCACAGGCAAGCACGGTTCGTCTGGCACGGCAGTCGCTGGATCCAAGTTCGATATGCGAGACGACTCAAAGGGTGGGGGTCTAAAATCTCGTTACTTCAACGATGCTGCGTTTACTGCCGTTGAGAAGTTCACGGCAATCGCCGAAAAGCACGGTCAACCCGCCATACGACTTGCTCTTCAGTGGGTTTCAGAGTTCCCCGGCGTAACTGCACCGATCTTCGGCGCACGCAAGGTTGAACACATCCAGGGAGTTCTCGACGCATGGTCAGAATCGGCTCCAGCCGAGGCCATGGCCGAAGTTCGAGCCGTGGCTGACGAATTCGAATCGCAGGCTCCGATGGCATACCCGCCGAATTCGGGACAGGCGTTCGGCACACTACCCACAAGCTCGTCGGCGAAATAAGGAGCACTCAATTGGAATATGTACGACTCGGGAACACCGGGCTAAAAGTCTCTGAATATTGCATCGGATCCGACAACTTTGGTGGTCAAACCAACGCCGAAGACTCGATGCGCATCATGTCGGCTGCCTTCGATGGCGGAGTGAACTTCATCGATACGGCCAATTCTTATTGCGATGGGCTATCAGAAGAGAATGTCGGCAAGTTCATTAAAACTCGGCGTTCAGAAGTGGTTTTGGCGACCAAGGGCAAGAGCCAGGTTGGTCCCAATCCGAACGATGTCGGGGTCAACAAGAAGTATGTGATGCAGGCAATAGACGACTCGCTCAAGCGTTTGGGCACAGACTACGTCGATCTCTACCAGATCCACTCGCCAGATCTCACCACGCCCATCGAAGAAACAGTCGAGGCGTACAACGACGTTGTTCGAGCTGGAAAAGCACGCTACATCGGCGCATCGAACTTCTCAGGACCGCAGCTTGTCGAAGCGCTCTGGGCGCAGGACAAGAACGGCTTCAGCAAGTTCAACTCGGTTCAGCCCCGTTACAACTTGCTGTACCGAGAGCCGGAACGCGAACTGTTCCCGGCGTGTGTAGATCAGGGTGTTGGCGTAATGGTCTATTCACCCCAGGCTGGTGGATTCCTGCTTGGAAAGCATCGCGAGTTCAAAGCCGAAATGCCCAAGGGCGGACGCTACTCGAACGACTTTAGAGCAGCGAATTTCTATAAAACCACCTATTGGAACGAAGTCACATTCGAAGCGATGGAGCAGTTCATCGGAGTTACAGAGAAATACAGCGTAACGCCGATGGCTCTGGCACTCGGATGGGTTCGTTCTAATCCCGCGGTTTCAGCCTGCATTGTTGGCGCACGAACGCTCGAACAGTTACAGCAGAATCTTATCGCATGGGAAGAAGACGTTCCTAACGAAGCGATCAACGAAGCAACCGCAATTGGCGATCAACTTTGGGACACCGCTCCGTGGAAGCCTCAAATGCACATGGCTCCACCTGTAGCAGCATCGACAAAGGCATAGGGGTAAGTTCTGGGAACGACGTTGAGCCATTCTATAGACGACCTCACCCCCTCATCGGTAGAGAGCCCTAATTCACTCAAGGAACTCTCGAAGTCACTTGCTGACATAAACGGCTCAGACCGAACGGCAATTCCGTGGGGCGGCGGGACGCGTATTGGCATCGGGAATATCCCGTCTAGCTATGACGTGGCGCTCGATCTTTCTGGATTTACCGGCGAGATAGAGCACGCAGTTGGCGACATGACGATCGCGGCCAACGCCGGGGTGACTATCGCAACGCTGAACGCCCTGCTCGAAAAAGAGGGCCAGCGCCTACCGTTCGAAGTGCGCAACCCGGAGCAGGCGACCGTTGGTGGGTCCATTGCCTCGAACGCACCGGGACATCGTCAATCGTCAACAGGCGGTATCCGAGACTGGGTGATCGGTATGCAGATCGTTCTTGCTGACGGCACGATTACCAAAAGTGGTGGCCGGGTCGTAAAGAATGTTCAGGGTTACGAGCTTCACCGTCTCCACACAGGCGCATTCGGCACGCTCGGCATCGTGTCGCAAGTTGCATTCAAACTCCTCCCTGTCACACCGGAGCAGCAAACTATCATCATCTGGTTCGACGATATCCAGTCGGCACAAGAAATCGGAATGGGATTCGCGAACGGCCTGTTTGCGCCCGAAGCGATTTCGCTGATTTCCGGTGAATTGGCGGCTGCCACTGTTCAGGCGACTGGCGAATCGTTCGATTCCTCCAGTGGTGATCAGACGTTTGCTCTACTCATGAGACTTGGCGGCGGAGTTCGGTCGATCGAACGGCAGGTAAACGAAGTTGTGGGTGCTGCAGGGTCAGGCGGATCCGCCGGGTATGCCGTGCTTAGCGACATGGCGGCGAAGGCTGCATGGTCTGCGCTTGATGACGCTGAATCGAACGCTGGGATCGCTGTAAGAATGAACGCTCGCACCGGCGACACGCTCAAGGCATCTCAGGAAATTCGATCTGCCGAATCGGACTCGGGAACGAAAATATCGACCATCAGCGACATCGGGTTCGGCGCAATGACCGTTCTTGCTGGTTCGGCTTCTCGCGATGAAGACCTTTCGTTTATCAGCTCGGTTGCTGGCACAATTACTAAGTATCAAAGTTCGTACGTGATCGAAAAATGTCCTCTGGTCGTAAAACAACACATGGACATATTTAGCGACGTCGGAAATTCGATCGAGCTGATGCGTCGGATCAAGAACCAGTACGACCCCACCAACACCCTTAACCCCGGGCGATTCGCCGGAAAGATATAGCAGCTTCGATGTCGCCAGATACGCCAAGCGAATCAGTAGGGCCAGCCGGTACGTTTCCGGGTTTCTCAGGATCGCACGCGCCGCAGGAGTCCGATCTCTACAAGTGCGTCCACTGTGGATTTTGCCTTCAAGCATGCCCAACATATCTCGAAACCGGCCTCGAAGCCGAATCGCCTCGTGGTCGAATAGCGCTGATGAAGGCCGTAAACGAAGGTCGGCTCGACATGACCCCGTCGGTCGTCGGGCACTGGGATTTGTGCCTGCAGTGCCGAGCATGCGAACTGAGTTGCCCTTCAGGAGTCGAGTACGGCAAGCTGATGGAGGCCACTCGGGCTCAAGTAGAGCAACACACGACACGATCTTTCACAGAACGAACAGCACGGTCTGTTGGCTACCAGACGATTCTGCCCTCCCCTATGAAACTTCGCATGGTCGGCAACGCCATGAAGTTCTACAAAAAGTCGGGCATGCGCACGATCGCTCGCGGGACAGGCTTGCTGAAGTTGTTGCCGGGCGAAGCCGATATTGCCGACGAGTATCTGCCCGAACTGTCTAAGAATTTCTTTGTCGCTAAAGGTCAGGTTCATCCAGCACAGGGTGTCCGCAAAGCAAAGGTGGCGATGCTTGCCGGTTGTGTGATGGCGCTGACCCACGCTGAAACCCTTGAAGCCACCGTGCGAGTGCTAACTCGAAACGGCATCGAGGTGCATGTAACTGGTGGACAGGGCTGCTGCGGGGCGCTGAACACCCATTCCGGCGAGCCCGACACGGCTATCGAGATGGCAAAGAAGAACATCGACTCGTTCCTGTCGATCCAACCTGACGCGATTGTTTCTGCCTCGGCAGGTTGCGGCGCGGCGATGAAGGACTATGGCGAGCTTTTTGCCGGCGAGGCCGGGTATTCCGATAAAGCGCACCAAGTAGCCGAGTTGACCAAGGATATTCATGAGCTACTTGTCGAATACGATTTCGAGGCTCCAACGAAGTCGCTAGATGTAACCGTCACCTATCAGGACGCCTGTCATTTGCTGAATGTTCAGCGAATAACCGATGCACCTCGTGCCATCCTCAACTCGATTCCCGGCTTGAAGCTGGTCGATCTGGGCGAACCTGCAGTTTGCTGTGGGTCGGCTGGAACCTACTCAATGACCCAGCGTGAGATGTCGGCACAACTCGGCAAGCGAAAAGCCCGGAACGTAGTCGCCACCGGAGCCGATATCGTTGCAACTGGCAATCCGGGTTGCGCAATGCAGCTCGATTTCGCTCTCACTCAGGTAGCGGACGAAGACTCGAACGAACGCACGACGAAAGTTCGCTACGTCGTCGACTTGCTGGATAAGGCGTACGCGCTGGAGTAGTTTCTACTCGCGATAGGAGCGCGCGGCACCCACGACCACTCGTCCGCCGAAGATCCCTCCACAGGGGTCGGGAAATCGGGTGTCGACCGAATTGCGTTGAATTTACGCCGTGTACAGCGGTGAAGGATTGTCGGCCAATTGCGCACTAGCAGCCGCGGCGGCAACGCCCTTGCCTACTTCGAATCCGTGCTCGGGAAGAATCTTCTCAAGCGCATTGAGCAACGCAAACACGTTCGCTGGGACACACGACTCGCCCATCAGACCGATTCGAATGACCTCGCCCGCAAACTTGCCGAGTCCACGACCGACTTCAATTGAATACTCTTCGAGCAATTGCGTACGAAGCTTCACATCATCGATGCCCTTCGGCAGCTTCACGATAGTCAGCTGATCGAGTCGTTCGGCTTCAGAAATCGGCAGTTCAAGGTTCAACGCCTCAAGTCCTGCTCGCAAAGCGGCAGCGTTCGCCTCGTGTCGTTTCCAGCGCATCTCAAGTGTCTCGTTCAACGCCATCCCAACAGCTTCCCGCAAACCGTAAATCATGCTGACGGGAGCGGTGTGATGCGCAATGTGATCGGGACCCCAGTAGTCGGCGATTAGCGAGAGATCGAGGTACCACGAAGAAGGCGGCTTGGGACGGTTGCGGATGTAATCAAGAGCTCTATCAGACATCGCCACAGGAGAAATTCCTGGAGGTGCGGCAAGACACTTTTGCGATCCCGAGTAAGCGAAATCGAGTTCCCATTCGTCGAATTCAAGCTCGCAGCCAGCTAGCGAGGTCACGACATCAGTCATGAACAACGCACCAGCTTCGTGAGCAAGTCGGGCGAACTCGGCGATGGGTTGGATGGTTCCAGCAGAGGTTTCGGCATGAATACCGACTACAAGCTGGGTCTCAGGATGCTCCTTCAATGCGTCGGCAAGAACCTGCGGGTCCATCGACTTGCCCCACTCGGTTCGGAGTGCGACAACGTTGAACCCGATTCGTTCGGCCATGATGATCTGTCGTTCGCAGAAATATCCGTACGAACAGATGATCACGGTATCGCCCGGTGCAGCAAGGCTTACGAGCCCGGCTTCCATACCGGCAGAACCGGCTCCAGCAACAGCGAACGCGCGTTGCTTGGTTTTAAAAATTTCACCAAGCATGCCGCTCAGTTCATCGAGCAGTTCAAAGAATGCGGGGTCGAGATATCCGATGATTGGTAGCGACATAGCACGAAGAACTCGCGGGTTTGCGGAACTAGGTCCGGGTCCCAGAATCACTCTTCGCGGCACTGTAAGCGGCTCGTATCGCTGCCCGTTGTTCACTTGTATTACCAATCTGTTGTTTTATCGAATAAAGAATTTTATTTACGCACCAAATGAATATCGGCCTGATACGCCGATGACGCAATTGGAAAAATCACACAAGCGTTAAGAGTACAACCCACAAGACCAAAATATGCACTCGTGATTTTTACGGGTTTTCATCTCTATAATCCGTCGTCAGGTCTAGATGAGCCAATATCGCTCAGAATCAGACGATACTACGACCGACACAGGGCTGAAGAACGGAACTCACAAAATGGATCTCGGATTGAACGGCAAAGTTGCGATTATTACCGGTGGTAGCGACGGTATCGGCAAAGCAGCTGCCACCTCGCTTGCGAGCGAGGGCGCTAAGGTTGCGATCGTTGGCCGTACTCAGGCGAAGCTCGATGCTGCGGTGGCGGAAATCAAAGTTGCGGGCGGGAGTGACGTGATTGGTGTTGCCACCGACGTTTCGGTTGAATCAGAAGTTCAGGCGATGGTCGCTAAAGTAGTCGACGAATTCGGCGGGGTCGACATTCTGGTGAACAACGCCGGTACTTCATCTGCCACGACGCTCGAGAAGATGACCGATGATGATCTGAAGGTCGACTTCGGGATCAAGATCTACGGTGCCATCTACTGCGCACGAGCCGCTCTGCCCTACCTAAAGGCTTCTGGCACTGGTGCGATTGTGAACACAACAACTCCCGGCGGTAAGGCCGCTCGACCCGGAACACAGCCAACTTCTCTGTCACGTTCGGCTGGCATATCGCTTACCAAGTCGTGGGCTGGTGAGCTTGCCGAGCACAACATTCGTGTGAACACGATCTGTGTTGGCGTGCTGAAGTCGGGACAGCACCGCACTCGATGGGAAGGCCTAAACGCTGAAGACCCGAACTACTCACTAGAGGATCACTGGGCCACGTTCGGCGGCGGAGTTCCTCTGGGACGAATCGGTGAAGCGCAAGAAGCCGGCGACGTCATCTGCTTCCTGGCGTCAGGCCGAGCCAGCTACGTAACCGGAACAGCCATCAACGTAGACGGCGGATCTGCCCCGGTTGTCTAGGCAGTCGGAAATTATTCGCTAGCGAGGTTTGCTCGGCGTGTTTTACGCGCGCCGAGCAAACCTCCGGTGGTCGCTCCTGCGATTGCGCCGATGAAGACGCCAAGGATGATGACGACCGCTACGATCGCGCCTTCCCAACCCGTGGTGCCGTTATTGACAGTTCCGAATGCGATTCCAGCGAATACCAGGCCACCTGCTAAGGCTCCCGGCCAAACGCCGAGTGCTGCCCACAGCAGCCATCGTTTCGTGCTGAACAGTGCGAGTGCTGCGATGCCAATTCCGGCCATCGGCAGTACTACGAAGATTATTGCTAGAGATGTTTCGGCCTGGATGAATATCGGCCACAGGGCTGCAACCAGAAGTATCACACCAGCAAGTGCCGCAAATTTTAGGATTAGTGTTTTCATGTTGGTATGTTGACGAGCGAGCACGTCAATTTGTTCCATCACTCAGTGAAGTAACAGCCTGATTTCGAGTCGAACTACGAAAGATAGTCGACAGCGGAACGCACGAACACCTCTACACCCAGTGGCAAACAGTCTTCGTTCCAATCGAATTTTGCGTTGTGGTGACCTTCGATTCCCCGTTCGGCAACCCTCTCATCAGGATGCGCTGCGCCAAGCAGGAAATACACGCCGGGGACTCGGTTGTTGAACTCAGCCATGTCATCGCCAACGCTAACTGGCTCCCATTCTCGGGCGTTTCCTTCACCAACAACTAAGCTCGCCTGCTTAGTGACCCACGCTGCAACTTCGGGATCGTTGATAACCGGAGGTGCACCGTGAATTCGCTCGAACGACGTCGAAGCGCGCATCGCTGCAGCAACGTTGCTGGCGATCCTCTCAAGTGATTCCATAATCTGGGTGCGAGTTTCGGGCGTATAGGCCCGAACAGTGCCTTCGACGGTCACGCTGTCGGCAATCACGTTGGGGGCTGATCCGCCGTGGATCTGACCAAACGTAAGCACACCCATATCGTTCGGCGGGACCTCTCGACTCACAACGGTTTGGGCAGTAGAAATAATCTCGGCTATTGCAGCTACAGGATCGATGGTCGTGTGGGGCATGGCGCCGTGACCACCCTTGCCGTGAACGGTGAGTCGGAACTGGTCTGCGCTGGCGAAAACCGTTGCACGGTTCACACCGATGATGCCAGTCGGGATCGGGTTCCAGAGGTGCGTACCGATTACTCGATCAGCAGGGTATTTCTCGAACAAGCCATCGTCGATCATGGCGAGCGCACCCATCACAACCTCTTCGGCAGGCTGGAATGCGAAAATCAACGTTCCTGACAGTTGATCTTTCATTCCAGCGAGGATCTCTGCGGCAGTAAGTGCCATCGTGATGTGGCCGTCGTGACCACAGGCGTGCATTCGACCGTTTGTCGAAGCGAAATCGAGTCCGGTTAGCTCGTCTACAGGTAGGCCATCAATGTCGGCGCGAATCATGAGGGTCGGTCCCTCTTTCGCACCCTTCAAGACGCCTACCAGTCCGGTTTTTCCGATGCCAGTCTCCACTTCAAGCCCGGCTGCAGTCAGGCGATCTGCAATCGCTTTCGCAGTCTCGTTTTCCTCGAATCCCAGTTCGGGAATTCCGTGGAAGAAGCGTCGGGTCTCGATTATCTCGGCACTTCGTGCGGTTACGAGATCGGAAATAGCGTCAGAGGGCATCGGTTACATCAAACTCCGGCTTGGTTACGGCCCGCCTCGCAAGTTCACGGAACAGGCGCAGCAACTTTACCGGTTGATAGGGATGAATGCCGTACAAAATGACAAAAAATGCCCCCTCCCTGAACGGGAGAGGGCATTAATCACATCGGAATATTCCGAACAGACTATGAAGCGAACACACCTTCACGAGCTGCACTGGAGTCGAGTCCACGCTTCTGGAACGCAGCCTGACCCGCCGCAACGTTCTCGGCCTTGCCGAGCCATGCTGCCAGCGGAGCGGCCTGAAGACCACGACCGTACGAGTAAGTGAGTTCCCACGGAAGATCTTCGGTGTTGGCGATCTTGTTGATCTCGTTCAGGTTCACAACCGACTCTTCGTCGCCCTGTCCGCCTGAAAGGAATGCGATTCCGGGAACGCTCGCAGGAACGGTTTCTACGAAGCAATCGATGGTCTGTCGAGCAACTTCAGCTGCTGAAGCACGGTTCGGTGCGTCGGCACCAGAGATGACCATGTTCGGCTTGAGAACGATGCCTTCGAGATCGACGTTCTGTGCGTCGAGCTCTTCGAAGACGGTATTTAGTGATCGTGTGGTTGCCGAACGACAGTCGTCGATGCTGTGCGATCCATCCATGAAGATTTCCGGCTCAACGATCGGAACCACACCCTGTTCCTGGCAGAGTGCCGAGTAGCGGGCGAGTGCGTGCATGTTGGTGCGGATGGCGTAGCCGGACGGCATGTCTTCACCAATTACGACCAGAGCGCGCCACTTGGCGAATCGTGCGCCAAGAAGGTAGTACTCAGCAAGTCGGCCACGAAGACCATCAAGACCTTCGGTGATGAACTCACCGGGAGCGCCAGCGAGATCGTGGGTCGAGTTATCGACCTTGATACCGGTGAGAATGTCCTTGCTAGCGAGTAGTTCAACGAAGCTCTTGCCCGAATCGTCTGACTGGCGAATTGTCTCGTCGTACATGATCACGCCAGAGACGTAGTCACCGATATCGGGAGTCTGAAACAACAGCTGCCGCCAGAGTCGGCGGGAATCCGATGTTGATTCGACGTTGATGCTGTCGAGTCGCTTGGTCATCGTCCCGGTGCTTTCGTCGGCAGCCAGAATGCCCTTCTTACGGGCGACCATCTTCAGTGCGATTGAGTTCAGTTCAGCAGAGGCCATGTACGGCGTTCCTTGTAGTCCAAATAAAAAAGAGTCTTAATTGAATTTAACTCTGCTTCGGCCATTCGGCAACGTTATTCGGTTAACTGTTAGTTATCGGAATCGACAGAACACCGAAATTCGACGCTTTCATGGTTAAAGAAAAAGACCGACGAAAAGTCGCCGGCCTTTCTGAATCAGATTCGACTTCCTGCTACATCGCTCCGTGCTGTTTGAACAACTGGGCAAGTAACGCAATACCTTCTGCGTTCTTCTCTACCGATTCGAAAGCGAAGCAGAGTCGAGCGCAGTTGTGACCAGTTCGACCAGACCCGTCGGCTTCAAACGCCACCCCAGCAACGTAGCCAACACCCTGATCGAACACCTTGTCGCGAATACTTGAAATGTCAGATCCCTCAGGCATTGTCAGCCATACATAGCAGCCACCCTCAGGTGCTGACCATGTGGCACCAGAATCCCCGAAATGCTCTTCAAGCGCAGCAGTCATCGAATCGCATTTGGCCTGAAGCATCGGGTTGAAGTTGTCGCGGTGAGATTCGAGATTGTTTCGCAGGTAGCCCTCAATTGCGACTGCAGCAAACTGGTTAGGACCACTGCCAATCTTGAAGCCGAGAGCCCTGCGCATCAGTTCTGGAGATGCAGTGAAGTAGCCAAGGCGTAGCCCTGGAGCCAGCAGCTTGGAAAAAGAAGCAACATATACGACGATTCCAGAGTCATCGAGTGCTCGGAACGCTGGCTGCACATCGCCCTTATAGCGAAGGTCAACATAGCAATCGTCTTCGAGAATTGGCATGTTGTGACGATGGGCGATCTCGAGAATCGCCCGACGACGTTCGCCAGAAAGAGTCGAGCCCATCGGGTTCTGGTGTTCGGGAATTGTGTAGAGGTACTTTGGCCTGTCGCCGGCTGCGGTAAGAGCGACTATCTGCTCCTCCAGCTCCTCAGGAATGATCCCCCCCTCATCCATTGCCACACCACGAATATCAGCACCAAACCTTCGGAGCTGTGCGGTTGTTCCCATGTATACGAACTCTTCGGTGAGTACAACGTCACCGGGATTGGTCAAAGCCTGAATAACCAGAGCCAGCGCTTCGCCGGAACCGTTGGTCAAAGCAATCTCGTCGGCAGTAACGGTGAAACCACGGTCAGCCTCAAGTTTTTGTGCCGTGTACTCGCGTAACTCAAGCGCACCCAGTTGATGTGGGTAGTACGCCAGTTCAGCGAGGACTTTGGTGGAGTTGGAATCTACAGCAGCCTGAAGCGACTGAATCAACCCGTCCAGCGGAAGTGTTTCTGGTGCGGGATACGCAGTTGCAAAATCGTACTTTGCATGCAGTCCCGGATTCAGCGCTGTATCTACCGATTTCTCTGAGTAAAGAGTTTCGTAACTAAAGGTTTCCACCATGGTTGCAGGTCCCAATCGCGGCTCAGCCGCAGTCATGTCTATAAGTCAGGCGGGTGAAGCTTACTGCCGCTTTCGCCCAACCGCAAAGCCCTGATGCCCCGATTAGCTGATATACATTGTGCCACTGCTGCGCAATTGGGCGAAATCAGCCAGTAGAACTGCGTTCAGCGCAGCTAGGAGAACCAACAATGCGCGGAGTCGTTTTCCAAGGAAACAGCCTGGCAGAGGTTATCGACTACCCGGATATCGATCCCGGATCCGAGCAAGTGTTGATAAAGCTCCGATCTTCCGGACTTTGCGGTTCGGATTTTGGCCGTTACCGCGGCGATGTTCCCAACGAACACAATGGTGAGCTTCGGCGACCGGGTCACGAGCCGTGTGGTGAGATCGTCGCTCTGGGGCCGAACGTTACTGGACTCAAAGTTGGCGATCGCGTAATTCAGCACCACTACGAAGGGTGCCGAGAGTGCGAGTACTGCCTTACCGGATGGCAGCAGTTATGCCAGGTGGCCGACAAGAAGGAGTACTACGGAGGATCGATGCACGGCGGTCACGGCGACTACATGGTTGCTCATCAATCGACCTGCGTTCCGCTACCCGACGAAGTGGCATACGAAGTCGGTGCATATCTTGCCTGCGGGGCGAGCACGGCTTTTCAGGCGGTTAAGAAGCTCGAAGTTTCAGGTCTAGATGTGCTAGCGGTGTTCGGACAGGGACCCGTGGGGCTTGCTGCCACGATGTTCGGTTCAGCGATGGGCGCACGAATCATCGCGGTGGATATCTCGCCAGAACGACTCAAGATGGCTGCCGATTCTGGGGCGTGGGCAACTGTAGACGCTTCAAACGGCGATGCACCCGATCAGATTCGAGAACTAACACACGGCAACGGAGCCGATACGAGTCTTGAAGCAGCCGGTTTGGCAGAAACTCGAGTGGCAGCTGTGGAGTCGACGAAAATCTTCGGTCGAGCCTGCCTTGTTGGTGAAGGGGGCGAGGTTACATACCAGCCAACCCCACACATCATTCACCGTCACCTGACCCTGATGGGATCGTGGACTTTTTCGACATTTGGGCTCGCCGAAGCTGCCAGATTCACAGCTGAACGAAACGTCCCGCTCGGATCTGTGATCACATCACGGTCAACTATCGAGCAAGCACCGGAGGCTTACAAGAAGTTTTCATCAGGTGCAGCCGGCAAGTTCGTGATCAACTGGGATTAGCCCGACAATCCTGATACTGAACTGAAAAAAACGAGCCACGCCGAGCCATGTACCAGAAGCTTTCCCAACCATATGTGGCCCGCATAACTACGGACTTCGTAAGCTATTTCCGTGCCCCCCCCCTTTTAGAACGGGTACTCAAAGGCGTAGAATAGAAGGTCGGTTGAAGTGGTAAATGTGTTCGCACAAGTTCGGGGGTACCCGAAGTTTGTGCGTGAGGCATCGCAATAAGTTGAGATTGCATCTAAAACTTGAGTGTCTGCCACCATTCTCAACCTGCGCTAAGCCCCGCAGTTTAAGCGGGGCAGATCGCGAGAGAGGCGCTAGTACGAATAGCCTGAGATCGAATATCTGTCCGGATATACGATAAGTTCAGGTACGGGTAGCGAATACCCGAAAGGAACAACCGTTGGTCCAAAAGCGACGAACATCCCGCGTCAACGACGTTAATCAAGCCCTCGAGGGTGAAGACGAGTACCAACCCGCCTTCACTCGCATGGAAGGCAATGAAGACGAAGCGAACCAGGTCACGGAGAGCGGTGCAACAGCCGTAACCCGATCTGAACTGGATATGTGGGAAGCGGCACGAGCATCAGACTCGGCAACTAGCATCACGAACGCCCTTCAGCAGGAAGTACAGGAATCGGAACTCACCGAAGACACTGTACGCATGTACCTGCGTGAGATCGGTCGCGTTGCCCTTCTAACAGCAGCTGATGAAGTTGTACTTGCTCGCGCCGTTGAGCTTGCTCAGCGACTTGAGGCGATTGAGAAGGAAATTCAGGGCGATATCGAAGTCGGCACTCCCGACCCGTTCACTATTATCACAGACGTCCTGTCCAAACTCGGTCCGGTCGGCGACACAGCATCTGCCGTTGCCAAGTATCTGGGTCTCGAAACTCCGGTCACTCTCGGTCGGGCTCTTGCCGACCCTGATCTTCGTGCGCTTGTCGATGGCAAGCGTGAAGACGAGTTGATCAACTATCTCTCAGACGCACTTGGCGTCGAGCCCGACGAGGCACACAAGCTGGTTGTTGAACTTTCAGTTCTCAGCCGACTGCTTTCGGCCGACATGGTCGGTATTCTAGGCCTCGACCCGGTCTTGAACGATCTGCCTGACGATATCGTAAATCCAAAATTCCTTAAGGCACTTCAGCCACTTACTCCCGTATTGAGCGCACACCTGATGCGTGTTCGGGAAGAGGGCGAAAAGGCACGACGTCACCTTGGCGAAGCAAACCTTCGACTTGTGGTGAGCGTTGCCAAGAAGCACCTCAACCGTGGGCTGTCGATGCTCGACCTGATTCAGGAAGGCAACATCGGTCTGATGCGTGCCATCGAGAAATTCGACTTCCGCAAGGGTTTCAAGTTCAGCACGTACGCAACATGGTGGATCCGACAGGGAATCACCCGAGCGATCGCCGACCAGGCACGAACAATTCGTATCCCTGTTCACGTTGTAGAGACGTTGAACAAGATCATGCGAGCACGTCGTGAGCTTGGACAGCAGCTGAACCGAGAGCCAACTGTAGAAGAACTCGCCGAGCGAGTAGAGCTTTCGATCGAACGTGTATCTGAAATTCTTCAGATGTCGCAGGAGCCAGTCTCTCTCGAAACACCAATTGGTGAAGACGCAGAGAACGAGCTTGGCGATCTGATTCAGGACAGCAGCGCACCGGCACCCGCCGATGTCGCAGCACAGTCGTCAATGCGTGAGCAGGTCGACCGTGTGCTCAGTCATCTGCAGGATCGGGAACGACGTGTTCTTGAACTGCGATTCGGACTATTCGACGGCCGACCCCGAACTCTTGAAGAGATCGGTGGAGAGTTGAACCTCACTCGTGAGCGCATTCGACAGATCGAACGCAAGGCACTTGGCCGACTTCGTGGTGATGCACACGTTGCAGAACTCCGCGAACTACTCGCCTAGTCCTAAAAAGATCAAACGAAAAGTAAAAGCCCCAATCCGAGAAATCGGGTTGTGGCTTTTACTTTTAGCCTCGATAGCGAATTCGGGATATTTTCTATAGTTCGCCCTTCGACTTGAAGTCTTCAGGCGCACTCACGAGCGTTAGTCGTGCCCTGCCGAGAATCGTCGATTGAATCCACAACGGCAGCCGTTCAAGTAGGCGCATCGGCAAAGGTCCCATGGAAAGTTCTTTCGCATACCAGCAAGCGGCGTTGCGTCTTGTCTTCAAGTATCGGGAGACTTTTATCGATAAATACGATTCAGACGAGCGGTCAAGCACCATAGAAAAGTTGAAGCGACCGTCAGGACCCATCCTTCGGACATCTCGACCGCCCAGCTTGAGCATTCGAGCGTTCAGGCCAATCAGCCTTCTGGGCCAGTCAAGTGCATACAACCGGATGTCACCCTCACTTGAACCGGCAACAGCTGCCACCGTTGCACTGTGCGTGGCGGCATGATCGGCGTGACCGTAGTCGCCGTAAGCGGAGTGAGTGATCACGATGTCGGGATTCAGTTCAGTGAGACGACCGCCGATTCGACTGGCAAGGTCATCGATGGGTACGAGAGATAGCACCGGGTCGAGCCGAACGCTGGCGCTTGAATCGTTGCGACTTTCTACATCGTCAGGCCACATCACGCCCTCGCTATATCGAAGGGTTTCTACCGACATCACGCCCAGATCGTCGCAAGCCTTACGCAATCGCTCAGTCCGATCATCGTCTCCCGAGGCGAGGCACAACAAACTCACCTCGTGGCCATCCGCGACCAACTTTGCAATCAACGCTCCCGCAAGCAAGGTCTCGTCGTCGGCATGGGCAAACACCATCAGGATTTTCTGAGCAATGAAGCCTGAACTACTCATTCGTGTGATTCTGCTTCGTTTTTGATCTCAGACAGCCATGACTCGGTCATTGTTCGAATAATTCCGCGCGGATAGGCCAATCCGATCGGCAATAAGTAGCTGGAGAAACACTTGCTGTCGGTCACTCGACAGCCGTTTCCCTCGGATTCAACTGATATCGACCGTACCGCAGTGATAGTGAACTTCGTCGAGTGCCATTTAATCAACTTCCCAGCTTCTACTCGGGTAATCGTCACGAAAAACGGGATTTGCCTCCCGCCAATCCTGAGCAGGAACCCAAACCGATGCCCTCGCTGCCATCCGTCTTCGTCAGGCGCACCCCAGACTTTTACACATATCGTCGACCACTCTGGCCAGTACCTGGCTTCGTCGATCAACTTCCAAACGCGTTCGGCCGGAGCATCCACGTAAATGCTCGAAGACATATCGAATTTGAAGAGTTTGTTTGTGAAAATGGAACTGGAATCCCGATAAACGTGAGAAACTTGCGACGAACCTGACCCTCAAAGTAATCACTGATCCTACCGAAAACAATGCCCGAACCTAGTGAATCTTCAACCGACGTACTACGCGGATCCGGCCTCAGAGCCACACCAGCTCGCAAGGCCGTCATCGACGTACTGCGTGAAACGCACAACCACATGACCGTCTCTGAAGTGATATCCGCTCTCGCTGGCGGTGACTCGAAGTTCGATCAGTCCACGGTTTATCGAGTACTCAGCGATCTCGGTGGAGTTGGTCTCGTCGCAGAGTCGCGGCTGAGCCCCGGCGATACGGTATTCGAATGGATCAGCCAGTCGAATCACCACCACATTCAGTGCACCGAATGCGGACGAACTCTGCCTCTCGACGACGAACTAGTTCAGGAGTTCATTTCGAAGGTGCACGAGCGTCACGGTTTTCACGTGAACGCGACCCATCTGGTGCTCTCAGGTATCGAGCATGATTGTCCAGGGGCGTGATCGGGCAGCTGGCAACTGCGCAAACTCCGATTCCCCGAGCGGAGTCATCGGAGCCGAGGGATCTGGTGTGGGGACGCGCGAGTCGTTAGCTGAAATGAACACACAGTCCTGCGAGATCCCTCCACTTCGCTGCGCCCCGGTCGGGAAATCCAACTTTGGGAACGAGGTGTGAATTAGATCAAACTGAACTTAGTAACCAGCTGGCCCCTGCCAGCTTCTCCGATTTCGGCGATGTACAGGTTGCCTTGCGAATCGAACGCCCCGCCGTGGGCAGCCTGAGAAGCATCGGGATTACCGCGCCATCGGGTAATCAACTCGCCATCGAGAGTCCAGATCGAAACGCCATTGCCGCCGCCCTGCTCAACCACGTACGCAACGTCGCCATCGAAGAAGATATCGCCGGGACCAACCAAGTCAGTCCATTCGGTCAAATAGTTGCCGTCCACGTCAAAAATCTGAATTCGGTTGTTCTCGCGATCGCAGATGTAAACCTTGTTGTTCTTATCGACCCCAACCTTGTGGAGAATCGAGAACTGCCCCGGCCCTTTTCCAGATTCTCCCCAAGAGTCTTCGAGTTCGCCATCTGCACTGAACCGATGGACCCTTCGGTTTCCATAGCCATCAGAAACAAACAAGCGGCCATCGGTGGCAATAGCCAGTCCGGTCGGGTTGTTGAACGGTGAGCCCTGCTCGTTGGTGTTCGTTACCGTGATGGCAGCGTATCCGTGCGTGCCAAGTTCCATAAGCACATCGCCGTTTTCGTTGTGCTTCGTCACCTGGTGTGTCTGGTGATCGGCGAGCCAGATGTTGTCGTCTTTATCGATGAAGACACCGTGCGGAACTCGAAACTCGCCCTTGTCGAGCCCCAGATCGCCCCACGACCCGATGAACTGACCATCGATAGTCCAGCAAGTAACCGGGTGCTTCGAGCGGCTGAACAGCCACACACGGTCCTGAGAGTCGACTCCAACGTCGGCACACTGCCCAAGTTCCCAGAACGCCGGCTTGTGGCGCAGCCAATCTCGATCCACCTCATACTGAAATTTGCCTTCACCAACTGTAGTCATAAATTCGCCACCATAGGGATATTCGGTTCTGGATCGCGCAAATCAGCGCGGGCTCGCCACGCTAGGCTTCCTAACGTAATCTGTCAACGCACTTACACGCCGAGAGCCTAACGCCCCACCCGGAGCCAATTTCCATCAAAGACCGCAAAAGCGCAGTTCTCGCTGCTATCGACGATAACTGGCGACAGTTCAGAAATTCGCTTGACCAACTTGTCAGTGATGACATGGCGAAGCCGGGCGTCCTGGAAAGCCAGTCGGTTACCGATATCGTCGGGCACATTACGACGTGGGAATGGGAACTGGTTACCTCACTCGACCGTGGCAGCATAGAACCTGTAGGGAACATCGATCGCTTTAATGCGAACGCTGCGGACCAGAAGAAAGGCAACACTCCACGCCAGACCGTTGAAGAGATGGAGCAGGTTCACCGTTCGCTGCGTGATCAGCTGGCAAAGGCACCGACCGCCTACTTCGAGCCATACGACCCGGTCCGCGAGATGATCGATTCCTGCACTGTGCTCCACTATCAGGAACACGGGTCGCAGATCAGAATCTGGGCGTCAAAATTCTCGCTGGCATCACCGACTACTGAATGAAATTAGTCGTTCTCGGTAACGATGTACCGGGGATGCCACTCTCCACGCCACGACGTGATCTTTGTTGGAACGATCTTCACCAGATACCGTAGCCGATTAGCCGTTTTCGCCGCATAAGTCGGCCCGTTTGGCCCCATGTACCGAATCGCCATTTCATCGGCGATTTCCTTTGTACGACCGACAAGTGCAACAGGTCCCTCGACCACTTCTGCAATGCCCTCGATCGTGACTCTCGAGTGCTCCGGGTTCACATCATCAGCGCACAAAATGCACACGCGTGGCTCCTGGCTCAAGTTGGTGTACCAGCTCGATTTACTGCGAGGAATGACCCACATCACCTCGCCGTCCCAGTGCTGCCACATCGCTGCTACGTGCGGAGCTCCATCGGGCTGAACAGTTGCCATACGAGCAATGATCGGCTGAGCGAGAAACGCGTCGATCTCTTCGGTCGATAACTTCCCAGATGCTGGACTCATCGCATTTCTCCCTTGAGCCTTACCCGCTAACCCGTTTCCACTTTCGGAGGCTGGTTACCTCTCGCACGGGGTCTTGGTGTGAGCCGAATGCCGTGTAGGAAACTTCAGCCACATAGACCGAGCCTTCGGAGTCGACACTTATGGCGTGTGGTGCGATGAACTGGTCGTGGCCTTCGCCACCGAGTTCATTTCCAAATCGGGTAGCCTCGTTGCCTTCGCGGTCCATTACGGCAATACGAAGACCCAGTCTTCGCACGCCTTCCTGCACTGGAGGCGGTCCGGCTTCAGCAACGTAGAGGTTCGTGTCAGCACCCTTGCCATTGGTAATTGCTATGGGTCGGTGCGAGTGGATCTGCTCCACGAATTCACCGTCAGTTGTGAACGTCTGAAGACGAAAGTTTTCTCGGTCGGCGAGAGTTACTCTGTCGGTGCCGTTCATGGCTATGTTGTGCGGTAGTGAAAATTGGCCTGGTAACGAACCCGGGCTACCCCACGACTTGATGTGAGTCCCGTCGGAGTCGTACTTGTGAATTCGAGAATTTCCGTAGCCGTCTGAAATGAAGAGATCGCCTGAATCGGGGTGAATCGCAACGTGGGTGGGTCGGTTGAAAGGATCGCCTTCCTGCCATGCCGCAGCCTTACCTTTTTCGCCAAGTCGGAAGATTAGCTTGCCCTCTTTGGTTCGCTTTTCAACCATGTGTGCGTCATCGTCGGCCAAATACAGATTGTCTTCAGCATCGATAGTGATGCCATGCGGTCGAACGAACTCTCCGGCGCCCCACGTCTCGAGAAAATTGCCATCTTTATCGAAGATGATGACCGGATGATCGCCCCGGTTGAACACGTACACGTTGTCATTCGAATCGACAGCAACCGAAGTTGCCTCTTTGAAAAACATCGGATGTGGAAGTTTTGCCCAGTACGGGACTGGTTCGTAGACGGTTGCTGATGTTGCGGCGTTGACCATTAGTTGTTCCTGGCGGTTATTCGGGATTTTTCGAAGTTGAAATAGGTTGAGAAAATTAGCGGTTGGTGCAGATCGATCAGACCCGCCTCCACTTGCGCATGCTTACAACTTCGCCAAGTGGCAACACCTCGCTGCCCGAGTTTTCGGGATTCGAGAAGTAGTTCGTCCATGCAACCTCGGCTGCGTACACAGAGCCTTGTGAGTCGGTCGAAACACCGTGCGGAGCAGTGAACTGCCAGACGCCCTCACCCGGCAGCGGACCACCAAGATGCTGAAGGAACTGGCCCTCTGGTGAAAGAACAGCGATCATCGCGCCTAGATTCGGCACTCCCTGTTGAACCGGGGGCGGAATCATCTCGCCTACGTATAACGCCCTGTCGTCGCCCTTGCCCTGTGTGACCGACATCGGATGGTGGATGTGGATCTGTTCGACGAACTCACCATCGGTCGTAAATATCTGAAGGCGGAAGTTCTCTCGGTCGGCAACAATCACCTTGTCGGTACCGAGCATGCTGATGTTGTGTGGCAGGCTGAACTGACCGGGATCAGTTCCCGATTCACCCCACGACAAGATGTGCTTACCGTCGGGATCGAACTTGTGAATCCGGGAGTTGCCGTAGCCATCGGAAACAAACAGTTCACCAGTACCGGGGTGAATCGCAATATCGGTGGGTCGGTTGAACATCCCGCCGCTCTGCCACTCACACGGTTCACCCTTGGTGCCCAGCGTGAAGATCACCTCGCCATCGTTTGTGCGCTTCTGAACAATATGGCCGTCATCATCGACTAGATACAGATTATCGTCGGCATCGATCTCAATGCCATGCGGTCGCACGAACTCGCCGTGGCCCATTCCTCTCACAAAGTTGCCATCAATATCAAACACCGCAATCGGTTCGGTACCGCGATTGAAAACGTAGACGTTGTCTTTTGAGTCAACGGCAATCGATGTAGCGTCTCCTCGGAAGGTCACTCCCATTGGCAGCTTTGCCCATCCTGCAACGGGTTTGTATTTCGTCTGTGAAGTAGCAGTGGTCATTGGTTGAGTTTCGTGGTCGTTAGCTTGGGTCAATAGATAAAACGGTGATTGCTGATGAAATCTACTTTGATCGAGATTCCGCCAGCCAGTCTTTGAGCTTTTCAGGAAGCCATTGAACCAAGTTGATTCCACGTTCGACATCGGATGACATGAGCCTGCCACGAGCGTGCACAGCCGTTACGACCGACGCCATGGCCTCGACAACTTCGGGATGTTCCGGATGACCGGGGTGGCCATACGACTGGGCAAGATCTTGCGCCCCAAACGTGATGAGATCGATGCCTTCAACATCCAGAATCTCTTCGATAGTCTCTGCAGCGTTCTTCGTTTCGATCTGAATCGCAACAGTAACTTCCCGGTTGAATTCAGCCATGTACTCGGCGGGAGTCATATCGTGCATTCCGTAGTCACGTCCACGAGAAGTACCAAACGAGCGTGCGCCTTCTGGGCCAAATCGTGCAGCCATCGCTATTCGTTGCGCCTGCTCGGCGTTATCAACGTGAGGGCACAGGATTCCCATCAGCCCCCTGTCGAATGCCCGCAAAATCGTGTCGGTCTCGGTGTTGGGGATACGAGCGCTGCAGGTCATGCCGTGCATATCGGCAACCCGGCACATCATCTCGACCGATTCCCAGTCGAAAACACCGTGCTCCATATCGAGGTGTAGGCCGTCGAAGCCGGCGTATCCAGCCCACTCGGCGATCGTCGGTTCAGGGAACGTCACAGTTAGGTTGTGCGAAATAGTTCCGTTGTTAATCGCCTTACGAATATTGCTTGATCGCAAAATAATTCTCCTGTATGCACGAGACGTGCCGAAGCTTGCCATGACGCGGGATGGGGCAGATGCTACCGTGACTCACGCCGAATCGAACCAGCGTCCTGCTTTTTGGGAATTTGGCAAGAACGCGGGCGGAGTATACAGCCAGCTTGAACTACACCGAGATTATTTCGTTTACTTCCCGGCGCGAGTTGTCGCCAGAATCAAGCCCAGCTCCGAGTCCAACGCCGAATCTAATGCCAAAACCAACGCCGGCAAGCGAATAATGTCGATACCCGTAATTGGCCGAATTTATCGTGGCTACCCGATCGCCCTTGTTGTGTTTCTTTCGACCGGACTTTCGGTGGGGATGGCACAGTACGCGTTCGGGGAATTTGCAGGGCCACTCAAAGAAGAGTTTGGCTGGACGCAAACTCAACTGAACCTATCGCTGGCGTTTTCGTTCATATCCGGTCTGTTGGCTCCATTTGTTGGCAGTCTGAGTGATCGAGTTGGCATTAAACCGGTGATGTTCGCGTCGCTGCTTCTGATCGCTTCAGGGTTCCTGCTGCGACCGTTTATCAGCGAACTCTGGCACTGGTATTTGTTCAGCTCCCTGGTCTACGCCGGATTCCCCGGCGCAACGATCATGCCCGTGGGCAAAATGGTCGGGCTGTGGTTCCCGAAAACCCGTGGTCGGGTGATGGGAGCGGTCGTTGCGGGCAACAACTTTGGCGGAGTGACGATGCCTCCGCTAGCTGCCGCAATCATCGCTGCCGTGAGTTGGGAAGCCGCCTACGTCACCTATGGCGTAATCATGGTGGCTCTCGCCATCGTGGCGGTATTCATCATTGTTGAAGATGAAAACAAAATCGAAGCTGAAATGAAGCGGACCGGTCGTGGCGACCAGGCGCAGATCGCTCGGGCCGCCGCAAGGGCTGGCCTCACAGTTCGACAAGCCCTCGTCAACCACAATTTCTGGCTGATCATGATCGGGCTTGTGGCGGCCACATTCACGTATCAGGGAGTGCTTACCCAGCTACGCCAGCACTTTGAAGAAAGCGGATTCGCCCCGGCAGTCGCTACTTCGGCAGTCAGCATAATTGCCGGTATGGGCATCGCATCCAAGCTCGCATTTGGTCGTGCCAGCGAGAGAATAACCGCACGCATTGCGACAATCATTTCGGTATCGCTTCAGGGTATCGGTGTACTAATCATAGCTCAGGGAGATGCCGGGGTTTTGATGTGGGTCGGAATATTTATATTCGGACTGGGGTTTGGGGGACTCGGTGCCCTGATCGTTCTCGTAGTTCAAGAAGCGTTCGGCATGAAAGAGTTCGGCGGGATCATGGGCCTGATGCAGGTCGGAATGATCGCTTCAGGAACGGGAGCACCGTTGATTGCAGGATCGCTTCACGACAAGACGGGATCGTTCGGTTCGTCGATGTTGATTGTCGTGGCGATTTTTGTTGTCGGCATCGTCGCTCTGGCGCTGGCACGACCCGTTAAGCAGGAGGGAGCTTCAGGGATCGATGGCAACAGCGCCCAAAGCGACAGTACAAACTAGCCGGTGAATGCGAGCGCGGTAACAAGCGCTACGAATAGCAAGATGGGCAAAAACTTGACGACCGAATTAGTGCGAGTGCCGACCCGAACCTGCGTCCCGATGTTCAATGGTTTTGATGTATTTTTCATTTCAGTTGCCCCTACTGATTTGAATTTCTGATTTGCCCTGATTACATGTTCAGTTCTACACGGCAACGTGTCGTGCGTGCCTTCCCCCAGATGGCATTTCATATCGGACCGTCGGGCACATTTTAATACCGAAAAAGAATTCCAACAAAAAAGCCCCGACTCGTTCGCCGGGGCTTTTTTGTGTGCTTGCTGAGAACCTGCCTAGGACTCTAGTTCGTCCCAGATTGCCTTGGCGTAGTTGATCGACTTGGCATCGTTGTGCCACTGGTCGCCGGCCGACGCTCCTTCGATAGTCATATAGCCCGAGTAGCCGGCATTGTGCATCGCTGAAATGGCGTATCGGTAGTCGATTTCGCCGTCAGGAAGCGGGACCCGAATAAACACCGACCGGTTGTTTTCAGGATGATAGACACGGTGAAGATTCTTCGAGTGCCAGTACTTGGCGACCGGTGCGATCTTGTCGATAGCATCGTCGAAGTCTTCTTCTGGTACATCGTAGGTCCACAGAACATTTCCGATGTCGGGGTTTATGCCGAAGTTGGGACGGTCGACCATGCCGTGAAGCAACAGTGCCGACCATGAGTTGTCGACCGGCGAGTTCTGGTGAACCTCTACCGCAATGTTCACATTCACATCGGCAGCTTTAGCGCACGCTGGTTGAAAAACACCTGCCAGTTCGTCGTAGACATTCAACATCGCATCTCGTGAAGAATCCTGCGAAACCTCCCAACCCGACTGGCTCCCGGGTGCTGCCCCGGGTGGGTGCCCGGGAAGTCGCGCCGGCGCGCTCATCGCACCGTTCACTACTTCTGCACCGGTCCAACCTGCGTACCGGATAGCTTCGTCGAGGCGCGCTCGGTTTTGGGGGCCTGTCTTTGCGGTATGCAGAGTTCCACCGGCTCGTATGCAGCCAACATCGAGCCCAAAGCTCTGGAGCCTCGAAGCAAAATCCTTTGCCTTCTGTTCTGATCCGAGGCCGGCAACTACTTCCAGACCCACTTCGAGAGCGTCGAATCCAAGGCTTTTGGTCTTCTTGAGAAAGTCGTCGGTGTAGTTTTCTGCCGAAAGGCTCCAGCTATCCACCGATTGCGGATACAGAGTAAATCGACGGTGGGCGTAGCAAAATCTCATGTTGGTTCTATTCCTGAAATGCACGGCGGTTCAAGATTGAGAACATCCGGTATTCCTAACGATTTTCGATAATCGGGCGGAGTCTACCACCGGCAGAGGTGTAGTATCCGGTCGCTTCGTTCCTATCACGACACGGTCTGAAGTCTTTTAGGTGCGACTATGGGTGGCATCGCAAAATACCGTCCAATCGCTCAGCACAAGCAACAAAATGAATCGAAGACTCTTATGAAAATCACCGACCTGCGCGTTTACCTCACTCGACCCGAGGGCAGCAATCGATCATGGCTGTTCGTTGAGATCGACACCGACGAAGGCATCACTGGAGTAGGTGAGTCAACGAACTCTGGTGGTGGCGGAGCGCTGGTAGTTGGACGTGCTTACGAGATGCTCAAGAACGATCTTGAAGGGCAGGATTTTTCCGAAGGCCTGGTCGGTCTAGACCCTGCAAATATCGATGCGATATGGCACCGAATATTCCGGCGCTTTGGAACGCTGGGATCACGTGGATTCGGAACTACACTCGCCAGCGGAATCGACATGGCGCTGTGGGACATCAAGGGCAAAGCACTTGGTCGCCCGGTGTGGGATCTGCTTGGTGGCAAGATGCGCGAATCAGTCCCCGTCTATTCCCACGTCTCGTACATCGACGATATAGACGCCTGTGTTGCCGACGCCAAGCGTCAGGTAACACTCGGCTATCAGGCACTCAAGCTCGATCCGTTTAGTCCCGAAATGGGCAAGCATCACCGTCGCTACATCGACGGCAAAATCTCTGCTTCAGGCGCGGCATACGCAGACGATCTGATGGGTGAGCTTCGAAGTGCGATCGGACCCGATATCGAGCTCATGATCGACGCGCACGGCAATTTCGATGTGTCTACCGCCACGGAACTGTGCAACCGCATGATGAAGCACAACCTCACATGGTTCGAAGAGCCGCTTCAACCAGAAAGCCTCGACGCCCATCGACAACTGCGCCGCAATACCGACATCAACCTCTGCATCGGCGAGCGAAAGTACACACGCTGGGACTTCGCGCCTTATCTGCAGGAGGGTCTGGTGAACTACATCATGCCCGACATCTGCTGGACCGGCGGAATCTCTGAAATGAAGCGCATCGCCATACTTGCCGAAACCTACTACGTGCCGATCAGCCCGCATGATGCTTCGGGTGCCTTCAACGTGATCACCGGCGCACATGTGCTGATGAATGTGCCGAACATTTACCGACTCGAAATGTCCGAACACTCGGTGGAAAACTATAATTCGGTCATCACCGAGCCGCTGGATATTCGTGATGACCACTTGCACCTGCCCGACAAGCCGGGTCTTGGGTTCGAGCTGGATCACGACTTCATTGCATCTCACCCGGATCCCGAATGGGAACGACTTCACGCCTAGAACGCCCGCGGGCACACACGAAAAAGAAATTAAACAAAGTAAATGCCACTTCCAACACCTTCCGAAATAATCTCATCACGCCTCACAAAACTCGACGGCCAGCTCTTGCAGGTCGTCGATGCTCTCACCGAAGAGGAGGCGTCACGCTGGCCAGCAACAACCGCTCCGTCGTGCAAGTGGCATCTGTGGCACATGGCAAGATGGGCCGACTACGTTCAGGCGCTGCTTTCGCCAGTTGTCGATGTGGATACACCCGAGCTGTGGGAGTTCGCCGGAGTTGCCGACGAGTGGGACTTTGAAGGTGTTGATCTGGGCATGTGGGGTGCAGGTTCGGGCCTCGGAAACGAGATCGGTAAATCGCTACCGCTTCCAAGTGTGTCGAAGGTTCGGGCTTACGCTGTTGAATCGTTCGATCTGCTCGAAAAACGTGTTGGCAAACTGGACGATGTGACCTTCGATGCCCCATTCACCGACTGGCACGACAACGAAACCAATGTTGGCGATGCAATGGTTGGCTATTTGTCCCACGCCAATCGTCATCTGGGAATGCTCGAAGCGATCAGCGGCGTGTTGGGTAAAGACGGCTCGGTGACTGTTTAGAACGCACCGGCTGCACAGTCGCGAGGTTCTGTCATAGCGAGGAGGCACGAAGTGGCAATCAGCTTTCAAAGTGGAGTCAGCTGTCGGCTTAACGTCTGTGCAATCCTGCCTTCTCGACCAAACTCACATCTGAATCGTGACACCACCGGCGAATGAACGCGATTGCCACGTCGCCTCAGGGCAGACTCCTCGCAATGACAACGTGGCACCCGAATCGGCCCGCTGAAGATGCTCGGAATCGCACTCTCTAGTAGAGTTGGGTTTAGCCCATGCACCTATCAGCCTCCGCAATCGCACTCCGCCGCCTGATGCGCGCCAACGCGCTTCTGCTTGAAATCGTCACCGGTATGTACGACGAGCAGGCCTCGCGTTGGGCCGCGCCAACAGCGCCCTCGGCCAAGTGGCATCTGTGGCACGTTTCTCGGTGGTCCGACATCGTGCAAGCGACGCTATTCCCGATCGCCAATGGAGAGTCCGATCTACGGAACAAAGGCGCTGAGTTGTGGACCGCCCTCGGAATAGCTGACGAGTGGGGATTCGAGAATGCTATGCCCGGAAAGCTGGGAGGCGGAACGGGAACGGGCAACGCCGAATCAGCAAATCTAGAGTTGCCCAACATGATCAGAATTGTCGGCTACGCAAGGTCATCGTTCGAACTGTGCGAAATGCGATTTTCACAGATCGATAATGGTGTCTTTGAGTCGGATTTTTACGATTGGGACAACATGAGATTACAGGTGGGTGATGCTATGTTCGGCCACGTATCTCACATCAACCGGCATCTCGGAATGATCGAAGCGATCAAGGGTGTTCTCGGAATGGACGGCTCGGCTACCGACTAGCTGGCTGCGCCTAATCGTGGCGGCTGAAATCGACATGTTGGTGGGTCCGGCTGCATCAGGCCCTATCGCCGCTGCGTTCGGTATCGAGATGGTTTTCTGGGCTGCCGCAGCCGCCACCGTTCTCGGTGGTGCGTTGGCTCTAGCAAAACCGCTACCGCGATAGCCGTTCAAACGAGCATCTCGGGATTATCATTACTTTCGGTCTATGCACCGTTGAAAATTATTTATAGATTCAAACGAATTAACCACTAACTCAGGAGTAGAAGATGGCCTCGCAGGAAATGCGCCTCGAACGTGATTCGATGGGCGAGTTGGATGTCCCGGTAAACGCTTATTACGGAGGCAACACCCGCAGGGCCGAAAAAAACTTTCCGATTAGCGATTTGCGAATGGGTCGATCGTTTATTAAGGCGATAGGCCAGATAAAGCAGTCGGCTGCAGTTGTGAACCTCGAACTCGACTCGATCGACGAGAAGATCGCCAATGCGATTATCGATGCGGCACAACGTGTGATCGACGGTGACTTCGACGCCGAGTTCGTCGTTGACGTGTTCCAGACCGGCTCCGGCACGTCGACCAACATGAACGCCAACGAAGTCATCTCGAACTTGGCCATCGAGAAGCTGGGCGGCGAACTCGGGTCACGGGATCCGGTTCACCCCAACGACCACGTCAACAAGGGGCAGTCATCGAATGACGTGTTCCCAACGACGATTCACCTGGCAGCTGCGGGCGCAATTAACGACAATCTTCTTCCTGCCCTTAAACAGTTAGAAGATTCGCTACGAGCAAAGTCGGTGGAGTTCTGGGACGTGGTCAAAACCGGGCGAACGCACTTGCAGGATGCCACACCGATTCGACTTGGCCAGGAATTCCTCGGTTATGCCGGCCAACTTGAATTTGCTGGCAAACGAGCGGAAAAGGCACTTGCCGAGCTATCGGTTCTGGCGCTCGGAGGCACGGCAGTCGGCACCGGCATCGAAATGCACCCTGAGTTCGCAAAACGAGTGATCGCTCGCTTACGTGATATCACAGGACTCGATCTCTCCGAAACAACAAATCACTTCCAGGCGCAAAGCACCATTGATGCTGTTGTATCGGCATCAGGGGAACTCAAGTCGATCGCCGTTGGCATGCTGAAAATCGCTAATGATCTTCGCTGGCTCGGATCTGGGCCACGCGCAGGCATTGGCGAAATTGCCCTACCTGAAGTACAACCCGGATCGTCGATCATGCCTGGGAAGGTCAACCCGGTAATACCCGAGTCAGTCGCCATGGTTGCGGCCCAGGTGATCGGGAACGACGCCACCATCACCATAGCTGGACAATCAGGCAACTTCGAACTCAATGTGATGATGCCGGTTGCGGCTCACAACCTGCTCGAATCTATCGACCTGCTCGCCAATTCGGCAAAGAACCTCGCTGAACAGTGCATCGATGACACAGTTGCCACCACGAAAGGCCCAGAAATGGTGGAGCAGGGATTGGCAATCTGTACGGCACTACGCCCGTTTATGAGTTACGACAAGGCTGCGGAAATCGCTCACATGGCTTCCGAAACCAACGAAACAATCAGGCAAGTTGCGCTACGAGAAACCGATCTCACAGAGGAGCAACTCGACGTAGCTCTGGAGCCACTCTCGATGACCGAACCAAAAGCCTAGGCTTCGCTAAGCACGGCTAATCGAATAGAAAATACTGCGAGACCGGTGCATACTGTCGCCGGTCTCGTTGTATTTAAACGCACTACATCATCATGGAGAATCTAAGCATGGGCGCTGAAGACAAAGCAAAAGAACTCGGCATCGACCTGTCCCAGCAGTCCAGCCCGGTTGCCAACTACGTTCCCGCGGTCACCGTGGGAAAGTTGGTTTATCTCTCAGGCAAAGGACCTAACCGCGCCGACGGTTCGCAGGTCACAGGCAAGGTGCCGTCAGAACGAACCGTTGACGAAGCCTACGACGCGGCAAAGCTTTGCGGCATTCAGCTGTTGTCAGCGTTGAAAGATCACGTCGGGAGCCTCGACAACGTGAAGCAAGTTGTCAAGCTACTCGGGATGGTCAACGCCGATTCAGATTTCAAAGATCAGCCGAAGGTCATCAACGGATGTTCTGATCTACTCGTTTCGATATTCGGCGATGAGAACGGGAAGCACGCCCGATCTGCCGTTGGAATGGGTAGCTTGCCGAGCGGAATCACCGTCGAGATCGAAATGATCGTCGAGCTTAAGTAGGGACTAGTCGCAGTTTTTATTCCGACCTTGTCGGCATAAGAAAGAACAACTAACGTTGCCGAGCAACATTCGCATCAAAACCATCAACCACGTCGGTATTCCAGTTTGGGATCGTAGAGTTTCGCTGAAATTCTATCGAGACATTCTGGGGCTTCAGGTCATCCCTTCAATGGTCGATTCACCGAACATTGTGTGGACCAAGACTCTCGATGGAACGATGGTGCATTTGATCGAGCCGTCAGATGGCGAAAACCTTGGTGCACCACACACGGCGTTTGAGGTTGAAGATTTCGACGCTGCGGTTGAGAGCCTGCGTGCTTCTGGGTATCCGAATATCAGCGATACCGGAGAGCGACACGATGGTCAGAGCTACATTTTCATTGACGACAACGATGGCAACCGACTCGAGTTCGCGACCGCAAGTGGACTACGCGCGTCGTCTCGGGTTGCCGACGCACTCGGCTACACAACCGAATCGGGCGATAACGTTGTTGCCGACTCTCCTTCGAAAATACAAATCCTGACGATCAACCACATCGGCCTCCCGATTAACGATCGTGCAGAGTGCATGGGTATGTACCGTGATCTACTCAACATCAACGTGATCCCCCATCAGGTCACCGGGAACACGCTTGCCTGGACGGGCATGCAAGACGGGTCGATGGTTCACGTTATCGACCCCCCAAAATCGGTTGGCCCACGCGGAGATAGCCGGCAGCACGTTGCATTTGAAGTGGTCGACATCGAAGCCACAGCTGAAGCACTGATCGAAGCGGATATTGAGATCATCGACGGAATCGGAACCCGGAACGATGGGCAGCATGCCATGTTTGTCTATGATCCCGACGGTAACCGAATCGAAATCGCTACCCGGGGCGATCATTCAGAAACGACTCGAACGGTCGATGAGAATGGCTACACTAACGAAGACGGCGCACTGCTCTAATCAGCGGAACATGCTGCTAGCTAGACGCTGCTGCCCGTTCAACGCTGTCAAAGTACGACTCTAAAAAGCCAACCGCTGCAGCTTCAACTTTAGAATCGCCTACTTTTTTGAGAAGACCTGAGGTCTCGACAACGCCGGTCATCCTGACTCGGGTCGAGTTCGAACTACCATCGAGTGCAGACGTCAGTACAACCTCGGCGGTCCCCGATACTCCGGCTCCCATCGAATTACCTGACAGCCCGATGGTCGTCGATTGATGTGGCACGACATTCGATAAAACGACATCGGCGTTGACGGTCGGCCGCAGGAATCCCATCGATATCTTCATCGACACCCGATAGCCGTTCGAACCCGTTGCCACGACCTTCGCGGTACCGGGCAGGTGCGGCTCCATGGCTGTGGGATCAGTCAGCACGCCCCAAACCGTCTCGGCCGAGGTTGCAACCGTTCTGTCGTAGACAAATTCCAAGCGTTGTTCCTTGTGGATGCACTGAATTGAATTCTTTTGGAGAGGGTGAAGTTCCCGAGGTGCGAACTGCTACATCGACAATATCCGCAGAACTACGGCAATTCAATCCGCCAGCGACTCACGAATTGCCCACCTCAGGCATAGGATTGTTCATCCATGTCATCGCCCCCAAACGAGCCGCCGGCAACACCGCCCGGACCAGTACGTAGTTCAGTTCGTTCAACCATACGCTCGCTCGTATGGGCCGTTTACGTACCCTCGTTCCTGCTTTCAGTTGGCCAGGGCATCCTGATCCCGGTGCTTCCGGGATTTGCGAAGCAGGAAATGGCAGCGGCGATCGGCCTCATCGGAATCGTGATCGCAGCACGCCACATCGGCACGATGATTTTCGATGTACCTGCTGGAATTCTTGTCACCCGAATGGGACTTCGCCGCACAATGACAGCGGGCGTGGTTCTGTTTGGAGTTGCAGCGGTATGGGCAGGAATATCGCCAAACGTTACTTCGCTGATCGCAGCTCGGGTGCTCACCGGGATTAGCTTTGCGCTCTGGAGCATTTCCAGGCACACCTACATCGCCGCTGCGGTGCCCATGGATGTTCGAGGCCGGGCACTTTCGCTGTTTGGCGGAATTTCGAGAATCGCCACCATTCTGGGTCCGTTGCTCGGTGGGTTACTGGCTGAGTTTGTTGGTATTAGAGTGCCGTTCTTTGCACAGGCAGTGGTAGCCATTCTTACGTTGATAGTGGTTATTTCGACAACGAGAAATATGATCGAACCCCCTCGATCAAAGGCACGACACAACGTGTTCGCCGAGCTTGGCACAGTGGTCTCAAGGCATCGTCGAGATTTTGCAACTGCCGGGGTCGCCGCCGTTGCACTGCAGTTCTTGCGAGCAGGTCGAGAATTTCTTATCCCGGTATGGGGTGGTGAACTCGGGCTCGGTGAAGCGAAAATCGGTTACATCGCAACCGCTTCGTTCGCCGTCGATTCGATGCTGTTCCCGCTGGTTGGCTACTCGATGGACCGCTGGGGTCGTAAATCCACCGGCCTTCCGGCGTTTATCGTCCTCGCGCTGGCGATAGCCCTGATTCCGCTTACGGGAAGCTTTGGTGCGTTGCTGGCGGTTGGGTTAATCGCAGGTTTAGGAAATGGACTTTCGAGTGGATTCGTTCTCATAATGGGCACCGATCTATCACCCAGAGAAAACCCCGGGGAGTTCCTTGGCGTGTGGCGACTCATCTCAGACACTGGTGGCGCGAGTGGTCCCATAGCAATCGGTGGAATCGCCCAGATCCTCACGCTTGGTGTGGCATCGTTTGCCACAGCCGGCGTTGGTGTGTTCGGCGCGCTGATGCTGATCTTCTTCGTTAAAGAGACGATGACACGTACGCCAAGGCCGGTGCCGCCGCCCAGACCGAAAGCCTAGAGACTCTCAACCGCCAGTAGCGCCTGCAGGTCTCGCAAGCACATGGCGTCGTCTTCAGGCGCCCTTGCGTCGACCCAGTCCTTCGACTCACCCGTCATGCCTTCAACTGCGCCCACCGCAACGATGTCCTTGACCCACTCGTAGCCCTGCTCAACTGAAGGCAGCAGATTCTTGCCAGTCTTTATCGACAAAGCAGCAACCAATCCGTAACCGCCCCAGTTCGAGACGCTGGCAGTTATCAGTTCGGTGGTAGTCGTGACGCAGGGATCGTCGGGAAGGTTTTCGATGTCGGGAATGACATGCCGCATGTTGCCCATCCCGATCTCGTTACCGCCGTCGCCGATCCCGATCGAGTAGGGGTGTTCATCGAACATGTGGTCGATCTTGGCGTTGTGCTCGGAAAAATCGAGACCCTTCCAGTTGCGATAAGTGCCGTCGCCGAGTAGACCCGCCCGTTCTATCGAAACGAGAGCCGAAGGTGCGTGCTCTACAAGCAGTTTGTGGGCGAATTCGCTGGACTCACGATGGGTAGTGATCGGGAAGTCGATCACTTCGTCATCGCCTGCAATCTTGCGCATCGCTACGGTGCAGTTCTTGTCGGTTACATAAGCAACCGTGTTCCCAATGGCTTTTAACGCGTCGGCGATAGCGACCGCGCCGGGAGGTCCGTCGGTCTCAGGCTCCTGCGCCCTGATGATGTAGAAGCCGGTTGCTATAAGAACCTTGCCGGGATGATCGAGCAGCAACTGAGCCGACTTCTCAAGCCAGCCTTCTTTCATGTGCTGGCGCAACGCCTTCATCCCACGAATGTCGTCCTGCAGAATGATGTCTTCGATTTTTGTGAATATTGATGAATCGGGCATTTGTTTCCTACGCGCTGGGTCGGATTATTCGTAATTCAATGTTGCGGTTCAACCGCCTAAAGAACAGCCAGGTCTTCGTCCATCAGGTCAGTAACGAACATACGGCCGGGCGAGTGCGTGATCATAAGTTCAGGCTTAGACGACACGGCAACTGACTGCGGCGTTACACCGCACGCCCAGAACACCGGAACATCGTCTTCGCTGCCCTGCTCCCACACGTCGCCAAAGTCGGGCTTCGTGATGTCGGCAATGCCGATCTGAGAAGGATCACCAATATGAATCGGTGCACCATGCGTGCCGGGGAATCGTGAAGTTGCCTGTACAGCGCGCACTACCTTGTCGCTCGGTATCCAGCGGTGTGAAACGACGACCGGACCTGAGAACGGACCCGACGGAGCAGTTTCGATGTTCGTGATAAACATCGGCACATTTAGTTCGGTGCCGTAGTACGGCAAAGTGATTCCGTTCGCCATTAGTGCATGCTCGAACGAGAAGCTGCAGCCCAACAGGAAAGTCACCAGATCGTCTCGCCAGTGGTCGTCCAGATTCTCAGGCTCGTCCACAAGCTCACCATTCTTGAAGATTCGATACAGAGCGACGTCGGTACGAATGTCGGACCCGGGTGCCGTAAGTGCCGCCTCCACCGATCCAGCCTCGATCACCTCAACCACCGGACACGGCTTCGGGTTGCGCTGGCAGAACAGCAGGAACTCGAACGCAACGTCCTTCGGCAGAATCGCAACGTTTGCCTGCACGTGCCTCGGCGCTACGCCTGAAGTCGGCTGTAAAAACCGACCCTCCCGAATGAGTTGCCGAGCTTCAATACCGGTTTGTGGAACTGTGATCTGTGTAGCCATACCCGCATCTTAGATACCCGGGTATTCCGGGTCAAACACGAAAGTCGTCCAACTTCGCACCCATTCGAGCCTGGTGAGGACTAATATCTTGGCAAATCAGCAACCACGCTGAGCAACAAACCCATCGACACGCTCGTGCTTAATCGCACTTCGCAACGTCCAATCGAATCAACCCCCTAAACCCGAAAAACAATGAAAATTACTCGAGTTGATCAGTACGCACCGCGTAACCGCACGCGACTGGTCCGAATTACCACCGATACTGGCATCGAGGGCTGGGCAGAAAGCACCCTCGAAGGCAAGCCCTATAGCGTGCCCGCGGCGATAGACGAAATTGCTGATTATCTGATTGGCAAGGATCCGCTCCGCATCGAACACCACTGGCAAATGATCTATCGCGCCTCGTTCTTCCGAGGTGGCGCACACAATATGTCAGCACTCGCCGGTATCGACGCCGCACTGTGGGACATCGCCGGAAAGCACTACGGGGTTCCCAGCTACATGCTGATGGGCGGCAACGTTCGCGATCGCATCCGGGTTTACGCCCACTGGGGCATCAGCGATTTGTCGGACGAGGGTCTGGAAGAGTCCCGAGATCGGCTCACCATGCTGCAGAAAAGCGGATACACCGCTTACAAGGCTGGCGCTTCGGGTAACTGGCGGGCTCACGAGCCTCCGGCAAGAATCGATAAGTTCGTGAAGGCCGCCTACATGATGCGTGAGTGGGTTGGTGACGATGTTGAACTGTGTTTCGACTTCCACTCCAAGATGACTCCCGGACTTGCTGTTGAGATCTGTAACGAGATCAAGGGCATGCGCCCGATGTTTGTCGAAGAGCCAGTACCTCAGGAGAACGTGGACGCCCTGAAACGAGTTCAGGAACAGGTTCCGTTCCCGCTGGCAACTGGCGAACGGCTTCTCTCGCGCTGGGAGTTCCGTGAAGTAATCGAAAAGCAGGCCGTTTCGCTGCTGCAGCCCGACGTCGCTCACTGTGGCGGGCCTTCAGAACTGAAGCGAATTGCCAACTACGCTGAGGTCTACTACCAGCACATCATGCCTCACTGCGCGATCGGACCGTTGGCTCTCGGAGCCTGCATGCTGGTCGACGCCGTGGTGCCGAACTTCCTGATTCAGGAACAGGTAGATGCCGGTCTTGGCAACGGGCTGCTGAAGAAGGACTGGGTAGTGAATGACGGCCACATCGACCTCTGGGACACTCCCGGACTCGGTGTCGAAGTCGACGAGGTCGAGGCGACCAAGGAGTACAGCGGTGACGCATACGGCTTCAACAGGGAGCTCGGCGGCGAGAACTACCACGCAAACGACGGTTCAGTAGCCGACTGGTAGGCGACGCCTAGTTTTCTTTTAGGAAATACGACACGCCCAGACCTGTTACGGTCTGGGCGTGTTTTTATCTCAGGTCTAATCGAGCGATCGAACCGATTTCAGTCGAACCGAAATTATCGTCAATCAGGAGAAGCCATGTCCGCATACGTAATCGTCGATATCGATGTGAAAGATCAGGAAGCATACGAAGAGTACCGCCGTCTGGTGCCGCCACTGATCGAGAAGTACGGCGGCCGCTACATCGTGAGAGGCGGGGAAATCACTCCGGGTGAAGGAGATTGGGACCTGCACCGCGTCGTGATTCTCAAGTTTCCTTCGACAGAAAAGGCTCTGGCACTGTTCAGCGCAGACGAGTACGCACCCGTCGCAGCGATCCGGCACAAGGCGGCGGACTCGAAAACCTTCATAGTTGAAGGCATTTAGCGCCGATCACCATGATCAATGTGCCGCGATTCCCAGTTCTTTCTGAAAATCTTTAATCGTTTCGGGGCGACTTCGCCCACCACCACGCTTTCGTAGCGCCATCGGCAGGTTCTGGACCTCAGGGTTGATCTTTATCGAGATGAAGACCGGGCCGTCCTCGTCCATGATCGATTCCATACTGGTAACGAGTTCTTCGAGATCTGTGAAGCTGTACGTCGACGCGTATCCAGCGCTCTTCGCCATGCCGGCATAGTCGATATTTTTGGCATTCGGCACGGGCTGTCCACCGGTGGTGGCGTACATCTCGTTGTCGAGCAGGAAGTGATAGAAGTTTTTGGGTGCTTTGCCGGCGATCGATGCGATCACACCCAGGTTCATTAGCAGCGCCCCCTCGGAATCGAAGAGTACGACCTTCTCCTCAGGCAGTCCAAGTGCCACACCGAACGCAGCTGATGTCGTCTGCCCCATTGAGCTTTCCAGGCGCAGATCGCGATTCGGGTTCGTGCTCACCTCGGGCCAATGCCTGCCAGCCGTACCGCTGTGAGTAACAATCGCATCGCCACGATGTGGTTGAAACGCCTTGAAAACTTCTAGTCCTTCGATCATTTTGCCCTCTGTATCAGTTCATACAGCCAGTCGTATATTTAGCGATTAAATCCGTGGTACTCGTCGCCGATTAGTACAACTACCGGCCTTTTAGATGATCTGGTCAGATCGAATGCTTCTGAAATTCGAGCGCCATCGGAATCGGTTTCCACCAGAAAATACTCGATGCCAAACGCATGGAGGAATGGTTCCGTGTACTTTGCAACGGTGTCGGGCGTAGCGCCTCTGCGTGTCCAGCCTCGATAGCCAATGACCATGAGGAGCGGGAACCCGGCATCAAGTGCCATGCCGCGAATCGAATCGCCAGCCTCCATCATCCCTGTGTTTTGAATCAGGCAGACCGGAACCTTACCGGCGACGTTTAGTCCCAGTGCGGTCGAAGGTGCCTCACCCTCACGAGAAACTGGCACAACGTCCAGCCAATCCTGTTCGAGCATTAGCTCATAAAGGTAGTTGGTCTCGCTGTCGGGAATCGTAATGACATGGGTCACGCCGTTCTTTTTGAACTCTTCAATCAGCGTTTCTGGTCGTAAAATCTCAGCCTGCTGCTGAACCATTGTGAAATGCTCCATATCTCGAACTTGAATCCAATTGCGGGATCATAGGCGAAAACCTACGGCTTGTCGCTTATCAACGAACTTCAATAGATCAGTTTTCTTCACCCGCCGTGCTGGCGCCTGAGCACTTCCGCGTGTAAATAACTCGAACACATGGGATAATCACGGTACATTGTGTCCCGAATCGTTTGCCGTACACTGGTGCCGCACGCAGGAGAAAAACCCTTGAAAACACGCCCACTTGGTTCAACTGGGCTCGACGTAGCGCCTATCGGTCTTGGCGCAGCTCAACTCGGATCTTCTGAGTACGAGCACTCGAAAGAAATCGTATTTCGCGCACTCGATCTTGGAGTGAACTACTTCGACACCGCTCGGGGCTACTGGGACAGCGAAATCAAACTCGGCAAGGCGTTAAAAGGCGACCGTGAGAACGTGATCGTGTCTTCGAAAACAACCGGGAAGACCAAGGAAGAAGCCGCCAATCACATCGATGAGTCGCTCAAACGGCTTCAGACCGACTACATCGACAACTACCATCTGCACGCAATGGCTGATATGGATGACGTAAACGTGCGGCTGGGTGGTCCCCTCGAAGCACTTGTTGAAGCAAGAGAAGCCGGGAAGATTCGGCATATTGGCGTTACGGGTCACACCGATACGAAATTCCTTGTCGCAGCCCTGAATCGGTTCGATTTCGACACCTTTCTCGTGCCCCTAAATATTATTGAACGTGAACCCCTGACCGAACTGATTCCACTGGCTGTCGAACGAAATATCGGCGTAACGGTCATGAAACCAGTAGCGACCGGCCTACTCCCGGCTCCTCTGGCGTTGAAATGGTTGATGAACCAGGACATTGCAGTTGCGGTACCGGGAGCGACGACTGTTCACGAGATCGAACAGAACGTGAGTATCGGCCAACTCGATGACTACACACTTACAGCCGCAGAAGAGGCTGAGGTAGCGGAGTGGACAACGAAACTGGCTACAGAACGTTGCCGCATCTGCACGTTGTGCCTGCCCTGCCCGTCGGATATCGGCATCCCCGGCACGCTCGGTACTGACGTCTTGTACAACCACTACCGCACGATGGGTCCTGAAAAATTCGGCCAGTTCCCGTGGGAGCAGTCGAGAGTTGAAGACGAACGGAGTATGCGTGAGGGCCTGATCGAGAAGATCAACGATCACGCTGCCTGTGATTCGTGCATGCAATGCGAGGCACGCTGCCCGTACGACTTGCCGATAGTTTCGATGCTGCGAACGATGGTACCGAACATGCAGGACATGCTCGACATCTGGTCAAAAGAAAGCGCCAAGGTTTAGCGCTTTCCGGGTCGCCAGTCAGTGTCTTCCAGGGGAACCTTCAACCAGGAGACGATCGCTTTGAGCGATTGGTATACGGTCAATCACGCCTCATCCGTGTCTGTCGATTCTGCGTTCTGAACTATCGAATCCATCTGGCCAATCACTCGTGGACCGATCTCGAGAATGACTGCGCTGCCCGATGCGCTGTAGTGGCCGACAATGAACGCTACTATCGCGCCAATGGGGATGTTCTTGTTGCGACTCAGAACTTCAAGAGTCGCAAGCCCATCGAGGCCCGAATATTCAGCGACCATTGTTCGAAAACCGGCATCGGATCATCGTTCGGCCAGGTTCCTGTGTATGGCTCAAGTGTGATGGCATTCGTCATGTTTAATCCTTCAGGAAACAGTAGGACGCGTGCCGACCCATGGCCGGGCAGTTTCGAACGCCCTGCTGGCTCGCAGAACGGTCGCATCATCGTCGTAGGCACCGATGATCTGGATCCCGACAGGCATGCCACCTTCACCGAACCCACACGGTATTGAAGACGCCGGGTTGAACGACGAATTGAAGACCATCGTGAACGGAATTGCTCCGTAGTTGATACCTGCCATCTCGTCTGAGTTCGTTCGCGAACCGATTGTGGTTGGCGGGTCCAGATGTGGCCATGCGACTGCTGCGTTTGTGGGGGCAAGAATCAGGTCAAACTCCTCGAAAAGTTGGTGCATTTTCAATTGGAGATTCTGGACGTCTCGTAGCGCCACGGCGACATCCGCGCCCGTAAGCGTTTTACCGTGATTGATCATTTCCAGCGTGTACGGCATCAGGTTTTCGGGTCGTTCTTCGGCAAGATGGCCGTACATAGCAACCTGACCAGCAGTCCAGAGTGTCCACCAGGCGTCTTTCGGCACCTTGTCGAACTTGATATCGAGTGGCTCCACGCTGGCACCGAGTTCGGTAAACGCCGCCCACGATGACTCAACCGCAGCAGCCACATCGTCGTTCACGTCCGAGATTCCGAGCGTCATGGTGGTGCCGATGCGCATACCTTTGACACCATCTTCGAGCGGACCTAGATAGTCGGGGGTTGGTGTTTTTACCGATCCAGGATCTCGTCGATCGAAACCCGAAAGGGCCTGATTCAATATCGCCGAGTCACGAACGTCGTTCGACATCGGGCCACTGGTGCCAGCCGAGTTGTAAGCGGGTTTTGCCTGACCGCCGAAGCGAGGGATTCGACCGTGCGTTGGCTTGTGCCCGAAGATGCCGCAGAACGAAGCCGGAAGCCGCACCGAGCCACCCCCATCAGAACCCGTTCCTATCGAGCACATGCCAGAAGCGATCGCGGCTGCAGTTCCACCGCTCGATCCGCCCGGCATTCTCGCCGGATCCCACGGGTTGTTGCACGTTGGGGCGATGTTCGTGAAAGTTTCTTCCCTGTTGCCAAACTCAGGCGTGTTGGTTTTTCCGAGAATTACTGCGCCGGTCGCACGAAGGCGTTCGACCGCAACCGAGTCGTAGTCGGGAATCCAGTCTTTGAAAAACGAACTGCCCAGAGTCGTGCGCAAACCCTTCGTCACTTCGAGATCTTTTACGGCGATCGGAACGCCGTGCAGCGGACCACTAATGTTGCCTTTCGCCAGTTCGGAATCGGCAGTGGTGGCGGTTGCGAGGGCACCTTCTTCGTCAAGAGTAATGAACGCATGTAGCTGGGGTTCAAGCTCTGCGATTCGTCGAAGCGATGCCTCGGTCAGTTCAACTGACGATATCTCCTTGTCGACAATCATCTGGTGCTGCCTGTGACCCGGCAGGTACATCAACTCTCGGTCGTTCATTGCTTCTCTATCTCGATCTTCACTTGTTGTAGTTCTTTTCACAGTCGCCGATTCATAAACCATTTTGCGAACCAGCCAGCAAGGACGAATAAAACCGCCGTGAAATAGTTATCGGATCGAGCGGTCATCTTGATGTTTAACTCAGTCGAAATGCCCCCGTTCGCCTCTTCGAACCCGAATTCGACCAGTACTTGGTAAGGCCCCTCCACCGTATCGACAATAAATGTCTCGCCAAGCACAGCTTTTCTAACCTCGAAGATGATTTCGTCGGTCTTCCGACCGTACTGGTGTAGTCGATACGGCACCTCGAACCAGCAGTGAGTTCGCCATCGTCGATCCAGCTACCCGGATGGTCCACATTTTGCACCCACAGGTGCATGTTCGAAGGATCGACAACCCACTCCCAAACCTCAGCAGCAGGCCGGTCGATCACGACTGTCGCATCGCCAACTATGTTCATAGTTTCTGGTTGTTCCCTGCTTCGCTCGCTCGATCTGAATTCACTCAGTGCAAATGGCACCTAATCAAACGCTGCTCCACCATTCACATTAATCGCCTGGCCGGTTATTTCGGCAGCATCATCTGATGACAGGAACGCAACCGTCTTACCGATATCTTCTGGCGTTTGCGGTCGGCCCAGCGGCATCGTTGCCTTGATCTGGTCGATGAAAATCTCGTAGGGCGTCATCTCGGCGTAGGCCGGGTTCAGCTCTTTATGGTTGATCGCAATCGCCTCCCACATAGCTGTCCACAGTCGACCAGGACACACTGCGTTCACGTTGATGTTGTAGCTGCCAAGCTCCATAGCAAGCAGGTGCGTGTATTGAATCGCAGCCGCCTTCGACACCAGATACGGGTGCTGTGCGTTTCCTCGCCCTTTATCACCAACGCCACGAGGCTTGCGACCTCCGTGAGAAGCGATGATCACGATCTTGCCCTGCTCACGGTCTTTCATGTGTTCTTTCACGGCATCGGTGGTGTTAGTCATCCCCTGCACGTTCACAGCGAAAGTCATATCCCAGTCTTCCTTGGTGAAGTCGATGCGTTCGGAAAAACCACGTCCACCGATAACTCCGGCGTTTGCCACACCAATGTCGATTCCACCCAGTTCGGAGATTGTCCGACCCGCAAAGTGATCGAGCGACTCCGGGTCGGTCACATCAACTGCACCGCCAATCGCCTTGCAGCCAGCCGCGTTGATCGCATCAGCAGTTTCCTGCGCCGCGGCGCCATCGAGATCACAGACAGCCACGGCCGCTCCCCTGCTCACAAGCACGTTGGCTATCCCAACGCCGATGCCCCGACCAGCGCCGGTGATCAGCGCGACCTTGTCCTGAAGTTGTCCTGCCATCGCGTCAGCCATAAATCATGATCTCCCGAGTACTCGCCTATCCGAAATAAAATATGCATAGGTGCACTTGTTTGTGATTAGCGAATAATAGATCACGACGAAAATACTTGCTGCGATTTTGGGCTGTCTTTCGTGACGCCTGAATGTAAACTTTAGATACGCGTCCGCAGCCTGCGGGCGTATTTTTTTGTGTAGACACGCCAGCCCGGCGTGGACTGCAGGAGCAACTCAATTGGCCAAGCGAACACTTTCCGGCACCAGTCTCGACACCCTTGTTTCACTCGCAAAGCGACGTGGATTCGTATTTCAAAGTTCCGAAATCTACGGCGGACTCTCCAGCATTTGGGACTACGGTCCAGTTGGAGTCGAGCTAAAACGCAACGTCAAGGACGCGTGGTGGAAGTCGATGGTGCGCGAACGTGACGACATTGTCGGTATGGATGCGTCGATTCTGATGCACCCGGATGTGTGGGTCGCCTCGGGTCACCTCGACGGCTTCAGCGACCCTCTGGTCGAATGTAATGAGTGTCACCGACGATATCGTGAAGACCAGGTTGAAGGCGACGTTTGCCCAACTTGTGGTGGTGATTTCGGACCTGCTCGTCAGTTCAATCTCCTGCTTAAGACCTTTCTGGGTCCTGTAGAAGATGACACAGCTACGGTCTATTTGCGACCCGAAACCGCTCAGGCAATGTTCGTGAACTTCGAGAACGTTCAAACCACTTCGCGAAAGAAAATCCCGTTTGGTATCGCCCAGATCGGTAAATCGTTCCGAAACGAAATCACTCCTGGTAACTTCACTTTCCGAACCAGAGAATTCGAGCAGATGGAGATGGAGTATTTCTGCGAGCCGGGCACCGATGATGAGTGGCACGAATACTGGATGAACTTTTCGATGGACTGGTTCAAGTCGCACGGTATTCGTGGCGAAAAACTCATGCTCCGCAAGCACGATGCCGATGAACTCCCTCACTACTCGAAGGCTTCAGCCGATGTCGAATACGAATTTCCTTGGGGTTGGGGCGAGCTTGAGACGATCTCGAACCGAACAGACTATGATCTGAAGGCGCATACAGAAAAGAGCGGCAGGGATCTTTCGTACTTCGATGATCAGCAGAAAAAACGGTTTGTTCCGTTCGTGGTTGAGCCCGCGATGGGTGCCGACCGATCAGCACTTGCCTTCCTTGCTGATGCCTACGATGAGGAGGGTGAGGGCAAAGAAATGCGTGTTGTTCTGCGCTTCCACCCCGACATCGCACCGTTCCAGGTAGCGGTGCTTCCACTTTCTAAGAAAGACACCCTCAGCCCGACAGCCCGACGCGTATACGATGTTCTGCGTCAACAATTCAACACTCAGTACGACGACACTCAGAGCATCGGTCGCCGGTACCGTCGACAGGATGAAATCGGCACTCCCCTGTGTGTGACAGTCGACTTCGACACCCTCGACGATGACTCGGTGACCATCCGAAACCGCGACACCATGGAGCAGGTTCGGGTGCCAATCGAGAACCTCGAATCTGCAATTCGTGACCTGATGAACGAAATGCGGGCCGACTGCCAGGGCTAAAACCCGATCTAGCTGGGAACCGCTGGTGTGGGATGTGCGTATATCTATTTGCATCCCATGCCAGCGGCAGCGTTGCTACGACCAGTTATATCAAACTAAGAGATGTCCCAAAATTGTTTCGCAGTTATCCTCCTGGAGTGATCGTTTCGATGGATCGAATTACCAATAGAGTCGCCAATCAATCTGAATCACCCCGACTGGCCAGACGTGCGTGGCTGCTCGCTCTGATCGGACTTGTTGCGATCGCTGCAGTTGCATGCGGCGGCGACGAGCCTGCGAAGTCAGTGGCTGAGATTGCAGCAAGCGGATCGAGCGAATCGGTTGGAAACGCTCCTCCAATCGTTGGAGCAACCTTCGAACACGGAGACTTCAGCCTCGAAATGCACGAAGGCAAGCCCGTACTTGTGAACTTCTGGTTCCCTTCCTGCCCACCTTGCAGGGCCGAAATGCCCGATCTGCAAACCGCCTACGAAAAGTACGGCGATGATGTTGCTTTCATCGGCATACAACAGCTCGGACTCGACTCGGCAGCTAACGGTCAGGCATTCGTGAGGGAGCTCGGACTCACATACCCGAACATGCCCGATCTTAATTCCACAGTCCAGTTTGGCTACAAGGCGTTCTCGTACCCAACTACTGTGTTCCTGAACAAAGACCACAACATCGCCCGCACGTGGACCGGCATCATCGGCGAAGAGCAACTCGCCGAGCAACTGGATGCATTGCTGGCCAGCTAGCCACCCAGGCTGGGTTTTTACGATTTCTAGATGCTCAACCACCGGGTAATCTAGCAGCTGTTGGTGGCATAATCGCTCCATGTTTGGAGAAATTGATGCCGGCGATTGGATCATGCTGTTCGTGCGATGGGCCCACGCTATCGGCGCAGTGGCGTGGATAGGCGGAAGCGCATTCTTCGCATTCGTGCTGCGACCGGTTGAAAAAGCCAACCCGGAGCTGATTCGCCCCATCATGCGTCCGCTCGGCTCGGTTTACCGCGAACTCGTCGATATTTCAGTGATTGCGATCATCGTCACGGGCATCGTTCTGATGTTCGACCGCCTGACAGGAGACGACGCCACGGCGGCGTGGTTCATCGTGCTTGGCGTGAAGCTGGCGTTGGCGCTGTGGATGTTCTACCTCGTATGGCGTTTTCGGCAGTCGGACTTCGACCCAACAGCACATCCGAAGGGCATGGTCGACCGGCTTTCCTGGCTAATCGGCTACAACGCCATGGTGTTCATAGGCGTCGTGATATTCCTTCTGGCAGCAGTGCTACGAGTGCTGTTTGAAAACTCGATTTCGAGCTAGTGGCTGCCGTTTCCCGAGCGGAGTCGTGGGATCTGGTGTGGGGACGCGTTGTGTCGGTGAATACGAGCAGTATCTAGCGCTCAAAGACATCGCTGCAAGGGAGAGAAAGATACTCAAATAAAATCAGCATGGCAGTCTTTCAGTAACTACAACGCCATCACAATGACTAAGCCATCCCGCTGATCCCTGAGCGGTCGGAAGACTCTGCTAACTCTGCCATCGTTCGCTTCAAGACCGGGTGAACCAGCTCAGGAGCTATCTGCACCAGCGGAACAAGTACAAACGCTCGTTCGTGTAGCCGAGGGTGCGGAACGGTAACCCCGCTCGCCTCTACAACCGAGTCGCCGTGCAGCAACAGATCAAGATCAAGCGTTCGAGAAGCGTTCTTTTCTTCCCTTGCCCGACCCAGCGAGTATTCGATAGACAGCAATTCCGTGACGACTTCAAGTGGGTCAAGAGTCGTTTCCACTGCTACCGCTTGATTCAAGTAACGAGGCTGATAGCCGTCAACGCCCCACGGCTTGGTCTCGAACATCGAACTCATTGCGGTGACATTCCCAATGCTCGACAGGCGTTCGACTGCTCCCTGAAGGTTCCGAGAACGATCGCCGAGATTACTTCCCAGCCCGATGTACGCAGTTACGAGTCGACTAGGCATCCCCGGCACCGTCATCTTGGGCGCTTGCTCGGGCAATCGCATCGCTCATCTTCGCCACCCGCACCATCTCCTTCACATCATGAACCCGAACGATGTCCGCACCAGCCTGAATCGACAGTGCAACAGTCGCCGCGGTACCAAACCGACGATCATCAACAGGCTCGCCAGTAGTCGCTCCAATGAACGATTTACGAGAAGTTCCGAGAAGCAGTGGAAGGTTCAATTCAGCGCGAATCCGAGCGATGTTTTTCATCAGCAACAGCGACTGGTCGCCGTTTTTAGCGAACCCGATCCCCGGATCTGCGATTACTAGAGAACGATCAACCCCAGCCGCCGTCAACTGCTCGATAGAAGATCGAAGATCGGCGATTACATCTTCAACCACACCGCCTGAGTGTCCTCCAACGCGAATATGACTCACGACAATCGGCACACCCTTTCCAGCGATCCCGCCAGCCATCTCGGCGTCTCCAAGCATCGACACATCATTGGCAAGAACCGCCCCGGCATCAATCGCTGCGGCAGCGACGCTCGCCTTACGCGTATCAATAGAAATCGGAATACCAAGCCGCCCGATCAAACCCGCGATCACTGGAACTACTCTGGAAACTTCGTCATCCCCAGTGACCGGCGCAGCATCGGGATAAACACTGGCAGGCCGAGTAGATTCGCCGCCCACATCAATAATGTCGGCACCCTCGTCCTCCATGCGCAACGCCTGGTCTATCGCAGCCTGAACATCACCCGGAGTCGGTAACACCCCATCTCCCGAAAACGAGTCGGGAGTAGCGTTAACAACACCCATCACGTACGTCCGCACGCCCCAAATGAACTCAATTGAGCCAAGACGAAGCGTCGGAATTGTTATGTCGTGAATTGAAGACAAGTGATCTGGCCGTAGCTATCGTTTCTTCGAACTGGCAACACGCCGGGTATCAGCAATGGAATTTTTACCATCCGATTTTAACACCGGATAGGTGTGAAATAATCCCAATAGCGGAGTTGCTGGACATCTTGCCGTAAGTTAGGATTTGTTGGCGCTCTGCGCCATGAGATTCAACAGCAGGTAAATTGCCAAAACAATCTTGCGACGCACGCACTAAAACTCTAGCCAGCGAGGCATCACGATAGCCACCGAATCCAAACCCGACGCGTCTGAAGATCAGGCGCAGACGACAAAGCTGGAAGATCTCGAAGCTCGACGAAAAACCGCACATCTGGGCGGCGGCGAACGACGGGTCGAATCACAGCACAAACGTGGCAAACTCACGGCACGTGAACGCCTTGTGAGCCTGTTCGACGACGGCAGCTTTGTCGAACTCGACACGTTCGTCACCCACAGGTCAACAGACCTCGGCCTCGACAAGCAGCGATTCGAAGGCGATTCAGTCGTAACCGGCCACGGCACAGTCGACGGTAACCAGGTGTTTGCATACGCCCAGGACTTCACTGTGTTGGGCGGTTCGTTGTCCCAGGTGGCAGCCCAGAAAATCTCTAAAGTGATGGACCATGCAATGCGCATGGGCGCACCGATAATCGGCATTAACGACTCTGGTGGAGCACGAATTCAAGAAGGAATCGACTCCCTTGCCGGGTATGGCGAAATATTCAAGCGAAACACTCTCGCATCCGGTGTAGTTCCGCAGATCACCATCATTGCGGGGCCCGCAGCCGGCGGAGCGGTCTACTCCCCTGCCCTTACCGACTTCATCTACATGGTCGAAGGCATCGGGCAGATGTACATCACCGGCCCCGACGTTGTGAAGGCGGTTACCGGCGAAGAGGTTTCGCACGAGGATCTTGGCGGCGCAACAGCCCATGCCTCACGAAGCGGAGTCGCGCATTTCACAGCGGAATCGGAAGAAGCCTGCTTCGCCCACGTGCGAGCACTTCTCTCATATCTGCCGTCGAACAACGCCGAATCGGCTCCTTCGAACGAACCAACAGATGCTCCCGATCGTGCCGACACTGGGTTGAGAGACGTTGTTCCCGATGCAGCGAACCAGCCATACGACGTGATGGATGTGATTTCGAAAGTGGTAGACAACGGCGATTTCCTGCCGGTTCACCACAACTTCGCACCCAACGTTGTTGTTGGTTTTGCTCGACTCGATGGCATGAGCATCGGAGTTGTCGCCAATCAGGCCAACCAGATGGCGGGTATGCTCGATATCGACGCATCAGACAAAGCCGCTCGATTCGTCCGCTTCTGCGATGCGTTCAACGTTCCGATCGTGACATTTGTCGATGTGCCCGGCTTCATGCCCGGTATGCAGCAGGAGTACGGCGGACTCATTCGCCACGGTGCGAAACTCCTCTACGCCTACGTTGAAGCAACGGTGCCGAAGATCACGGTCATTCTGCGAAAAGCCTACGGTGGTGCTTACATCGTCATGGGCTCAAAAGAGACGCGGACAGACGTGAATTTCGCCTGGCCGGGATCTGAGATCGCTGTGATGGGACCCGAAGGCGCTATCAACGTAATTCGACGTAGAGAAATCGCAGATGCCGATGACCCAGAAGCCAAGCGCACCGAACTGGTCAACGACTACCGCGATCAGTTCGCAAACCCGTACGTAGCTGCCAATCGTGGCTACATCGATGATGTGATCGACCCTGCACAAACCCGACCCGAGCTGGTGAAAGCCCTCCGAATGCTCGAATCGAAGGTCGATACTCTGCCACCGAAAAAACATGGGAACATCCCGCTCTAGCAAGCACAGTTAATGACCGAATCTCCCCAAAATCAAGAGCAGGAACGCGACTACGCACCCAATGTTGTTGGGCGGCAGGAATTCGTCGACTCCGTGTCTAAAATGGCAGGAGAGGTCTGGGACTTCCACAATCGCTTCGAGGTTGGCTCAGGGCAGTTTCAGGGTCAGAGCGCAACCGAGATAGTCGCAAATCGAACGAGCATTCTGGACGAGGAATTCAACGAGCTTGCGCAGGCGATATCGGAAAAAGAAGGCGACGACGCCGTTGCAGATGAAACGGCCGATATTTTATTCGTGGCAATGGGCCACGCAGAAGCCATGGGAACGCCCGGAATCGATGGTATGGACCGTGTGACCGACAAGTCAGCAGCCAAGACCAACGAAACCCATGCGATAAGACCTGATACGGGCAAGGTATTACCCAGAAAAGGAAAACCTCACAAGTGGCAGTGATGACTCGATTGTTTTGAGTCTAAGTTCATTGCGAATTCGCCCAGGTGAGAAGCTTGAGAAGCCGAGGAAGATTTAAGTTATGAAGTTCAAAGTGACAGTAGTTGGTGCCGGTTTTGTTGGCGCAACAACAGCTCAGCGTATTTTCGAAAAAGGCTACGCCGACGTTGTTCTTGTCGATATCGTTGAAGGCAAGCCACAGGGAATCGCACTAGACATGCTCGAGTCTGGCCCGGTGGTCGGAACCGATGCCCAGATCACGGGTGTAAACTCCTACGAAGACACCGCAGACTCCGATGTCGTGGTTATCACCGCTGGAATCCCGCGCAAGCCCGGCATGAGCCGTGACGACCTGCTGATGACGAACATGAAAATCGTCGGGTCTGTAACCGCAGAGGCCGCCAAGTACTCCCCCAACGCCGTCATGATCGTCGTTTCGAACCCACTCGACGCAATGGTTCAGCACGCATACAGGGTCAGCGGTTTCCCGAAAGAACGAGTTATCGGCATGGCCGGTATTCTCGACACTGCCCGGTTCCGTACTTTCCTTTCACAGGAACTCAACGCATCCGTAACCAATGTTTCGGCTTACGTTCTTGGTGGACACGGCGACACTATGGTTCCGCTGATCGGCTCAACCACTGTTGGCGGCGTGCCCGTGGCCAAGTTGATCAAAGCTGGCCGACTTGAAGAGATCGTTCAGCGAACCCGTGACGGTGGTGCCGAAATCGTTGGTCTACTGAAGACAGGATCTGCCTACTACGCTCCTTCCGCAGCTGTTGCCCAGATGGTCGAGTCGATTCTGCTCGATCGCAAGGAAATCCTGCCCTGTGCAGCGTTCCTCGAAGGCGAATACGGCATCAACGATCTTTACGCCGGTGTGCCAGTAAAACTCGGCGCAGCAGGTATCGAAGAGATCATAGAAGTCGAACTAACCGACAACGAATCGTCAGCCCTCAAGGCATCAGCCGACTCAGTCCAGGAACTAGTCGACATTATGGCGAAAGCCTAAGCCAGTGGCTCGTTTTCTGAGAGATCGATAAGTCTTGGCTAGTAAGTCAGGCCGTTCTTCAGAACGTATTGAACTAGAACGAAAGTGAGGCGACCGATGGGTCACCTCACTTCATCTACTGTCATTCTGAACTTGATTCAGGATCGTTATCAACACAATCAGAAGCCATCAATTCTGGCGTAAACGTGAATTTTTTAGTTGTCTGTTGGTTCCAGTACACGGGATTCTGAACAAGTTCGGAATGACAATAGCTGTGACACCCGACTAAGCTATACGCAACCTCGAATGATTCCCGTTAGAAAGGCGAACCCACTTGCCTCGAGACACTGAACTCACAGAAGCGCTGAGTTGGCGACCTAGTCCGCCGACGCCATCGACGCTCGAGTTCGCATTACTGGCGTGGGACTTCGAGCTTGAAACTCCTGACTACGAATACGAAGTCGAATTACCAGAATCAGAGGCCGAATACGAGCCGATGTACGTCGACTTCGTTTCAGCCGCTTACGCAGCAGTTCTCGACGTTGTTGGTGATCTCACGATTCCCACAAAATACGGCCAGAAACCGGGACTCTTAAAAAGATTCATAGGTCTGTTTCCCGGAACCCGACGCGGCACGGAAGGCCGAGAACTCTGGTCATTAGCAGTCGCATGGGAGTTCGACACCTGGCTCGAACGCGTTCTCAGAATCAATGGCGGCGATGTGGTTGCTGCCAGAGAGCTAATCGAAAACCGGTGCGCTGTGCCCGATTACGTCGGAAAAAATCCCGAGCTAAAGACCTCACTTCTCAACTTTCCCGACGACGCCAGCGCTCCTGACCCACAATGGGTGCTACGCTGGATGGGAGCCCGAGGCTGGAACGACAATCGGATTCTAGAAATAGTCGAAGAGCACAGCATCATGCTCAACGACTGGCACAACTCACCGTTCGTGGCACCAAACTGAACACAATTTTCCCCAAACAAAAAACGACCCGAGGAAAATCCCATGGTCGTTTGAATTTCGTTGTGTGAAAAGAGAACTAGACCTGCGTAGGTAGAGCCTCTGCTTTCCGAACCAGTTCCTTGGTTGAAACAATGTGCTTCTGGAGTCCCAGAGCCTTCTCGCTCATACCCATCGCCAGTCCGATCAACTGCGGCACGTGGATGACAGGGAGTTCAGCCTTGTCGCCACGAACCTGCTTGCGAGCCTTTGGCTGGTAGCCATCAAGGTTCAGGTGACACAGCGGGCACGGAGTGACCATTGCGTCGGCCCCGAGGTCCTGCGCACTACCAGTGTGGTTGGCGACCATCTTCATCGAGTTGGCCTGGTTGATGAACAGAATCGGGAAACCACAGCAGGCAGTCTTACCAGTAAATTTCTCGGTAACCGTACCACCAACCGCCTCGATCAGATCCTCAAGCGAGGTCTCACGAGATGGGATTTCCTTGAACTCAAGAGCGTCGGTAGGTCGAACCATGTAGCAGCCGTAAAACGGTGCCATGTTCATCCCGGTCAGTTCACGAGTGAATGTCTCTTTCAGCTTGTCGAGTCCGATGTCCTCGATCAGCGCCCACAAAAGATGCTTCACCGAGGTCGTGCCCTTGTACTCAAGACCCTCAGTAGCGAGGTGCTTGTTGATCTCGGCAAGATACTCAGGATCGCGTTTAACCCGGTGGTTGGCCTGGCTCATCACGCCCTGACAGGTTGAACACAGCACCATGATCGGCAGATCCATCTGCTCAGCCATAGCGAACGTTCGAACGTTCAAGATGTCGCCCATCTTCAGGTTCTTTTCCTGCAGCACACCGGCTCCAGTGCAGGCTGCTTTTGTCAGCTCGACATGCTCGATGCCGAGTCGTTCCATGACGGCGAGGGCAGAATCGTAAAGTTCGGGCGCACCGCCACGGGCTACACATCCGGGATAGAAGGCGTACTTCATTTCGATTCACCTTCGACCCTTTCGTAGAGTTCTTTCACTTTTTTATGGTCTTCAGCTTTGTGCGGCATCAGTGGAGGCAGCTTTCCTTTTCGCATTGCGGCGAGCCCGATAGGAACGAGATCGAGCATTCGCGGAATATTGAACATGCCCGCAGAGTCGATAGCCAAACGGGTTTCGTCAAGACGCCCATTCTTCTTCACAGAGTTGTAGAACGATTCGGTGTGGTGGTAGCCATGGGTGTTCGTATTGCCAGCTTCGATAGCGGCCTCACGCAGTTCCATGATCCGATCCATGGGTGCAACGCCTTTGGGGCAGACATCGACACACTTCATGCAGCGTGTGCAGTCCCACATTCCACCGTCTTCGTCGTTCAACGCCTTCAAGCGCTCGTCACGCTTCGAGTCTCGTGGGTCTTCAGTAAACCGCCACGCCTTTGCCAGCGCTGCGGGACCAATGAAGTTCGAGTCGACTTCGAGAACCGTGCAATCAGATACACAGCAACCACACATGATGCAGTTCATTGAAATGAGCAGGTTCTCCATCGACTCGTTCGTGGCGGTGTATTCACCCTGCTCTGGAACGAAACTCGGCTGGAGGTAAGGCTCCACTCGATTGATCTGCGCGAAGAAAGTGTCGAGAGAAATCACGAGGTCTTTGACGACGTGCTGGTTGCCCATTGGCTCGATTGTCAGCTGCTCGCCGTTTGGCGCAACGTCGACAACACGAGTCTTACAGACAAGCTTTGCATTGCCGTTGACCTTCATCCCACACGAACCGCAAATCGAAGCCCGGCACGCACATCGCATTGCCAGAGTGCCGTCTTCATGTTCTCGTACCTCAATTAGCGAGTCGAGAACTGTTGAGTCTGGGTGAATATCAACCTCGTACTCCTGCCACCAGGTTTTGCCACCTGATTGAGTGGGGTCGAATCGCTTGATCTTCAGTTTTACGTTCATAGTGTCCGGCATTTAGTAGACCCTCTTTACTGGTTCCCACTGCGTGATCTTCACGTCAGACGTTTCAACGCGAACACCGTTCTCAGCCTCATCGTCCTTGTACATCAGGGTGTGCTTCAGCCAGTTTTCATCGTCTCGTTCGGTTATATCCGTTCGGAAGTGAGCTCCACGGCTCTCTTTACGAGTCAGCGCACCAGCGACAACAGTCTCGGCACAGTCGATCATGAATTCGAGTTCAAGACCGAACATCAGGTCGGTATTGAATACCTTTCCCTTGTTTTCGATCGAGAATCCGCCCATTCGAGACTTCACATCGATGAGGTTTTCGAGAGCACCTTCCATCGAAGCCTGATCGCGGAATACACCGATGCCCTTGGTCATGCCGCGCGCCATGTCGTTTCGAACCGTTGCGACACGTTCGCCGTTCGGTCGGTCGAGAAGCGCCTGCAATCGAACCTTCTCGCTTGCAAGGTCTTCCTCTGCACGAGAGTGACCACCAACGCTCTTGATGTACTCAACAGCGTGTACGCCTGAACGTCGACCAAACACCACGGTGTCGAGAAGCGAGTTAGCACCCAAGCGGTTCGCACCGTGAACGCTGACGTTCGCACACTCACCGGCGGCGTATAGCCCCGGCACGTTCGTCGCACCGTCCACATCGGTCTTGACACCGCCCATGATGTAGTGCATTCCTGGTTGCACAGGAACTGGCTGTTCAGCCATGTCGATACCGAGGAACTCAACTGATACTTCCTGCAAGTAGCCAAGTCGTTGTTCAATGAAATCCCGACCCAAATGTCGAAGGTCCAGAAGAACGTTTCCGTCGATCCCCCTGCCCTCGTCGATTTCCGTCTGCTCTGCCCGAGAAACAACATCACGTGAAGCAAGCTCCATATAGTCAGGGGCCGTCTTCTCCATGAATCGTTCGCCCGAAGCGTTGAGAAGATATGCCCCCTCACCACGAGCCGCTTCCGACATCAGAATGCCAGTTCGGGCAAGAGTCGTTGGGTGGTACTGGATCATCTCCATGTCCATCAACGGAACACCTGCCTGGTACGCAAGCGAGAGACCATCACCGGTGCAAATCAATGCATTGGTCGACGGCTCGAACACACGCCCAGCACCACCGGCTGCCACGATGACTGCCTTGGCCTTGATCGTGTGCATTTCGCCAGTTTTGAGATCGATTGCGACCACGCCGCGGCATGCGCCGTCTTCGATGATGAGCTTGGTGACGAACCATTCTTCGTAGACGTTCAGACCGAGCTTGAGCGACTGTTCAAATAGAACGTGAAGAATTGCCGAGCCGGTGATGGCTCCAACAAATAACGTTCGGGCGACCTTCTGGCCACCGAACGCCCGGGTTCCCAGTTTGCCGTCTTCGCCTCGGCTGAAAATGACACCCATTCGTTCGAGTTCGAGAACGGCTTCACCGGCCTCACTCGACATCACTTCGACAGCGTCCTGGTCAGCAAGGAAGTCGCTTCCCTTGATCGTGTCGTAGGCGTGGCCTTCCCACTCGTCACCACGGTCGGTAAGAGGAGCGTTGATGCCACCCTGAGCAGCATTCGAGTGACTGCGCACCGGGTGAACCTTCGAAATTACTGCCACATCGACACCAGCGCGCGTGATTTCAACCGCTGCCCTGAGGCCGGCGAGTCCTCCGCCGATAATCAGGACATCATGCTCATACATAGGCTCGACTCGTGCTACGTCGGGGGGTTATTAGTGTCGTCATCGTCATTAGTTCAACTCTTGATGTGCTGTGTGTACACATACTGCGCCGATAGCAATGCAGCTATCGACATCTGGTCTTCAAGTTCGCCATCGGCTATCAATCGGTTCAGATCCTCAAAATCAACCTCTTCAACGACGATATCTTCTCCATCGTCAGAGGGTAGCAAAGCTTCTTCTAGATCGGTCGCAATGTACATGTATGAATACTCTGTCGAGTATCCGGGAGCGACCCAGGAACCACCAATTGGAATAAGTTTTCCGGCTTTGTATCCGACCTCTTCTTGCAATTCCCGGTGAGCGGTAACTTCCGGGCTTTCACCTGCTTCTCTTGTTCCGGCAGAGGCTTCCAAAAGAAACTTCTCTGCTGCCTGTCGATACTGCCGGATGAGCAGGACTTTCCCATCGTCGGTGATGGGAACCAGTACCACTGAGCCGGGATGTTCAACAATCTCACGGTCAAACGCGGGGCCATCGTCAAATCGAGCGGTGTCAACTCGCAGGGAGATTCGGTTTCCCTCGTATTTACGGCTGACTGACACTGTGGTCGGGCGTTTGGGCTGCAAAACGTAATTATTTTACCGAAAAATCAGGTGCTAGATGCGACGATTTTATGACGATTTGATGGAACCTTTTCGCAGTCCCAACCGCCTCGAAAGATCGCCCCAGAAATCGGCCGCAGGTTTTCGCCTGAGGAACGAAGCGTAGTTGCCAGCTTGAGTGAGCGTAACGGTCTGGCCGGCATGCAGTGCGCGGTCGATGAATCCATCAGCATTTAACGTTGCGTCTTCGTACAACTGAACAGTGAGTTCGACTGTTGATGACGCCTGCAGTATCGCCCCACCAAACTGGCTCATGTGGGTTGCGATTGGCTTTACGAGAAAGTCCTGAGAAGTCGGATCCATCACCGGTCCACCCAGCGACAGGCTGTAACCCGTTGAACCGGTTGCGGTTGACACGACAACACCGTCGCCTCGATACGTTGCGAGGTGAACCCCGTCGACCACCGTACTGACCTCGATAACCCTGAGCACAGCGCCACGGGCGACGGTGACGTCGTTCAGGGCAAGTATCGGCTGCGTGTCATCGCCTGACACGGTAGCGCTCAACATGAAGCGACGCTCGATTCGAGCATTGCCATCGAGATACCAGCCAACATCGGCAACGGCATCTTTTGCCTCAACATCACTCATGAAGCCGACACGGCCCATGTTTACGCCAAGAACCGGGATGGCACGGGCTGACGCAGCGTGTGCACCACGCAGAATCGTGCCATCGCCACCGATCGTGATTATCAGATCGGACTTTGCAAGCTGTTCGCCATGTTCAGAAAGATCGCCCGGTGTTGCGAGCCAAAACTTCCGCCCCTGGGCGTATTCGATCGTAAGAACTTTGGCGAGGTCTTCCGCCTCAGCAAGTTCGCCGTTGTGAACGATTCCTATGTTCTGGTAACTGGGCATATTCGCCAATTTCAGTCCGTGTAATCGAGAGTCGTTAGCAGTCTACTGCCCCGCAAGTCTTAGCGGCCAGCGGAATAAACCGCCGTACTTGAAAGGCTCCTACAGCCTCGGAATGATAGAAAGCGCCTTGTCTGCGAAATCGAGAATCAGGAACGGCGCCAGACCGAACACCCCGGCACCGACCGCTGCAACACCTGCTGCGATCAGAATCGGCTTGTCGGCACTGAACGTCGAATCGTCTGCAGGATCCTCGAACACAATCGCTCGAATAACCCGCAAATAGTAGTAAGCGGCGATGACCGTGTTCACAACACCGATGATCGCAAGCCATGTCAGATTGGCGTTAAGAGCCGCTCCGAAAACGACCACTTTGGCCATGAAACCAACCGTTGGCGGCATGCCAAGAAGCGACAACAGACCAAATATGAGAAGACCCGCCAGCAATGGCGAACGCTTCAGCATGCCGTTCAGACTCTCGATCGAGTCGTCGCCGGTTCGTGAAGTAATGGCAATCACAGCGAAGAACACGGCGAGGTTTGTGAAGGCATATCCGGCGAGGTAGTACAAAGCGCCCTGAGGACCAGCATTAGCGGATGTAACACCCACCTGGTTGGCAGACACCGAGGCAAGTCCAACAAGGATGTAACCGGCCTGAGCAATAGTCGAATAACCGAGTAGTCGTTTGATATTCGATTGCGATAGCGCCAGCGTGTTACCGACCGTCATGGTCACTGCAGCCAGAATCGCAAATAGTCCCGACCAGTCCTGCATCAGCGTTTCGTTGCCAAACGCTGTGTACATGATCCTCATGATCACGGCGAACGCAGCGGCTTTCGAGGCAACAGAAAGGAACGCAGCAACCGGCGTTGGAGCACCCTGATAAACGTCGGGTACCCACATCTGCCACGGTACAACGGCCATCTTGAAGCCGAACCCGGCGACGATCATGATGACCGAGAGAAGCACGGCATAAGAGCCAAAAGGAATGCCGGCTTCGGTTGGGAGTACCGCCAGTCGAGACATAATTACGTCAAGATTTGTGCTGCCGGTGTAGCCGTAGAGATAAGCGAATCCGTAGAGCAGAATCGCACTTGAGATCGCCGAGAGTACAAAGAACTTCGTCCCGGCTTCAATACCCTGTTTGGTGCGGTGAATGGCAGCCAGAGCGACAACCGGAAGTGCGCTCAGTTCAAGCGCAACGTAGATCGTGATCAACTCTGTCGCCGATACGAGCAGCATCATTCCCGTTACGGATAGCAACACGAGTGAGACGAACTCGCCTCCGTAGTCCTTCATACGGTCGCTGGCGATGTACCTGGCAGAAGCAAGAATCGTGCCCGCGGTAACCGAGATCAACAGGAATTTGAAGAACAGCGAGAACCGATCAGCCTCAACGGTTCCGAACAGTGCCGGACCATCGACAGGATTGCCGACCCAGCCAAACCACAGGTTCATCGTTAAGAACAGAGGTGCGGCCAGCCCGATGAACGCGACTGTAGAAATCTTGGCCATGCTCCGAGTGACGAGATCAACGGAGATCACGACAAGAGCCAGCAAGGCCATGGCTATTTCAGGGGACAGTACCCAGAAGTCCTGGACAGTCATTACCTAAGCACCGCCTGAATTCCAATATCGAACATGTCGGTGATCACTGAAGGCCATATACCAACGATAAAAATAGGGGCCGCCAGAGCAATTACCGGGATCATATCGACCCAGTTGGCGTCTTCAAGATTGTCGTAAACCTCGTCGGAAAGTCCCGGGGTCACAGGTCGCTCGCCGAAGAACGTTCGCTGAACCATCCAGAGCGTGTACCCGGCTGCCAGAACAACGCCAAACGCGGCAACACTCGTGGCCGTTGGCCATACCGAGAACGTGCCCAAAAAGACCATGATTTCGGATACGAAGCCGGAAAGCATAGGTAGTCCAAGTGATCCAAATCCAGCGATGATGAAGAATATTGCG
>DUCO01000023.1 GCA_012959765.1 Dehalococcoidia bacterium | reverse complement strand
GCGCCAGCACCCGCCAAAAACTCGCACGCCCGCCTACATGCGAGTAAACTCCCGCCGAGGCTCCTCAAGGAACAAAGCTCACATGACAACAACTGAATCTCGCACCGATCAATCACTCGCCGCACACCTGCTGCGCCGTGCCGCTTTCGGAGGCACGACACAAGAGCTCGACCACTTCGCAAACCTCACCTACGAAAAAGCTGTCGACGAACTCCTGAACGCAGAGGACTCCACGTCCATCCCCCAAGATGTCATCCGTCGATATCACATCGACCAATCTGATCTAAGAACCCGCCCGAGTAGCTCCGGCAACTGGCTCTACCACATGGTCACCACCGACGCCCCATTCCCAGAGAAAGTGAACCTGTTCTGGCACCGGGTATTCGCCACAGCACAAACCAAGTTGATTCAGGGCAAGGCAATGTCGACGCAGCTCGACATGCTGCGAGAATTCGGACTCGGCAAGTTCGACGAGCTGCTGCTCCAACTTTCGAAGAACCCGGCGATGTTGATGTTCCTCGACAACCAGGACAATCACAAAGGTTCGATCAATGAAAACTACGGCCGTGAAATCCTCGAACTCTTCTCGATGGGAGTCGGCAACTACACCGAAGAAGACATCAAAGAATGCTCAAGGGCGTTCACCGGCTGGACAGTCGAAAACACCGACTACATGGCACTCAAAATGCGCAACAACACGATGCGCCCGTACGGCTATGTGAACTGGCAGTTCAAGTTCGATCCCGAAGACCACGACAACGGCGAAAAGACCTTTCTCGGTGAGACCGGAAACTTCAACGGCGAAGACATTATTGCCCTCATTTGCAAGAACCCAGCCACCGCCGGATTCGTCGCTCGCCACCTGTACCACTACTTCGTCGCCGACGAATTCCCGGTGCCCCAGTGGCCGCACTTCGAGCCAAAAGACCCTGTCGCCATCAAGGTAATGACCGATGCCTACTTCGAGTCCGGCTACTCGATCAAAGCAATGCTGCGGGCGCTATTCCTCTCCGATTCGTTCAAGTCTCAGGCGTCATGGAACGCCCGGGTGAAAAGCCCGATCGAACTCATCGTCGGAACCGTGCGACTCGCAGGTGGCTACGACGGTCCATCGCAAGACGTATACGGCCACATCGTAGCCAGCGGCTACATGGGACAGGACATCTACGCCCCACCAAGCGTCGAAGGCTGGATGGGCGGAACCGATTGGATATCAACCGGTTCAATGGTCCAGCGAGTGAACTTCGCCGGTGGTGTGATTGGCAATCTCGATAACGACGGCGTTATGGCACTGATATCAACGATCAAATCGGATGCTGGAAGCCCCTCAACGTCCGAATCACTCGTTCGATCATGCCTCAAGAACCTCGGAAATCTTGAAGTCTCGGATGAAACCCTCGTTGGTTTAGTCCAGTTTGCCATCAACGCAGACGATACCTCTGATCAGGCAATCGCCTCACTACTCCAACTCATCGTCGCAACCCGCGAGTACCAATTCGTCTAAACATGACCACGCAAACAAAATCAAAACTCAATTACGTTGACACGATCGGCTTCGGCGCCGACGTTGGCGGTCGCGGCTTCCACATTCCCGTCGATCTTTCTATTCGACCCGATGGCCGAATCTACGCAGTAAACCGCAGCCCAATGCACCGCCTCGGCATTCGCGTCGGCATCTGCGACATAAGTCACGGCTGGTACCACGAGTTCGGCAGCGACGGCGAAGGCGACGGCCAGTTCACCGGCCCAACCGCCATCACCCACGGACCCGACGACCGCGTCTACATAGCCGATGAAGAACTCAACAGAATCACGGTCTACGATCCCGAAGGCGAATTCATCTCGAAGTGGGGTGAGCAGGGCAGCGACCCTGGCCAGATCAGCGGACCCTCAGGCCTAAAATTCGCAGCCAACGGCGATCTTCTCGTTGTCGACCATCTCAACAACCGCATCCAGCGCATGACCCCCGACGGTGAATACATCTCGCACTTCGGCACACCCGGCACCGCTAGGGGCAAGTTCAACCTCCCCTGGGGCATCGACACCGATGCAGCCGACAACATCTACATGGCCGACTGGCGAAACGACCGAGTTCAGCGATTCTCGTCTGACGGCAAGTTCATCGATATGTACGGCTCGTCCGGCAAAGAAGAAGGCCAACTAGACCGACCTTCCGATGTCGCAGTCGACCAAGACGGCTTCATATACGTCGCCGACTGGGGCAACCAACGCGTCCAGATGTTCGATTCCGACTGGAACTTCCAGCAGTCCGTAAGAGGCGAAGCAACCGTCTCACCATGGGCGCAGGACTACCTCAACGCCAATGCCGACGAAGCAGAAGCCCGAACCCGCTTCAACACAATCATCGAAGTCGATACCGACGATCCCCACGAGGCATCCTCAAGAGTAGAAGGCTATCTCTGGGATCCCACAGCAATCGAAATCGACCCCGAAGGGCGACTAATAATCACCGACTCCCTACGCCACCGCCTACAGGTCTACCAAAGAGCAAACGAATAGCGATCGCTTTATTGTCATGCTGAACTTGATTCAGTATCGCTATCCAACACGGACCACATTCCAACTCAGCCAATACCGACCCTACTGAAGTAAATGTGCCACTGGCATCCACCTCAACGAACCCACAACACACCAACAACTTCTGACTCAGCCAACACCCCAAGCACCACAGAAAGAGTGGCAATGCCACAGCGAGACAAAGTCCTAGTCTTAATCCAGCTCTCAGGCGGAAACGACTACCTCAACTGCATCGTCCCCTTCCAGAACGGCTTCTACAAAGACGCCCGACCCAATATCAAAATCACCGACGATCAGGTCATCCCTCTCGACAAGGACTACGGCCTCAACCCCGGCATGGGCCCAATCAAAACCCTCTTCGAACAGGGCAAAGTCGCCATCATTCACGGCGTCGGCTACCCCGTGCCAAACCGATCTCACTTCCGATCGATGGACATCTGGCACACTGCAGAACCAACCACAGTCGGCTCCAAAGGCTGGCTCGGGCAGGCAATCAAAGAGCTCGATCCCGAAGGCAGTAACCCCGTAACAGCAGTCAACTTCGGAAACGGACTTCCAAGAGCACTCGCAGCACCCGGAGTTCCCGTCGCATCAGTTGGCGATCTCGAGAACTACGGGCTTCTCACCGGAGTAGCCGGCACCAACCAGCGCGAACAGGCCCTGAGCGCCTTCAGCCGCATGTACACGCCATTGCTCGGCTCCGACACCGTTATGGACTATCTCGGCCAAACCGGGCTCGATGCCATGCGTGGTGCCGACATCCTCAAAGAGGCCCCGCTCAAGTACAAATCGAACGTCGAATACCCCGACAACCCCTTCGCCAAAAGCATGAAGGGCGTTGCACAGGTTCATTTCGCCGATCTCGGAACAAGAATCTTCTACACCCAGCACGGATCGTTCGACACCCACACCGACGAAGTCGCACTTCAGTCGAACCTGTGGGGTCACGTCTCCACTTCGATCGAAGCCTTCTTTGACGACCTCGAAGAGCACGGACTCGGCGACGAAGTAACGGTCCTGATGTTCAGCGAATTCGGCCGGCGTGTGCTCGATAACGGCACCGGAACGGATCATGGCTCAGGCGGAGTCGCCTTCGTAGTCGGAAACACCGTCAAAGGCGGACACTACGCCGAGTACCCGTCAATCGACCCCGTCGACTGGGTTCAGGGTGATCTCGCGTTCAACAACGACTTTAGGGGCCTCTACACCGACATCCTCGAAGACTGGTTGGAAGTAGACGCCAAACCAATAGTCAACGGCACCTACGAAAAAATAAAACCGTTCGCGTAACCCCTGTCATTGCGAGGAGGAACTTGGCCTGCCCTGAGCGAAGTCGAATGGGTGGCAATCACGGTACTACCGCGACAACCCCTCGATTCAGCCAGGAACACGACGCTGCCGCACCACACTAACCAGCGGCAGCAACCTCTTATTCCAACCACCACCCCTGTCGCAGAAAACGCCACCTGATGACCAATCCACTGGCCGCCGTCAGCGCGTGCCCAAGTCGTCCTACGACGCCCGGCCCAAACGCTATTCACTTTTAGCCCTTCTGGCTAAAAGTGAATAGCCTCGCCCGTAACAGCCGCACCGGCTTCCTTCAAAGCCTCCGACAGCGTCGGGTGAGCATGCGTCATCTTATGCAGCTCGAGATTAGTTCCCTCAAGCATCTGCAGCATACCGATCTCAGCAATCAGCTCTGTCGCCTCCGGACCAATAATGTGCGCCCCAACAACCTCGCCCGAATCGTCATCGATCAGCACCTTGGCGAAACCCTGAGGCTCACCAATAGCAACCGACTTACCAGCAACGGCAAACGGCACCTTACCAACCTTCAAATTGATGCCATTCTCACGAGCCTGAGCCTCGGTAAGACCAATCGAAGCGATCTGAGGCTGCGCATACGTGCAACGAGGAACATTCACATAATCCTCCATCGGCTCAACATCGTGACCCGCAATCGTCTCAGCAGCCACAACACCCTGATCAAACGCCACGTGCGCCAGCATCAACTTCCCGTTCACATCGCCAACGGCGTACACGCCACCAACATTCGTGCGCATGTTGCCATCGACCTCGATAAACCCCGGACCCGCCGTCTTAACGCCAACGTTCTCAAGTCCAATCTCATCGGTATTCGGCTGAACACCAACACCCAGAAGAACCTTGTCGCACAGGAACTCCTGCTTCTCACCGTTCACTTCATACTGAACCGCAAGCCGACCGTCCTTCTTCTCAACGCCCGAAACGCTGGCAGAAATGGCGAACTCGATACCCTGTCGACCGAACTGACGCTCCAGCTCAACCGAAACTTCCTCGTCCTCTCGCGGAACCAGGTGATCGAGCATCTCGAACATCATCACGTTCACGCCGTACGAATTGAAGTAGTAAGCGAACTCGCAACCAATAGCCGATGCGCCAATAATGGCGACCGCTTCCGGCTGCTCTCGAAGTTCGAGCGCATGGCGAGACGTAATGATGTTGGTGCCGTCGATTTCCAGACCCGGCAGACTTCGCGCCCTCGCCCCCGTTGCAATAACAATATTTTTGGCAGTAAGCGTCTCCCCGCCCTCGACATCGATCTGCGTCGATGAAACCAGCGTGGCCTTGCCCTGAACGAGAGCGATCTTGTTCTTCTTGAACAGGAATCCGATGCCGTTCGTGAGCGCCTTCGAAACCTTGCGGGAACGATCAACAGCCTTCGACATACTCGCCGACCAATCGCCAACCTCGATGCCCCAGTCATCAGCGTGGTTCAGGTGGTTCACAACCTCAGCATTCTTGAGAAGCGATTTCGAAGGAATGCAGCCCCAGTTCAGGCAAACTCCGCCGAGTCCCCCAATACCCGTGCCATCGTCTTTCTCGACCACCGCAACGCTCAGCCCAAGCTGGGCTCCCCTGATCGCAGCGTGGTATCCGCCGGGACCCGCACCAATAACAACAAGATCAAAACTAGTTTCTGCCATTCGGGAAAATCTTTTCTATTTATTTAGGAGGCATGCCGACTGCGAAGGCGCTTACGCCAACCCTAAATGAGCATCGTGTAATCAGATTCAGGAAGCAATAATGCTCAGCAGAAGCCGAAAAATACAAAATCAACCGCCCGATTATACGTGCGATTTTCGAAGCCCATCAGGTTGCGAGCATCCCGAATCTGTCATTGCGAGGAGCCTGCCCTGAGCGACGTGGCAATCAGCGGTCAAAACCGAACATCCCTACAAATAAGCACACAGTGTCCTTGCCATCAACCGCACCCCCAACACCTACTCCACCTCACCACCCTCGCCGTCGTCACCACCCAAATTATGCCGCTACGCGAACACGGCAGCATCCGACCGCCTGCGCACCCCGAGCTTCGTCAAAACATTGCTCACGTGATTGCGAATAGTGTGCGGACTCAGCACCAAACGCTCGGCAATCTTCAAATTCGTCAATCCCTCCGCCACAAGTACCAGCACCTCGTGCTCACGCTCCGACAAGTCCTTCAACCCCCGTCACATCGCTATTCGGATCCACCGTTCGCAACCGTTCAAGCAACTCGGAAGTAACCGCCGGGTCAAGTGTCGATCGACCCTCGGCCACCGCACGCACCGCATCGATAATCTCCTGACTCGAAGTGTTCTTCAGCAAATACCCGCTCGCCCCCGCCATAATCGCAGCGAACACAGCGTCCTTATCCGTGTGAGAAGTAAGCATCACGATTCGTGTGTCAGGCAGCGACTCCCGCAACTGGCGACACGTCTCGATCCCGTCCATTTCAGGCATCAGAACGTCCAGCACCACCACATCCGGCGCCACTATCGGCGCTTCCTTGATCGCCGCAGGTCCATCCGAAAAACTGCCAACCACCCGCATGTCTTCACCGGAATTTATGGCCGCCTCGATCCCCATCCGCACCACCTCATGGTCACCAACAAGCATTATCCTGATCATTTCTCAGCAGTCTCCTCTTCAAGCGGAATCGTGATGAGCACACGGGTGCCCTCGCTCTCTTTACTGATCACCTCAAGCCTGGCCCTGCTCGCCAGAACCCGAAGAAGAAGTGGCACCGCCACCACCGCCATCCAGCTCAACCACATCCGTCCCGAGACTCGGCTCGTACGCCTTCTCTCCGCCAATGGAAGTATCTAAAATCTTGTAAGCCTTCGCGCCAATCACCATGAAAATCACGGTGAAAACCACAATCAAAACGAAAATAATCGCCGAAACGATCACGAACGGCTCCCAACTGGCCGGGCACTTGCGAATACCCGAACACAGCCACGCACTCGTAGCGCCATAGCCACCGCCGACCATCAAGCCGACTATCGAGCCAAGAATCAAACCGACCACCGAAGGCCGTCTGTTGCGAATGAACTGAAACATATTCGTTAAATACTGTCACCAGCCACCAAAACTGTCACCAACCACTAACGCTGTCATCCTGAACCCGCCCCCACTGTCATCCTGAATTCATTTTCAGGATCTACCCCCACTGGCCAACATCTCAAGACACAGCCAACAACTCGCATTCCGTCATGCTGAACTCGATTCAGTACGTGGCACACTCGCCCCCACCTGCCAATCCAGCCAAAACAGTAACTTCGCAGAAAAGTGCCACAGGCACCACCTACTGCACCCGACCCAGCACGCCTTTACCGATCATCTACTATATCGCCAACAATCCATGGCGACTCCGCCGTAGTCGGACCCTCCGACACCGATGGCACCCACGTCTTCTGACGCATCACCGTGGTCCGCCCAATACCATCGCTATCCATCAACCCTGAAACTTGATCGATCAAACCTTCAGCAGCATTAATAGTCTAAAAACTGTAATATCAACTACCGACTCAGTCGAAGAATCAGCAATTAACGCCGATGTCGTCATCGGAGCCGTCTATTCACCCGGACGTCGCCCACCGGTCCTTCTTAAACAAGACCAAATTGCAAAAATGCAGCAAGGATCAGTGCTCGTCGACGTCGCTGTAGATCAAGGCGGCTGCTTCGAAACCACCCATGCGACAACCTACGAAAACCCCACCTACACAGTTCACGGCGTAGTTCACTACGCAGTCGCTAACATGCCAGGAGCCGTCCCAAAAACAGCTACGGCAGCGCTTTCAAACGCGACACTTCCGTACTTAATCAGCATCGCTGAACAAGGAATAATCAACGCACTGAAAATCGACCAAGGATTCGCCTCCGGAGTAAACACCCACAAAGGCAAACCCACCAACCCTGGACTCGCCGCCATAATGGGCGTCACACCAACCCAATTCGCTGCATAAGCACCAATTCAACTTAGACAACCAAAACCTCCACCCCTCAGCCCACGCCAACAATATCCCATGCCAATCCCCGCCGCCAACGACCCCGCCGCCCTTCGACAAGCCGTGCTTGACCACATGCACGTCGGCATGACAAACCACACCCTCCTAGCCGAAGAGGGTGGGCCACTCCTAATGGAATCCGCCGAAGGCATATATGTAACCGACGTCGAAGGCAACAAATTCATCGACGGCATTTCGGGCATGTACTTCCGCAACGCTGGACACGGTCGCGAAGAAATCGCCAAAGCCATCTACGACCAGCTCGTCTCCATCAGCATGAATGTCTACTCAGGCGCCACCCCAAAAACGATCCAACTCGCCGCCAAACTCGCCGAAATCGCACCCGGTGACCTCACCCGCACCTTCTTCTGCCAAGGCGGATCCGAAGCCAACGAATCGTCCCTAAAAATGGCGCAGGCATACCACGTCCGCCGTGGCGACAAAGGGCGCTACAAGGTCATTTCACGAGAAGGCTCCTACCACGGGTCTACCTACGGAACCATGTGGCTTGGCGGGCACCCCGGATTCCCTCGTACCGACTACCAGCCAAAGCCAGCCAACGTCGTAACCGTCGGACAGCCCCACTACTACCGCGACACCTACGGATCCTCATCTGCCGAAGAAAACGGCGAACGGGCTGCTTTAGAGATCGAAAACGCGATTCTGTTCGAAGGACCCGAATCCGTGTCGGCAGTTATCGGCGAACCCGTATCGCAGCCACTCGGAGGCGTCGTTCCGCCCGCCAACTACTGGCCTATGGTTCGTGAAATATGCGATAAGTACGGCGTACTGCTTATTTTCGATGAAGTTATTACAGGATTTGGACGACTCGGCACTTGGTTCGGATCCGACCTAGTCGGCGTTGTTCCCGACATAATGTCGTTTGCGAAGGGAATCACGTCCGGCTACTTCCCTGTGGGGGGGTCGATATCTACCCAGAAGATAGCCGACGCCTTTGCGGGCGGACCCGAGAAGGTCTGGTCCCACATGTACACCTACTCAGCGCACCCTGGCGGTGCCGCAGCCGCATTCACCAACCTCGAAATCGTCGAACGGGAGAATCTAGTAGAAAATGCCCGTATTCGAGGAGAGCAACTCGCAGAGGCGCTTCTTGAAATGAAGAATAAGCATTCTATAGTCGGCGACGTACGAGGAGTGGGCCTAATCCAGGGCATCGAATTCGTAAAAGACCGAGAAACGAAAGAACACTTCGACTCGTCAGTCGGAGTAAACGCAATGCTAACGGAGGAACTCCGAAAGCGAGGAGTCTGGATCAAAGTCCCCGCCTACATCCTCCCAATAGCCCCACCCCTAACAATCACAGCCGACGAAACCGACCAGTTAACGAGCATCATGGACGAAGCCCTAGGCGCTGTTGAGAGCAGATTGGGGGTTCGCTGATGCGTACGAAGGACGATTATGCCCAAGAAAGACGGAGCGAGCCAGCTCAAGGAAATCATTGAACCCTTCATAGGGGAGTGGAAGACTGAAGCCAACAGTGAGAATGACGCGTTTCGAGACTGGGCAGTCTCGCAAGTTCTTTGGGATCTCGACCTCTCATAGCAGGAAGTCTTGGCTGCAACAGCCGTAGATGGACCAAACGACCAAGGGATCGACGCATGGCATGTGGAAGCTTCTGATGATGAGGTAACGCTGTATTTAGCTCAGTCAAAAAATACCAAATTGGATAAGGATGCGGCTGACAAGCTGTATTCTCGACTCCCTCAGTTGTTTGATGAAACTTCAAATCTGATTCAACAGTCCAACGAAACCCTTCGTGAGAACGTAAAAGAGTTTCTTCCCCGCCTTAATCAGGGTGGACTAAATCTGAATTTAGTCGTGTATTTCGTCACATCCTCAAAATGTACTGACGCAAACAGGGAATACATCCAGAAAAAGACTGGCACCGCACTATCGGATCGGTTCAAAACTCGCAAGCATTCACAATGGCCGACGAGTGAACAGCCAGTGTGGGACGAACGATGGATGCTCGATCTGGCCGATCAGGTTTTAGAACAACTCCCGTAATAACAAGCACATCTTGGTGAGGGCAGGCGTACACTGCCCTCGCTTTGCCAGAAACTTCAGACACAACTTCGCCCACTCCTAACGATGACTCCACCGACGAGACCCTGAATCAAGCTCAGGATGACGCTGGTGGAGTTAGTGATGATGTCGGTCAGGTTCCTGAAGATGTTGAGAGCTCGGATAAGCCAGCAAACAACACATCACTCGGCTTGATGTACGGCCTGTCAGCAGGTCACGGCATCAAGCACTTCGGGCAGGGCGCATTGCTCGTGATGATCCCGAGCATTAGAGCGACTCTTGGGCTTTCCGACGTTGCGATCGGCGGTATTTCGTCGACACAGTCGATTGCGTCGGGAATCGCAAACATCCCTGCTGGCATTCTGACCGACATGTTCCGCAAGAAGATCGCATGGATCCTTCTCGTCTCGATGCTCATGGTAGGTACCGGTTACGTCTTGATCGGCGTTTCGCCCGTTTACTGGGTGCTCCTTGCAGGTGTTGCGATAGTGGGGTTCGGCACCTCGATGTGGCATGCTCCTGCTTTCGGCACACTGGCTGCCAGATATCCGGAGCGTCGTGGCTTCGCAATGGCAGCGCACCTGACCGGGGCGCAAATTGGTAACACCACGTCGCCGTTGATAATCGGGTTCCTTCTTGCCGGGTCAATCGGATCATGGGTTGTATTCAGTGGTATCGACTGGCGTTGGCTTGCTGTGATCGTCGCGATTCCGATGTTTATGACCGGATTAGTGGTGATCGCAAAGTTCAAGACGGCTGGTGCTGAATCGTCGGGATCGGTAAGTTTCAGCGAGTATTTTGGGTCGGCGAAGCGATTGTTCACGAATCCGGGCGTGCTCGGCATGGCGTTGCTTGGTGCCCTGCGAGGTGCGATTCACAACTCGTTCCAGGTGTTCCTCGTTCTATACATGCGCGAAGAGCTCGAGTATTCGGATACGTACGTCGGAGTTCACATCGCCCTGATCACTATGGCCGGCATTATTTCGACCCCGATTATGGGCAACCTATCGGATCGTATTGGGCGCAGGCCAGTGATTTCGATTGCGATGAGCTCGATGACAGTTCTTATCTTCCTGTTCCTGCAGTTCGATTCAGGACTGCCGATGACGGCGCTGATCGCTGTGTTGGGCCTGTTCTTCTTCTCGGTGATGCCGATCATCAACGCCGCCGCGATGGACATGATCGATAAGGGTTCGGAGGGATCGGGAACAGCGCTAATGTTTTCCGGAGGTGCAGTTATTGGGTCGTTTACTCCAATTGCTGCCGGGTTCATCAACCAATCGACCGGCTTCGACGGGGTGATCATATTCTCGGGAGCTATTGCGGCCGTAGGCGCCTTGCTATCGCTGGTACTGCCTATGAAACGTAGCTCGTAGCGGTAACCTGCAAGCGGGATTCAGATTGGCCGCCGAGATTGACCGCTCAGCGATTGTTGATCGAATAACCGGTCCCGCGGCGTGAACGGATCAGACCATCGCCGTCGCTGCTGTCTGATGACTCTTGCTTGAGTTTTTGCCGAAGACGGCGAATTGCCATGTGCACCGCAGCGTCGGAAACCGTATCACTGCCCCATGCCTGGACTTTAAGGGTCGAGTATTCAACTACGACTCCGGGATCGCTAAGCAGTGATTTTAGTACATCCCATTCAGTGAGGTTCAGCTCGACCATCTGGTCATAAACGGTTGCCTGCTTGCGATCAAAGTCGAGCAACATACCCTGAGCTGCGAACGTGGTTCGTTTAACTTTGCGACCAGCAACACGCCGCGTAACCGCTTCGACCCTTGCCATTAGGACTATTGGTGTGAACTGCTTGGTGATGTAGTCATCGGCACCAATAGTAAGTGCCATGGCCACCGATTCTGTGGTGTCGTTGCCACTCACGACTATTACCGGCATATCTGAGTGCTTGCGAACCTGCCTGAGAACATCCAGCCCATCGATATCGGGAAGGCCCATATCGAGGAACATCAGATCGGCTTCATTCTTCGCAACATAATCGACAGCGTCGCTACCAAGCTCGAGCTCCGCGAATTCATGCGGAGTCCCCGATATTTCCAGACATACACGTATCGAATCCCGCTGATTAGGATCGTCGTCGCAGATGATGAATTTCAATTAGACGCTTGCTCTTGGTACGTGCCGTACTCAAATGGGTGTATTTCCGTGCATTGCTGAGCAAACAATACGAGTTTCGCCGTTTGTGCCGACTAACCGCGCCGATTGCTGCGCTTCCGCGTGGTTTCTGAACAGCCCCTCAGATACTGTGCGAACAAAGTACCCTTACCCAAGATTGAGATCAAAAAGATCGCATTCGCATACCCGCTATTTGCCAGAGACTTCGAACCAGTCAGGATCCCCGCATGAAGGCTATCGATATCCACGCCCATATTCCCCGCATGCCCGGTATCCCCGAGTACGCGATTGAACCGGGTTTGCGCCGGATGTTTCGCATGAACGACGAACCGGACGATGTGGCGAAGATGGTCGAGACGTACCGAGCGATCGACACTATGGCTGTGATTTTCTCGGTCGATGCCGAGACTGAAACTGGAGACCTGCCAGATCCAAACGACTACGTCGCCGAAACGGTAGCCGCACACCCTGATGTGCTGATGGGATTCGCCAGTGTCGATCCTCGAAAAGGTGATGCTGCGGTAGTGGAACTTGAACGTGCGATAAACGTTCTTGGGCTTCGCGGGCTAAAGCTTCATCCGATTCACCAGGCATTCTTTCCAGATGATCCTGAGTTCACTCCGCTGTTTGCGAAAGCAGAGGAACTGGGCATTCCTGTACTGATGCATTCGGGCTACGCTGCTGCCGGAGCGAACACTCCAGGAGGGGGAGGGTTCGAACTCGCCTATTCTCGGCCCATACCGCATGTCGATTCACTTGCTGCACGGCATCCTAGGCTAACGATCATCATGGCTCATCCTGCATGGCCGTGGATTCAGGAGCAGGTCGCCGTCGCACTGCATAAGCCGAATGTGTTTATCGATCTTTCAGGGTGGGCACCGAAGTACATACCGAAGGAATTGATAGTCGAAGCGAGCGGTCGGCTTCGTAGAAAGGTCCTGTTCGGTTCGGACTACCCATATGTCTCGCCGGTGACATGGATGGAGCAGTTTGAAGAGCTCGAGATTCGTGATGAGGCACGCCCGCTGATTTTGCACGACAACGCGGCCGGGATTCTGGGACTGTAGGGATGGCAGAGCTGAGACTTGCATCTGCTGTCATTCTGAATTGCCAACACTGTCATCCTGAATTCATTTTCAGGATCTAGCGGTCGAAGTGGGATGACCGACGAGATCAGGTACTACGGGTCTTGCCCGAAAGGCGAGGTGGTCGCGGTCGGTGTAGATTCTGAAGCAAGTTCAGAATGGCAATGTTCTTCAGCCACCCGCGAAATCCCACTCGTTACCGGGTATAACTCGGATGGTGTGTGAGTTGTAACAGGGGGGTTCTCGCCAGACGCCAAAATTGTTACGGTCGAGGGCAGGTTCATGTATCCCTTAACGCGATGCGCCCCTCCGGAGGCGTAATTGGAGGGGCGCATGGGCTCGTAGCGGAGACTGTGCCAGTAACTTCAGAGCCCCGTGAAATTTTCTGGCGGCGTGAGGCTTGTGTGTCCGCACAAGCCTCAGCATTTCATCTAGTTGTCTCTACGCGATATTCAGTTTTGCTTGCCTAACGGCAGGATGATCTGGATGTTGCGCGCCCGCCGATTGACCGGAGCTCCAGATCATCCGATTCACGGTTGCCTAAACCGTTACCTTTCTGGGTGCGTACTGCCTCGGTATTGCCGATATTCCTGCCACTCCGCCATTAAGGTTGAGCAACGCTGACTTCAATCGACTATCGAGAATTCGAAGACTGCTGATGAGCTTCAACCGTCGGTATTCCGGAATGACCTGGAGCTGCATTGCGTCAAGTTCGCCAGCGATTTTCAGCACGGCGTTTTCTATTAAGACGGTGTCGGCCTCGACAGGAATCGCCGGCTGAATGACTGGTGCCGGTTCCGGCTCGCGCTCTGGTGCGCGCTTTCCGTTTACTACTTCGTCGATAATGTCTTCGATCGACAGGGTTGTGGAAGTTTTTGCCCGCCCAACGATGCGTTCGACGTGGACGCTGGAGAGCCGCCCTTCAATGAATGGCTGAGCGATTTCTCGCTGTCTTACGTGGTCTTCAATATCGGCGATCGAACGGGCTTCTTTGAAGGTTAGTTCGCCGCTGTTTACCTTTTCGCCAAGACCCGGATCGAGGGTGCGAATCAGGCTCTCGTAATGGTGAATCGTGCCGGGTGTAATTCCGGTTCGTCGAGCCAGTTCCTGCTGGGTAACTCCGTGCGTGTCGCGGTAATCCATGAAAGCCTTGCCAAGCTCCATGGCCGGGACGAGAGATGAGTGGTACTGCTCAGCAAGTGAGAGCTCCCAGCGCTCCTGCACGGTGACCTCTTCTTTGACGGTGCACTCAACAATTGTTTCGCCGGCTTCCTTTGCGGCTGTGAGCTTTCGCTCGCCTGCGAGGAGAAGGTATCCGTTTTCTGTAGAAAGGACTACCGGGTCGCGTTTCGAGCGCACAGATCGAGTATTTTCTCGACGTCCGTTCGGCTTGGTGGAACGCGGTAGATCGGGGTCCGGGAAGATCTGGTCAATCGGAATCTTCAACTTGTTTTCCTCTTATATATTTCATGTTCCCGGGGACATGCCCAGGATTCGAATCTGCGTACATTTGAAACGGAATGTGCAGTACAAACCGAGTTGGCCACACACGGCATTCCAAATCGATGTGAGTATTTTCCGCGTTCCAAAAAGTAGTTTCATAAACTGTCCCCGCCGGGAAAACCGCATTCCAAATGACATTTGACTTTGGAATTGCTGGGAGATAGTGTGAAGCGATCACCAGCTTGGAATGAGCGTTTCCCAGTTCAAATGTCCCTTCAAGAACAAACTTCAACAGTTCCCCCATATGTTCCTTACCGAACATTCCAAACTTTTTTGGAATTCCTGTTTGATGAAGGGGTTCCAGACCGCATAGACAAAACCGTTTGGGGTCCGAGGTTCTCAGGTAGCTCTGGGACCCAGTTAATGACCGCTTTGAAGGTTCTTGGGCTTATCGACAACGCCGGCCACCCGTCTGAAGAATTGGAACTGTTGGTGCGCGTAGAGGGCGATGATCGCCGGGCGTTGCTCACGCGAATCCTTGAGCGTTTTTATGTGCCTGTATTCGAGCTGGATCTGGCACGAGCGAGCAAGGGTCAGTTCCACGAGGCCTTCCGATCTTTCGGCACAAAAGAGGGTGTGCTGACGAAATGCGAAGCGTTCTTTATCCGTGCCGCACAGGCGGCAGGTATCGAACTGTCTAAACGCATTCTGGTTGGGCGACATGGGTCCAGCAAGGGGCGAACTACCGTAGCTCCAACACGTCATAGACCTGTCACCTCTTCGGTAGCAGTAGCTGAAAAAGTGCCCGCGCAAATACCGGTTGAGATGGTGGTTCAGAGTGACTCACTGAAGCTCGAATTAGCAGACAGAATTCTTGCGAAATATCCAGACTTCGACCCAGCATGGGATCCCGTAGTGCAGGCTAAATGGCTGGAGGGAATGACCCGTCTATACGAAGGTCTTTCTGTGGCTCCGGCAGACCGTAATGGCGGGCCGGGCGAGGCGTAAAAGCGACTGTTTAGGAGCTGTTTTACGCCATTTATACCGTCTCTGGGTAGATCCGATACTCGACGATATTTAGTGTGGGTCTGTAAGAAGGAATCTTGGTGTACCCGTCTTCTATCTCATCGCCGATAGTCTCTGGAATTCGCCGAATAGCTGTGTTCGATCTCACTTTCGTAATCCTTGTACGAATAGACAGTGCTGTAGTGTTTGGCGGTTTTGGTAAACATGAGAGCGAAGTTAGATTGGTTCGTGTTTGATCGAAATGCTTACTTATCGACAGGAACTATCACGAGGCTATCCTGCGAACAAATCAATAACGTTTCCGAATCCTGAGCCGTCAAGTCGGTATAGCTCGGTGAATCCGCACTTCGTGCAGGATACGGTCTGGTACTTCTGATTCTGGATATTGAAGAGCCGGCTGATGCCAGATCCAGTAGTTCGGATTTCACCGTCTTTAAACGTTGTTGAATGACATTGTGGCGATATTAACGTCAAGTAGTTGGATATCTCGACGTAGTCACTTTGAGAGTTTGGGCTATGCGGGTTCGACGATAGTGAGGCGATCGCCAGCTGCGCTACTGCCGAGCTGAACAACACTCATTGCCGTGACGGCGTCCTTCTTGCCTTTCGGAGCGACCGATTTGAACATGGCTTCGGTTTCGGGGTGGCACGTAAGGAAAATTATCTGGAACCTATCTGAGAGGTTAATGATGACTTCGCATGCCGCTTTGGCTCGTTCAGGGTCGAAGTTCACCAATATATCGTCAAGCACGACTGGCATCGGCTCAGCGTTCTTGGCGTACTCCTCAATTAGAGCGAAGCGCATGGCGAGGAATAGCTGCTCGCGAGTACCCCTGCTGAGTTCGTTGGCTCGCTTGGTGTGACCTTCGCCCTCGACGACTTCGAGGTCTTGGTCTTTCTCACCGATTACAGCCCGTACGCTTGTGTAGCGCCCGAGGGTGAGATCGTTCAAGTACTTGGATGCAGATAGCATTAACGCTGGCTGGCGTTCGCGCTGGAACTCTTCACGTGTTCGTTCAAATACGTCACGGGCGATCATCAGCACTGCCCAGCGTTGTGCGTCGCGATTGATCTTCTCTTCGAGCATGTTGATCTCCGAGTGAAGCTCTAGTGCTTGACTAGACTTTTCATATTCGGAACGCTGTCGGCGTAGATTGCCCTGTTCCTCGTGTAGTCCATCGACTATCGCACGTAGGCGCTTCTCTTCGTCCTGAAGCTGCTGAAGCCGTGCGACCGCCTCTTCATTGGGAGTTGAAGTGAGATCGTCTCGGTACGCCTGACCATCATCGTTGCTGAGTAGTGGAGTGTTCTCCAGTAGCTCAGCGAGTTTGCGTTCTAGTTCACGTCGTTCGTTAACTTGGATGGCGAGTGCCTTGAACTCTTCGTGATCGTATGTCTCGCCCTTTTCGAGCAGGGAGCCGATTTTCGAATCCAGTTCCGACATACGCCCTTCGAGCGTTTCGAATTCCTGCGTCCAGATATCCATCTCAGCGGCGATCTGCGATTGGAGAACGACAGCTTCGTCGTGCGCTTTCAATCGAATGGAAAGATCTTCAAGTGCTTGTGTGCCTTGCAGTGCCGGTGCTTCTGGTAAATTTGCAGATTCGAGAATTTTCGATAACCGTAAGTCGATTCCAGCTGCAATGCCTGACATCTGTGAGACGCGTATTCGAAGGCTTGCAGTTGTTCGTTGCTGGCTCTTGAGTGTTCGTATACTTGCGATGACGTTCGCGGCTTGGGCCGGATCGAGATCGATGTGGAGCTCAGATCGTTCTAACAGCAACTGCCAATGGTTTTGAACATCGGTAAGCGTATTTACGATAAGTACCAACGCACTCTGTGCTTCCCTGAGCCTTGTGTCGATGGTGGCAAGGCGCGCTGCAGCGGTTTCGAACTCTCTCGAAACTGATTCAAATCTCCGGCGTAGATCAAGTGATCGATCCAGCTCGCCAGATTTTTCTTCTACATCTCGAATGGATGGGGTGTTGCTGATGTTGAATTCGTCAGCGATTTCGGATATTTCTTTATTAACTACGCTGAGTCGTTCTTGAATTGCCTTGATTTGAGCGTTTGCTGCGTCTTTGGCTTCACTGATATCTGACTTGTGTATCGTAATTTTCAATCCACCTGACGTCCTCGCACGATAAATCAACATCAACCCTGCGACTACTCCGAGCAGGCCCGGTAGCCCGCTCGAAAACTCGGCGTTAATATAGCTCCACGCCATTGAAATGATTCCGACGATGATGACAGTTATTGGCAGGAAAATCGAACCTACAAATCCACTAATGTCCTCTGTTTCGGTCTGTGCAAGAGTGGTTAAAAGATTTTTTTGCCCCTCGTTAATTTCCGAACGAATTGAACCGGCGTCAGCGATTGCCGCTCTGAGCCTCGAAAGTCGACCACGTTTATTTTCTAGATCAGCCGAATTTTCTGTAGGAACATCAGATAGGGCGTCACGGGCGCCAGCGAGTTGCAGCGCGTCGGCAGCCATCGTTTCGCGATCTTCGGTTCGTGACTGAACGGTGAGTTCATGTTCTTGATATTTGCGACGGGAAGTCGTTAGTTCGCGTCCGGCAGAATCCAGATTCGACTGGAGATCAAGCGGCGTTTCGAATTTGCCGACTGCACTCTCTGACCAACCGAGTACGGCAAGGTCACGATCGAGCTGTGCCTGTTCGTTGTCGAGTTCATGTTCGATCGTGGGTAGGTCGGTTACCGCTTTTGTGTAGTAGGCAGTCTCCATCATCAACTTGCGTATTTCGTCGCCCTGCTCAATAAATGCTTCGACTACGCCAACTGACTCGGATTCAGACTTGCGTTCCTGTTGTCGTAGTTCGCCTTCGTCCATCTGTTCCTGAAGGGTCGTCTTCTGCTTGACTAGATTCTGGAGTTGATGAAGCCCATCTTCTGGAATCGTGTCGATCTCTGGAGCTTCCGAAATCTGTCGTTCAATCTCGGTTTTGCGCTCCCACGGGCTCCGCAGAGAAACGAACATTCTCTGGCGTTCGATGCCAGACCGCATATCTACTAGTTTGGCAGTCTGTGAATCGATATTTTCGAGTAGCTTCTCGAGAGTATTCGAGAGCTGTGCGTATTCGTCGCTACCTCGTCGCGTCTGCTCTAGCCTGGCTCGAAGAAGGGTGAGGTCCTTCATATTCTTCGACATAGTACCGGCTCGGCCAGTGGCACTTCGAAGCTTATGCAGTTCGGCATCCATTTCAGAACGAGCATCAGTGAGCGAAACGTTTGCTAGCCCGAGACCTACTGAGTAAATCTTGTCTCGGATCTGATTAGAGTTGAGCGAGGAAATCGCCTCGAGTTCACTAAGTGAAATCGAGAATACGTTTGTGTATAGCTCAACATCGATTCCGCCGAGCAACGATTGCAGCATGTCGTTGCTGCCTGTCGCATCACCAGTGATCGATACTTCACCACGGTTCTTGCCATCTCGTCGGTGAATGTTGAAATTTGTATCCGACGATGTGACGAGTGAAACCGCTCCATAACCCGCTTCTGGCCTGAAGTGGTTGTAGCTGAACAGCTCTCGTGTAGGTGCTCGGTCTGATTTCGTTGTGTAGCCGAATAATGTTGATCGCAAGAACGCTCGAATGGCAGATTTACCGGCTTCGTTGGGTCCGTGTAGAAGCGTGAGTCGAGCTGATACGTCATTGAACTTGTGATCGGCGAACGGGCCAAAGTTTCCTATATTTATTCCTGTTAGTCGCAAGTTATTACCCCTGATCCAACAGTTCAGCTAAGTACCAGCGAGCCTCTTCAGCCCAGGCAGAAACCTGTTCGTCACTCGGCGGTTCAAGTCCGTTTCGGCGACCTGTGTAGACATCCGAAACGACTTCAGTCAGTCGATCGATCTCATCTGAGTCGTTAGGCGAAAGTAGGGCACGTTTGAGTGTGGCGCCTAGGAAATCGTCCTGTTTAGATCGTGATTCGATATCTATAGTCGGACGAGTAGAGTCGGTGATTCGCTCTACCCATACCCACGGCGAACCGCTAGCGTTCCAAGCATCTCGCACGGAATCTAGTAGATCGTCGACAGCACCAGTTGCTGTCAATTGTTCGTGGAGCGGGCCACGTCCTACTAGAGTGAGTCGGCAAACAACATCGCTATCTTCAGCTTGAACGCTGAGATTGTCAGTAGCCTGTTTGATTGCTGAATCGAGACTGTCGATTGTCTCTATATTAGAAATATCTACTTCGCCGCGCTCCCATCGAACAACGTCAAGGGCGGCGAACTCAATTCGTGAGCCGCCTGAGTCGTCGACATCTACTACCAATGCCCCTCGGGCACCGGTTTCGTTCGGGTGTCGACCCTGCGTGTTGCCTGGGTATGCAATTACTGGAGCAGATTGCTTGAGAGTCTGACGAGTGTGCACGTGACCTAACGCCCAGTAATCGATTCCTGATTCAGAAAGATCTTCGACTGTGCACGGTGCGTAATTCGGGTGGGCGCTGTTGGCTCCTACGTTAGCGTGAAGGAGTCCGATGGCAAACAGATTGCCAGATTCAGGCGGAGTGAACTGTGTTGCAAGATTGTCGGTTACTTCACGGGTTGGATAGCTTATTCCCTGAATTGCGGCGACGATTTCACCGTTCTTCTCGAAATTCTTCCATTCCGGAGTTGCGCCGAAGATGTGCACGCCTTCTGGCCACGAAATTGATGACTGCCAACCATCGAGCGGGTCGTGATTGCCGTGAACTACGAAAGTCTGGATTCCAGCGTCAGCGAGCTTGGAAAGCCCGTCTCTAAAGCGCAACTGAGCTCGAACTGAGCGATCGGCGCCATCGTATACGTCACCAGCGATTACGAGGAAGTCGGCTTTTTGGTTAATGCAAAGATCGACCAAGTTCTGAAAGGCTTCAAAAGTTGCCTCTCGTAAACGGGTCGCTATTCGATTATCGGCATCACCGACATCACCGACACCCGCAAAGGGTGAATCGATGTGAAGATCTGCTGCATGTACAAAGCGGAAAAAGTCCATATAGTTGCGCTAACTTACTGATAGGCCGGTTTCATGCAAATGGGTGGTGTTCGGCGGGTTCGAATTTCCGTCGAATCCAAGATCAGCCTGTCACTCTCGTCAGTTTAGCTTGTTAGGCGATAAGAATAGGAGGGGGTGTCACGTACAAGTGAGGGTCAGCACGTGAGTACAGGACCGTTCGTAACGTGGTTCCGTGTGTTACTAGGCCTTGATACCAATGTAGATCCCTCGACCAGTTAGGCCTTCTTCTCTACCGGTATCTCAGTTTGCGAACTACTCGCGCCAGGTTCTTCATCCACGAGGCTATCCTGCGAACAAATCAATAACGTTTCCGAACAAAAAAGGGTCGCACTTTTTGATGCGACCCTTCTTGAATGCTTTGTAAAGCAA
>DUCO01000022.1:13592-21081 GCA_012959765.1 Dehalococcoidia bacterium | reverse complement strand
CCCCCGCAATGTACGAAGAGTTTGTGCAGCCGTATCACGAACGCATGGCCAAAGTGATCATCGACAACCGTATTTACTATCACGGCTGCGAAGATCTTACGAAGAAGATTCCTATCATTCGCCAACTACCGAATCTGAGACGCTTCCACATTTCACCATGGACAGATCTGAAAATCGCTGCCGAAGAGCTCGAACGGAATTTCGTTATGGAAGTTGTCGGTCACCCGGATACTCTCCACGTTCAGACCAAGCAGGAAATGCGAGATTGGCTGACCCAGACGATGGACATCGCCGGCGACAATATCCTGGATCTGAATCTCGGCGAAATCGAAACGACCTTCGGGAATCCGTCGGTACTCACGACATGGGCTGAGATTGCGCAGGATGTAGTCGAGCAGTACGCATGAGCCAGTATGTCGCTCTCACCTGTTCGGCACTCGCCCGTCCGATTTACTCGATCGCCGCTACTGTCCCGTCGGCGATTTCGGTGCAGATGCTCGATCAGGGCCTTCACCGGGTATCGGAGAGCCTCCGAGAGAGGTTGCAGAACCACATCGACTCAGTCAAACCTGACGAGTTAGATGCGATCTTGCTGGTCTACGGCATATGCGGCACTTCAACCCTCGACCTGATCGCACGGGATACTCCGCTCGTCATCTCCAGAGTTCACGATTGCATCGGGCTTTATCTGGGTTCGAACAAGCGTTATCTCAAGGAATTCAACGCCCTCCCGGGAACCTACTGGTACAGCGTCGATTACATGGAACGTAAGGGCGGACGCACTCAGATCGAACGATTTCGAGTGATGTTCTTGTGTAGGCCAGTGACCGAGACCCGGGCTCCCAAGCGCTGTCATGCTGAACTTGATTCAGTATCTGTGGTCGATGGGAACAAGTAAGCTACCGAGAACACACATTGCTCAACCGTCAAGTTTGTGCGGTAAGAAACCGATACTGAATCAAGTTCAGCATGACAGTAGATGGACGAAGCTCGTACTTGCCTTGTGAAATCGTGACGGGCTACACCGTCCTTAAAGAAAACGTGCCCTAGGCACCTAAGCCACCCTCAGGCACTCATAAACTCGGCTATTCGCTCACCAATCATCATCGCTGGCGCGTTCGTGTTGGCTCTTGGGCAGTCGGGCATTATCGAAATATCGGCAACTCGCAAACCCTGAATGCCATGGACCTGACCGTACTGATTCACTACCGACATCGGATCGGTTTCTGGGCCCATCTTCGCCGTGCAAGAAATGTGGTGCATTGTGCTGACTCGACTGAGCATCCATTCATTTAGCGCCTCGTCTGAGTCCAGATGTTCAGGCAGCGGATCCTTCAGGTCTTTCAGGATTCCTTTGTAAGCCGGATGCTTCCCGAGTTCGATCTGCATGCGAACACCAGCCCGCAACCGCTCCAAATCGTAAGGATGATCCAGCAGGTGGTAGTCGAGTTCCGGCTGCACATGCGAGTCGCCAGAAACCAGTCTTATTTTGCCCGATGCCTTCGCCAGATACAGCCCCGCGCTCATCATGAACTCTCGGAGAGGAGAGTTCCAACGCATCACAGTGATCATGTCGTTGCGAAGTTCAGAACCGTGGGCTGTGTAACGCAGTGCCGTTTTCTGCGGTCCTGTATCTACATCAGGCATCGGAAAGTCTTCTTCAGCGTGCCACCGAACGGCGACTGAAGGATGATCCCGAAGGTTTTGGCCGACACCTCGCATATCGGCTACTAGCTCGACACCAACAGCTTCCAGCTGCTCTTTTCGACCAAGCCCCGAGAGCATCAACAAGTGGGGCGATCCTATGGGACCTGCGCTAAGAACAACTTCGCCTGCAAATGCCCTGTGTAATTCCCCGTTCTTCTCGTATTCGATTCCAACGGCACGCATGCCTTCGATCAGAACCCGGGTCGTGTGGCTATCGGCGCTCAGCGTGAAGTTTGCACGATCCCGAGCCATCGTCAGGTAACCAAGTGCCGTGCTCCAGCGGATGCCATCGGGATTATTCAGCGGAAGCGGCCCGACACCGGTTGAAGCAGGGTGGTTGTGATCTTCGGTTCTTGGAAATCCCGCCGCCGTTACCGCGTCGATAAATGCTGCCTGGTCGTCGACTAGCTCATCAGGCTGGTACCGGCGAACGACAATCGGGCCATCGTTGCCGTGGTACTGGTCGACGATATCGAGATCGTTCTCCAACCTCTTCATCGATGGCAGTGCCTTGTCGTACGACCACTCGTCGTTTCCTTCCTCAACCCAGACGTCGAAATCTTCGGGAATCGCTCGAAGGTATACCTGTCCGTTTATCGCACTCGTTCCGCCGGTGATTTTGCCGCGTGGAACCGGCATTTCTGTGTTCAACGGGCTCGCTTTGGCAGTGAAAGCCCAGTTGTGGATTCCGGATGGATCGACTGCTAAGTCGGTGCCTGTCGCGTGACCCTGCCTGATCTCATCAGGAAGCTCGTCGAAGTTGGCGTAATCGGGCCCCGCTTCGATCAGCATCACACTACGAGTTGGGTCTTCAGATAGTCGAGTTGCAAGCACCGCACCGGCCGAGCCGGCACCAACCACGATCACATCGTATTTCGGATTCGCCATGTTTCGATTCGATACCTGTTATTTAGAGCGCCGGATTGGTTGGAGGCGCTGATGTCCAGTCGTCACGTGTTAGACCATTTTTGTCCCAAACAACCTGCCCATTTTTCACAGTTATCTCGCAAACAATTCGCTTATCGGCCTTGAAAACTCGATTGCCGGTGCCATTATCGACCAACCCGAAATCGCCTTCAGTAACGTTCAGAACGGCGATGTCCGCAGGAACCGTTTGACCAAGGTTGCCCAGTTCCGGGTGCCCGATTGCCTGAGCCGGATCCCACGTCGATCGCTTCACGATATCTGGCAGTTCCATGCCCAGAGCAAGCAGTTTCGTCATCGTCTCGGGCATCGTCGCCTGATTCACAAGGATGCTGGCACGATGCATGTCGGTCGAAACCGTGTCTGGGAGAAAACCCTGTTCGATTGCAGCTTTGGCGATACGGAACGAAAAACTCCCCGCGCCATGTCCAACGTCAAACTGAACACCGCGCTCGCGTGCCTCAATAAAGTACGGTTTCACCTTGTCGTCGATATCGGTCATCGGCTTACTGAGCGCGTAGCAGTGGGTGACCATGTCGCCGGGCCGCATGTGCTCCAGCATCATCTCGTTCATTGGTCGAGTGTGGATAGGCGACTGGTCGACCATCACAAAGCCGCCAGCTTCTTCGGCTGCCTGAACCCCGCGGTCGAGCGGTTCCCAACCCGGACCCATGTAGTGCGCAACTTTTACACCAACAATAATGTCGGGGCGTTGGGCAATTTTCGCAGCGGTTAGCTCGGCATCCATTCCCTCGATATCTTGCTCGGGCTGACCCACCATGCCTTCCCCAGCGATATTCAGCAGTGCGAACACGTTGGTCGTGGCGGGAGCAATTACGAATTCGTTGAAATCATCGAATGTCAGGTGCCCCGAGCCGCCGACATCTACCGCCGTCGTGGTTCCTTCTGGCAGGCAGTGTGCATCGGGCAATATCGCACCGTCGTAGCCGTAGAAATGGGCGTGCAGATCGACCAGGCCGGGCGTGACTACCAGGCCAGAAACATCGGCGACAGTTCTGGCGAGGGCAGGGGAGATGTTCTTATCGACGAGGGCAATGTGACCGCCCGAAGTTGCAACGTCGAATTGGCCATCGATGTTGTTGGCGGGGTCGACAACCCGCCCGCCTTTTAGTAGCAGATCGTATTTTCGAGTAGTCGCGTCTGAAGTCGTCATCGGAGCCTCCAAGATCCTGTCGATTATGAATCGACAGGAATACAGTCACTTGTGATGGGCGACATACTAGCGCGAGCCTGCGGCTTTGGTGCAAGGTTCAACGCTCGATATCTTCCTTTCCCGAGCGAAGTCAGCGGAGCCGAGGGATCTGGTGCGTGGTCGCGCAGGTGCGTACGGACGAACAGCGGACAAGAAACCAATATGCACTGACACCACCCATCCGCAGAAGATCTTTCCATGCAGGTCGAGAAATAACCGCTCTGCTCGCCCGCAATCCGATCCCCCCAACCAATGCTTCAAGTGGTGCATTTCTGCACTCCCTATTGCGCCAATGCTGTCGTACTCTTGATATTCGAGTTTGAAGGGCCTTTAGCTCAGCGGTAGAGCATCGGACTTTTAATCCGCAGGTCGTGGGTTCGATCCCCACAGGGCCCACCAAACTCGCGCCTGGCTCATTCCGAGCACGTGATTTGAGTCAGTTCCACCCCGGGAATATTGACTCGTCCACCGGTCTACGGACGAACGCAGTCTTTTAATCCGCAGGTCGTGGGTTCGATCCCCACAGGGCCCACCAAACTCGATTTTTCTCACCCGCTGTTCGATCGCTTAGCTGCTACTCATCGCTGCGGGATCCGATCCGTTGTTCCCAGCCTTCTTCGTGCAAATTGAAGAAAGCGTCCGGATCGTATGGGTGCTCTTTTATCGCATCCAGGTTGAGATCAATTCCCAATCCCGGTGCGGTGGGAAAACTCAGGTGACCATTTTCCCGATCTATCTCCGGCTGCCAGGTCGTTAACTCTCGCGCCCACTCTTCGTTGGTGGCATCGAAGTGTTCCTGAATTAAGTAGTTTTCGACACATGCGGCAAGTTGTAAGCAGGTTGCTGTAGCTACTGGCCCTCCACTTTGATGAGGAGCTATCACGGCGTTGTTAGCACGGGCGATATTCGCAACCGCGATTGTGTTTGTGATGCCGCCGAGTGACATAGGTTCGGGCTGCCAGATGCTAACGCCACCTCCTTGGGCAAGCGTTTCAAATTGACCGATTTTGTCGAATTGCTCGCCTGTGGCAATTCGGATTGGGCTTTGATGGGCGATTTCGTTCGTCAATGCCTCGCGTTCGTCTTTCGTAGGCTCTTCCCACCAGTACAAATCGAGTGGTGCAAGGAATCGAGCTACCCGTAACGACTCGGATGGAATAAATCGACTATGCACATCGATCAGGATATTAAACCCTGACTCGAAACGGGCTCGAAGGGCCGCCAGAATGTCGTAGCTGAGTTGTAACCCTTCTTCATCGATCGTTCCAAACGCGATCCCAAACGGATCAAGCTTCACCGCTTTGAAACCGAGTTCGACTACTTTGTCGGCTGCTGAAACAAATGCTTCTGGAGTACGTTCTGCGCGATACCAACCGTTGGCATATCCGAGAATCGAATCTCGTTGCTTGCCTCCGAGGAGTTGATAAATGGGCACTCCCAGTGATTTTCCTAAAATGTCCCAGCAGGCGACCTCGATTGCCGACATAGCGAGCCGGTGAATGTGACCTGCATCTTGAACAGTTTCGATGACCGTGCGAGAGATTGCGTTGACGTCGCGGGGATCTCTGCCGATAACAAGGTGAGATAACTCATGAATTGCCGCTTCGGTCGTTTTGATAAATCCGTTAAGCGTGGCTTCACTGACCCCGTACAAGTCGTCTTGGTCAGTCAAAAGTCGGACGAAAAGCCAGTTTTTCCATCCTGCGCCAACGGGGTAAGTTTCAATCGATGTTATTTTCATTGGCGCATTGTAAGCATCGAGAGTAACCATGTCATGAACGAAATTTCATGCTCCCGAACTGCCTTTTAATCCGCAGGTCGTGGGTTCGATCCCCACAGGGCCCACCAAACTCGCGCCTCGCTAATCTTGAGCACAAGACTTGAGTCAGTTCCGACCAGGAAATATTGACTCGTCCAATGGTTTACGGCTGTACGCAGTCTTTTAAATCCGCAGGTCGTGGGCCATAAATTCAGGCTGCACAGAGCCCACCAAACTCGAATTACTGGAATCTCGAGCATCCTAGATGCGACGTTCATCGCCGTTTAGTGCCGCCAGTAGCGATTTTGTATATCTCTTTTATACGCTGGTCGAGTACTGCCTCTAATTCGGGATAAGGTGTCCCGTGACCATCCAAAAAACCTGAGTGCTGACGCAACCGCTTGTGCGGAATCAGGTTTGGAGTGTCGATTAATCCGCAGTAATGCCACCCGACGAACTCCGGACGAGCAAAAGCATTGATGAACAATTCATCCGTCCACTCGGCTCTTTGGGCGAGATTGTCGGCAACAGGTCCATATGGTCGTGGCATGTTTTCCGTGATCATCGTGTAAGACGTGTCACCGTTGATAAATGGCTTGTCGGTCACTTTAGTCCAGCGATCCAGCCCTCTTCCTTGCACATCGTATCGGCCGTACATTTGGATGAAAATTACATCTGTGTATTTGCTGGTGATCGGTAGAAGAGTGTCTAGAGAGTCAGTATTGGCGTTCAACTTGTCGCCAATGAATAGATGGTTTGGATCGTGTCGAAGAATTGATTCTCTTGCGGTTTGGTAGTACTTGGAGACGACCTGTTTCAGAAATTCCAAGTTGTCTCGAGATTCGGTTCCATTCGAGAGGTCGGTGTCTGGTCGCCAACCTTCCGCACCAAGTAAATCGTCAAATGATTCGAAGCTGGTGTCGTAGGTATCGTTGAAGTCCGTGATCAGAGACCGGTAGATCACGCGCATTGTTTCGGTGTACGCCTGTTTACCGGGTGCTGTTCGAGGCAAGTTTCTCAGCCGGCGTGGCCAGCCGATCCGAGAACCGCGAGGTGCGCCACCAATAGTGTCGGTGCGTTCACGGCAGTCTTCCTCCGTGAGCAAGGGGCAGTCGGTCATTGCGTAGGCGAAGAGGAAAGGATCATCTCGCAGTGGCGCTGCTATTTCTCTTGCCATCTGGTCACAGTGAGTCTGGAAACCGTCGGAGAACACGTCGACGAAATCCTCATCTACGACATCGTCTCGATAGTGCGGGATGTCAACAAATTCAATTGGTTGCACGTAAGGCAATGAAGGCTGCTGGTGATTGGCGATTGATAGGTCCGAGTGAACGCCGACAGTGTTGATTCCATATCGCCGACACGTTTCGACAAACCAAGCCTTCAACGCAGGTACGAACTCGGAACCATGAATGTCTTCCACGCCAAGTTTGGACTTCCATGTTTCTGCGTTGTAGCTCTGCTGCCACAGGTCAGGCTGCAGATGATTAATTCCAAAACTAAGGAACGCATTACCTTCTGGAGTTACTAGCCACCACCGTTCATCTTTCTCTACGCGGAAATATCCGGTCGCTTGGAAACGTTTTCCCGTCCATCCACCGAACTGATCAAGTTCGTAACTCGCCATATTTTTCCGACTCCGAATTGGGTTCAATCGTCAGCCAGTGATGAAACCGACGAGTACGTAATAGCGATACAGCGCTGCCAATTGTGCACTTTGTTCGATAGTCCCGCGCAGTTGATTGGGCTCAGCTTCATATCTGTTCAAAGATTCGGGTCTTGATAGATTTTGACGCTGCCATGTAAGTGGATGTATTTTTTAGATCGTCGGCCCAAGTGCAGATATATCTGAACCTTCCATCTGCCTTTTAATCCGCAGGTCGTGG
>DUCO01000022.1:11723-13529 GCA_012959765.1 Dehalococcoidia bacterium | reverse complement strand
TCTAAAGCCGCAGGGACACACTGCCTTTTAATCCGCAGGTCGTGGGTTCGATCCCCACAGGGCCCACCAAACTCGCCCATATTTAGTGAGACCGTGCGATTTGAGTCAGCTCCGCTCCAGGAATATCGACTCGTCCACAGGTCCACGAATGTACGCAAGCGATCAAGCAGGAGGTAGAGGGTTCGAGTCCCTCAAGCTCCACCAAACTGTAAATAATAAAAAAGCCCTCGTAGAAATGCGGGGGCTTTTTTATTTAATTGTTCCAATGTTGACCCAATAGAGCGGAGTCGAGGGATCTGTGGGATGTGCTCAGCTTCCGGCTTGAGCGAGGACTTTGTTCAGGGCGTTTACTGCTACTTCGAAAAGTTCGGGGGATGTCGAACCGCCGAACTGTCCGCCGCCAGAAAGATGCGGTTCGAGATTGAATCTGTCGTCGTATCCGCTTTCGATCGCCCTCCGGAATATCTCCTCCAGATGGCCATCGCCTTCGCCCGCAGGCACCACTATTCCGCTCGCGGCGATAGCGTCCTTCACATCGAAATAGACGACGAAGTCGCGAAGTTTGCTCCAGCACTCAAGGGTGTCTTCACCGCACTGAACGAAGTTAGAAAAGTCGAAGCAATGACCGATTTTTGGAAGGTTTTCAGCTAGATCAAGACAGCGGTCCCCGGTATCGCCGTAGATGTCTCTCTCGTTTTCGTGGATCAGCGTCACGCCGCATTCGTCCGCAATTTCGGCCATCGACCCAAGCTGGTCGATCACGTTGGATCGAATATCTTCTGGCGATACGTTGCTGTCCCGGTAGAACGAAAATATCCTGATCCGCTCTGTTCCGACCGCGTGAGCGGCGTCTGCGGCAGCTCGAACGCCTTCGAGTGTGGGTTGAGCGTTTTCGGAGATGTTGGTTTTGCCGAGCGGGCTGCCGATGGCATGGAATCCAAGCCCATGGCTGCTGGCGAGGGTGCGAAGGTCTTTCAACTCAGTCGTCGATAGATCCATTACGTTCCTGCCCCAGGCTCCTCGCAACTGAATTTCGCCAACACCGAGTCGCTCGAGCGTCGAGAACTGAAGCTCGGGATCAGTGCTTATTTCGTCGGCAAACGCAGATAGTTTCCAGCTCATTTGTAATCTCGGGTGTGTCGTTGTGTTGATCGCCAAGTCGACGTTAGTTACCAGCTTGGGCAGCAATCGTACGGATCTGTCAGAACTCAACGCTCGGCCCTGTTTCAATCCGCAGAAGCAGCTTCCAACACCGACATACCGAGAACGAAATCATCGAAACCTACGGCAAAGATCAGTACTAGACTGAGCATGTGCGCTGAGTTCTAACAGAGCCTAAGATTAATGCTCTTCGGTGCATACTCCTGTTACGACCGCCATACCTAATTTCGGAACTTCGATTGTTAGTACGCCGTCACTAAGTTGAGATACACCAATCGACGGGATAACGTTTTCAGGTTGATCCCAAGAATTAGCCAACTTCGGGTCGTCGCCGGTCATCACTTGAACAGATCCCCCGCTTGTCACTTTGCGATCTGAAAGATCAATTGTGACTCTAGAGTCCTGATCAACTGATCGGTTCACCAAAAACAGAGAGATATCTCCGTTTTTTTCATCAAAGCTTGCTGAGGCATCGATGAAATTAACCTTACCCCGCTCACCAGCGTTGTAGGTAGGCCCGCTAACTACGGGTGTGAGCGAGATGCCCGTAGCGTTCTTGGAATAAAAGCAAATGGATAGTAAATGCTTTGTTTCAGCGAAGAGTCGGGTCTAGTTAACACAGCTGCAATAACGTTTACTAACTGT
>DUCO01000022.1:0-11713 GCA_012959765.1 Dehalococcoidia bacterium | reverse complement strand
AGAGATTGCGTACACGGCGGACTTGTTAGCGTGCGTCCATTGTGGAGGGAAGTCCGCTATGAGTTGCTGGGTGACAAAAGACAATCGTTCTAGTGGTTCGGAGTGGGTCATTACTTTTTACTTCGGATATAGCTTTGGAAAGGTTCTGTCAGAACTCAGCGTCGGGGACAGAATAGCATCGTTCCTCATTAGCCGAGGAGAGTTGCTCATGTCCTGCCCGCACTGTCTGTCTACGTCCACATCGAAGAGAAAACATCGGACCTCGCTGGCCTACCGGACATTTTTCTGCCCAGGCTGCGGGAGGCGCTTCAATCGACGTACCGGTTCACCCTTCAACGATCTACAGTTCCCGACTGACGTCGTCTTGCTCGCTGTCCTCTGGCGTCTGAGATACAAGCTCAGTTTCCGCGATGTGGCAGAGCTGCTCTTACAACGCGGGTTCGTGATCAGCTACGAGACCATCCGGGCCTGGGAGTTCCGCTTCGCTCCACTGGTCAGCGAGAATCTGCGCTCCAAGCGCCGGGGCAGTGCCGGGGTCTCCTGGTATCTTGACGAGACCTGCATCAAGGTCGGTGGTCAGTGGCGTTACCTGTACCGTGCGATCGACCGAGCTGGAAACCTTCTCGATTCGATGCTCAGCGAGCACCGAGACAAGCATGCAGCACGACGTTTCTTGCGGCGTCTGCTCGATACTGCTGGAGAGAAGCCACTGCGGATGACGACTGACAAACATCCGGCCTACACGAAGGCAATTCGCTGGATCGTCGGTCGCAAGGTTCTGCATCGCCAGAATCAGTACCTGAACAACCGTATGGAGCAGAGTCATCGATCGATAAAGCAGCGCTACTACCCGATGCTAGGCTTCCAGAACTTCGAGTCGGCGAGTCGTTTCTGCAGTGCGTTCGACGAGTTACGAAACTACCTGAGAGCAAGGTCGGTGGATGATGAGCCGGTCCCAGCGTCTACCCGGAGAGAGATTTTCACCGGAAAATGGTCGGCTCTAATGACCGAGTTGGCTGGCGAAATATCGTAATCTAACCAGTATTTAGCTCGACCTTGTTACGCGATAAGCGATGAGTTCTGACAGAACCGATTTTGATTTAGTCTCGCTATTGATTGACCTTCGTCAGTTTTGTATAGCGGCCGCCGATCAACCACTCACCGGAATAGATGTTACCCGCCAAATCGGTTGCTATGCCGTGCGGGCTATTGAATTTTCCTACTTCCAGAACGGTTGAGCGAGCGGCGTTACCTGATTCATCGAGCCCGTTCGGCCAGCCTGGCACGTCTTCTGGGCTGTTGCGCTCTACTCTTGCAATGGCCTCGTTTTCCCCAATGAATGTGACAAAGTCATCGTTAATGTCGAACAAGGCGAGCCGTGCTCGCAGTTCTCCCACGATGATGTTCGACCCATCAATCGCAAAGCAGCTTGGGCTAGTAAGAAGGCCTTTACCGAACGTTCGTTTATAAGTGCCTTCGAGGTCGTAAACCTGCACTTGTCGGTTCGTCCGGTCGGCGACATACAGCTCGGGGTCGTTTTTACGGTAGTCGACCCAAATACCATGCGGACAATCAAATTGGCCGCCGTCACCTTCTTCGCCGTCGATCGTCTGGATATAGTTCCCCGTAGAGTCGAATCGATGAATCAAGCTCGCTCCGTATCCATCTGTGATCCAGACATCGTCGTTCCCGCCTTGAGTCGTCTCGAACACGGCAACCGACGTTGGTGCGAAATCGCTCTGGTCGTAGGCAGAGTGAGGTGGGGCTGTTATCTGCTGGAGGCGCGTGCCTGCGAACGAGACGCGCACAGCCTGACCACCCCACTCACCGTTTACAGGCTCGTAAGTTCCGTTCGTATCGACGTTCTTTCGGCCTGGATCGGCGATCCACAGAGACTGTTCGCCATCCACGTTGGCCAAAGTTAACTGATGCGCTTCTCGAACGGGTATTTCGAACGAATTCAGTAACTTGCCGTCCTGGTTGAAGACGATGGCGAGCGACTCGGCCGGGTGGATCGCGATTACTTCGCCTGCGTCGGTAACCGCCATGCCGTGGTGTGCCCAGCCTGAGGACGCGACCTCCAGATTCGGAATTTCAGCCCAGTCTGAAATCCACTCATACTCAAATGGGCTGTCTCCAATTCGCACCGCACGGCTCCTGTTCGCTATCCCAAATCCGGGGAGCGGTTATTCTATGGTTCGAGGTCGTTTTTGCACAACCTTGACAACTAACGACCGAGCCACTGTAGTATTCCGCTATCGTGGAAATATAGGCCAAGCGCAATGGAGCGAATCAAATGGTCATAGCGGATAGGACACTCACCGAACAGTTTGCCGAACAGGGATTTGTGAAAGTGGAGGGTGTGCTCGATCCTGAAACAGTCCTCGACCCGATCATCGCTGAGTATCACGAGGTTTTGGACTCGCTCGCTGAAGATCTTTACGCAGCAGGCAAGATTAGCTCCAATTTCACCGATCTTCCTTTTGATGAGCGGTTAATCAAGATCTACCAAGAGACTGGGCAGGCGCACAATCAGTATTTTGACTTCTCGCTGCCTTTCCAAGGCGTAAAACCAGACACGCCATTCTGGGCGGGTCCGGCGGTGTTCAATGCATTCACAAACGAACGATTGCTTGACGTGGTGGAACAGTTGATCGGCCCAGAAATCTACTCGAATCCGGTTCAACACGTTCGAATCAAGCCACCCGAAAAGCTATTGCCCAAGAACGATCTTGGTATGCCGGTGATCGGGGCCACCGCATGGCATCAGGATCATGGGGTAGTTACTGAAGAGGCCGACGACACGAACATGATCACTACCTGGTTTTCGCTGACAGACACGCCTGTCGAGTCGGGACCGCTGCACGTGGTTCCGGGCAGTCACAGCGATGGCCTACTCACTCATTGTCTGGATTACGAAGGGAACGGCCCCGAGTTTCGAGGTGGACGGCAAATTCCTCAGCGCTTGTTTGAAAAACAGGCGGCCGTTCCACTACCTACCAAACGCGGGGACGTAATTTTCCTACACAAGCAACTCGTTCACGGCTCACTTGCAAATGTGAGTGATCAGATTCGCTGGAGCTTCGATCTTCGGTACAACCCAATCGGTCAAAGCACGGGGCGCGAGATATTCCCTGGATTTGTCGCTCGAAGTCATGAAAATCCCGACAAAGAACTACGCAATGCCCAGGCATGGCGTCGATCATGGCTCGACTGCCGTACTCGAATGGCGGCGGTAAATCAGGAAGGAACGGATGAAGTTTCGTTCAGCAGGTGGGCGGATGGCCATCCCGATTGTGAGATGTGATCACGTTACTTGAACTGAAGTAGCTGAACAATCGAGTTGGAAAATTCTTCCGATAGGGATTCAGAACCGGTCACAAGAATCGACTTCTCACGGCTGCGGGAACGACTTTCTTGCAAATATTCGGCCACTTAGAAGACGATTACACCTCGACCGCGCGTCCCTCCGGCTTCAAGACGACGATGCGCATCCGCCGCATCCTCTGGGCGGTAGCTAGCAGCAACACGAAGCGTGATAGCCCCGCTCTCGGCATGTCTTCTAAGTTGATCCAGCAAATCTGCCCGGTGATAGTAGTCTCGCACCATAGTTTTGTGGAACACAATCCCGCGCTCGCCAGTCCCGTCCCAGCCACGCACCGACGCGAAGCCGCCGCCATCTCGGATACCACCTACCGCGAGTTCATTTTGCACAGCGCCGTCAGCAAGACCGTCTACACCGTCGGGAGCTACTTCCCGGATTCGTGATGCGATGTCATCCCCGCGTGGAACAACAATATCTGCACCCAAACTCCGAACTAGCTGCTCATCCTTACTCGATGCGTCGGCGATCACTCGCAGCCCATCGGCCTTCGCAAGCTGTACAACATAGCCGCCGTAGCACCCGGCAGCGCCGGTAACGGCTATCGTCTGGCCCGGCTGAAGTCCAAGTTGATCGAGCGACTGTCGCGCCGTCAGTCCGTTCATCGGCAGTGTTGCCGCCTCAACGTGCGAAGTATCAGCTGGTGCACGCACAACTGAATCTGCAGCCAGCACTATGCTCTCCCGATAGCCTCCGTGACTGGCTCTTGGTAATATCATCGCCATCACAGCATCGCCAACTGAGAGACTGGTTTCGGTGCCAGCTCCAACCTCATCTATGATGCCCGCGGCATCCATACCGGGAATGTACGGCGGCGGGTCCACCTTCATCGAAGTTGATCTTGATCCACTTCGCAATCCGGTGTCCGTCGGGTTGACCGTGGCAGCATGCACCCGTATACGCACTTCTCCGGCCCCGGCGTGACTCTCCGGAAGGTCGACTACCTGCAATACCTCGGGTCCACCGAACTCGATAACTCCAACTCCTCGCATAGTTCCTCACTTCATCCTGTGGCTAGTGGCCTGTTCGGCGGTATAGTACCCGCTGCACGTGCTGTTCGATATTTCGTCAAGTTGTAGAAGGTGAATCATGCCCGATCAAATACGCCTTGGAATAATCGGTGCCAGCCCGACCGTGGGCTGGGCGCACCGAGCTCACCTTCCCGCTGTTCCGGCCGCCGCAGGCTTCGAGCTAACGGCTGCTTGCACGACACGTATGGAGACGGCCGAAGAGTCGGCTCGTCAATACGGTGCCAGAATGGTGTTTGACGACTATCACAAAATGCTCGAACACCCTGAGATCGACGCCGTTGCAGTCGTTCTGCGCGTGCCGGCTCACTACGACATCACAAGAGATGCGATTAGTGCTGGCAAACACGTCTTCACAGAGTGGCCGCTGGGTCGAACTACAGAGGAAGCGAAAGAGCTGGCTGCCCAGGCGAGAGACAAGGGAGTCCGAACCATCGTTGGGCTTCAGTCTCGGGCAAATCCAACCATCTTGCATATGAAAGAGCTTGCCGACGCGGGCTACGTCGGTGAGATTCTGTCGTGCTCGTTACGGCAGATCGGATCGGGTGTTCTGACTCGTGACTCCGGACGAACATGGCAGAGAGAAGTGGAGCTTGGCGCAAATACCCTGACCATTTCAGCCGGTCACGCGATCGACGCTCTCCGATTCGTGGCAGGGGATTTCGTGAGTGTCTCCGCAAAACTAACGACCCAGGTCCCGCAGTGGCATGAGACCGACACCGATGTGATGGTCGATGTCACATCACCCGACAACATCCTCGTAAACGGCACACTTGAAAACGGTGCTATTGCATCAGTCCATGTCGCCAGCATCCCGTTTGCCGGGAACGGGCTGACGATGGAAATTTTCGGCCGAAACGGAACGCTGAAAGCCACATCGGGCGGATCAACGAATGTCGGCTCCGTGAAGCTCGAAGGTGCTCAGGGATCAGACGATCTGGTCGAGATCGACATCCCTGCTCACCACACCTTTGTCAGCGAGGAAACCCCAAAGGGCGCACCGTTCAATGTCGGGCAAATGTACGATCAGTTCGGCAAGGGGATTCTGGGTGAAGAAAGCAGCTACCCGGACTTCGACACGGCGGTGGAACTACACATATTGATAGACGCTATCCGTAAATCCTCAGACGAAAATCGCGAGATCGAAGTCGGTAAAGACTAAGACAAGCTAACCCAGAGTTTTCTTGATCGCCTCGATGATGCCGTCTCGAGTCGGGTAGACCAGCTTTTCAAGTGATTGTGCGAACGGAATGTGCACCTGCTTCGACGCGACCTTCTGCATTGGCGCCTGAAGATCCCAGAACGCTTCCTCGCCTACGATCGACATGATCTCGCTCGCCGCGCTGCACACTTTAGCCGCGGGATCGGCGACCACCAATCTACCTGTCTTTCCAACCGAGTTCAGTATCGTTTCTTTATCCAGTGGAACGAGTGTGCGCGGGTCTATAACCTCGACCGAAACATCCTCTTTCGCCATCTCTTCAGCCGCGGCAACCGCGTGGGGCACCGAACCCGCAATCGCAACTACGGTTACGTCTGTGCCGGGGCGAAGAATATTCGCAACGCCGAACGGCACCGTGAAATCTGGATCGTCTGGAACCTCGCCTCTTGTGCCCAGTAGGGTGCCATCTTCGAACATGATCACAGGGTCGTTATCTCGAATAGCGGTCTTCATAAGCCCCTTCGCATCCGCCGGTGTGCCGGGTGCAACAACTTTGAGGCCGCCGATGTTCATGAAAACCGGGTAAGAACGATCGGAATGGTGAGCGGCAGAACCACCGCCGTAATACATAACAGCGCGGAAGACCACCGGCAGTGTCGCCTGCCCACCAAACATGTAGCGCATCTTGGCAGCCTGTGAAACTAATTGATCCATCCCAACCCACATGAAGCTCGTCAGAGTTTCCACCACCGGTCGCATTCCCACTGCCGCGGCACCGACAGCCGCACCAAAGAATCCGTTCTCAGATAACGGCGTATTGAGCACTCTGTCATCGCCAAACTCATCGTGAAGTCCGGTTGCAGCACCATAAACACTGGCACGCACGTCCTCACCCATCAAGAAAACCTTTGGGTCTGCGCGCATCTCTTCGGAAATTCCCATGCCTAACGCCTGCATGAACATTTTTTCTGCCATCAGTGATTATCCAAACTTGTTGATCGATATTGTTGAAAATTGAAGCGACTGTGTGAGGAGCATTGCGATGTGCGTACTAAACGACCGGCATTTCGCTGAAGAACATGTCCTTGTACAGTTCTGACTCGTCAGGAACCGGACTGTTGCGAGCGAACTCCGCAGCCTCTTCCACCGCAGCATGTGCAGCCGCACTGATCGCGTCACATTCCGCCTGTGTGACAGTGCCGCTTTCGACCATGCTCTTGGTCAGCAGGTCAAGCGGGTCACGACGTCGCCACTCGGCAATCTCATTGTCCTCGCGGTACTCCGACTTCCTGATCTTTTCGAGGCCTAATGAATGTTCTTCGAAACGGTAGGTGAGTGCTTCGATCAAAGTGGGGCCTTCGCCGTTCCGGGCACGTTGGACCGCTTCAGCTGTCGCTTCGTACATTGCTATGGCATCTTGCCCGTCGACCAGCACTCCCGGCATGTTGTAAGCCTGGGCACGGTCCGAGATGTGTTCGACAGCCACGGTGTCTCGGTATGACGTTGTCACCGCGTACTGGTTGTTCTCACAAATAAAGATGACTGGCAGGTTCCACACGGAGGCGAGATTCATTGCTTCGTGGCAGGCGCCCTGATTCGAAGCGCCATCGCCGAAGAAGACGGCGGATACGAAGTCTTCTCCCTGCAGTTTAGAAGCGAGAGCTGCTCCGGTAGCAACCGGCACAGAGGAAGCAACAATGCCCGACTCACCAAGAATGCCGACAGAGAAGTCTGCAAGGTGCATCGAGCCGCCCTTGCCCTTGCAGTAGCCGTCAATCCGCCCCAAAATTTCAGCCATTGCCTTGTTCAGGTTTGCGCCCTTGGCAATGGGGTGACCGTGCGAGCGATGATTCCCCGCAATGTAATCAGAATCCTTCATAGCCGCGCACGCCCCAACGGCAACGGCCTCTTCCCCGATATAGAGATGCACGCCGCCAATCTCACCTGCGTTGTACATCTCGGTCAGTTTTAGTTCGAAATGCCGTATGCGCCACATACGTTCAAGCATGAGCAATAGCAGGTCTTTAGAAATATTCGTTGTCATAAGAAAAAGAGCCGTTTCACCTACAGGTTGAATTCATGGCGTCATAGTACGGGGCACTTTTCCAAAAGTCGTTGCCTCACTGACTCTTAGTACGCGGGTCATGTGCGGCGAATTCACTCTCCGCAGGGCCAAACAATCTCACCCAAACTCAGTTGACAACCACGCATAGCCCGGTTTCCGCTGGTATTCTCCCCGGCGAACGTCGGGTTCATCATTTGTTGTCTCCCGTTTGTTCACCGCTATTTTGTTATTCCACGCTTGAAGATACGGAAATCAGATTCACATGAACGCAGTTAAAGATCTTTTGAAGTCAGGCAAGACCGTAGTAGGCACCGGTGGTCCACCAAATCCCGATCTCGCCGCAATTCTGGCTGATTCCGGTTTCGACTTCCTGCTCTTCGACACCCAGCACTCGCCTATAGAGATTCACCAGCTGATCCCCGCGATTCAGGCTACTAACGGCAAGAAGGCCGCACCTATCGTTCGAGTGAGCGACAACCGACCCGATCTGATCTGTTTCGCACTTGATGCGGGTGCTCGTGGCATCGTTGTGCCCATGGTCAACACCAGAGAAGAAGCCGAAGCGATCGTCGACTCCTGCAGGTACTACCCGAAGGGCAGTCGAAGCAATTCCGGACCCCGAGGCGAATGGGGCGAGACGAAGGACTATCGGGATTATCTGGATACAGCCAACGATGGCATGTTAATTGCCCCGATGATCGAGACGAACCAGGCAATAGCGAACATCGACGAGATCGCGAGTGTTGATGGTGTCGATGTACTGTTGGTCGGCCCGTCAGATCTTTCGATCGAACTCGAAGTTCCAACACTCTACGAGTCAGACACCTATCAGGCGGGTCTCGACAAGATCGCCGAAGGATGCGCCAGGCACGGCGTAGTGCCGGGCATGTACTTCATTCCCCCCGGAATGGACCCCAACTTCTTCGTAGAGAAGGGTTTCAAGTTCTTCACCCAGCAGTGGGCTCCATGGGCATCCGACGGCATCCAGAATGCTCTGGATGGCATCAACAGATAGGTCTCTAAGACCACAAAGGGTGTAATCACTTATGGGTAAATTGGACGGCAAGGTCGCCATCGTCACTGGTGCTGCCCGAGGCCACAGCGAAGCCGTTGCCCTACGGTTTGCTCAAGAAGGCGCGACCGTGGCTATCTGTGATGTTGTTCCGGTTGAAGTTCTGGAAAAGCAGGTCGGCTCGAAAATCAGGCAGGCCGGCGGCAAGGTGATCTGCTTTCAGACCGATGTCGCGAATGAAGATCAGGTCAATGCCATGGTCGCTGAAACACTGGCGCAGTTCGGCACAATCGACATTCTGGCGAATGTTGTTGGCATTGCCGGGCCAACCAAAGACGTGTGGGACATGACCCTTGATGAGTGGAAACTAACACTCGACGTGAATCTTGATTCGCTGTTTTTGTGCTGCAAAGCCGTGCTGCCTACGATGGTCGAAAAGCGTTACGGCAAGATCATCAATTTTAGCTCGGCGACCGGCAAGCAACCGCTTACCCATCGAACGCCTTACGCCACCTCGAAAATGGGCGTGATTGGCTTTACTCGAACTCTGGCGGCTGATGTTGGTCAACACAACATCAACGTAAACGCCATATGCCCTGGTGAGCATGTGGATCGAAGTCTGGAGCTGGCGCGGGGGAGGGCGGAATACCTTGGCAACCCCTTCGACGAGGAAGAATTCCGACAGCGCTACGCCGAGCGTCGGGCTAACGACAAAGCGATTCTGGCTGGTCGCTGGCGTGCTGAGGAAGGATTCATCGACCAGAGCTCAGGCTCGGAACACGCCGCCGCACTGGCCCTATTCCTGGCTTCTGATGAATCGGCCAGTATGACCGGGCAGGACATAAACACCAGCGGCGGAATCATGTGGTAGTTCGGGGACGTTGCAGCGAGCTTGTAGAAGCCGCTATGTATGAAAACGCGCTCAGAAGAGCCGGTTCCGGTCGAAAGCACTCACGCCCTCAGACAGGTACGTGAGAATGTTGAAGTACCCATCTGCGTCGGTGAGAGGCATCACACGAGGTGGGATTTCGTGCTGGTCGATAACGAATTGGCGGATTTCATCATGTCGGACGTGACGTGGACCGGTGGTATTTCCGAAATCAAAAAGATTGCGACCATGGCAGAGGCGTACTACATTCCTATCTCGCCTCACGACGCGGGTGGTCCAATAAACGTGCTGGCGGAAGCTCACGCAATGGCGTCGGTGCCGAACCACTATCGGGTCGAGACCTGGAGGGCCAGGCTGAACGCCTACGACGTGATGATCGACCACCCTCTCGACATCAGGGCCGATAAGATCTACCTATCAGACAGACCCGGGCTTGGCATCGAGATGGACAAGGATTACATGCGAGCGCATGTAGCATGTAATTGAAGGCTACGGTGGATAGCTACGCTTGGAGACTCCGAACCACTCCTGATGACTAGAGTTAGAAGCTGGTTTCAATGAGAATAGCACCGTAAATACGAACCTATTTACCAAATTCGGGACAACTCATCATGCTGGAAAGATCACTATGAAAGCCGCCGTTTATCGCAGCAAACAATTATTCGAGGTGATCGACATCCCAAAGCCAGAACCAGCTGCTGGTCAGGTTTTGATAAAGGTAAATCGATCAGCAGTATGCGGCACTGATGTGCATGCATTCATGTACGACCTAGCGCCAGGTGGTGCGGTCCTTGGGCATGAGTTCGCGGGAGTTATCTCGGCTACGGGCGTCGGTGTGACACGTTGGAAAGAAGGTGATCGCGTGGTTGGTGGTGGTGGCGAATGGCCTGTGGGTAAGGAACCGCCCACAAAAAGTCATCCCAGATACAACTACCGCACGATGGGTTTTTCTACCGATACACGCACCAGAGGGTACGCGGAATACACGGTGTTAGACGACTGGGCACCACTCCCGATACCCGACGGTGTTCCCGATGAGGCTGCTGCACTGACTGAACCGTGTTCAGTGGCTGTCCACGCTGTACGTAGATCATCTCTGCGACTGGGAGACACGGTAGGTGTATTCGGAGCCGGCCCAATAGGCCTCCTGGTCACACAAGCAGCACGCGCTGCCGGTGCACGGGTGATCGTCTCTGAACCTGCACCAGGGCGTTCAGATGCAGCAATGGCGGTTGGCGCAATGTCAGTAATCGACCCGTTTGAGCAAGATCCTGTCGAGCGAATGGTAGAACTTACCAACGGTCGCGGTCCCGACGTGGTGTTTGATTGTGCCGGATTGAAGAACACGCTACAACAGGCCTTTGATGCCGTTCGCAGAGACGGTGAGGTCGTGCTGGTTGCAGTGCCCTGGGAGCCACTGCCGCTTCTCCCGGCCGAGTGGATGGCAAGAGAGATTGACTTCAGATCAAGTTGGGGAGGATTGCCGGAGGACTGGAAATTTTCCCTGGACCTACTAGCTAACGGGAAGATCTCGGCATCATCATTAATGTCTGATACAAGCATCATCACACTAGACGAAATACAGGAACATTTCGAAGCTCTGATGAGTCCAACTACTCAACTACAAACAATCATCAGAATGTAAAACCACAAAGACAGAAATTTCCAGATCTCAAACTTATTCCATCGTTCGACTGGCTCTGTGGATACTCATCTTTGGGATCATATTTCAGGATTAAGGATTCTTCCATTCCGATGACAGCCGACTACGTTCGTATCTGTCCAATTCACTGGAACTATCAATTTAATACGTGGCTAGGCAAAAAAACTGTTACGAAAACATCACTTGCGTATACTCTCTATCCGTCTATCCGTCTATCCGTCTGTTGTCAGCCGAATATCCTGATTTGGGTTGTGTGATTCAGGTTGTGATTTGAAAATAATTAAACAAATTTTGACCGCCAGTTTTTTGTTGATATTACTTGCTGGGTGTAATTCTTCGGATACGGCCGATATCCCAGAAACTGAAATGGTTTCTGTTCCAACAGTAGAATCTAAGACAAGTTCACCCGGGGTTTCAACTGCCGCGTCTGAGTCGAACTCAACTGCTGATTCCTCAACGTCGTCAAAACGAGAGGCATCGATTGTTGCGGCGCCTATACCAACACCAACACC
>DUCO01000021.1 GCA_012959765.1 Dehalococcoidia bacterium | reverse complement strand
TCCAATGCTTGGGTTCGCCAAGTTTGAATCAGCGAGCCGATTCTGCTCAGCATTTTGACGAACTACGTAATTATTTGAGAGTCCAGTCAGCGAGTAGCGCACATGTTCCAGCGGAAGTTCGAAGGGAGATATTCACCGAAAAATGGTCGACTCTAATGACCGAATTGTCAGCTTAAATACAGGGATGAGTCTTGCATTCATGTCGGCCTATTTCTGGGATGTGCACTAAGTTCGGACAGAACCCTCGTGGTACGTTCTCGAGAGCGGATAGCTTCATCCCGTAGCTTTCAACCTGGCGTCGCATGTTCACGAGATCGTGTAGCTGCCACTTTCCATCAACGGCGGGCAGCTCAGGCGTGTTCAGGAAAATATCTGCTGCGCCAAATTGCTGCGCGCACAGCAGGTATTCAGGTGAAGCTGTCATGAATTGTCCGAATCCGGCTCGCATAATTCTGTATCGCCCAGTGATCAACTGCTGTAAATCTGTCGTTTCGATTCAGTCTGCACGGAATCTACGCCCGCTCAGGCGCAAACGGTACTATGGTTCGGAGTTGAAAGCGTTCCCGTCCAGTCATAGTTTCGACAATTTAGATCAGGTAAGAAAACGACGACAATGATGAGCGATACAAAACACCCAAACGTGATATTTATCATCGCCGACCAGATGAAATGGTCGGCTCTTCGCATGTACTCCGAAATCGGAATCGAAGCACCTTCTCTTGAACGACTCGCCGGTGAAGGCGTGCGATTCGAACACGGCATCACTCCGCACGCACTGTGCGTCCCGGCACGGGTATCGATGATGACATCACGATTCGCCCACTCGACCGGCGCTCGCCGAAACGAAACGCTTATGCCGCCGGGCGAACTCCACGCCTTCCGAATCTGGAAAGAACTCGGCTACACCACCGGACTTTTTGGCAAAAACCACTGCTTCATCCAGCAATCCGATCTCGACACTCTCGACGTGCGCCTTGAGCTTTCTCACAGGGGTCTTTCCACCGGAGATTATCTTGGTGAAGACGGCTCGACAAAGGGCATGGACTGGGTCGTGCCAGAGAGTGTGATTACAGAATCTCACACATCTCGTGGCAACATAGCCGGCGGAAGCGGAGGCGGAAATTGGGTGGTCTCGGATCACGATCTCGCTGGCTACTCTTCAAGTGCTATTCCAACTCAGGTCGAATCCTTTCTTGAACGGGCAGTTGATGGTGATGTTTTCGATGGCGAAGGTGGATCGGGCGAGCAGTCAAAGCCGTTCGCCATCCAGGTATCGTTCCCCGACCCTCACTCACCAAACGAAGTACCCCGCAAGTACTCAGAAATGGTGCCAGCGGAACTAATCACCCTCCCGCCAACTCAAGAGGGCGAGTTCGACCTTCCCAACGTTCCCGAACGCAACCGTGTGCTCTACGAAATGCTCAGCCTCGACGGCAAATCCGAAGCTGAGAAACGCAACATCGTCGGCACGTATCTTGCAATGACCCGCTTTGTTGACGACGGGATAGGCAGGATTCTCGATAAGCTCGACGATCTTGGCATTCGGGACAACACGATCGTCGTTTTCACAGCCGATCACGGCGACTTCGCCGGTGAACACAACATGTTCGGCAAGGGCGGAGTCTATTACGACAGCCTTGTTCGGGTTCCCTACATCGTTTCGTGGCCAGCCGGCGGCGTTCCACAGGGCGAAGTCGACGACTCTCCAGTGAGCACGATCGACCTTCTACCCACAATTTTGCAACTCAGCAGAGCTGTTGATTTCATTGGTTCACGTCCTCAGGAGCCGGGACAGGACTTCCCACCGGCCGGTCCTCAGCTTTTGGCAGACATCGATTCGGATATCCTCACCTCAGACACGCTGCGTCGAATTCAAGGCAAACCGCTTCCGACAGTCACCTCAGCGCCGTCTCGCACTGCTGCATTTTCCGAATACGGAACCGGCGGTCCCGCTTTCACAATGGACATGCTTCACGAGCTGCCCGTATCCACCGGATCGGAAGCCATCATGGGCTCGCTCTGGATCAGGGAAGCCGAAGGTCGCCGCAAAATGGTGCGCACCCGAGATTGGAAGTACATCACCGACCTTTCATCTTCAAGCGTTGGCAAATCAGATGAATCTACGGCCTACTCCGAAGATGAACTCTACGATCTCAAGAACGATCCATGGGAACTCACGAACGTTGCTCACGAAGCTGAAAACGTTGGTGTGATCTCGAACATGCGAGGCCTGCTTGTCGATTGGCTGCTGGAAACGGAAGACTACAATCCCGTTCCCCTGCCAACACTTATAGGTCGCGGTCCAAGACCAGACGTCGATACCAGCCGCTGATCTTCGGCGAATTATCGTATCCGAGTAACGAGGTGATCATGGATATTGGAATCGTTTTTCCGCAAATGGAAATAAGTGCTGATCGAGGTGGAGTGAAGGCATTCGGGCAAGCCGCTGAATCGCTCGGATTTACTCACATTTCATCGTTCGATCACGTAATCGGAGCCAACCTCGAAAACCGCCCCGACTGGAAGATGATGAACTACACGCTTGCCTCGGAATTCCAAGAGCCACTCGTACTGTTCGGCTTCCTTTCCGGCGTGACCGAAAGTCTTGGATTTTCGACAAGCATCATGATTCTGCCCCAACGACAAACAGTGCTCGTTGCGAAGCAGGCGGCCACAGTCGATATTTTGTGCGAGGGTCGCTTCCGACTCGGAATCGGCACCGGCTGGAACGAAATCGAATACGAATCGCTGAACGAAGATTTCAAAAGCCGGGGCAAGCGTTCCGAAGAGCAGATCGAAGTGATGCGAGCGCTGTGGTCGAACAAGCCAGTCGACTACAAAGGCGAATGGCACTCGATTCCCGACGCAGGAATCGCCCCGCTGCCGATCCAGCAACCAATTCCTGTGTGGCTGGGTGGTGGCGCAACTAATGTCGTGTTACGGCGCATCGCCCGAATCTCCGATGGCTGGATGCCGCAGTGGCAACCGAACGACGAGAGCCTCGCGGAGCTGGAACGGGTTCACGGCATGGCAAGAGATTTCGGTCGTAATCCTTCCGACATAGGCCTCGACGGCAGACTTCCGCTGAGAGCAGAAAACAGCGACGCCTGGGCAGAAGGTTCTGCGGCATGGGAAGCTGCCGGTGCGACTCACATGAGCATTGTCACTATGAACGACGGACTCAAAGGTGCCGACGCCCACATCCGACGTCTCGAAGAATTCCGTTCCGCAGTACCAGCCTGATTCAGGCAATAATTCATTAGAGCTTGATTTCGCTCCAGGGATTACTGAAGTATCGCTCCCCGTCGAAGGCGGCATCATCGCCTGAAGAACGCTACAGTGCGGTCAAAGAATCAGGAAAGGCCAGTAATTGCGGAACCGACGATACATATCGCTTTGTGTTGTGATTTTTGCGATGTCGTTGCTGATTGCATGCGGATCGGAAGCTGCGAGCACGGATGAGCCTTCCAATTCAAACGACAGTTCCGTTTCGGCTGAATCGAACGAAGCCACTGCTTCGACGATTGTCGACAATGGCGGCGTATACACGATCGATGATTTCAAAACTGTCGGTTACAAAAACGTAACCCAGTTCGATCTCGAAACGCTGCCCGGCGCGAACGACGCCTGGTACGGGTTTTACAGCCAAAAAGACTACGAACTCAGATTCTACGATTCGCATCAGGCCGCGCTCGATCATGGCTTAGAACCAGCCGAAATCACCGTTGGAAAAGGCGCGGTTGGATACAGTAAGCGGCCGCCACTAAGGTTCGATGCCTTCGCAATAGTCGGAAACGTTGTGATGCTTTGCGAACTGTCGATTGAATCCTGCGAAGCCCTCATCGCCGAACTCAACTAGCTAACGATTACTCGGCGTAAGCCCGCGGCGTAATCATCCAGTCGCCAACCTGCTGCGAGGTCGAATTGCCAACGATGATCACAGTGCGCTTGTCGTGTGCGAACTCTGTCATCTGAGCAAGAGTGGTCACGTTGATCGTCTCATCGTCACGGCTCACTTCACGCGCCACGGCAACCGGCGTTCCGGCACCTCGATGACGAAGCAACACTTCTTGCGCCTTTCCCAGTTGACCCGGCCGATGCCGGCTAGAAGGCTCGTAGAGCGCAATCACCATGTCAGCACCCGCCACAGCGTCCAGTCGCCGCTCGATCTGCTCCCACGGCACAAAAAGGTAATTTCACCGTGCGCCTACCGGCCCTGGAACTGCGGTTTGCGCTTTTCCATGAACGCCCGGCGTCCCTCTTTATAGTCCTCGCTGTCGAAGCAAGCTTTAACCATCGCCGCGACGCTTTCCAGGTCACGGTCATCGGGGTTTTTTGTGCCTTCGTTGATCGCAGCCTTGGCGGCCCTGACCGTCATCGGTGCGTTGTCAGCAATCGTCTGTGCCAGTGTCGTAACACTCGCCTCCAACTCGGCTACCGGCACCACCCTGTTCACCAGACCCATCGTTTCGGCATCAGCAGCACTAAACCGCCCGCCCGTAAAGAAAATCTCTTTGGCGAACGACGGCCCAACGATGTTCATCAGCTCTTTGATGCCACCGTAGCCATAGCCCAGCCCGAGCTTCGCAGCGGGCACACCAAACTGCCCGTCATCAGCGGTAATCCGTAGATCGGCCGACAGAGCGATCGCCATTCCACCCCCGATGCAAAACCCTCGGATCATGGCGATCATTGGTATCTCCAGCAACTGGAAAGCTGCATGAGATGCACCGGTCGCCTTTTCGTACACAGCGATCTGTTCGGGCGTATTTCGAACTTCCTCGAACTCAGAAATATCGGCACCAGAGACGAAAGCTTTGTCGCCTGCGCCCTTGAGCACGACAACCCGCACATCGCCGGTTGAAATGAAATCCTCGATAATCTCCGGGATCGCCTCCCACATCGCCAACGACACAGCGTTGCGCTTCTTCGGCTGGTTGAACGTGATCCAGCCAACGCCATCCTCGACGTGCGCTAGCATTTTTTCGGTCCGCAGCTGAAGCTGCCTCATCTTGTTAATCCTTTTCAATCGTTACCCTGATTCGCGCCACTCTCGTACAACCGAACAAGCAGCCAAATCTAAACCACGCCACTGGCGTGCATCTTTGCGATCACCGATTCTTCGTACCCGAGCTCGCCCAGAATATCGTCAGTGTGCTCGCCCTGATCCGGTGTGGCAGTTCGAACCGCCGATGGCGTTCGACTCATCTTGATCGCCTGGTTTACAACGCCGAACTTACCCATCCGAGGGTGATCGACCTCAACGGACATTTCCAAATATTTCACCTGGGGATCTGCAAACACTTCGTCCATCGAATTGATCGGACCCGCCGGACACCCGACGTCGTTTAGTAGATCGATCCAATACTTACTGGTGTTTGTCTTCGTGACCTCACCTATGACAGCGTTCATGTCAACACGATTTTCAGATCGCTTTGCTGCAGTCGCAAACCGCTCGTCGTCGATCCAATCTGGGTGCGCAAGCGCATGACAGAACCGTTCGTATATCGCGGCACCTGCGACTGCGATGTTGATACTGCCGTCGGCTGTCGGGAATACACCGGTCGGGATACCTGTCGGGTGATCATTACCCGCCTGACTCGGAACCTCGCCTTCCTTGAGATACCTCGCCGCCTGGAAATCGAGCATCTGAACCATCGCCTCAAGCAGAGAAGTGCGTACCCACTGCCCTTTTCCAGATACTTCACGTTCCAGCAAAGCCAACATGGTTCCCTGCGCGGCGAACATTCCGGCACACAGGTCGGCAACTGGAATTCCAACTCGCATCGGCCCCTCGCCGGGCGCACCGGTGATCGACATAAGACCGCCCATGCCCTGAGCGATCTGGTCGAACCCGGCTCGATCACCGTAAGGTCCGTCCTGACCAAATCCGGAAATGCTGACGAGAATTATTCGTTCGTTGATCTTCGAAAGTGTTTCGTAATCGGCACCAAGACGGTACTTCACGTCGGGTCGATAGTTCTCGACCACAACGTCGGCGTCTTCAACCAGCTTGTAAAACACCTCACGCCCAACGCTCGATTTCAAGTTCAGGGTGAGTGAGCGCTTGTTGCGGTGGAGATTTTGGAAATCGGAATTATCGCGATCGCCACCGAGCGCTTCCTTGCCATCGGGTGGAGCCTCGATCTTGATTACGTCGGCACCCCAGTCGGCAAGCTGCCGCACACAGGTCGGGCCTGCCCGCACCCGTGTCAGGTCAAGAACTTTGAATCGCGAAAGCGGCATGCCCGGTCGCAACATGCTGAACCTCTTTTTGTAATCGTTAGCAGCGAGATCATTGATCGTCGCAAACCCTACTACGGCTTTGACCAGTGCGCAGGGTTCTCCACACCTGAAACGGTCAAACGTCGAATGCTTCCACCCGGCGAGCAATATCGCCCGATTCGCCTGTGATTCGACAGTAATGAATAGATTGCTCGGCATACTCGTAATCGCATTCGCAACGATGCTTCGGTGTTGCGGCAAGTTCGATTCTGAGAGTAATATCTCGCCCAGTTGACCACCGATTGACCACTAGTTAAAACGAGATCCCAAAACGATGTCCGACCAACCAACATTCGACATGAAACCAGTTCACGTGCCAGATGAGGTACTCGAAGGCTTCAAAAAGCTCCCAACCGCAACCGTCTACGGCGCCGTGAGGTCTTTTGGATCACCACTCTGCGTGTGCGAAGGCATCAAGATTTTTACACCGGGTCAGAAGATGGCAGCACGAGCACGCACCCTCCGCTTCCTCCCGCCCCGAGATGACCTGAAAGCCGATACCGCCCCCGGCGAAGGCTCGCCCGAATACGTTGCGATGGGTAAGTGTGGCCCCGGTGACGTGTTAGTCGCCGACATCGCTGGCGACGTGCAAACAGTCGTTGCAGGTGACGTGAAACTGCTCCAATTAAAGATGAACAACGCCGATGGCGTGGTGATCGACGGAGCTATTCGTGATCTCGACGTACTGCGTGACGAGGACTACGACCTGATCGTCTACGCCACAGCCCGAAGCCTGCACGGCGGCCCAACCGCCAGCCCTGCCGAAGAAGGTATTCAGATCAACGTTGGCGGCGCTCTCGTTCGCCCCGGCGACGTGATGGTTGGCGACGACGACGGTGTAATCGTTGTTCCGTCTTGGATGGCGGCAGCGGTTCTTGAACATGCCACCGAGCACGAAGAGGTCGAGAATTACATCAAGACCAAGATCGAAGCCGAAAACGTAGCCCCCGGCAAGTACTACCCGCCCCAGCCCGAATCGTTCGAAGAGTGGCGCAAGCTGAAGAAAGAACGAGGACTCTGAACGCCTATGACCACATCACTGACGATTGGCGATTACGAAGTAACTACAGTCTTCGACGGGCCGTCTGTGCCTCGTGATCCCGCCACGATATTCACCACCGTGACTCCCGAACAGTGGGACCCGTATCGCTCAATCGCACTGAACGCCGATGGCAAGTGGGAGCCCGACTGGCGCGGCCATCTGATCCGAGCCACCAACGGCGAAGGCCCAGTAATTCTTGTCGACGCGGGCATGGGTGATGTTGTTCATGAACACACCGGCGAGAGTGGCAAGCTACTGGAGAGTCTCGCAGCGTTGGGAGTTCATCCGGAAGACATCGATATCGTCGTGACAACTCACTGCCATGGCGACCACATCGGCTGGAACGTGGCATATGACGGTGACACTCCATCGCTCACATTTCCGAACGCTACCCACTGGATCGCGTCACGAGATTGGGAGCACTACTCCAAGCCTGAAAACGACAACCCGGCTTTCGATAAATCGGTAAAACCGCTCGAAGTACTGGGTGCATTGAAGCTAATCGGGGGAGTCGAACAGCTCGCACCCGGAATTTCCACACTGCCAATGAACGGCCACACACCGGGTCACCAGTGCGTACTCATCGAGTCTGGCGGCATGACCGGAGTCATAACTGGCGATCTATTTCACAGCGTTGCGCAGGTAACCGAGCAGGCATGGTGTCCGGTGTTCGACTGGAACACGACGATGTCGACTCAGTCACGGCGCAGCCTGCTGTCAATCGCTTCGTCTCAAGGCTGGATCGTGTTCACCGGCCACCTCGCTACCGGCTCTAGCATTGGTAACGTGGTGTCCGAAGGCGGAAAGAGCGTGTGGAAACCTGTGTAGTCGGGCCCAAATCGCCAGTAACCCGATTGCTCGGGAATACGATCCTAAACCGCACACACATGGCGTCTCTCCAGCTATCATCTGCCGATCATGGCTAAGGCTGCAATCGATCCAATTAAGTTCGAAGTAATCCGCAACGCGCTGACTCAGGCGGCGGAAGAAATGGCTATCGCACTCCGGCGGTCAGCTTATTCGACGAACGTGAAGACACGACAGGATTTTTCCTGCGCCTTTTTCGACAAGAATTTGCGATCGGTAGCACAGGCGTTCACTCAGCCGGTGCATCTGGGATCGTTCGTGCGCCACGTGCCAATTGCGGTGCAGCGTTACGGCCCGGAGAATCTTGGACCCGGCGACATGATTTTGTCGAACGATCCGTACGGCGGAGGTGTTCACCTCAACGACATTTCGCTGATCGGACCGGTCTACTGGGGTGACGAGCTCGTCGGGTACACGGCCTGCCTTGCGCACCACGTCGACGTCGGAGGCGGTGCGCCTGCCTCGGTGGGTGCGTTCCGAGAGGTGTTTCAGGAAGGCATCATAATTCCACCAATAAAGCTCGTGGCGAAAGGTGAGTTTGATGACGATCTGTTCCGTCTGGTACTGGCGCAGATTCGTTCAAAACGCGAAACCGCTGGCGACTTCCGAGCGCAGATGGCGTCGAACAGAACTGGCGCACTCCGCATCAACGAAATCATAGAACGATACGGGCTTGGTGAGTTCGACCGCTACATCGACGAGATCATCGAGTACACCGACCGCCGAACCCGCGCCGAAGTAGCAAGGCTGCCCAAAGGCGTGTTCTCGGCTAAAGGCTTCGTCGACAACGATGGCTTCACCAACGATGTAGTAAAGCTCGAAGTGAAGATCACCATCGACGATGACGGTGTGCGCTTCGACACAACCGGATCCGACCTTCAACGTCGTGCCCCGGTCAACTCCACCTTCGCCCAAACTTTCTCGGCGTGCGCCTACGCGCTACGGGCGCTGATGGACAAGGATCTGCCAGTAAACGACGGCTTCTACCGTTACGTCCACGTGAACGCTCCCGAAGGCACGGTAACCAACTGCGTCCACCCTGCCCCGGTCGTTGGCGGTTGGGAGACCCACGTTCGCCTCAACGATCTGATTTTCGAAGCGCTCGCTCCGGCCATGCCCGACGCTATTTGCGCGGGAACAAAGGCGATGCAGTGCCACTCCGGGTTTGGCGGCGAAAACCACGAAACCGGCGAGTACTACTGCTTCCTCGAAACGATTGCGGGTGGATACGGCGGACGTTCGACATCTGATGGTCCCGACGCCGTTCAGACCCACGGCCAAAACACCGAAAATGCCCCGATAGAAGAGACCGAAAGCAACTACCCCGTGCGCATAACCCGCTACGAACTGGTGGCTGATTCAGAGGGTCCTGGTGAGTTCAGGGGCGGACTCGGCCTGCGGCGCGACTACATGTTCCCTGAAGAGGCAACTTTCACCGTGTTGGCCGATCGTGACAAGTTCGGGCCAAGAGGACTTTTCGGCGGTGACCCCGGCAGCACATCGGTCTACGCAATCATCAAGGACGGCGAAGAAGAACAGCGTCTATCGTCAAAAACGACAGTGCAGCTTCAGCCCGGCGACGTGATCAGCTATCGGACGTCTGGCGGCGGTGGATACGGCGAGCCGTTCAAACGTGATCCACAACGGGTGCTGGCCGACGTCCTTCAGGACAAGATTTCTGTTGAGCGAGCGCGGGAACACTATGGCGTTGAGATCGACATTGATGCTCAGCTGGTTGATGAGTCGAGAACACGGGACCATCGTGTTGACAAATAACTCGGATAAAAAAGTGGCTAGCCACCGCATCGACCCGATCCAGTTCGAGGTCGTTCGTTCGGCACTCACCCAAGTAGCGGAAGAGATGGCAGTCGCCCTCAGGCGCTCGGCCTACTCGACCAACGTCAAAACTCGTCAGGATTTTTCCTGTGCGTTTTTCGATCGCGACGGTCGTCCAATTTCGCAGGCTTTTACACAGCCAGTTCACCTTGGATCGTTCGTTGAGCTGATTCCCACCTCGGTCGAAACCTACGGAGCTGAAAACCTGAACCCCGGCGACATGCTGGTTGTGAACAATCCGTTTGGGGGCGGCTCGCACCTCAACGATGTAACCGTGTTTGGACCGGTTCACCACGATGGCAAACTCGTTGGCTACGTCGCCTCGCTCGCCCATCACGTCGATGTCGGCGGTGGCGCTCCAGCGTCCATCGGACCGTTTCAGGAGATCTTTCAGGAAGGTGTGATCATCCCGCCGGTGAAGCTCGTCAAAAACGGTGAAATGAACGAGGATGTCTTCAAGCTTCTACTCGCTCAGATCAGGTCAAAGCGAGTCACGACCGGCGACTTCCGTGCGCAGGTGGCGGCAAACACCGTTGGAGCACGCAGACTCGTCGATCTCGTCGAAAAGTATGGTGCAGAAGACTTCGACAAGTACGTGGCTGCGGTTGTCGACTACACAGATCGCCGTACCCGCGCTGAAATCGCCAACATTCCCGATGGCGTCTATAGCAAGGAAGGTTTTTTGGACTACGACGGGTTCACCGATCAAACCGTAAAACTCAAAGTCGTCATCACGGTCGAGGGCGAAACTGTCTTCTTCGATTTCGACGGCTGTGATCCGCAGCGCCGGGCGCCCGTGAACTCGACAAAGGCGATGACTTTCTCGGCATGTGCGTACGCGCTAAGAGCACTTATGGCTCCCGACATGCCCGTCAACACCGGCTTCTATCGCCACGTCCGCATGAACGCCAAACCCGGCACCGTTGTGCACGCCGTCCATCCTGCTCCCGTCGTTGGCGGCTGGGAGACTCAGGTTCGGGTGAACGACATGCTGTTCCGAGCGTTTGCCCCCGGCATGCCAACCAAAATCGCCTCATCGACAAAAGCCATGATGGCCCAGGCCGGTTTTGGCATCATCGACCGTGAAAACGGCGAGTATCACTGCAACTACGAAGCACTTGCCGGCGGCTACGGAGCGAGAGCAACCTCAGACGGACCCGACGCTGTTCAACAGCATGGCCAGAACACCGAAAACGCACCGGTCGAAGAAGTGGAATCGCACTTCCCAATGCGCGTTTCACGACTTTCGCTAATCGAAGATTCAGAGGGTCCAGGACGGTTCAGGGGCGGACTCGGCATGCGGCGCGATTACCACTTTCCTGACGATCCGGCGACGTTCACCGTTTTGTCGGACCGAGACATTCAGGGTCCACAGGGAATTTTCGGCGGAATGGCAGGTCGCAAGGCGTACTACATATTGAATCCAGACCACCCCAACGCCGAGCCTTCCGAACTCACCTCCAAGTGCGTTATCGAACTCGAACCCGGCGATACCGTGAGCTTCCAGACACCGGGCGGCGGCGGGTACGGATCACCAATCGAACGTGATCCCCAGAAGGTTCTTAAAGATGTAATTGGCGAGAAGATAAACAGGCAGCGCGCTAAAGATTTTTACGGCGTGGTGATCGACGAAAACTCCGATTCGGTCAACGAAACCGAAACAACCAAAGCAAGAGAAAAGCTAGCAAGCTCGAGGACTTCAAATTGACCGGTACAGCTAACGCCCAATTCAGAATCGGCGTCGATATTGGCGGCACTTTTACCGACGCGACGCTGGTCGATTCGACCACCGGTCAGGTAACCACGTCGAAAGTTCTCACCACTTCTTCGGACCCTGCAACGGGTTTTATACAGTCGGTTCAAAAGCTGCTTGATCTCGATGACACCGTGCGCCCTGACGCCATCGAACACGTCGTCCACGCGACCACGGTTGCAACCAACGCAATCATCGAAGGCAAGACCGCAAAGACTGCGTTCGTCACGACCGAAGGCTTTCGAGACATGCTCGAAATCGCCCGCCAAATCCGACCTTCCCTGTACGATCTTCAGTTCGAAAAGCCACCACCACTCGTACCGCGCCAACTGTGCTTCGAGGTGCCTGAACGACTCGATGCCAAAGGCAAAGTAGTAACCCCTCTCGACGAAAAAGCCCTCGCAGAAGTAGTCGAACGCATCGCCGAATCGGGAGTAGAAGCAGTCGCCGTTTGTCTCCTTCACTCGTACAGAAATCCCGACCACGAACAGCGAATCGGCAAAGCAATCGCCGCGCGACTGCCCAACATCATCATCTCTTTGTCGTCAGACGTCGTTCCTGAATTCCGAGAATATCTGCGGGCTTCAACTACCGTCATCAACTCGGCAGTGGCGCCAATCGTCAGCACCTATCTTGCGTCGATCACCGAAAAACTCCACGCCGCAGACATAACTTCTGAACTGCTCGTCATGCAGTCGAGCGGCGGCGTTTACCCTGCCAAAGCGGCCTCCGACAACCCGGTCTTCATGGTCGAATCGGGCCCCGCTGCCGGAGCCGTCGCAGCCGCATCGCTCGGCACAGCGCTCGGCTTCCCGAACGTGATTTCGTTCGATATGGGAGGCACCACCGCCAAGGCGAGCTTGATCCGAAACGGCCAGCCGAACATCACCAAGGACTACAGCGTTGGCGGTGCTGCCCAGAGCGGCACCGGAGCGTTCGGCGGGGCTTCGGGCTACCCGATCAGAACACCTGTCGTCGATCTCGTTGAAATCGGTGCTGGCGGCGGCTCGATCGCGTGGGTCGACTCGGGTGGAGCGCTTCGTGTCGGGCCGCATTCCGCTGGCGCAGACCCCGGTCCCGTTTGCTACGGACTCGGTGGCGAAGAGCCGACGATTACCGATGCGAACCTGGTGCTGGGTCGACTCGATCCCACCTACTTTGCCGGCGGTGAAATGTCGCTCGATCTCGCGGCAGCACAAGAAGCAATTCGCAATCACTGCGCCGAACCGCTTGGGCTAACTACAGAGGAAGCCGCCCACGGCATCATCGAGATCGCCAACACAGCGATGGTCAACGCCCTTCGGCTGGTATCAGTTCAGCGCGGACACGATCCCAGAGATTTCCTGCTCGTCGCATTTGGCGGCGCCGGTCCCGCCCACGCCGTCCGGCTCGCCGAGCAGGCGGGCATTCCCCGAGTACTCATTCCACTCGGCCCTGGAACAGCTTCGGCGTTGGGTCTGCTGGTAACCGACATGCGAATGGAGGGTTCGTCAACGCTGATCGTGCGATCAGACGAGATCGAACTGTCACAAATTTCAAGCGAATTCGAACGACTCGAAAACGCCGGGCGTGAAGCCCATCATGTCGCAGCTTCGGCATCGGGCGATCCGATCTTCGAACGCGCCATCGAAATGCGCTACTGGGGCCAGAGCTTCGAACTCAGCGTTCCGGCACCTGCGAGAGACGAAATCGACCAGGCATGGATGAACGAACTAACCGAGTCGTTCCACGATGCCCACGAAACCGCCTACGGTTTCCGGGCGAACGACGAACCGGTCGAACTGGTGAATCTCAGGCTGACAACCGTCGGCAAAATCGCCCGACCCCAAATGCGCAAACTCGAATCTACCGGCACCGACGCCTCAATCGCCTCAAAAGGTGAACGCCCCGTCTACTTCGCAGAAACGCCCGAAACAAAAGGCATCGTCCAGACCGTCGTTTACGATCGGTCGAAACTGCCTGCTGGTGCTGTTTTCAACGGCCCCGCGATCATCGAAGAGCCAGACGCCACTGCCGTGATCCAACCGTCGTGGACAGTTACGGTCGATCAATTCGGTAATCTGAGCATCGAACACAACAGCTAAATAATATTCACCCGCAAAAACACCTGAATACCCGACCCGACCAACCAGAAACGAGAAAATCGTGGCCCAAGAAGCAGCAATGAACCGAGCATGGACCATGGCGAGTCGCCCATCTGGCGAGCCAACCGCTGAAAACTTTGCGATCGTCGAATCGCCAATCCCCGAACCAAAGCACGGCGAAGTGCTGATTCGAACGCTCTACATGAGCCTCGACCCCTACATGCGAGGCCGTATGCGCTCGGGCCCGTCGTACGCAACACCGCTCCAGGAAGGCGAAGTGATGACCGGCGAAGTGGTGGCCGTGGTCGAGAAAAGCGAATCGCCTTCGCACAAAGTCGGCGACACAGTTCGAGCGGGAATCGGATGGCAGGAATGGGCGGCAATACCCGCTCACATCGCAAAGCCTGTAGACCCCGATCTGGGGCCAGTTTCGACGGGCGTCGGCATACTCGGAATGCCGGGTATGACCGCATATTTCGGACTACTCGAGGTGCTAAAGCCGAGAGCTGGCGACACTCTGGCTGTATCGGCTGCTTCAGGTGCAGTCGGCGCGGTTGTTGGGCAGATCGGCAAGATAAACGGCTGCTTCGTCATCGGAGTTGCCGGTAGTGACGAAAAATGTAAATACATAGTCGATGAGCTCGGATTCGACGGTGCGATCAACTACAAGACTCAGGACGTTTCAGCCGAGCTGGCACGCCTATCGCCAACGGGTGTCGATTGCTATTTCGATAACGTTGGTGGACCAGTTTCCGACGCAGTATTCGAGAATCTGGCGCTGAAATCACGGGTAGCAATCTGCGGTCAGATTTCGCAGTACAACGCGGCAACGCCACCGCAGGGTCCTCGCAACATGGGGGCGTTGATACGCACACGCACAACCGTCGAAGGCTTCCTCGTTTACGACTTCGAACTACAGCACGAAATCGCCCGTGTCCGAATCTCCAACTGGATAAAAGACGGCAGCATCAAGTACAAGGAAGACGTCGTCGACGGCTTCGAAAACGCCCCGGAAGCGTTCATCGGACTTCTAGCCGGCAAAAACTTCGGCAAACTCCTCGTAAAAGTCAGCGAGTAGTCGAAGCATAGTTAATCTCTCCCTCCCCAAACATGCGCTGGCGACCAAGTGCGAATGCACGCCCGGAGCTAACGGTAGGGATCTGGGGCGGGGACGCGATTACCGAACACTTCCATTCAAGTCCTCTCCATTAGGGAGAGGACTTAGGTGAGGGGGAACGCCAATAGCCATGAGTACACAACGTAGCGACTACCGCTCCAAAACCTTCCTGAAATCACAGGTCGAAAGCATCGTCGACTTCTACTACCCCGCGTGCATCGACAACGAACTCGGCGGCTACATAAACCAGTTCCGTGACGACGGCTCGATCTACGACGCCACAACCAAGCACCTCGTCGGCACCTGCCGATTCATATACGTGTTCGCCACCGCAGCAACGATGCTCGAAAAGCCTGAGTATCTCGAAGCAGCAAGACGCGGTGTGAAGTTCCTGCTCAACCACCATCGTCAACCAAACGGCGGCTATGCCTGGGTTCTCGACGGACTCGCAATCAACGACGCCACGAACCACTGCTACGGCCATGCGTTCGTGTTGCTGGCATACGCCACAGCACTAAAAGCGGGGATAACCGAAGCAGCAGAACCGCTGGCTGAGACGTTCGATTTGATGGAACGCCACTTCTGGCGTCCAAACGACCAACTCTACGTCGACGAGATCACGCCCAATCTTTCAACAGTCGATCCGTATCGCGGCCAGAACGCCAACATGCACACCTGCGAAGCGATGATCGCTGCTTTCGAAGCCACCGACGATAAACGGTATATCGATAGGGCAACGACGCTGGCAAAACGGGTTTGTGTCGATCTCGCCGGGCAGTCGAACGGCATGGTCTGGGAGCATTTCAAAGAGGACTGGTCGATCGACTGGGAGTACAACATCGACGACCCGAAAAACCTGTTCCGACCCTACGGCTATCTCGTAGGGCACTGGACCGAGTGGGCCAAGCTCCTGTTGATCCTCGAAGAGCACAACCCTGAGGACTGGATGTTGCCGCAGGCTAAACGGCTTTTCGATGCTGCAGTCGATCAGGGCTGGGACGACGAAAACGGCGGATTCAACTACTCGATAAGTCCCGTGATCGACGCCGGGCGTGCCTCCGCACTTGGGCTGCCCGCGGGGGGTGGCGAAGTCATCGACACCGACCGCTACTACTGGGTGCTGTCGGAAACCATCGCTGCGGCAGGCCTGCTCGCCGAACGCACCGGCGAGCAAACGTACTGGGATTGGTATGACCGAACGTGGGAATGGTCGCTTGCGAATCTGGTCGATCAACAGCACGGCGGCTGGTACCGAATTCTCGACTCGCAAAACCAGCGCTACGACGATCTGAAAAGCCCACCCTCAAAAACCGACTACCACCCGACAGCCGCCTGCTGGGAACTGTTCAAACGGCTTTAGTGTTCGAGTGCGTTGTGTTCCGTGTTCCGTGTCCCGATTTCCATCGGGATAAACTCCGTCAGCGAAGCCGAGGGATCTGGGGATGGCACGCGATAGCTCAGGCAACCCGACAGCGCCCCGGCACCGAAGATCCCTCCGCAGGAGTCGGGAAATCAGAAACCGCTCACCCCGACGGCCTCACGCACTGGAACTAAATCCGCTCTCGACACCTTGACCCCATGCCCCAGAGTGCTTACTGTTGAATGCACCAGCGGAAGTGGCTCAGTGGTAGAGCATCTCCTTGCCAAGGAGAGGGTCGGGAGTTCGAATCTCCTCTTCCGCTCCACTTGAGAACAAACTTAGAAGCCCTTGCAGAAATGCAGGGGCTTTTTTGTTTGTTGTTGCAATGTTGTTGCAATAGCCTCAGATAAATGCCTGTTCAAGCTTCACCCCTTCCGCTTATCAAACAGCTTCAGCTGCTCCCTGATCGAACGAGCGTGTTCTCTCAACATGTTCGCGTACTGCTTCGGGTCTGACATGTGTTGCGCCCAAGACTCCAGAGAGAAGCGAGGGACGGATACTTTATTGCCGGGACGGTTTGACCAAGGATTCATCAAGTGAATATAGCTGGTTCGGACGCGGAAGCTGGAGCGTGTGTCACAGTCGGTCGCCGATACCTGCAAGCACCCATTGTTCATATAGATGGTGGGTGTCAGGGTGCTGAGTGACAGGAACGGTACTGGCTACGATTCCTCACATTTTAGTTGGCGCTATCGATGTTGCGCAGGGCGAAATTTCATCCTATCGAGCATTTCTGGTGGGAGCGGATAGATCCATCCCCGGTTCTGAATTACTGTTTTGGCGAGCTCGGGTGGGATAGCAACAATGATCTCCGGTTCGATAGTGAATCGTCCTGTGAACCCGCCGATAGCACTTCGAGCGTGAACACCACCGTAGTTCTGATCTTCACCATCAACAGCAAACTCACCTTTACCTCCACCGAATACTGACTGCCATCGCTCGGAGAATCCGTTCATTACAGCCGGACCGCCGTTGAAGGCGACGTCAGTGGAGACGACCATTCCAATAGCTTTCACGGTGTAGAGGACGTCATTCAGATCTCCACCTTCATCACCACAGGTTAGTGCCCAGTGCAGGCGCTTGATCATCAAATTAGCAACCCATTCTGCAGCGTCTTGACCTTCCTTAATGCGGTTAGCATCATCGTACATCTGACCTGGACCGTAGCCGTGTCCTGAAAGGTGAACCAACCCGGATTCGTGGAACACCATCTGGCTTATTCCCTGACCTTTGAGACTGGTAACTGTTGCATCACTTGATGTCGGCGGGGGGCCTACATCGAACGTGCCGAGGTCGATTCCCAGCTTGTTGATGCGGTCGTAAACATCGAAGTTACGTTTCAGGTGGTCGGGGATGATGGAATTATCGTAAAAAGCTCCCATTATTTATCTCCTTCTCGGACGACTTGTGCGTTTCGTCGTGATTTTTGAAACTGAAGTCGTTGAATTGTTCAGATTCGGTGTTCATGCCGCGAGTATGCCACAGGTACCTGTCAGAGTGCTGAGACTGTATCAGCAGGAGATAGGAACAATATAGGTAGGAACACAACGACTGCGCCTACCCTTCCACAACGAAGTTCCTTAGGGTTTATAAAGTATGAGGCAAATCATTTCAGCGTTGCATATTTGATTAACGAGCATTGCGCTCAATATCTCGATGAAGAATTGATAACAGCTTTCGAGTCAGGATTGATCGATGCGAGTCCGAGTCCGACGGCTACAGCGATCGCGCCTATCGCACCTGGGGGTTCTAATAATCCTGACTTCACTGGTGGGTTGGGTAAATAAGGAAGACTTTGAGCAGGTTCGAGTGGCTATGGCGAAGTTCGCGTAGGACATGCGACTCGGTGCTAGAGTGACGGCATGTCGAAGCTACCGAAAATAACCCTCGCATCTCTCCTGATATTGGTGGTTGCAGTTGGTTGCTCGTCTTCAGATCAGGGTGCTATCGACAAAGCGGTTAGCCCAACGCTTGCAGCAGTATTTCGTTTTGGAGAGTCATGACTGATAACACCAATCAATTCACACTAATAAGGGCTGGAATGCTGGTCGACGGCACAGGTGGTCCGCCTGTCGAACGTGCAACCATCCTGATCGAAGGCGATACGATCAGGGCTATTGGACCAGAAAGTGAAGTCCTCGCACCCGAGAAAGCGAAGGTCATTGAATACGATTACCGTGGAAAAACAGTCGTCCCAGGACTTGTCGATTGTCACGTTCATTTGATCGGTATTGGCGATGGTCGTGCAGGAGACGACCTAACGCTATTACCCGATGAATTGCTAACCCTTCAGGCTGCTCGCAATGCCAAAACCCATCTCGATTCCGGCGTGACAACAGTACGAGATTGTGGTGCCAAAAATCGAACAACCCTGGTTCTACGCGAAGCCATGAACCTCGGTATAACCACCGGTCCTAGGTTGGTGCTGTCTGGTCGCCCCATGGCAATCGTCGGAGGGCACCTTAGCTACTTTGGCATACAGGCCACAGGTACAGATGAGTGTCGAGCCGCCGCGCGTCAGCTCATTAAGGAAGGAGTAGATTTTATTAAAATTACAGCGACTGGTGGAAGCACAAAAACATCGTTCCCATGGCGGCCTTCGTTCAACGTGGAAGAACTGAGAGCGATATGTGATGAAGCGCACTCATTCGGTATACACACAGCGGCACATTGTGTTGCGACCCAGGGCATAGTTAACTCCCTTGATGCTGGTGTCGATACCATCATCCACGCTATCTTCAAAGATCCAGATGGACGCAGGGTGTTCCAGCCTGAAATTGCCGAGCGAATTGTTAAGCAGGACGTCTATGTAAATCCGACTCTGATGGCTTCAGAATTCGGGGCGGGTGGTCACATTGATTTTTTGGAGCAGAAAAAAGAATCGGGTGGGCTTACACCCGATGAGCAAGCATCCTTGGATCAGATGTACCGCAACCGGGATGAAAGAATCGATGAATACAAAGCGATGAGAGCGGTCGGGATAACGATGGTCAGTGGCTCTGATTCTGCTTGGAGCCGATACAAGATGGGCGATTTCCAGAGCGAACTGGAAGCCAATGTCATTGCAGGGATGACAACGTCAGAAGCCCTTGTGTCGGGAACCCTTGACGCAGCTAAATCGAGCAGAGTTGATGAACTCGTAGGCAGCCTTGAGATTGGAAAAAAGGCCGACATCCTGGTGGTGGATGGCAATCCATTGGCGGATATCAAGTCACTCTCGAACGTGGTAGACGTGTTCCTGAATGGCAACCTTGTTGATCGCAAGGTCAGTCCGTAAACCTGCCATGTTTTTTCGCCTGACTATGTAATGAAAATCCCAATTTTTATATCAACGCTGCTACTTGGCTTGCAGACCGTGGCTTCGGTAAGCCGACAGTGAATGCAGCTGCACAGGCTCCGGGCTTCGGTGACTTCACCATAACGATTGGTGACCATGACATATTGGGTAACCCGATCAACGATCTGCCCAGAGATTGAGGCTGGTTACAGCGAAGTTACAGCAACGGTCTATTAGAAAACCTCTGGTAACGTCTGGTACAGGTTCTGGGGGCAGGTTGAATGCCCTCCAAAATTCTGTTCATCTGTAATGCATAGGTATGATTTCGGACGATACCCTTCGCTGCTGACTGTTAAAGGACAACAATCTTGCTGTTTGGCTTTACCAAACTGAGTCATGTTTTCGTGATCGGCATCGTCATGATGCTTCTCTGGGCCTGTGCTCCCAAGACCGCAGGTGATACTCCCCAGCCTGCGGGAAGTGCTGTTCCGCTGTCTCCTACTTCAACGCTCCCTCCTGACCCGATAAAAACCCAAGTAGCAGTCGATTCAAAAAAGCCACTGGTCACCGAGGTCCCGACAAAGCCTGAATCTCCGCTGTCAGGGATACTACTCCAACAATCCGATACTGATCACAGCCCCGTCTCATGGGCAACTGCACAAAACAAGGTTCTGATTCGATGGTTCGGACGCGAGGCAGCCGGGTTACCAAAGTATGAAGAAGGTGAGAATAACCTGCCAACGGTTTTACCTGGCTCACCAGGAACACCAAGTTTACGGGTTGAACGCCGGAACATGCCCAATGGCGACTTTAAAGTAATCAAATCTGGAATTAGCCGGCAATACGATCTGCCGGCAGATGAGTCTGGCGATTGGTGGCAGGAAGTAACGGATTTTACCAGCAATACACAACAGCAACTCTATAAATTTAATCCGGAAGAAAACCCATCACCCACTGCACCGATCGACATTAGCCTTTCAGAGGTCTATGCCGTATTCGACAACAATCCCATGGCAGTTGAATTCTGGTCGGCTAAGCACCACGAATTGTCGTTATTACTTGGAATGGGGTTTCTGGATACATCGATTAAAAATGGTTCAAAGGTTCAGTATCGAGTCAGTCTTGAGGGTCCCGGCGCTGATATCAAAATACTTGGCGCAACTGATCAGATAAAAGTTGGCGAACCCAAAGGCTACGAACCGAAAGTTTATGTTTCGTCAGACACTTCAATGATATTCGGCCCCGGAACAGAAATTGTTGAGACAGAAACACATGATGCGAACTGGCTGGTAACACAGGCGGCACGACGTTGGACCAACCAAAGAATCTACGTTGGATGGCAATACGATGTATCAATTTCGCAAAATCCGATTACGGTTACGGGATATAACGTTTATAGATATCCGGTAAACGCAAATCTGCAAACAACCGGTGAGTCGGTCCAGGTAAATAACTCACCTGTTTTACCCGGAGGGAGTAGTAAAGATTGGGTGCAAGAATCATCCAGCACAGATCAAATAATTGGCGTTGATCCTGAGAACGGTGAACTGATCTACGATCTGGCTAATCCAACTCCCCTGCAGGGTCATGAAGATGAGAACGTCCCACCCGGTTACTTTGTAGTCGATAACCCGAATCAGGATTTATCTGAAGAGGATCAGTATTGCTATAAGGTCGCGCCGATAGACTACCTCGGGAATGAAGGCGCACGTTGGCCTGCAGACTTTGAAGACGAAAACTGTGCTCACTTTTTGTCACAGACCCCACCTGACTCTCCAATACAGATAACTGGTGAACTGATCAATGGTGCCGTGGTTTTGAATTGGCCAGAAGTCGAAGGAGCAGGTTCTTACTCGGTCTACCGGGCTCAGGTAGGTCAAGGTCAACCCTACCCTTCTGGTGAAGGCGAGTGGATAGATATAACTGGTGATGGTGTTTTTCAAATAGACGGTGAAGCCGTTGACTTTGTGGACAAATCCGCAATACCAGTGCCGGTAAATGAGGAACAAGAACTGGACTACTGGTACAGGGTTAGGAGCTGGGACGAAGACGACCAAAGCGGCAACCGTAGTCCACTGAGCCAAT
>DUCO01000020.1 GCA_012959765.1 Dehalococcoidia bacterium | reverse complement strand
CGGCAGGTCCTTCTGGTAAACGGATATCTTCTTGATCTTCATGTCAGGAATCTGAGTACACAGCCAGCGGTTCTCCGAGCACATCGGCTAGCGGCACCACCCCAAGCCCCGGGTTCGTGCTCGCATACAGCCTGCCCTCGCGAACCTCGGGCGGAGGTTCGCCCGTGGATACGGTGTTGTAGTTATGCAGGTCCGTGGTGTTATACAAATACGACTCCGGACAAGACGCCGCGAAATGAGAGACCGCGGCGGTGGTGATTTCTCCGCCCCAGGTATCTTCGCAGACCACCGACAGTCCGTGCGCAACCAGGTAATCGCGAATCCGGCGCGCCTTGGTGAGGCCGCCCAGATTTGAGATCTTGAGACACACCACCTCAGCGGCCCGGTCTGCCACCAGGCGCTCGGCCATCTTGAGGTCGGTAATGCATTCGTCGAGCTTCATGGGGAGGTCACAGCGCGAGCGCACATGCAGACATTCCTCGTAACTGCTGCAAGGCTGCTCGATCATGACTCCGGTGTCGCGCACTTCCCGCACCACCTGCACAGCCTCCCGGACCGTCCAGCCGCGGTTTGCATCTGCAAAGGCGCTCTCCCCGGGCTCGAGGATTGCCGCCGCCGTGTGGATCCGGTCGATATCACCCTTCCAGTCGTTGCCGACCTTTATCTGGAACTGCCGGTAGCCCGCGGCCCGATGCTCGGCCATTTCCCGATTCACTTCGTCCGGTGACTTTTGCGGCACCACACGGTACATGGGCCCACCGTCGGTCAGAACACCGCCGAGCAGAATACTGACCGGCTGCCCGCAGTCCTGACCCAGAATATCCCAGCAGGCCGCATCCAGGGCAGACTTGGCATAGGGGTGACCCTTCAATGCCTCGTCCATGAGCCCCTCGATGCGGTGAAGGTGGCGCGGGTCCTGACCGATTACCGCGGGCGCGAGGCGGGCCAACGCCGGAATGACACCTTCCGGATAGGCAGCAAGATAGTTGCCGCCGATGGGGCAACTCTCGCCACAGCCGCTGATCCCGGCATCCGTCTCTACGGCAATAACCGTGGTGAGAGCATTGCGGATCGCGTGTCCCCGTCCCCAGAAATAAGTTCCGCCGACGTAGGGCAGGTGCGCCTGAAATGCCTTGACCGAGGTGATCTTCATCTTACAGATAAGGCTACGAGTTCACAGCCACGCCTTCAGGCTGCAGTCGATGCGAATAAAGATGCTGGTAGTGCGGCAACACCTCTTCGTACAAATGCCTGGCGTAATCGGGGGCGGCATTGATATCGGTAAATCCCGGCTCTTGCGGCGCAAGCCCGGTCGAGTCTTTCAGCTTCTCGTGCCAGGAACCCCCGTCGAACCAACTGTAATCCTCGGTGACAGAACCGGATTCCCAGGTGAGTGCTTCGGCAACAAAGTCAATGCCTACAGCCTGACAGTACACCGCTACCATGGTTTGCGGGTCCCGTAGCAGATCATCGCTATCCAGCACGGGCGGCGCCTTGCCGTCACGGTCGCAGAGCCGATCGAACAACTGGCGCTGCTCCAGAAACGCCAACTCCTTGAGGTGGACATCCGGCCAGCGTTTTTGCACGCTGGTGACCACTTTGGCGGGATGGCGGATCAGAAAAGAATGATTGAAGTATTCGAGAAAATCATCCGTCCAGTAGTTCTCGATGTAATGCGGAAAGTCCTTGGAGAATACCGGCCCTTTGGCTGCTGCGGACTTCATGCGGGACCAGACGACTTCAAAAGTGAGTCCCGGCTTTCTTGGGCTCGCGGGGGTTAACCTCGGCCAGAGCGCGCCATCTCCCTCGTACCACCACTCACCAAAGGGCTCGTGAAAGCACTGCATATCACCGCGCTGGCGCATCATCCATTCAAAGGCGGTTGAGGTCGACCGAGGCGTTGACCACAACACGAGAATCTTATGCACTTTTTATTCCGCTTTTAATGAAGAAAGCAGCTGGCCCTGTTGCGTAACTGGAGCGAGACCCAGAGTCTTGAAAACCCGCCAGTAAAGGGCGTTGTCATGACTGATCATCGGCTTTCCGAGCATGGCCTCGATGGCGAGTTCATGGTGGACCGGCCGTTGTGCCTGTCCGTTAGGGCCGGAGCGAAAATTACACATACCGTTTATCAGATAGGCCTCGGCATTAGGTGCCTGCTCTGCGACATACTGAAAACTTTTCTGGGCAAGGTCGCCATCAAAGCACCAGATGCACTGGTTGATCTCTTCCTGGGTTGCAAACCAGCCCTGGTCGTGAAAATTGCCCGCCCAAATAACATCCAAGCCCGCTTCTTTCAAAAATGCAACTGTTCCCTGCCACCAGTCGCGGTGATGATAAGCCGCGTTCAGGGCCACCTTCTCGATGTTCTGATCCCGCAGCGCCTCCACCATGGCGTAACCGGCCATATGAAAGGGCGTCTGGTATTTCTCGCCCAGCATCTCACAGTGCTGGCGAATGCCCTCTACTCCAAGGCCGCCGGCGTGCACCCAGTTGGAACCCACCTGAGCACAGACATCGGCTCCGTTGTTGGCCATGCATTGCACAAATTCCTCAAGCAGATCGAAGTTTTTTTTACGCTGATCGAGTCGATGTGCATAGTCGGGTACATGGAGCATGCGTCCATGTACCCCGACTGAATCAGGCGCCATCCGCAAAAAATCTGCAGGCGCTGCATCCCAATCATGCGGTGGACAGGTAAATCCCACCTGGTGAGGAAAAAGCTTTTTTTGCGGGTGAGACCAATGGGCAGGCTTAGTGTACGAACCCATCGCTTAAGCCTCAAGAGCCTCACGTATCCATTGCTGTAACGCCTTTATGGAGTGCTCTGAATTGACGCCCCCCTTTGGGTCCACCACCAGCGGGCCCGGCCGGTAGCCGCGGTTGTTAAATCCCTTCTGCTGGGACTCAACAAGATGAATGTCTTCCTCGACGGTAGTCTCACGGTCCTGCAGCGCAAGGTCGTGGATCACCTCCGAACTGATGCCATCAGTTGTAAACCAGCCTCGAGCGACAGTGACAGCGTCCACCGCTGTTGGCTGCCAGTGGTAGGTATTCAGAATGTTCCCCGGATAAACCTGAAACGAAAATGTCGGCCACAGGTACCACGATGAATAATCTCCGGCGTGCTTATTGGCCGAAAGGTTTATGGGGTAGGTCATCTTCTCAAGATTCTGGCATTCGGTGGTGTGGCGAAGACAATAGCCCTGCGGCTGGATGTCATAGGTATCCGGCTTGATGACGCCAGTGGAGAAGGTGCGGTGGTTGAGCCGGCAGTGATAACACTCGGAGTAGTTCTCGACCGACACCTTCCAGTTGCACTTTTCATCGGCCCGGATAGTCTCAACAGCCGCCAAGCGGTCGATCTCGGGAACAAAGTCACGCAGTTCGGTCTCAACGCCGGGATACCAGACCTCCATCGGCTCGGCCTCGTCATCGAGATTGACGAAAACAAACCCGCAGAATTCCTGTGTGCGTACCGGGGTTAGGCATATGTCCTCTTTCGCCTGCGCCGGGATCACTTCGGTGTTGGGGCCGCGCAGCAGATTCCCATCCAAGCCATATGACCAGGCATGGTACGGACAGACAATAGCCTTTTTGCAGTGACCCTGCCCCTCTACCAGTTGATGCGCCCGGTGCTGGCAGACGTTATAGAAGGTATG
>DUCO01000019.1:1371-23840 GCA_012959765.1 Dehalococcoidia bacterium | reverse complement strand
CATCGGTAGGAGATAAGAATGTCGATTGCCATAGCAGAAAAGGCTGAAAGGTTTACAGTGTTAGTGGGATGTTGTGGTTTTGGTCTTCTTCATAACTCCTCTCCGTCTTAATTCAGTGTCTCGTTTTTGACGAACTCTGAGGTAGCCTGGCGAGCCTCCAGCCTCGGCAACCATCATTCCAATAGACCAAAGGCTGGGTATGCACTAACATTCAAATTGGACCAGTTGGTGGGGGCGGGTTAAATCAGCGATGACAGCGAAGTGGACAACGGATCAGATTGACCGATGCTGATCGAGCTGGGCTTGTTCTATCTCGCGTACCGCGGCGCCAAGGCCGTGGCTCCAGAAGGGCAGTTCGATGGAATTGAGGGTCGGGTTCGCGAACTGCTGAGCCGGGACTACACGCAGCGTCCGGCAGTGCCCGTAGAGGCTGAGTCGCCGGTTGGCAGCGACGGCGTGGCGGGAAGTACTACGACAGGCGGCTCCGAAGCTCCTGGCGCGCCCACAGCGGCCGACGGGTCGGTGAAGATTGACGCCGGCTTGACCGAGCGCGCCCCGGACCCGGTGGCGCTGGCCCGGGAAAAGAACCAGATGCTACTAACCAACGTGAGCCTGATCTCGCTGGCGACGATGGTCCTGCGCAGCGTCGCACCATTGGCCGGATACGTCGGCTTTGGAACCTATATCTACGGCATGGCCCACCACCTGCGGGACGTCAAGGATGAGCTCAAAAACGAAGGAAAGCTCACCGCCGGCGGCCTGTTCGTGCTGGCCGACGGCTTGGCCCTGGTCACGGGCAGCTATGTTGCTGTGGCCCTGAGCCTGTTCCTGCAGCAATCGGGTAAGCTCGGCGTGATGCGCTCGAAGGATGACAGTGAGCTGGTGCTGGACCACCTGTTCCGGGAGTTGCCCAAGACGGTCTGGCGGGTCGAAGGCACGCTGGAGCGCGAGGTGCCGCTGGACGCCGTGCAGCGGGGCGACGAGATCGTGTTGCACAGTGGCGCCATAGTGCCGGTGGACGGCGTGATCGTTGCCGGCATCGCCGGCATCGATCAGCAGGCGCTCACCGGCGAATCGGCGATCGCCGAGAAGGGCCGGGGCGAACGGGTCTTTGCCAATACGCGGGTCTGCCACGGCCGGGTTCAGGTGCGCGCCGAGTTCTCGGGCGAGGACACGGTGTCCCATCAGATCGCCCAGCTGCTGCGCAGCTCGGCCAACCACAAGTCAACAATCCAGCTCAAGGGTGAGCGCTGGGCCGATCAGCTAACCACGCCGATGGCGATCTCCTCCCTCGCCCTGCTGCCGCTGATCGGTCCGGTGCCGACCTCGGTCTTTATCAATGCCCACATCGGCGTGCGGATTCGCATCCTTGCGCCAATGGCCACGCTGCGCTGCATCGCGATGGCCTCCCGTCAGGGCGTGCTGGTTAAGGATGGGCGGGCGCTGGAGACGCTGGTCAAGGTCGACACGGTGCTCTTCGACAAGACCGGCACCTTGACCGAGGACGCGCCCGAGGTGTGCCGCATCGTGGCCGTGCAGGGTCAGGACGAGACCGCGGTGCTGCGCTATGCGGCGATAGCTGAGCAGCGGCTGGTCCATCCGATCGCCCAGGGTATCCTCAAGAAGGCGCGGGAGTCGGGCCTTACGCTACCGCGCCCCGAGGACTCAGACTACGCCATCGGCTACGGCATCGAGGTCGACTGCCGGGGCGAGCGAATCCACGTGGGCAGCACGCGCTACTTCGAGGAGGTCGGCCTGCCGATCCCCGAGGCATTGTTCGACGAGTTGGCTACTGCGGCCAAGGCTGGACAGAGCGGTGTGCTGGTCGCGGTCGCGGGCCAGGCAATCGGATTGATCCTGATGCAGGCTCGAGTCCGAAATGAGGTCCGTGAGGTCGTGCGGCAACTCCGCGCCCGGGGCCTGTGCCATCTGGCGATTGTTTCTGGAGATCAGGCGGCGGCAACGCGCCAACTCGCCGAGGCGCTCGAGCTCGACGCCTGGCATGCCGGTGTTCTGCCCGAAGAGAAGGCTGAGATCGTCGAGCGTCTGCAAGCCGAAGGAAAAACAGTCTGCTTCGTCGGCGATGGAATTAACGATTCGATTGCGCTGCGTCGGGCCGACGTCGCGATCTCAATTGCCGGTGCCACTGATCTGGCGCAGGACTTGGCCGAGATCGTGCTGGTCGACGGCAGCCTGCGGGCACTGGACCCGCTGTTCGAGATCGCCCGGGGACTGGACGGTCGGTTGCGCCAGAGCCTCGGTTTGAGCCTCGCCGCTGGCGGTGTCAACCTGCTCGGTGCCTTTGTGCTGCACTACGGTACCCTGACCTCGTTGCTCGTCAATACCGGTTTTGGCATCTACGGTGCCTCGAAGGTGATGCAGGACGGCCTGCCGCCTTCGGGCTCGACGCCGAAGCCACCGGGCCCGACGTCGAGCGCCGAAGCTTCCCGGCCGTTGGTGACTCCGGCGGAACAGAGCGCCATCAGTTAGCAATAACTAGCGACCATGATTAGAGAATCTTCGAGGCCGGAAGAGATAGGTATCCCGATTGCTGTCGTCGGAATGAGCTGCCGCTTTCCCGGCGGCGCCAACAGCCCCGAGGCATACTGGCGGATCCTTGAGTCCGGCACCGACGTGATTCGCGAGATTCCGAGTTCGCGCTGGGACGTAGCAACGTACTACGATCCCGACGTCACGGCGCCAGGCAAAATGTGCACCCGCCGCGGCGGCTTCCTCGACCTACCGATCGATCGCTTTGACGCGGCCTTCTTCAACATAACGCCGAAGGAGGCGATGGCGATGGATCCCCAGCAGCGCTTTCTGCTGGAGCTCTCCTGGGAGGCGCTCGAGTACGCAGCGATTGACCCGCAGTCGCTGCGCGGGAGCAAGGCCGGCGTGTTCATCGGCGTGTCCTCGATCGAGTACGACTTCGTCGCGGTGGATCGCAACATCGATCGGATCGACAGCTATTCCACCACCGGAAGCTGCAGCAGCGCGCTGGCCGGGCGGATCTCCTTTACCCTCGGATTGCAGGGGCCGAGCCAGGCGATCGACACGGCCTGCTCGTCCTCGCTGGTCAGCATCGATAACGCCTGCGCGTACCTGCGGCTGGGCAAAGCCGACCTGGCGCTGGCCGGGGCCTTCACTCTCAATCTGCTGCCCAAGGGCATGATCCAGATGACCAAGCTGCAGGCCCTCTCGCCAGACGGGGTCTGTCGCTCCTTTGATGCCGAGGCCAAGGGCTACGTACGCAGCGAAGGCGGCGGCCTCGTCGTGCTCAAACGACTCGACCAGGCCCTGGCCGACGGCGATCCGATCCTCGGCGTAATCCGCGGCAGCGCGGTGAACCAGGACGGTGAGAGCAACGGCATCTCCGCGCCCAACGGCGACGCGCAGCAGCAGGTCATCGCGGCCGCGCTTCACGAGGCGGGCTGGTCCGAGGCGGACCTCGACTATATCGAGACCCATGGCACCGGCACCCGGGTCGGCGATCAGACTGAGGCCACGGCCCTCGGTGAGCTGATGCGGGACCGCCGGCCGGACGGTCCGCTGCGGATTGGCTCGGTCAAGAGTAATATCGGCCATCTCGAGGCCGCCGCCGGGATGGCCGGCCTAATCAAGGTGCTGTTGGCTTTGAAGCACGAGCAGATCCCGGCCAATCTGCACTTTCACCGACCCAATCCCGAGATCGACTGGGCGCGCTATCCGCTGCAGGTCGTTGATCGTGCGATGTCCTGGCCTCGAAGCCAGCGGCCCCGCCGCGCCGGGGTCAGCGCCTTCGGGTTTGTCGGCACCAATGCGCATCTGGTGATCGAAGAGCCGCCCTCGACGGCTCGTCTGGAGGGGACAGCTGCAACGGCAGCCACGGAGGAGGCTGTCGTTGCGTCGACGCCGACTGCCGGCGATCCACGGAGTACGCAACTGCTGCCGCTTTCGGCACGAAGCGAGGCGTCGCTGCGGCAACTGGCCGAACGCTACCGCGACCATATCGAACGCTCGCCCGAGACGTCCCTCGGCGATTTGTGTGCGTCCGCTGCCCTGGGGCGCAGTCACTTTGAATATCGACTCGCAGTCGGCGGCAGCAGCTGTGGCGAGATGGCCACCGGTCTCGCCGCGCAGCTTGATGAGTCGGAGTTCGAACGGATGTCAGGGCCGCGCAAACCGGTATTCCTCTTCACCGGCCAGGGCGCGCAGTACCTCGGCATGGGCCATCAGCTGTATCAGAGCCAACCGGTCTTCCGCGATGCGCTAGATCGCTGCGATCGCATCTTTCGGGCAGGTGAGGGCCATTCACTCTGCGAGATGCTCTACGGCGAGGACGCCGAGTCCGGCCGGATCGATCAGACACTGAATGCGCAGCCGCTGTTGTTTGCCGTCGAGGTGGCACTCTGCGAGCTGTGGCGCAGCCTCGGGGTCGAGCCGGCTGCGGTGATCGGACACAGCCTCGGCGAATACGTGGCGGCCTGGTGCGCCGGGGTGATGTCCCTCGAGGATGCGTTGCTGCTCGTCACCACCCGGGCCCGGCTGATGTACGACGTACCCGGCGAGGGCGGCATGCTGAGCGTATTGGCCCCACGGCAGACCGTGGACGCGCTGCTCGGTGATTATCCAGGCCAGCTCTCTTTGGCGACCTGTATCGGCCCCGAAAACCACGTGATCAGTGGCAATCTCGCGGCGCTCGATAAGGTCGCCGAGCAGCTGGCCAAGCTTGAGCTGCGCAGCCACCGGCTGCGAGTCTCCCATGCCTTCCACTCGCACCAGATGGAGCCGGCGCTGCCGGCCTTTGCCGAGGCTGTTGCCCGAGTGACACTGCGTGATCCCGAGCTGCCGTTGATCAGTAACCTGACCGGCCGGCCTGCTGAGTCGGGCCAGCTCTGTCGGCCAGAATACTGGACCGAGCATCTGCGTCACACGGTGCAGCTTCAGGATTCCTTCGCCTATCTCCAGCAGGCAGGCTTCGATACCTTTGTCGAGGTCGGGCCTGCCGCGGTGATGCGGGTGATGGCCCAGTCCAACATCGATGATCCCCGGGCGGTCTTCGCTGATACGCTGCGCCAACGCATACCGAACTGGCAGACCCTGTGCGACGCGGTGAGCGTACTATACCGCGCCGGGGTCGAGATCGACTGGCAGGCCTGGCACGGACCCTATCCGGGCAAACGGATCAGCCTGCCGACCTATGCCTTTGGCGAGCACCACTTCTGGGTCGGCGGCCGGGAAGCGTACCTGCCGCCCTACGGCGCACCGACCGTGGCTGAGGGGGAGCAGGCCCATCCGCTGCTCGGGCAGCGGATCGAGTCGGCGACCGCGCCGGAGACCACGATCTTCCAGACCGAGATCGACCGCAGCCGCTATCACTTCTTCGCCGAGCACCGGCTGTTCGATGTGGAGATCGCCCCGGGCGCGGCCCTGCTCAGCCTGGTCTGGGAGGCCGCTCGCCAGCTGTTTCCGCAGCGCGCGCTGCAGTTCGAGGAGATCCTGTTCCTGCATCCGCTGATCGTCGATCAGGATCGGTTCACACTGCAGACCCTGATCACCCGCATCGACGAGACACAGCAGCGGTTCGAGGTGGTCAGCCGTTTGACCGGACAGCATGACCAGCCCTTCACGACCCATTGCACGGGCCTGCTCTGCCCGGGGCAGTCTCCGCCGCCGCGCTTGCCCGATCTCGATCAGCTTCGTCAGCGCTGCGATGCGCAGATCGACGGCGAGGCCTTTTACGGCATGATGATGGATTTCGGCTACGATCTTGGCCCGTCCTTCCGCGCCCTGCGGCAGGGGCATTCAACGCCACGGGAAACCCTCTGCCGGGTGGAGTTCAGCCCCGCGAAGCACAGCCATGGCGACTTCTGGCTCGACCCCGGTCGGCTCGATACGCTGTTCCAATGCAATGCCGTGCTGCTCAAGCGACCCGATGTGCTGGATTTCCTGCCGGACATAGTGGCCATTCCATCGCGCATCGACCGGATTCAAATCTTTGACCGGCCCGCAGCCGGGTCCTATCAGATCTACGGCGTTTCCTCCGAAGGGGTCCGCGACAATCACAAGACCTATGACGAGATCTACCTCGTTGACGAGCAGAACACGCTCTGCGTCGCTATCAATGGCTTCACCGACGTGCTGATTCCCCGGGAGCAACTGCTGCGGCAGAACCGCAAGGGCCATCTGGCCAAGTGGCTGTTCGAGGAGAGATGGCAGCCCGCACCGCGGACTGCCTCCACCGAAGCCACGATCTCGGAGCAGCCGTTGGTCGGCACCGAGGACGCCCGGACGCAACAGGTCGGTGCGGAGCCGCCGAAGCGCCGTGAGTGGATCCTGTTTAGCGACGCGCATCCGTTGAGCGAGACGCTGGCCAGGGCACTGCAGCATCATGGCTGTGAAGTGACTCGGGTGGGCCTCGGCGCGGGTCCGACCTCGCCGATCGGGGCCCCGAACTCCTCCGGCGCTGTTCGCGAGCGCCAGCTCGACGAGATGAACAGCGAGACCGCAACCGCGCTGCTGCAGTCCCTCGGCTTGAGCGCAACGAGCCGAACCGGCCTGATCTACCTGCCCCGTGATCCGCAGTCGACCGTCGCAACGGCTGGCACAGCGTCCGGCCCGACCCGGACCGCCGAGGGACTGCAGGCGCTGCTGGTCCTGACTCAGGCCTTTCTCGCCCTGAACAGCGACGGTCGGCTGTACGCGCTTGCCACCGAACACCACGAGGTGACCCCGGGCGCGCCGCTGGACTTCTCGAGCGCGGGCGTGGCTGGCTTCCTTGCGGTGGCGCAGGTCGAACATCCGGACCAGCGCTTCACGCTCCTCGACCTCTCCGCGCAACCCGAGGCCGCGGAGATCGACGCGCTGGCCGACGAGCTCTGCGCCGATGACGGCGAGCTGCGCGTCTCGTTGCGGGGCTCGCAGCGCTCGGTCTGTCGTTTCGCACAGGTGGACAGCGCTGCGGAACGGACTGCCGAGTTCCGACCCGAACCCCGGGGCAGCTATCTGGTGACCGGTGGCTTGGGCGGCCTGGGGCTGAAGCTCGCCGAAGAGCTAGTCGCGCGGCAGGCCGGTCGCATCGTGCTTGCCGGCCGCAGCGCACCGAGTGCGGAAGCCGATCGGCTGCTTCAGCGCCTGCGCGCGGCTGGCGCCCAGATTAGCGTGGTGCAGGCCGATGTCTCCGATGCTGCGGACTGCCGGCGGTTGCTGGCCGAGGCCACGCGACCGGACTATCCCCTGCGCGGCCTGATTCACGCTGCCGGCGTGCTGGCCGACGGCATGATCACTGCCCAGTCCTGGGACCACTTCGAGAGAGCACTGCCCGCCAAGGTGCATGGCGCCTTCAATCTGCACCAGGGCACTCGCGGGCTGGACCTCGACTTTTTTGTGCTGTTCTCTTCGGTGGCGGCCACCACGGGCAGCCTCGGTCAGAGCAACTACGCGGCGGCAAATGCCTTCATGAATCAACTCGCCCGCCATCGCCGGGCCAACGGGCTCTGTGCCAGCAGTATCTGCTGGGGCCCCTGGGCCGAGGTGGGTATGGCCGCCGCATCCGAGGATCGCGGCCAGCGAATGGCCCGCGACGGCGTGCAGAGCCTGCAGGCCGAGGATGGGCTGACGCTGCTCGCGCAGATCCTGGAGCAGGAGCTGGCCACGCCGACTGTGTTGGTCGTGGATTGGCCGCGCTTCTTCAAATACGTGCCGCGGCAGCTCAGACAAACGTACTTTCAGCGCATCGTGGGCAACGGCACGGGCGGGACCCGAGGCGAGCGTACCGCGTCCTCCTCCGGCAACGGCCGGACCGAACCGGATCTGATAGCACGGCTTCGCCGGGCGGACGGTGAAGCACGTCGTGCGCTGGTGTTGGATCTGGTCAGCCGAGCCGCCGCCAGCGTGATGGGGTACGACGACGACACGCAGCTGCCGCTGGACACCTCGCTGATCCGGATGGGCTTCAACTCGCTGATGGCGGTCGAGCTACGACTTCTACTGACCCGCAAGCTATCGATCAGGCTGCCCGCATCGCTGCTCTACGAACATCCGACGATTAACGCGCTGGCGGAGCTGATCGATGGGCAACTGCAATAGCCGCGATTCACAGCGCTCGCCGCGATGCCTGGAACCAGCGCAGCCCCAGGCGTCACCCCAATCGCATCAACCGCAACCCGCGGCGTTGCCGGTACATCTTGAGGGCCGCCACCGGATGTCCTCGGTCCAGCGCCGGATCTTCCTGCAATGCCAGCGGGAGGGCGGCGACCAGAGCTACCATCTATTCCAGTTCCTGCGGCTGCGCGGTCCCGTGGATCTCGACCGAGCCCGGCACATCGCCGGACAGATCGTGGCCCGCCACCAGGCGCTACGCAGTGGGTTTGTCCTGGAGGCGGGAGAGTTCATCGTCGAAATCCACCGGCAGGTCGAGACTGCGATCGAGTCCGTCGCGGGCAGCGAGGCGCAGATCCCCGAGATCATCGACCGCTTTCGCGAGCCCTTTGCACTCGACCGGCCACCGTTGTTCCGGCTACTCGCGATCCGGCTCGCTCCCGAGGATCATCTGATCGGCTTTGTCTGTCATCATCTGCTAATGGATGGCCTCTGCGCCCGACTGCTCGCCGACGAGGCGACGCGACTGCTCGCCGGAGAAACGCTTCCTGATGTCGAGCAGGTCTATGCCGACTACGTGCGCTGGGAGACCGAGTTCTTCGACTCGGCCCAGTACCAGAGGCAACGCGCCTTCTGGCTTCAGCGCTTCCGTAATCCACCTGAGCGGCTGGACGCCCTGCGTGATGTCGATCGTCGCTGCAAATCTTTTGCCGGATGCAACTTCATCGAGATTTTGGACTATCAACGAATCCGTCAGCTGGCGAGCAATGGCGAGGCCACAGTGTACGAGTTTCTGCTGTCGGTCCTGTTCTGCCTTGCCGGTCGACTCTCGGGTCAGCGCGACATCACCCTCGGCAGCTTCGTCTCCCCGCGCGCAGGCGGCGGTTTCGAATCCGTCTTCGGCGTGTTTGCCAATACCCTGCCGCTGCGTATCGACGTTGACCCGCAGCTGCGTTTTGCCGAGTTGCTCGAGCGCGTGAAAGCCCTAGTCCGCCAGGCCCAGGGCCATGCGAACTATCCCTTCGACCACCTGATCCAGGATCTCGACTTTATCGAACCCGAGGCCCGCAACCCGCTCTTTGACTGGGCCTTCAGCTACGAGACCTTTAGCTGGGCGCGGTCCTCGCGGGTGAGGCAGACCGAGATTTCGCTGGTTCCGTACCTGCCCCCCACCAGCCAGTTTGATCTGGCAATCAACGTGTACGAGCATCGCGATCGGCTCGAGCTCCATGTGGACTATTGCAGCGATGTGTACCGCGAGACCACAGTGCGCGGCATGCTGCGCGGGTACCGCGCGCTGATCGCCCAACTCGGCGAGCAGCCGTCGCCGCGGTTGTGCGAGCTCGGGTTGATGGACCAGGATGGCGAGGCCGATCCCGCTGCGGAGACTTTCGCTGCAAGGCCGGTACGAGGGGGCGCTGTCGAGCTGAGTACCCTTGCCCCGCCTACCTTCCTCGAGCGGTTCCACGCGCAGGTTCAGATCAATCCCTTCAACCCGGCGGTCTGGGACCAGGACTGGGAGTTGAGTTATCGCGATTTGAATCGTCGCGCAGAGCGGCTCGCCGCCGCGCTGGTGCAGACCGGACTGCAGACTGGCGAGATTACCGCGGTCCTGCTGCCCAAGTCGATCGATTGGATCATCAGCCTGCTCGCGTTGTGGAAAGCCCGTGCGGTGTACTTACCACTGGCATCGTCTGACCCCTCGGCGCGTTTACAGCGGCAGCTCGCCGACAGCGGGGCGGCGCTGGTGTTGACTACGCGCGCCTTGGAGCAGTCGGTGGCCGGCTTTCCGGGGCCGGTGCGATGTTTGGAGGAGCGGGAATTCTGGCCTGAAGCCGCGCGCGGCGACGGGGTCACTGCAGAACCCGTGATGGGATCGCGGGAAGAGGATGAAGCAGGGCCCCGGCCTCTGGCCTACCTGCTCTACACCTCGGGGAGTAGCGGCCGACCCAAGGGCGTCAAGGTCAGCCATCGCGCTGTGGCCGCGCACCTGGCCAGCCTCGAGTCGGTGTATCAAATGCGGCCGGACGACAACCTATTACAGTATGCCGCACTGATCTTCGATGCCTCCCTCGAGCAGGTACTGGTCGCGCTGGCCAGCGGCGCGCGGCTGGTGCTGGCCGAGGCGGATCGACTGGCCCCGGCACAACTCCTCGAACTAATCGATTCAGAGGCGCTGACCGTAGTGGAACTACCGCCGGCGATGCTGCAGATCTTCCGACCGATCCTGCAGCGCGCCGATCTGGCCGGCCTGCGGCTACTGATCTCCGGCGGGGACGTGCTCTCCCCAGAGCTGGCGAGTTGGCTCAAGGGGCTGCTGCCGGCCGGCGCGCGGCTGATGAATTTCTACGGGCCGACCGAGGCCACGATGGCGGCGACGGTCTTCGAGGTGCCAGCGGAAGTCTCTCCCTTTCTTGAGCAGGCCGGCCTGCCGATTGGACGCCCACTGCTGGGGACCCGGGCGTACGTGCTCGGACCCGAAAATGTGCCACTGCCCGCGGGAATCGCCGGCGAGCTATGTCTGGCCGGCGAGCGGTTGGCCGAAGGCTACCTCAATCGCGCCCGGCGCGAGGCCGACGCTTTTATCGAGCTGCCCCTCGCCGGACGTATCGAGCGATTGTACCGGACCGGTGATCGGGTTCGGGCGCGGGACGATGGCCAGCTCGAGTTCCTCGGCCGACTCGACTCACAGGTGCAGCTGCGTGGGATTCGCATCGAGCTCGGCGAGATCGAGCAGTGCCTGTGCCGGCATCCCGAGGTGAGCGAGGCTGTGGTCTGGGCGCCGGAGCAACCGGCCAACGCGCTTCAGGCTCGAATCGGCAGCGCCACGCTGACCCCCGAGGATGTACCACGGTTGCGGGATTGGCTCGCCGAGCAACTGCCGGCGCAGCTGATACCGGCGCGGATGCAGATCGTTGACCGGCTGCCCCGCGGCGCTGCGGGTAAGATCGACCGGCAGGCCGTGCGCGCCGGGGTGATCCAGGACGACCGGTCCTCGGCGCATTTGCAGGACGGCTCTCCGGGGGCGTCGGATGCGTGGCGGGCGAGACGGTTGCTGAAGCGCCTGGATCCGCTGGAGCTAGCGCTGCTCGGCCTGTGGCAGGATCTGCTCGGCACGACAACGATCGAGTTGCACAGCGACCTGCTGGCCCTTGGGGCCACCTCCCTGAGTGCGGTGCAGGTGATGGCCGAGATCGAGCGGCGCTACGGGGTGACCCTGCCATTGGCGCTGATGCTGCGCTCACCGACAATCGCCGCGATGGTGCATGCCCTCCGTGAGGCCAAGCCCGTGGTCGCCGAGGGGCCGGTTGTATCGGTGCGCGGAGCGGATGCAGCCGGGGTGTGCGCCGATGACATGCCCGACCTGCTGCTACTTCCCGGTACCTCGGGGCAGGCGTTGGAGCTGTACGAGCTGATTGCGGCGTTGCCGCGCAGCTACGCCTGCCATGTGTACCAGTGGCCGGACCGTGAATCGCAGCCCGACCAGTCGATCGCCGCGGTGGCTGCGCACTGCCTGGCATCGTTGCCGCCGGCGCTGGTAGAGAGGCCGCCGGTATTGCTCGGCCCTTCCGCCGGCGGGCGGGTGGCCCTGGCCCTGACCGGCCTGCTCGAAGCGCGGGGCACACCGCCCGCCGGATTACTGGTGCTCGACGTGGCAGCGCCCGGCGGGTTGCCACATCAGGAAGCGGTGGCGTCCGAGCTGGCCGTGTTGGGGGAATCGGCCTCGTCTGAAGTGGCGCCGACAAACGGCACGATCGACTACCGGTTTCAGGCGTTGTACGCGGTGGTGAACTATCTCGCCGGTGATGGGGCGGCCTCGCAGCTGCCGGCCGGTGAGTGCAACGCTGGAGTCCGCGCGGCCCTGGAGCTGCTCGCACCCGCTGTCGGCAGCGATTCGTCGCTCACCGAGGAGGGTCTGACCGAGCTCGTCGAGTTGACGGCACTACGGCTGAAGGCTTTTGACGACGATCTGCCCCGAGCACCGATCAATACCGAGCTGCATTGCTTCATCGCTCGCCACGGCAGCCTTTTTGACCGGGTCGAGGATGTGAACCGAGGCTGGCGAACAGCAACCCGGGGGGCGTACCATTGCCACCTCGTCGCCGGGGATCATCACTCGATGCTGAGGGGCGAGGCCGTGAAGGTTCTTGGCCGCAAGATCGCCGAGCTGCTCTCGCCGCCATAGGAGACGCCGGATTGAAAACTGGGAGATAACGGTGATTGTGCAGAAGACAGATCGGGCGGAAGACCAGCCAGACGTGCTCAGGGAGCTGTTCGCCGACCTGCCGCGCGACTTGCCGGTACCCTCATCCGATCGCTGGCAACACCACGCGCTGCTGATCGGCGACAATCACATCCGGCTCTGCCTGCGCTTCGAACGCCCGCTCGATGCGGCGCGCCTCGAACGAGCGGTTCTGCTCTCGATTCGCATCGCGCCGGTAATCGTGTACCGCTACGTCGACCGCTTCTGGCGCCCGCGGTGGCGCCGCGTCGATCGCCTCGATCACAGGGCGCTGTTCGACGTTTTCGCGGCGCAGTACCCGCAACAGGCCGAGGCGCGGATCCGACAGTTCATCGAATCCCGGCATCCGCCGGGCGAGCCACCACAGATGCGGGTTCGGCTGATCCGCGAGCCTGGGGTGGACCATCTCTGTTTGAGCATCAGTCATCTGCTCGGCGATGCCGGGGCGCTGAAGCATTACGCGTATCGGCTGGCGCAGATCTACCGGCGGTTGCAGCGGGATCCACAGTACTTGCCGCCCTGCGAAGTGCACAAGGGCCGGCGCTACCGCGATATCAATCCCGGTTGGCTCACGCTGAAGACGCTGCGCGCGCTGTTGCAGCCGGCCAAGATTCTACCCCCCGTCAGCTCGACCTTTCCCTATGAGGTGGCGGCGGCGGGTGAAGACCGCTTCACGTACCGCTGCCTGCGCACCGGACCGTCGCGCTTCCGCGAGATCCAGCGCCTGGCCCGAACCCACGATGCGACGCTCAACGATGTGGTGCTGACTGCGCTGTTCCGTGCCTACCACCAGATGGTTCCTCTCGGTGAGGGGCAGCCGGCGGTGATGCTGCTGACCTCGGATCTACGCACGCTGCTCAACGATCCCGTGGCGCTTCCGATCTGCAACTACTCCCACCTGCTGGCGGTGGTGGCCGGCCTTGAGCTCGACCTGCCCTTTGAGACACTGCTGGCGCGGGTCCGCGATGACAGCCGGCAACAGAAAGCCCAACGGGGCAGCCAACCCAGCATGTTCCACTGGCAACGCGAGCTAAATCTCCGCAGCAATGCGTCGGCGCGGAAATACTTTCACAGGTCCTTCTCCGAGATGCTGGCACAACCGCTACCAAGCCAGAGCAATCTCGGCGAGATCGACGCCGAGGCGCTCGATTTCGGTGAGCCGCAGGTCACGGATGCGTATATGGTCAGCGTGTTTCTCAAGAGCCCGCTGTTCCAGCATGTCTGTTGCTCCTTCAGGCAGCGCTTGACCTTCAGCGTTGGATTCCACGACACCGCAATGAACCGGGTGCTGGTGCGGGAACTGCTCGAGCGCTTCGAGCGGGAGCTTCCGGGGGCCGGGCACGATCTGCTTGACACGCCCGAGGTTTCGAAATAGTGGTCGGCGCACGCCGTAGCTGAGGCCCTGAGCCGGTGGCGCGCCGGGCTCAGGGAGTCGCCGATTACACTCCGTCAGCATTAGTTGGACCAAAAGATCTGAACTGCCTACAGCGGTTAACTTAGTTGCCACCACCTTCCTTAAAGCCAATCGGCCACCATAGGGTTTAATAGCCTCACATAAATCCCTGTGTTAAGGTCACCTTATCGGCAAATAGTGCATTGCTGAGTGACTATTAATAACAATTGTTAGGAGAACACATGAAAACCTCTATCTTTGATATGAACTTCACCCTGCCGCCACTGGTTGAGATGACTGAAGTGGAGAAGGATATACCTTCACACAACTCACACCCTAGTTGGCTTAACTGTAACCCTGTGTGCTGGTGAACTGCCTAGCCCCGGTGAACTTTTGATTGCTAGGAGAACACATGAAAACATCTATCTTTGATATGAACTTTGTACTGCCGCCTATGATTGAGATGACTCAGGTGGAGAAGGATAACCCGAAATTGACTGGCCGACATTCCAACTGTAAGGGAGATGGTTGTTAGGAGAATGCTATGAAAACATCTATCTTTGATATGAGATAGATGTTCTCAACAGTTACAAGATAGCCCACTACGGTGGGCTATTTTTTGGATCTTCTTCAACTAGTCCCGAACTTTGGTTTTCAGACTTTGCGTCAAGGTTGGGCGGACGCATGGGTCAACAGTTTCGGCAAGACTAGAAATTACGAGTCGTGTAATACTTTTTTCACTGAATAGACTCTGTTTCGTGAAAGAATGCAGGGCGCAAGTATCTTGTCGTAAAGCCGCTTAGCTTCTGGATTGCTTTTCTGGGCAAACCAGATACAGTTGGGTATCTCAGCCTCTCGCTGTCGCTTTAATGCCTCGAGCAACAAGGAAATTGCCATTCCTGCATTTCTATATGGTCTTCGTACAAAGTAGGACCCATACAGTACCGTATCCGCGCCATACAGGCCGTTGATCATCCATCCGACAATCTCACCATCGATGCGCACGCCAAGACTGGTATTGGGCTCAAAATCCCTTCCAAAAACCAGTGGGGATGCTGGATCAGGCTCGTCACGCCACGAGTCCGGCCCCTCTTCATCTTTTAGTTGGTTTCGTTCAGCAGAAGTGAGTTCTTTCCACGGAAACAAGTATTGCTGGTAACGGTATTCCCGGTGCTTTTCGGCCCAAGGTACCGATTCGAAAAACTTTTCAATTGTTGTGCGATAACAGTAAGCGCCAATCTCCGGTTTGCCCCAGCCGTTCCTCTTTGCAACTTTCAAAGCGGCATCGTGACTCTCCTCGTTTTCAATGACAGAAAAAACGAGTTGCTTACGATCAGAATCAGTTGAATCTGCTTCGTATTTTTTTAACAACTCCGAACCAATCCCTAAGTTCCTGTACGCTTTGTTTACTTCCAGACGCAACACATATCTAGTTTTCTTGTCGTCGCGCAGAGCATCCCGACCCCATATAAACCCTATGGTCTTTGAGTCATTCGTAACGATCCATCCGGAATCTGTCTTAAGCTCGAATTGCTCATCTAGCAAATCTGGCGGCAGGTAGTTGCTAGCGTAGCGGGCAAACAGGGCTTCATCGAGAGGTTTGTAATTTAAGTTGATGCGCACCATGGGGTAGCGAATATACTTTAGGATCGGTCTTTGGGCTAGGTCAACTCTTCCTTAAAGCCAATCGGCCACCATAGGGCTTATTAGCCCCACCCAAATCCTTATGTTAAGGTCACCTTATCGGCAAGTAGTGCATTGCTGAGTGAGTATTAATACTTAATTGCTAGGAGAACACATGAAAACATCCATCTTTGATATGAACTTTGTACTGCCGCCACTGGTGGAGATGAGTGAGGTGGTAAAGGATATGCCGGCAGCGTTTACTAACCCGGGAGACCGGGATTGGTGGAATGTTTGTGATTTGACGACTTAGGAGAACACATGAAAACCTCTATCTTTGATATGAACTTTATCCTGCCGCCAATGATTGAGATGACTGAGGTGGTGAAGGATATGCCAATGACAACTGACTGGCGGATATGGTTCGGTACTTGTTAGGAGAACTGTATGAAAACATCTATCTTTGATATGAGATAGATGCTTTCAACAGTTACAAGATAGCCCACTACGGTGGGCTATTTTTATGGGTAGCCTTCCATCGTGCTGCCATAGCGGTTTTAATACCCGCTAGCCCCACTGATATCCCTATGTTAAGGTTATCTTATAGGCAAATAATGTAGTCCGAAATGGCCGTTAGAAACTAGTGCTACGCAATCAAAATGAACCCTTCCATCTTTGATATGACTTCCACTTTGGTACTACTGGCGGGAATAAAAAGGTTGAGGAAAATATACTGGTAACGTTGGCTATCGCCTGACCTCGTTTGCTAGATCAACTGAGAAAGACAAAAGAGTAATGATTAGTATCGTAATAAGGGATTTGTGTACCCCTAAGCGCTTGTCTATATAGACCGGTCCTGAATGATAAATGTCTAGCGAAGTGCGTCGGCGCCGCCTTTATCAGGCTACTGATCAATCATCATCTATTGATGGTGATATACCCGATAATTCAGCCACGGAAACAAAGCCCACTGGGCCTGAGCAAGGGTCAGGTAAGCCACACTTCGCAGTGCAATCGAAAAAAATTATTAAGCGTTGGTGCGGATTTTCAGCCATTTATGGGATTATTCCAGTCCCGGGTGTCGAATTGGCCGCAGTTTCGACCGCTCAGTTATTGATGCTTCGGGAAATGGCCAATGCATATGGTGTCAAGTTTTCATGGCGCAAAGGAAACGTATTAATTACCGCTTTACTTGGAGGGCTCACTTCAGGTACAAGTATGATTGTATTGCCAAGATTGCTATTCCCGGTTGTTTCAGTTGTTTTTTTGGTAGGACTGAACGCCAGTATCACTTATGTGCTTGGTCGAGCATTCTCAACACACTTTAATGAAGGGGGAACGCTGGATGATTTTGATATCAAGCCTGTCAGGCGTGAACTCACTGGCTATATCCGTACACGCCGAACTCATTCAAAGCGAGCAAGTTGAAGCTGGCTATTAACCGTGCAGTCCGTTGATAGATCAATCGGGTAGGAGCCCAAAACCTCCTAGAAGCAAACGCTAGATCATGAACCCATTTTACATCCTATTCATCCTAACCGGACTATCCTTTGGGTTGGTCAGCACATCGACTCCCACCCGGGCAGATGATGATATAACTCAATCATCCTTCGAAGAGCAAGGTGGGTCAGCAGATAAGCCCGACGTATTTTCGATTTCGGTCGGTGCAGACTTGGCCTCTACAATAAACGACTCCTGGACTACGACTTTAGGGATCACCTACCAAAGCTTTAATGAATTACCGACCGATCTGAGTGCAAACTATGCCCGATATGTTTACGGCGACACTGATTCAACTTATATAGATGCAGATGTTAAGCAGGCGATCAAAAAACTCAAAGGTAACTTAGAAATCCTTGTATTGGCGGACTACGCTGAAAGACCTTCAGGTGACCCAGCTTTATTATCCGACTTTGGAATGAAGAATTCATCGGGGATTGGTGTGGGCATATTGGATAACTTTTTGAAGACTGAGAAGTCAAGCCTGAGAGGTTATTTGGGTCTCGTTCTGGCAAAAGACCAGTATACAAGTGGCACTATATCGTCAATCTCTGGCTCAGATTCCTACAGTTATATAGGTCCCCAATTGTTTGCCTCGTTTAAGTATTCAACAAAGTCTGGAATTCAAACGAGCAATGATATTCGGATGCGTGTCTCACTAGAAGATACTTCCTATTCGTATACCATAAGCAACAATACTGTCTCGTTTCCAATAGGCAAAAATATTTCCGCAGATTTGACTCTCGATATAACATATTTTGGCGATCCACCTGATTCATCTGAGGGTAATATAGACATGACTTCATCTATCAATATTTCCTACAGCTTTTGATCTAATTACAGGCCGCAGAAGCTACTAACGTGAAGTGAATCTACTTTTCTACCTCCCAGATTTCGAATTCAAAATGTGACGAGGCCTGAGAAAGCTATTATGGGAAATTTTGGTCAAACAATTTGGCGATGGGTGAAAGGTAAATTACCTTATTTGATCACGCTGGTTTTAGTGTTGGCGCTGCTGATCCTTTATTTCTGGAATCGGATTTTTGTCGTGATTGGTCCCGGCCAAGCAGGGGCGCTTTATCGACCGCTCACGTCTGGAACTATCACCGACTACGTATACCCGGAAGGTCTACAGGTGTTATTCCCGTTAAACACAATGACCATTTATGATACAAGGGTACAGGTTATTCAACATGACCTCACCGTGCTTACTAATCGCGGCTTACCCATTACATTGAAACTTGCTATCCGCTTTAGACCCATTTACGAGCTTGTGGGCGTGCTACATCAGCAAGTGGGAGTTGACTATCCAAAGAAAGTAATACTGCCACAAATAGAGTCCGTATTACGTCGACGCATAGGCCAGCACTCACCGGAGGAAATCTATACCAACAAAGAGGGCGTCTTAAGTAACATTATCGCATTGGCAATCGAGGAGGTTGGACAGAAGTTCGTAGAAGTAGATGAGATCATCATACGGACGGTAGAGTTGCCTAAACCAGTCAGAACGGCAATAGAAGAAAAACTCATATATGAGCAGCGACATCTGGCTTATAAGTTCCGTTAGAGCAGGAAAAGCAAGAGGCTGAGCGTAAGCGAATCGAAGCGCTGGGAATTATGGTCTACCAAGATATTATTTCATCAACTTTGGATGAGAATTTACTGCGCTGGCAGGGAATACAGGCTACCTTAGAAATTGCAAAATCGGAAAACTCCAAAGTTGTCGTTATTGGCTCGGGCGAACAGGGCTTGCCAATCATACTTGGGAATCAATGATTGATTTCAATGGAGCTCGTCTTTAAGTTAGGCCGGTCATCGCTGTTACTTATCCTTGTCTTTTGCTTGACATTGACAGGGTGTGAGGAATCAACCAATTTCAGGGCCCCTGCCGATAGGGGCGTAAAGTTTGAGGAGTTAAATCAATCTGAGATCCCAAGAGAGTTAGTGGTTGGCGTTGTTTGGTCAGTTGGCGATGGTAAGTTTGTCGAAGGAGCACGTCTCGCGGTAGAGGAAATCAACGCAAAGAAAGAGGGTGAGGAGTTTCGATATCGATTAGTTGTTGTCGACGAGAATGAGTATTCAACTCTGGCGGGTTTTGACCGCTTGAGTGAGGGCAAGTACAGGAATGCTTCTCAACGGCTAGCGCAACGCCTGGCAAAAGAGTTTAGCTTAGATCCCGATATTGTTGCTGTTATCGGTCATTCCGACAAGTACAACACCGCGCTACCTGCAGCGCTCTCCTATCAGGACAACGGCATACTCTTTCTCTCGTCTGCCTCTACTGATCCTCAAATGGGTCACCTCGATTCGCCACTTACCTTTCAGTTGAGCTCGCCCGACAGTTGGCTGGCGGAGCAAATGGCCGATTACATCATCAGTAGAAATTTTCAGAACATGCTTGTGCTTTTTAGTCGAGACAGGAAAAGCGCCAATTTTGTAGAATTTCTACAAAAGAGCATTCAACGTAGCTCAGCTTCAGTTGTAATACACCAGCAATCTGTTCCATATCGATACCTTAGGGGTGGAGACTGGTCCGACTTTGATACTACATCAATAATAGCGAGCCTCACGAAGGCCGCCAATGACAAGAAAATTGACTCAGTATTGATCGTATCTGATATGGCTATAACCGCTAGTATCATTAAGGGGTCGAAAGACTTTGGTTTCAAACTTCCCTTTATTGTGATGCCGGCGACATCAAACGAAAGATTTATCTCTGATGTTGGGGAACCCGGGGTCGGGACAGTCATGCCGACTTCGGTAGATCAGTCGACGCCTCATTTTAAACAGTTTTCTAAGCGATTTGTGAAGTACACGAAAGGCGCATCTCCAGACGCCAGTGCAGCCCTTGGATACGACAGTATTTATTTACTTAATGAGGCAATGGAGAAAGCGAATAGTAGCAAACCCCTGCATGTATCATTGACGCTTCAATATACTATGCCGCCTTGGACTGGAGCATCGGGTACCTTCGGTTTTTTAGAGAATGGAGCTAATAATCACCGAAAATATTTTTTTACGCGGCTCGTCAAAACCGATTCCGGAGAGTTACAATTTCGTCCTGAAGACAAAGCCAAAGAGGGAGGGTAGTATATGCCGTTGCTGGGGATGGTTACGCTCTACGTCTTGACCTGCTGGATGCTGGGCCTGGTGGGACGTAAAAAGATATTGGGATTTTGGGGCCTATTTCTAGCATCGATTTTCTTGACACCGATCATTGGCCTACTTTTGCTTTTAACATCCAAGAAAAAACGGGGCTATTAGTCGAGACGACTGCGGTCCGCAGCGCGCGCCACGCTTGTGTTTTTTAAACCAAAAAGAGGAGCCACAGTTACGGCTTTGACGCGAGAAAGCAACACCTTATTCATCTCACAGGGGCCAACAGATTATTATTCGAGCTCGTGGCGCCTACTTTCAAGCCGTAGGAAGTTCGATAAGTCCTAAATCTTTGTCTAGTTTGAGGACCCTGTCTGCAGCATCAAAATAGTGATCATCATGTGTTGCAGCGAATATGGTTTTACCATTGTCGCGTAAATCCGGCAGGAGAGTGCGATAAAGGAATTTCCTGAATTCCGGATCCTGATCAGCCGCAAGTTCATCAAATACATATATTTGCTTATCATCAATCAACGAATTGATATAAGCAAGTCGTTTTCGTTGGCCAGTTGAAAGTTCAGTATTTGTCCAACGTTTGTCTTCAAGTGCTGTCAACTCACTCAATCCCATCAACTCAAGCCAATTGTCAAGTTGCTTATCATCTAAATCCTTCACACCAAAAAGTTCCTTAAATAGATAAAAATCAGAGAAGATTGTGGTGTAGAGCTCCCTGTATTGTTGGTAATTTTCTGTACCGATGATGTCATCAAACGCGCGGATAGTTCCAGAATCTGGCCTGTACAATCCGGTGAGTAACTTTAACAATGTCGTTTTACCGACGCCATTCCCGCCAATCAGAAATATTATCTCACCACGCCCAAACGAAAGGTTCAAAGGCCCAACAGTAAAGCCAACTTGCTCTTGCCTGCCTGTAGGAGGGTCGTACAAACGGCGTTTTCTCTTTTGCCCGGCTGATCCATCATCACTCGTCGCGGTTTTGTTGCTCTCTTTTCGGTAGGAAAAATAGACGTTTCTAAATTGGACTTCTCCAAAACCAATATCTGACTCGACGATGTCACTTTGCGCCTCCACTGAAATCGCTTCGTCAACCATTGACTCCAGTTCATTCAAACGGGCAATTGCCACGTTGGTCTTCATATATGTTGGTAATGAGCCAACCAACATCTCGACCGGGCCAATTATGAACAAAATAGCGGTTGTCAATTTGATGACGTTATCTATGCTTGTGTTACCTAAATTTGGAAGCACAAATATAATCACACCCAATAGGACATAGAACCAAACCTGAAAGAAAACGATCACTGTTGTTGTGCTCAGTCCGGCCTTTACTTTTTCTGATTCCACCGCTTTCGCTTTTTCTACCTGAATTTCTAAAAGGGCAACGGCTTTGCGCCGATTGATCTTGATTTCCTTAAACCCATTTATTTGTTGCAGGAAGTAATCAAAAAATTCATTTTCCTGCTGGGTAGCATTTGTGAAGTTGAGCATTATTTGTCGTCGTTTTTTCAGGTAATAAGCCGTGCCAAAAGCTAGAGCCACAAGCGTCATCAAAGCGCCTGTAAGATCAAGCCAGGCCAGATACATCATAGCGCCGAACAACATAACAGCTGACTCCATTGAAGCAAACAATAGTAGAGCGGTACTGGATACAAGCGCCGTATCTTGGGTTAAGCGATTGAATAGAAAGCCTCTGCCTATCGTTTCGATAAAACGAAGATCAGTGCGACCCAATTTTTCAATTATTCGAACGCGCAGCTTTCGCATTATCTCTTCAACCATTATGGTCCCCTGAGATAGGGTATAGCGCTTCGAATAAGCGAAGAGTAAAAGCATAACTGCGAAAATAAAAAATGTAGAAGTCTCGACCTTCACAGCCGAGTCGGCGGATTTATGGGAGGCACTGTTGATTATTGCCAACAGCAGCGTGTTTGATGCTCCAGAAATTAAAGTTAAGGTGGCCAATCGGAGTTTCGGCTGCTCCGACTCAAAATAAATCAGTTGCAAGAGTTCGTTGACAGGCAGCCACTTTGGAACCGATTTAAATTTTATAAAATCCAACTATGATGACCTTAAATACGTGTTGAGAAACCAACTCAGCCACTGTGGATGAGGTAAGTATAGATTACCAGTGGCAGTACTTTTGCATACTGTAAAAAGTACCATTTATTGCAACATTAGCCGTTTTAGCAATCACATCCCTGTCCGACCAATACAAGTGTGGCCGGCGACCACCTGATTGGCATCCAGGTACGCAATTCGCAGGGGCCCATGTCCCTGCTCTTTAAAGGGCGCTCGTTACTGAGCTTCAGTCGCGGTTTTTTCAGAAAATAATTGACTGAAATAGTCCCGAACGCGAGCTGGACTAAATGTCAGGAAAGTTCCCCCTGAGCTGAAGTGCTGGATGAAGACTTTTCCAACAGCATATGTGCAAGCGCTAGACAAAGTTGGCTGGGCGATCATTGCAAGTCCAGTTCCTATACCTGGAACGGATTTCAACATACTGATCGTGCCGCG
>DUCO01000019.1:0-1159 GCA_012959765.1 Dehalococcoidia bacterium | reverse complement strand
CCCTCAGGAGTCTCTGACGTTTCATTTGGTAATTCCTCTTCTGAGGTATTCTCGTTATCAGCCGTAGCTTTCTCAGGATTATCAGTCATCTTAGGATCTCCAAGTTTGAAGCATAAGCGAATTAATGATATCGCACCAATAAACGCTAGTATATCTTGTTGACTACGTTATGGTCACGGAATTGGTTATGCGCCACTCGCCTGATCATCATTAGAAAATGATAAATTTGCCCCGTCTGGTAGTCGCTTCCCTGTAACCTCGAACACTGCTTTTTCAGGGCTCTCTAGGCATAATTGACGGAATTCATCCGATGCTTGGGCGCGCTTAAAAATGTCAGGCAACGCCTTCTTCAACTCGTCCTCATCGATTATCTGCACTTGGCTATCTAAGTTCATGGCTTCCTACTCTAGCGTTATTGATTTAACACTTTATCTTAATCAGACAGTTCTGCAATTTCTGTACATTAACGTGATGGAATTGTTACACGCCCATTTCGGTGAATACTCTATTCAAGAAGTAGAATGTTAGGTAAATCAGCAGGTTCTAGCAACCTTAGCAAATGATAACCGAAGCCACTGCTTCCTTGGAATAAACTTGGGTTAAATAGTTCGTTAAAGACTGAATGTGGTGTGAACACACCTTCTGAAGTGTGCCGGGAAATTGTTGTAGAAGTCAATTTGAGTGCCGCCTGCTTCCAACTTGGATACTGATAATTTTCACCAGCCGATAACAGCATCTCACCGAGACTGGCGTTGCCACAGCAAAGATGATCAGACCTCAAGTGAGGTTGGCTAGCGGTAGCACTAACAGAAGTCTCAATCTGGGCTCTTACTGTTTTATTGTCAAAAACGTCGAGTGTGCCTATTCTACCCAAAGCAATACCGGGTGCACCATTGCACCAGCCCCACATAAAGGCATTCTCTTTGTTTTCATCCGGATTCGTCGGGTCCTCTCTATTGTCAGCCCAGTTTCCCACTTTTGCATTGTATTGCGTGTCTTCGAATGCAATCGCCTCTTCTGCTGCCTGGTAAAATACAAGCTCCTGCGTTTCCCGGTAGAGCGATAGCAGGGCGTAGGCTATACCGGCAGTACCATGGGAGAAGCCTGTCAGTGCTGGTGAATCATCATGAGGTTTCCAGGCAATTAAACCATCGCCGAT
>DUCO01000018.1:15141-112202 GCA_012959765.1 Dehalococcoidia bacterium | reverse complement strand
GCAGCAGACGGTTTCGACGCCTGCTTCTTTCACGGCGGTTTCAAGTTGTGGCAAAACATTCGCCCACGCCTGGGCTGACGCTCGATACGCCTCGATTCCCAGTGCTGAAAGCGAGTAGTTTTTTCGCTTTCGACTGTTTATTACGGACGTTTCTAGTTCGACATAGCCGCCAGACTCTAACTCTTTGAGCATCGGGGAGATCATGGCGTCGGTGGGTCGTGCGTCGCAGCACAATGCGATGCGAGTGGCTATTTCGTAGCCGTGCATCGGACCCTGACTCAACTGCTGCAACATAAAAAACCTGAGAAGGCTTTTGCGGTTCAGCGACTGCCAGTAGTCGATGCTGGCGAGGTTGTTTGTGGGTTTTATGGCGGTGGTCATAGTTGGTTGTGCTTGCTTTTTCAGGCGGAATACCTAGCTACTCGATATATCGGCTTCCTAGGTATGTCAATGGTGGCTGGTGCGGGAGTCGAGGGGGAATTTCTGTCATTGCGAGGAGCCCGCTCGGGGGGCGACGTGGCAATCAGTTAACAGCAAGAAAATCGCATCGAATCAATCATCACGTGCCATGCCTAAGACATCCTTGGCGCCCACGCGTTTACACCCACTCCTGAATCATAAGTAAATTGCGAATGATGACGATTGCCACGTCGCCTCAGGGCAGGCTCCTCGCAATGACAGAGTGGAAAGCTATAATCCGCAGACCCCCTGCGCAAACACTATCAGGCACGGGCTGACCAGCGCTTACCAGGACTCAATCCCACTTCCCACATGACGACATCTCCAGCAAAAACCGACGACCAGCTGTTCCTTCTAATCGATGGGCACGCAATCGTGTTCAGGGCGTGGTTCGCAATGCGGGATCACCTGATCACGGCGTCGGGGCAGAACACGACTGGCGCGAGCGGGTTTATGTCGATGTTCTTGAGGGTGATTCGTGAGCATGATCCAACACACATCGCTGTAACTTTCGACACGAAAGCGCCGACGTTCCGCAAAGAGATGTTCCCGGCATACAAGGCGCAGCGTCAGGAAGTCGACCCCGCACTTCACGAACAAATTCCTATCGTCAAAGAAATTCTTGAACCAATGGGCGTACCCGTTTACGAGTACGAAGGATTCGAAGCCGACGATCTGATCGGAACGCTTTCAAAGCAGGCGACCGAGCAGGGAATCAAAACGCTGATCCTGACCGGTGACGCCGATCAATTGCAGCTGGTAGATGAGCAGACATCGCTGTTGATGTACACAGGATTCGGCGAAATACGGACGTACGATCCGGCGGGCGTTGCCGAGAAGTACGACGGGCTGGGCCCCGACTATGTCGCCGAGATCAAGGCACTTGAAGGCGATTCATCCGACAACATTCCCGGTGTGCCCGGTGTTGGCAAGAAAGCCGCCCGCGCCGTGCTCACGAATCTGGGTCATTTCGATTCGCTTTTCAGTCGGCTTGAAGAGGTAGAAAACATCGAGGGGCTTCGTGGTGCGAAGCGTGCGATGAACCTGCTTGAAGAGCACCGAGAAACTGCTGCCACGGCATTGGTTCTCACGACGATTGTGCGAAACGTTCCCGTTGAGTTCGATGCCGAGAAATCTGCGTTTGGGGATTTCGATCGTGAAGCGGTCATCAAGGCACTGATGAGCTATGAAATGCGTTTGGTGGCCAATCGGTTGCCGAAATCGGCTGCTGAGCCAGTAGCTCAAGCTGAAACTGCACCGGGCTGGGAGCCGAACGAAGCGCCGGCCGTTACTTCTTCTGGGCAGATGGACATGATGGGCGAGGGCGAGGCAGTTCAGGCACTGGTTGAAGATCAGCCACCCGTGCCGCTCGGCGAGTACGAGATTGTCACCGACATGGCGGGTCTGAACTCGATGATCGAGCAGTTGTGTGCCAAAGGCGAGTTTGCTTTCGACACCGAAACTACCGGGCTCGACTCGATGATTTCTGATCTCGTTGGGCTGTCGTTCTCGATCAAAGCCGAACACGCGTGGTACGTGGCGGTTGGGCATAACGAAGGCGATCAGGTTCCGTTCGCTGAGGGGTTGGCCGCGCTCCGCCCTCTGTTCGAAGACGAGTCGATCAAGAAGATCGCACACAACGCCAACTTCGACATGATGGTGCTGGCGACGGCTGGAATTGAGCTGAAAAACCTCGGCTTCGACACGATGATCGCTGCGGCGTTGTGTGGTCGTATGGGCATCGGGCTGAAGCAGTTGGCAATGGTGCTTTTCCAGGCTGAAATGACCGAGATCAAGACGCTGATCGGGGTTGGCAAGAAGCAGATAACGATGGCCGAAGTGCCGATCGAGACGGCGGGTCCTTACGCTGCTGCCGACGCCGACTTTACATGGCGGTTATACGAGTATTTCGAACCTGAGATCGACGTGCATGACGCTCGATATGTGAACGAAAAGATCGAACTTCCGCTGCTCCCGGTCATCATCGAGATGCAGCGAAACGGTATGATCATCGACAAAACGGCGCTGGCAGAGATGTCTGAAATGCTGGGTGCCGATATCGAGCAGATCAGGCAGGCTGCGACTGCGGTGGTTGGTGGTCGGGAGCTTAATTTGGCGTCGAATCGGCAGATTGCCGATTTGCTTATCGATGAGCTTGGTGCGCCGAAGACCCGCAAGACCAAGACCGGGTATTCGATGGACGCCGCAGCATTAGAAAAAATTCGTGAGACCGACGGACTGGATGATCGGGTTTACCAGATCGCAGACGGGGTTCTGAAGTACCGCGAGTTATCGAAATTGAAGTCGACTTATGTCGATGCCCTGCCGTTGCTGGTGAACCCTTCGACTGGTCGCGTTCACACGAGCTTCAATCAGGTGGGATCGGCTACGGGTCGGCTTTCCAGCACAGATCCAAACGTGCAGAACATTCCGGTTCGCACTGAGCTTGGTCGACGGGTTCGTAAGGCTTTTGTTGCTGATTCTGCGAACGGCTGGCAGTTCCTTGCGGCCGACTACTCGCAGATTGAACTCAGGATTCTGGCGCATTTGTCGCAGGAGCCGGGATTGCTTGAGTCGTTCCATCGTGGCGAGGACATTCACGCTGCGACAGCACGTGCGATGTATGGGGTTGAGGAAGTTTCGCCTGACCAGCGTCGGATTGCCAAGATTTTGAACTTTGGCGTGATCTACGGACTGGGTCCGATAGGCGTGGCGCGCCAGACTGATCTGACTCGTCAGCAGGGTCAGGAATTTATCGACCTTTATTTCGGAAAGTACCCTGGAATTCGGGATTACATCGAGCAGGTGAAGCAGTCGGCACGTGATACCGGGTATGCCGAGACGATTACGGGGCGGCGCAGGTATTTGCCCGACATTAACGCTGGCCATCCGGGTCATCGTGCGGCTGCCGAGCGGGTGTCGGTGAACATGCCGATTCAGGGCACGGCTGCCGACGTGATCAAGATCGCCATGGTGAACATTTCGGACGAGATCAAGTCTCAGAAGATGAAGTCGAAGATGTCGATTCAGGTTCACGACGAACTGATTTTCGAGATCGCTCCGGGCGAACTAATGGAAATGCAGATGATGGTCACCACCATGATGCCAGCAGCGATGGACTTGGCCATTCCGCTACTCGTCGAAGCGAAGACAGGCCCAACATGGGGCGACATGGATTCGGTGTGAGGTGCCAAGGGCATTTTTTGATGTGATTAGAAGGGCTGGCGTTACTTGAAAGAACTCAATGCCTGAACTACCTGAAGTTGAATCTTTGCGGCGTTATTTGGTTCGTGAGGGGTTGCCCGGGAGCGTGATCGAGCGGGTTGAGGTTGAGTCGAAGCCGAGTCCTGAGCGAGGCACGGGGGTGATCTCTGGCGTTGAGCAGTTGCCGGGTCGGACGATTAAAAATATCGAACGACGTGGCAAGCAGATTGCCGCGGTGCTCGACGATGGTGTGCTTGGCTTGCACATGGGGATGACGGGTCGGATCGACGTGTTAGCCGATGACGAGCCGACACCCAGATTCACACGAGTCGAATTTCATCTGCGGAACGGTGGGAGCGCTTCAAGAGTAGTGCTTGCTGATCCACGTCGATGGGGCATGGTTCAGCGATTCGCCAGCACTGCCGAGGCGTTTGCGGGGCTTGGTCCTGATGCGCTGGACCCGAACTACACCGCTGCGCACTTTGCCGAAGCTGTTAGCCCCAGAAAGTCTCCGATCAAGCCATTGCTCCTGAACCAGTCGGTGCTCGCCGGGGTCGGCAACATCTACGCCGATGAGGCGCTGCATCGGGTGAGTATCTCGCCTTCTCGACGGGCCAATCGCATATCGGGCAAGAACCTTGTCGCGCTATTTGAGGCGATAAGAGAATCGTTTGAGCACGCTCTTCAGTTCATTCAGGATCACCCTGATGATCGGGGCCGACCATACATCGTCGACGCCCACGATGATCGGATGAAGCTATTGCGAAAGCCGGGTTCGTTTTGCCCTCGGTGCGAGATTCCGCTGCTAACGAAGAAGTTCGGCGGCAGAACGGCCTACTACTGCGGGAACTGCCAGCGGTGATGGTTTCTGCGCTTGACGGCTGCGTGCACGCGAGCGTCTGCAATTAAAGTCCTATCCATCAAGGAGAGGATTTAGGTGAGGGGGAACGACGGTGTGGGGGTAGGTGTTCGAGTGTAGATGCTCCAATGTTTCCATGCCCCCTCAACCTAACCTTCTCCCTCGGGGGATAAGGGAAAAAGGAAGATCGTTGCGAAAAGCGCTGCGGTCACCGCACCCTCTCATCAACACGACTTCCTAATACGCCAAATGCTGGCGAGTGTTCTGGATTGCCTCGTCGTTCCTCCTCGCAATGACAGAGGATCAGGGTTAGCGAATTCGCGTGCCCCCTAAGTAAACCCAACGTCGTCGAGGTCGTCTGTTTTGCGGGCTTTGAGTCGATCGCGGAGTACTGCCCAGAAGAGCAGAAGTACCCCGAGTAGACCAACGGCGTATCCAGCGGCGTACAGAATCCATGAATCTTCGGTAACTATCAGCACGACAAGGCCGACGATGGCCATCACTATGCCAAGCACCGTGATCCACATTCCCGACCATTCAAGTATCTGTTTCATGGCCTTTCCTTCAAACATTCCACGCCATATCGCTCAACTAATACGAAGGCGCGTGCGGCGTGAATTTCGTTCTCTTAGGTAATTATCTGCCTAACGAACATCCTGAAATAGATCAGACTGCTGATTAACTTATGGTGTTTCCCCGTTTCAGATCTGCCGATTTTGCGATTAGACTTATCTACTGTGCGGTTTCACACTGAAACCCTGGCGCCTCTGCGGAGGGGTGGCAGAGCGGTTGAATGCGCTTGTCTTGAAAACAAGTATGTCGGTAACGGCATCGCAGGTTCGAATCCTGTCCCCTCCGCCATATTTTTTGCGTGATTTGCGTTTTAACTCCGGGCGTCGTCGAACGACTTGGTCGCGCGTCGCAATCTCCCCTTCTGGCTCCCCCGGTCCGGGGGAGGACTTTGGCTCCGGGCGTGCCGAGGCTGCACTTGGGATCGAGCGAACTCAGTTGGTCACGCCGGGATAAGTATCTTCCCGGCGCCGAACTCCCAGCCAATCTGAACCGTTCTGAGTCGCATCAACTGCATCACTTCCGGAAGGTGTTTCGTTGTTGCCGATCACACCGGGCAAAGTAACTTTCATGGTTGTCCTAACTCCAACTTCGCTGGTCGCAGAGACGGTGCCTTCGTACAATTCCGCAATCTGCTTCACGATCGCCAGACCCAACCCCGTACCAACTTGAGATTGAGTGAACTCATCATTCGCACGGTAAAACGGCGTGAAGATGTTTTCGAGGATGGTTTCGTCGATCCCAATCCCAGAATCGCTAACGGAAATGGTGAGCCTCCCCGCATCGACCGTCGCAACTATCTTGATTTACGTCCCGTCTAGAGAGTATTTCGACGCGTTACTTACAAGATTCGACAAAAGCTGGGCAACGCGATGCCTGTCGGCAACAGATGACGTTTCCAGTGCCCTAAATCGCTGACACAACTCGTATTTCGCTGCGAAATACGTAACCGAAGTTCCACGTGCCGGGGTCTGAATAATGTCTCTTAATCATTCATATTTAGTCCAGACTTCGCCATCGGTGGAGAGAAAAACGATCCGCAATCGTTTACCGAACGCCGTTCCCCCGCTCTGTTCGGTTACCTGTACATTGACCGCGACGATCTTTACGAGCGATCCCGCCGTTAACAGGCATGAGGCCGAAAATGTACGTAGGCACCCAGTACCCGATCCACAGCGATACCGACTACGAGGTGCTCGCCCAGCTTGGCGTAAATCACATCAACGGCTATCCGCCCGGTAATGCCGAAAGCTGGACAACCGATGTGCTCAGCGCCTATCAAGAAAAAGTCGAAAAGTACGGCATAAAAGTCGACATGGTTGCGCTGCCCATCGGCACCAAACCCGAAGACGGGCAATCACCGAACATCACGCTCGGAATATCGCCCGACCGTGATCGCGAAATCGAAATCTGCCAGAACATCATCCGAGCCTGTGGCGAAGCCGGGATCCCCGCAGTTAAGTACCGGCTGTTCATCATTGGAATCACCCGCACCAAACCACGGCCCGGACGTGGTGGCGCGCTGCGGTCGAGTTTTCAATACGACGAGATCGATCAGAACGAAGCGCCCGGAATCTGGGTGCAAGTTTCGGCCGACGAGTACTGGGAGCGAATCGACTACTTTCTTGAGCGAATAGTGCCTGTGGCTGAAGAGTATGGAGTGAATCTAGCCTGCCACCCGCACGATCCGTACACACCCGATGGCTATCGAGGGGTGAGCCGGGTGCTCGGCACCGTTGATGGCATGAAGAAGTTTGTTCAGATGCACGAAAGCCCGGTGCACGGTTTGAACTTCTGCCAGGGCACGGTTTCGGAGATGCTTGAAGATCCCGGTAAAGAGATTTTCGATGTCATCCGCTGGTTCGGGACTCGAAACAAGATATTCAACGTCCACTACAGGAATATCGCCGGTAAAAAGCTGGCGTTCGAAGAGACGTTTCCGGATGAAGGCGATGTAAACATGCTCGAAGCCGCCCGTGTCTATAAGGAAGCGGGTTACAAGGGCATGCTGATGCCCGACCACGCACCGAAACTTTCTGGCGACAATGCCGCCACGGTGGCGTTCGCATACTGCTACGGGTACATCAGGGCCGTACTTCAGTCGATCGACGCGCTTGAGGATTAGTTTGCAGAACTACGCACGACGCTCTGCGTTAGGCTAATATCCCATCGTCGGCTGCTTCTGGCCTGTTGTTCAACCGCTACATGTAAATCGGAGAATTTAATTGACTCTCAAGACAAATCTGAAACACCGTATTCGTAGTGGAAAAGTGACCGTCGGCGCTGCGACCCCTCTGACCGCGACCAAGAGCCGCATCGAAGACATCATGGGTTCGAGCGATTACGCGTTCCTTTCGGTTGATAGCCAGCACAATGCCTATGACGAGCGGGCGCTGGTCGAAGTTTGCGAAGCTGCTGATCAGGTTGGCGTTCCGGTTGTTTTCAGAATCAAGCACACACGCCACTCGTATCTCGTTGGAAACATTCTCGATCTTGGCCCCGCAGGCGTAGAAGTTCCCCAAACGGAAACCGAAGAAACTGCGCAGGAAGCGCTCGACTATTTCTACTACCCACAGGTCGGAAAGCGATCATGGGGCGGGCCGCCAAGTTCATGGCGCGCCGACTTCACTGACCGCAACGAATACGCTGATTTCTGGAACGACTACGGCGTTCTGTGGCTGCAGATCGAGTCGCTGAGTGCGATAACCCGTGCGAAGACGTTTGCTCGACCGGGAGTTGATTGTCTTTCTTGGGGACCGGCTGACCTTTCGTTTAACAGAGAGGCCAATCCAGATCATCCGCTGAAGACTGACGACGACTGTATCGAGCATGTTGTGAAGTTGCTCAAAGACACCGACACCAAGCTTTGCATTCGCAGTTACCAGCCTGAACTTCGCAACAAGTACCTCGATATGGGAGCCACTGTTCTAATCGAAATTCCCACAGCGTAATGTAGTCGGTTGCCAGTCATAGCGCATTGATATGACCGGAATCTCGTTAGGAACCGATCAAGTTCGTTTGGCCGTGAACTCTGGCCCTCACTTTCGCAACCGCGCACTGGTGATGGTCGCTAGTTTCGGTCGCCAACTGAACCAATAGACCATGGCATTTTTCGAGACGGCGTCGTTCGTTGCATCGGCCACATGCGTAGGAGTTGCGGTCGCGCTCGCTATGACTGCGTTCATGTGGAACCGCAGGCAGGCACCGGGCGCAGCAGCGGTTTCTTGGCTGATGATCGCGGCGGCGATACTGACGATATAACGGCAATCATCGGTGTCAGCGGAAAATTAGAAGGCAACGTACTTTACGGCTTCAGCGATGAAGTTTCGACGGAAGTCGTAAAACGAATGATTGGCGAAGACATGGATGCTCATGATCCGATGGCACTCTCTGCCCTCGGTGAAATTGCAAACGTTATCACCGGTAACGCAGCCACCGAACTGGCAGCAAACGGATTCACCTGCGACATTAGCCCGCCCGTGATTATCGAACCTCGTGGCTCGACGCTTACTTCAACAGTACCGAAGCAGATTCTTGTTACGTTCAAGAGCGAGCTTGGCTTACTTACAGCCAGGATTGGTCTTTCAGAGAACGCTCGATACAAAGAGCGCGCTGCTTAGTAGCTCAAAGCTAGTAATCCTGAAAAATTCCAGATCTAACTCGCAATATTGCGGGCCTTCGCTGGGATTTTTCCATTTAACGATTCAGCGGGCCAGAATACTGGCTCGACACTGACCGGCTACTCGACTCTTCCGTAGACACTTCCTACAGCCCTCGGTACGATGATTTGCGGCTCTGAATCAAAGATCACTCCCCGCACGGCGAAATTTCAAAAATATCAGCAGGGTCGCGACAAGACAGAAGCGAGTAATCGTTCGTGAATATCCACGAGTACCAGGCGAAGCAAATCCTCGATGACTTCGGTGTTCCAACACCGCATGCCGAGGTAGCCTCAACAGCCGCAGAAGCGAAGGAAATCGCCGCCCGTATTGGAAGGCGAGTTGTGGTCAAGGCACAGGTTCATGCAGGTGGTCGAGGCAAAGTTGGCGGGGTAAAGCTGGTCAATACCCCAGAAGAGGCCGAGCAGGTGGCGGCTTCGCTACTTGGCAGTCGATTGGTAACCAACCAGACCGGCGCCAATGGCGTTCCGGTTGAAAAGGTGATGATCGCCGAGGCTCTCGATATCAAAGATGAGCTGTATATCTCGATCGTGATCGACGGCGACATTGGGGCACCGGTCTTGATGGCGAGTACCGAGGGCGGTATGGAGATCGAAGAGGTCGCCGAGTATTCTCCCGAGAAGATCTTCCGGGTCGCTGGCGATCCACTGATCGGCCTCACCACTTACCACGCTCGCGACATCGCACTGGCTCTTGAAGTTCCTGCCGGGGCGTTGCGAGCAACTACCAAGCTGATTACTGATCTGTATCGAGTATTCATAGAAAACGACTGCTCGCTTGTCGAAATAAACCCGCTGGTCATTACTCAAGACGACCAGATCATCGCCCTCGACGCCAAGATCAACCTTGAAGACGATGCACTGTTTCGTCACCCTGAACTCGCCAAACTGCGCGACTCGAACCAGCTGGATCCGCTGGAGCAACGCGCAGACAAGGCCGATCTTGCTTACGTAAAGCTTGAAGGAGGACGGGTTGGCTGCATGGTGAACGGTGCTGGGCTAGCCATGGCAACGATGGATATCGCAAATGCTGCTGGAGCACCTCCGGCCAACTTTCTGGACATTGGTGGATCGGCAGATCAGGGTCAAATCGAAGAGGCGTTCAAGATCATCATGGCCGATGACGATGTCGAGATGATTCTGGTGAACCTGTTTGCGGGGATTGCTCGCTCCGACGTTGTCGCTGAGGGCATCGTCGCAGCCGCTAAAGAAACCAACGCGACGCTGCCGATAGTTGTAGCGATGCGCGGAACGAACGCCGAAAAGGGCATTAAGATTCTCGCCGGTTCAGGCCTGAACATCACAGGTGCACCCGATCTGGCTGGAGCTACCGTGGCAATAAAACAGAAGTTACAAGAAATGGGAGGTTCCAACTGATGGCAATTCTCGTTGGCTCAGAAACCCGACTTCTTGTGCAGGGGCTTGGGCGAGACGGAAGTTTCCAGGCAAGCCGAACTCGCGAATACGGCACCAACATGGTCGCCGCTGTTCACCCGGGTCGAGACGGCCAGAAATTCGAAGATGAAGTTCCGTATTTCTCGACGGTGGCCAACGCTGTTGAGCAGACTGGCGCTAACACCGGAGTGATCTTCGTTCCTGCGCCGTTCGCAATGGACGCGATTATTGAGCAGGTCGACGCTGGCATTGAACTGGTTGTCTGCATCTCTGAAGGCGTTCCAGTTCTCGATATGGTCAAGGTTATGGAGTACATCAAGGACAAGCCGACTCGGTTGATCGGTTCGAACTGCCCTGGTCTGCTCAGCCCTGCTTCAAAGGCGAAGGTCGGCATTGTTCCCGGCAATATCGTTCGCCCCGGGAACGTGGGAGTTGTCTCACGCTCGGGCACGCTTACGTACGAAGCCATTGCGCAGCTTGTGCAGCACGGCATGGGTCAGTCGACGTGTGTGGGCATCGGTGGCGACCCGGTTCACGGAACAACGTTCACCGACGTACTGGAGTTGTTCCAGGCCGACGATGAAACCGAAGCAATTGTTTTGATTGGTGAAATCGGTGGAATTCGAGAGCAGCTTGCTGCCGATTACATCAGGGAACACGTAACCAAGCCGGTTGTTGCAGCGATTGCCGGACAGTCGGCACCCGCGGGCAAGCGCATGGGTCACGCCGGTGCGATCGTAACGGGTAAAGCTGCGCTGGCTTCCGAGAAAAACAAGGCACTGTCCGAGGCTGGTGTTCACGTTGTGGAATCGCCAGCGATGATCGGCGCCAAGATGAAGGAAGTGCTCGGCTCCTAGGCCGGGTTATTCACCAAAGATGACCTTTACCGAACGCTACGTTCATACCGGCCAGATCGCACTGAATGTGGCGGAATGGCCAGCGCCGTCGCCCGATTCGCAGGTCATGATGTTGATTCATGGGTACGGGTCGAACTGGCACACGTGGGGTCGTGTGGTCGACAAGCTTTCGACAGAGTTTCATCTGTTTGCGCTCGATCTGCGGGCCATGGGCAGGTCGGGTCGGCTTGGGCAGAGTTCAGAACGCCAAACTTGGGCCGACGATATTACGGCTGCCCTACCAATGCTCGGTGACAAGCCAGCGATTCTGGCTGGTCATTCGTTTGGCGGTTGGGTTGCTGCTGCAGTGGCCTCTCAGCATCCTGAGCTGGTTTCGGGGGTGATTCTTGTCGATCCGTACTCAGGTTCGCATTCCGAGGTTGGCAAACAGGAGCGCCAGCAAAGGCACGAGGAACGCATGGAGCGGGCGAACTTGATACGAACTGCCCAAACACCTGATGATCTCATCCCGATGGTCACAGCACGATACGCCGGAGCTTCCGAAGGCAGCATTGGGTATATCACTCGAATGTACTTCGAGATGGACCCTGCGCTCGAGGAGGTTCGAATGGATCCGTCCAAAGATGTCGATATGTTCGAGGATATGTTCAGGGCGATCCAGTGCCCAACGCTACTTATTCAGGGCAACGTTGAGAAGGGCGGGATCATGTCGGATGAAGAGGCTGCAAGAGTGATTGGTCTCATCGCAAATTCCCGACTGCTGAGCTGGCCCAAAGTTGGTCACTCCCCTCACATAGCCCGCAACCACGACTTCATAAGAGCAGCAAAACGTTTCGCTGCTGAATAGTGGTGCCTGGAGGCACTCCCCGAGATTGTCATTCTGAACTTGATTCAGGGTCTGTGCCGAAGCGGCTCAACACTGCGACTCAGCCATGTCATGTCTTGCCTGCTGAGTCCAGCTAGTGAGATTCTCCAGCGATTTTGAATCAAGTTAAGAATGACAGTTGTAAGAGATGCCTACTGCTTTCTGAGTCGTCTACGGCTTCCATGTCGAACACGATTGCCACGTCGTTCGTTCCTCACTTCTCGCAATGACAATATTCTTGCCCACTCCATCATCCATACAATGGGCGACTGGTAACCTCTTGCCGCGGGAGAATTCATGTCTGATTACGTTGAGAAAAAGTTTGCGGCGAGTGCCATTGAGGTGAACTATGCCGAGGGTCCGGACAACGGACCTCCTCTTGTTTTGATTCACGGATTGAGCGGTTACTGGGCCGATTGGGAACCTGTGATCGATCAATTTTCGGCCAACTGGCACGTAAATGCACTCGATCTGCGAGGACACGGCGGTTCAGGTCGAGTACCGGGTGGATACGCATTCGACAAGTATTCCGTTGAAGTCATCGAGTTTCTGCAGGGTGTTGTCGGGCAACCGGCGTTTATTGTCGGTCACTCGTTGGGCGGAGTAACTGCAGGAGTGCTTGGTGCGGCTGCTCCAGAGCTGGTGAGAGCAGTGGCACTCGAAGACCCTCCGATATACACAAACGAGTGGTTCGATGAATCGCCTTTTGCGCCATCGTTTCAGGCTGCGATGGATATTCGAAACAAGAGTCTCGGGATGACAGACACAGCGATAGAGATTCGTAAAATCGATGATGTGTCTTCCGACGAGCAGATCGTTATGCGCGCTATAGCCATAACGAAAACCGATCCCGAGGTGTGGAAGGTCGTGCTCGAAGGTCGTGAGGCGGAGTCGCTCAACCCGGATGATGTTTTGAGCGCCATCACGGCACCTGTGCTTCTGATGCAGGGGAATCCAGACATGGGAGGAGCGCTTCGGGATGTCGAAGCCAGCCGTGCGGTTGAACTGATGAAGCAGGGTCGATACGTGAAGTGGGACGACGTTGGACACCATATGCATAGCGCAGAGCCCGAACGCTTCGTGCAACTGGTGAACGCGTTTTTCAGGCAGGTGCAGCGCAAGGGTTAGGGGCTGGTGTGGATAGGACTGTCATTGCGAGGAGCCTGCCCTGGGGCGACGTGGCAATCGTGATCAACACCGGAACTCACTGCCGATCCAGCTTACCTCGATCCCACCGCAACAATCGTGTTCGCTCGGAACAGCAACTGGCTAATGCCCAAGGTAGTGACGATTGAACGTGATTGCCACGTCGTTCCTCCTCGCAATGTCAGAAGAACGCAGCACACGCTTCTGACCCGAGCCATCCCGCCTACGAGAAGAACGTCAGCCGTATTGCGTTCAGGATCACTGCACCGATTACGCCGGCGGCGATATCGTCGAACATGATGCCCCACCCACCGGGCCACGCCTCGATCTTTCGCACACCTAGCGGCTTGAAGATATCCAGTGCCCTGAATACGAAGAACCCTGCGATCATCCAGGGCCAGGTAACGGGCAAAAACAAAACCGTCACCCACACTCCAACCCACTCGTCGATCACGCTCCGGGAAGGATCGTGGTCGTCTTCGGAGTCCATGTAGTCGGTCGCCCAAATTCCGACCGCTGTCACGATTGCGATCAACACGAATAACCAAACTGAATCGCCTTCACTCTCGAACACAAAGTAATCGAGCAGCCAGTAGGCCACCAGGGCGGCAAATGTGCCAACTGTTGCAGGGGCGACGAACGGCCAGCGCCCTGAGCCGAGTCCGGTGCCGATTGCTTCAGCGACGAACGACACGACCGGGTTCTTCTTGCGAGATTGAGCGTTTGGGGGAGTCGACAAATCGTTATCCGGTGTTCTTTAGGCCGGCTGCAACGCCATTAATAGATAACAGTAACGCACGCTCTACCGAGGGGTCATTTTCCTCTGAAGAGCGACGTCTGTCGAGCAGTGAGACCTGCAGATAGTTGAGCGGATCGACGTAGTACTCACGAACTGCGAGTGTGCGCTTCAGCACAGGCTGGTGATCCAGCAGGTTTTCCTGCCCGGTAATCCTCAGCAGCTCCTGAACTGAACGATTCCGCTCAGCCTTGATGTCTTCGAAGATGTGGTGGAGGCTCGGGTCGACCAGCGTATCGACGTACCGACCGGCAATTTCCATGCTCGACTTCACCAGCGTCATTTCCACGTTAGAAATAAACGTTTTAAAGAATGACCACTCCTCGAACATCTCGGCAAGAACAGCTTCCATTCCGGCTTCACGGGCCTCTCGCAGCGCCTTCCCGACGCCGTAGTAGCCCGGAACGACCTGGCGGCTCTGCATCCAGCCGAACACCCACGGAATCGCACGTAGATCGTCGATACTGCGGGATCCGTCTGGCGATTTTCGCCGTGCGGGTCTTGAACCGATGTTCATACCCGCAAGCTCTTCGACAGGCGTCGAATCCATGAAGTAATCGACGAAGCCTTCGGTTTCGATCAGGCCACGGTATTTGGCGTACGCCTTATCTGAAATCCAGTCCATCGCAGCGAACCACTCTTCGAGCTTTTCCTCGGTGTGGAGTGGCTCCGAATGCAGCAACGACGCCTCGATGACTGCCGCCACTGAAAGTTCCAGATGGTTCCGCGCCAGTTCGGGCAGCCCGTACTTGTCGGAGATTACCTCACCCTGCTCGGTGATCTTGACTCGCCCGTCAACGGTAGCGTGGGGTTGTGCCATGATTGCGTCCCTTGTCGGGCCACCACCGCGACCTACCGTTCCACCACGACCATGAAATAGTCGTATCGAAACCCCGTGCTTCTGTCCCACGGTTCGCAGTTCACGTTGGGCTTTATAAAGTTCCCATTGTGAAGTGGTAATACCGCCGTCTTTGTTGGAATCGGAGTAGCCGAGCATGACCTCGACGATGCCGCCAGAAGTCGTGACCAACGCTTTTATCTCTGGGATCGACAGGTAATTATCCATCACCTCGTGGCTACGCCTGAGGTCTTCTATCTCCTCAAACAGCGGAACGACCGAGATTCGTGAAATGCCCTCTTCTGGAACGACGAGTCCAGCTTCCTTTGCAAGCACCAGAACTGCAAGCAGATCATCGATGTCACGGGTCATAGCAACAATCCAGCTTTCGATTACGGGCTCGCCGTATTCGTCTTGAGCAGCGCGGACGGTGTCTACGAGGTCAAGAATTTCTGTGGTTGCCGGCGAAAACGATGCCGCTCTTGAACTCAGCACACGCTTCGATTTCAGCTCTTCTACAAGTCGTTTTGAGCGTTCGTCCATTGAAAGGCTGCCAAGACCACCGTCGATCGAATCCACCCGATCGATAAGCTCGTTTACCGCAGCGCCAGTGACCTCGGCGTGCTGGCGGATGTCCATCGTGGCGAGGGTCATGCCGAACGCAGAAATACGCTGCATTAACCTGCGAACCCCACCGTTTGCCGAGGCGCTGCTCTGGTTTGCTTCGAGAGAGTCGAGCATCAGCTGCAGATCGGCAAGCAGCGGATCTACGTTTGAATATCGCGGTTTGTTGCTTTGCGGATTGCCTTCAGCCGCAGCGATGCCGTTCTTCAGTCGCTGGTATATAAACGCGCACTTCAGGCGATACGGCTCTTCCGCGTCGAGGTTCCCGAACTCGTCCCAAACCCCCGGAAGTTCGGCACGATCTTTTTCGAGTGATTTCGAGAGTTCGTCACTTATTTCGATGATTCTTGTCGACTGACTGAGAGTTTTTGCCAGGGTGGCGACCGCTGGTGCAAACATCTTCAGCGCACGCTCGTGCTGGAGGTCGAGAATCTGACGAGTTAGCTCGTGGGTGACGTTCGGATTTCCGTCCCGATCACCCCCGACCCACGTGCCAAATCTAAGCGAACGGGTGGTTGGCGACTTTGAAATGCCGAACGTGTCGAGCTGATCATCGAGGGCTTCTTCAACTTCGGCGATGGCAAACGAGAACATGTCCTCCATGTAGTACATGATGTTGCGTGCTTCATCGACCGGCTGCGGGCGCTCATGCCGCAGTTCGTCGGTAAGAAGAATCTCTTCGATAACTTCCGATAATCGACGGTCTATGCGCCTGAGTTCCGATTCGAGCAGTCGTGGGTTCGATCGCTCGTTTAGCAACTCACCGGTGCGACGCAGCTTATCGAGGATAGAACGGCGAGCTGCTTCGGTTGGGTGGGCCGTGTAGACAGGTCGAACTTCGAGACGCTCGATTACTTCGCTGATTTCTTCCGCAGGAATTTTCGCCTCGCGAATTCGATCAAATGCTTCTTCGAGCCACTCACGCCGTGCCCCGGCAACACCTTTGAACTCGATTCGGTGGTGCTGCTCGGCGACGTTTGCCAGGTGGAAGTAGCTGGTGAACGCTCGCACGGTGCGAATTACGTGCCAGAGTTCAGATTCATCGAGTTTCTTGAGGAGTTGATCCCGAAGTTCTGGATCTGGCGACTCTCTGAGGGTGCGAGTCGACGAACGAACGTACTCAACCAGTTCGTAAAGATCTTCGCCCCAGAGTGCGCGCAGAGTTTCGCCAAGCATGTCCCCCATGCGTCGAATATCCGCACGAAGATCAGCGTCTTCGCTGTCGAACTGAGTTATCTCTTGGGTGCTCAAACGGCGTCCTCAGGGATGCTAATGAAGTTTGCCAGCTAGAAGTCTAGAGCCAGGCAGATGCCCAGCCGAGCGTCTGCTCGGTGTGGCCGCTTGGCCCGTACTCGCAACCGACCCAGCCGTCGTAGCCGATTTCATCGAGATGTCGGAGAATGTGATCGTAGTTGATCTCACCTGTTCCCGGCTCATGGCGGCCCGGATTGTCGGCTATCTGAATGTGCTTGATTGAAGGCAGAATTTTCTGAACGGTCAGAGTGAGTTCGCCCTCCATGATTTGCATGTGATAGAAGTCGTACAGCAGAGCGAGATTCGGGTGGTTAGCTTCGGCGATGGCATCGAGCCCGCCCTGTGATGTGTTGACGAAAAACCCGGGCTGGTCTCTGGTGTTAATTGGCTCGACCAACGCTACAACGCCCACTTTGCCAAGCTCTTCGGCAGCGTAGCGGATGTTGGCGATGAACGTTTCGTGCGCTTCGTCGGGATCGACATCGCCAATCGAACCACAACCGATGTTCACCCCGATGCATCCGAGGCCGGCCGCATATTCAGCCGCCTGCGCAGTTCGCTCCTTATACAAATCCATTCGGTCACTTCGAAGCGGGATGTTGTTGATGCCGCTGTCGGGATCACTCACGGGAGAATTGATGATGACGTGCTTGAGTGAGTTGCGTTCGAGTCGTTCGACAATTCGGTCAATTTCCAGCGAATAAGGTGCTTGAAGCTCTACGCCTTTGAACCCTGCACGAGCCGCGGCGTCATAGCGATCGATCAGATCGTACTCATTGAACATCCACTGCAAGTTAGCTTCGAGCTTCGGCATTAGGTCTCTTTATCTCGTAGGTAAACGTGATCGTTATCGAACTACAGGTACTTCGCAGCCCAACCGAGACCGGCAACGGTGTCGCCAGCCGGGGCGTATTCACAGCCTACCCAGCCGTCGTAGCCCTTTGAATCGATATAGGGAAGCAGGAAGTCGTAGTTGATCTCGCCAGTGCCCGGCTCATGACGCCCCGGGTTGTCGGCGAGCTGGAAATGACCGATGACGTCCAGATTCGCGTCGATAGCCCGAGTGACGTCGCCTTCCATGATCTGCATGTGGTAGATGTCGTACTGGATTTTCACGTTCGATGCATCTGCCGCTTCGACCGCCACTCGGCTCTGGTTGGTTCGGAACACCGAGTAGCCGGGAATGTCGATTGTGTTGATGGCTTCCAGGAGGACCATTATATCGGTACCGGCAACAGCGTTCGAAGCAAACTTGAGGTTGTCGATCAGGGTTTGGTGCATGGTCATGGTGCTCACGCCGTTGGCTACCTTGCCAGCGAGAACGGTTAGACGATCGCATCCGAGCACTTTGGCGTACTCAACTGCCTTGCCCACTCCGTCTTGAAACTCACCAACTCGATCGGGATACACAGCGCAGCCGCGATCGCCAGACTCCCAGTTACCAGCGGGGAAGTCGAAAAGCACCTGGGTCAGGTTGTGAGCATCGAGCTTTTCTTTGATCTGCTCTGCCGGAAAGTCGTACGGGAAGAGGTACTCAACACCTTTGAACCCTGCATTTGCAGCCGCTTCAAAGCGAGCGAGGAAGTCGACCTCGTTGAACATCATCGAAAGGTTTGCGGCAAGCTTGGTCATCTGGCGTGCATCTCCGTGCGTGGATATCTCTGAAAAAGAGGTGAATGAATCGTTAATTTAGACGCGACTTAGCGCGACACCGTGTCAGAGCCACATAATCATACTTGCTGATCTCTGTTCGCTGAAGCGGTGACAACGAACAAGCCAGATCAGTTGCGACATTGAGCTTATGCCATTCTCGATTCGCCCGCGAAACGATGAGGGCGTACTCGAATCGGATGAGCGTTGACCCCGTCAGTATGAATTTCAGACTGGAACGCCATATCGCGCTTCGGGAGTTTGGGGCGATTGGATACTCGATCTCCCACAACGACATGATCGAACTCGATGCTTCAATCGAAAAGCTCCGAAATACCAATTTATTTGGCGATGAAAGGCAGAGCCGTAGCTAATAGTGAATCGCAGTTCCAACGCCGCCACCGGCAGCGATTCCGTCGCCGTTGATGGCGATGGACAGCGGTGAGGCCAGCATCGTTACGACGTAGGCGATGTCGGAGGCGTCGATGATGGTGCGGGACGAATTACCCTGCGCCATCTGGCTCTCGATTTCGTCTTCGCTCACGCCCGATGCTTCGGCACGCCCGGCGATAACGCCAGCGGTTGCTTCGGTGCGGGTGAGTCCGGGGTGAATGACGGTTACGTTGACACCCGATGGGCCGAGTTCGTCGGCGAGGTTCTTGGTCATTGCCGATACAGCTACGTTGCGCATTGAGCCAATTACCGTGCCGGAGCTTCTGGAAGCCAGTCCAGAAATGTTGATGATTCGACCCCAGCCCTGCTCGGTCATTAGCGGCGCGACTTCTCGTGCGCAGCGCAAGTAGCCCATGACTTTGATGTTCATGTGGTCGTTGAATTGTTCGGTTGTGACTCCGGCGAGGGTCGGGATCGCGCCCTGCCCACCCGGACGTGCTGCGCAGTTCACAAGGATGTCGATGCCGCCCAAAACGGCTTTTGCTTCGGCGATGAGGTTGGCGACACTTTCGTCGGAACCGGTGTCGACGACGACTCCCGTTACCGTGGAGCCCGTCTCGTTGGTTAGTTCTTCGGCTGTGGCATCGAGTTCGTCTTTGCCACGAGAGGCGATCACTATAGTTACCCCTTCTTCAGCCAGTGCGCGCGCTATCGCCTTGCCGATTCCCCGGCTGCCACCAGTAACGATCGCCCGCTTACCCAGAAGTTTGAGATCCATGTCTGCCCCTTAAATGTTTTGTTAATCACCACGATTGATCACCGTTTCACATTTCCCGAGCGGAGTCATCGGAGTCGAGGGAAATTAGGTGTTGCTGGCGATCAATTTACTCCAACTCGACTGCTTCTCCCTCACCCCAACCCTCTCCCGCTGGGAGAGGGGGTCATCCACAAAGACTTCAACCCACCACTGGTGGTCGTTGTTTCCAGTAGTTTGTTTCGCCTTCGAATGCGCTTGCCAGTTGCAGCAGGCCCATTTCGTCACGAGGTCGCCCGACCAGCTGCAAACCGACTGGCAGGCCGTCTTTTGTGAAGCCTGCTGGTACCGACATTGCTGGTAATCCTGTTACTGAGATCGTGTAGCACGGCCACATCCAGTCGAGATAGGTTTCTGGCTCGATGCCGTTGATATCGGTCGGGTACTCGAGATCGATCGAGAACGGCGGCACCGATGTAACGGGCAGAGCCAGAAATTCGTACTTGTCGAAGAACGTCATGAGCTGCTCCCAGAGTCGGGTGCGCAGCCGCTCGGCGTGAGCCACGTCGATAGCCGACATCTTCAAGCCCTGTTCAGCATTCCAGATGACGGTTTCTTTCATCTTGTCGCGGTGATCACGCAGGTGAGTCTCGTGCTTGATGCCAAAGCTGTAGGCACGTAGCGCCTGGAATATCTCGTCGGTGGTCGAAAGGTCGGGTTCATAGTCTTCCACGATGCAACCCAAATTTTCGAACACGTGCTTTTGGGCTTCGGTTACTCGGCTGTTCTCGGCGTCGATTGGCCGACCGCCAAGGTCTTTGCTCCAGGCGATTCTTACGCCTTTTAAGTCACGTTCCAGCGACCCGGCAAAGCCTGCGCCAGAATCCCGTATCGACAGCGGTGATCTGGCATCGTGCCCTGCCATAACGCTGAGTTGAAGTGCTACATCGTCGACCGTTCGCCCCATCGGGCCATCTGTAGAAAGCGTTGACCAGCCCAGATCGCCATTTATTGCTGGCACACGCCCGGGACTGGGTCGAATGCCAACGACGTTCGACCATGCCGCAGGGTTTCTCAGTGAACCGCCAAGATCAGAGCCAGTGGCAATCGTGGTCATGCCGGTCGCAAGCGCCACTCCAGCACCACCCGAGCTACCGCCGCAGGTCTTGCTGACGTCGTATGGGTTCTTTGTCGAGCCGAACACGGGGTTGAACGTTTGTGACCCTGCACCGAATTCAGGAGTATTCGACTTGCCGAGTACGATCGCCCCGGCTTGCTTGACCCGCTCGACGATCAGCGCATCGCTGGTTGGGATGTGATCTTCGTAGATCGGCGAGCCCTGTGTGGTGAGAATGCCCTTGGTGTTCTGGAGATCCTTTATGGCAATGGGTAGCCCGTAGAGGGGGCCCATTTCTTCGCCATTCATCCGAGCCATGTCGGCCTCGCACGCCCGATCCAACGCATCATCAGCAACCATCGTGACCATCGCGTTGACCGTTGGGTTTACCCGTTCGATCTGCGCCAGATGTGCGTTTACCAATTCTTCCGACGTTATCTCGCCGGTGGCGATCAGCTTCGCCTGCTCACGGGCGGTCTTGAATATCAACTCGGAACCTGAGGAACTATCTGACAAAGTCTACGACTCCAAGAAAACGTGCTACTGGCACAGAAAAAGAGCCACTGGCTCCAAAATGAAAAGACCCGTAGTCCGAACGGGACTGCGGGTCGTGATACTAACTTTAAATTTGGTTATCTGGGGGCTAGTCGCCTACCACCATGTTTTGCCTTCGATTTCCGACTGTTCGAACTTGAAGTCTTCGCCGTATATGCCGGTCGAAAGGTATTTCCAGCCGCCATCGGCAAACATTGCGACGATCTTGCCTTCACGTCCCTCTTTCGACCATTTCTGGGCGATTTTGCGAGCCGTGGCAAACGTTGCTCCTGAAGAGACACCAACGAAAACGCCAGCATCGGTAAGCAGTCGTCGGGTCCAGTAGAACGCCTCTTCGCCATCGACCAGTATTCGACTATCGAGCTTGTCGAGATCGAGGATCGGCGGGATGAATCCGTGTTCAATCGAACGTAGGCCCTGCACCTTATCGTCGGGGTGAGGAGCTGTAGCAATGATCTGGATGTTGGGGTTGTGCTCTCGAAGTGCCTTGCCTACTCCCATAAGCGTTCCGCCGGTTCCAAGACCCGCTACAAACGCGTCGACATCCGGGAGATCACGAGCGATCTCTGGTCCCGTGGTCGTGTAGTGAGCGAGCGGGTTGGCCAGATTGCCGTACTGGTACGGCATGTAGTACGAAGGGTTATCTGCGGCGATATCTTTCGCCATGAGAATCGATTCGTTTGTGCCCTTGTCTTTGTGCGACAGAATCACTTCTGCGCCAAAGGCTTGCAGCAGGTTAACTCGTTCGGGCGGTACGCTTGCGGGCATAACCACTTTCACGTTGTAGCCCCTGATCCTCCCGATCATCGCCAGTCCGAGTCCGGTGTTGCCCGATGTCGGTTCGAGAATCGTGTCTCCGGGCTTTATCAGTCCTTCTTTTTCGGCAGTAAGAATTAACGATCGTGCCGCGCGGTCTTTCACTGAACCGGTTGGGTTCACCGATTCCAGTTTGCCGTAGATCTTTATCTTTGGATCTGGGCTGAGGATAGTCACGTCGACCAGTGGCGTGTTGCCGATGGCTTGAAGTGCGTCCTTTTTTATCGCCATTGATGGCGCGACAAAAGTTGAGGTCAAGAAATTTCTTTCGTGAGTTTTCTAATCTCTTAGGGTTGTGACCAGATTACGATTGGGCCGGATTGCGATGGGGTGGTTAGCGAACCGCCGAGCGGCATGACGCCGGCCGATTAATCGGCCGACACCATCTGCTCTTCGATAGGTGCTGGTGGCAGGATACCGCAGAAAATTTCGTAATCGATAAGTTCTGTGACTTCCGGGTTGGTTCCGCAAAGTTTGCAATCCGGGTTTTGGCGAATTTTGATTTCACGGAAATCCATCGTTAGAGCGTCGATCAGCAGCATACGGCTGGTGAGAGTTTCACCAACACCCATTGCCAGCTTGATGACTTCCAACGCCTGAATCGAACCGACAAGGCCCGGAAGCGCGCCAATAACACCCGCTTCTGAACAGTTCGGAACTTCACCAGGAGGAGGAGGTTCGGGGAACATGCAACGGTAGCAACCGTGACCCGGCTGATACGTGGTCGCCTGACCATCGAACACCAGAATGGCGCCATCTACGAGTGGCTTGCCAGCAAGGAACGATGCATCGTTTACAAGATATCGAGTGGCGAAGTTATCGGCCCCGTTTACGATGATGTCGTAGTTGGGAATGATGTCCATCGCGTTGTCGGATGTAATCGGCTCCTCGTGGAGGATGACGTTTGTTTCCGGGTTGTGAGCATTGATCGTCTCTTTGGCAGAAATAACCTTCGGGCGCCCAACGTCTGCATCGGTGTGCAGGATCTGGCGTTGAAGGTTAGAAACGTCGACAGTGTCGAAATCGACAATGCCGAGTGTTCCGATTCCGGCGAGCGCGAGATAGAGCGCTACGGGTGAACCTAGCCCACCAGCACCGATGATCAGCACCTTCGAATCGATCAGTTTTCGCTGGCCTACGCTGCCAACGCCGTCCATGATCAGGTGGCGGCTGTAGCGCTGCACCTCTCCGGGCGTAAGTGGCGTAAAGCCGTTGGTCTGTGCCATGTCCCTAATATTTCCTCTGTCTGTTCTCGGCCTGATTAATGCGAACGCTTTGTGGCGTCCGTTCCTATTTCAATCAAGGTACTGCCTCTGAATTCTACTCCGCAGTTCGACGTAAATCGCCATATCGATACAGGTAAGACGTGTTGAACCACGGATTGAAGCAGCTAATTGTGCAGTTAGATTCAGTTCTAGCGAACCCGATGCAGCTAGTTTTCAGATTTGATTGCCGAAATTGGCCCTAAAAATTCACTTTTACCGGCGATGCCAATGCTGTCATCGCCATTTGCTGGCTCATCAGATCGCTGATCTTCACTTTGCCCAAGTGCTCTAGCAGCATGGTTTCGACGTCACTCCAGAGCTCGCGCTGCGAACAAGCCCCAGAGAGCCTACAGCCATCCGGCTCTTCGACGCAGTCGATTGGTGCTAGGGAGTAGTCGACCGAATTCACAACGTCACTCACCGAGATGGTGTCGCTGGATTTCGCCAGTTTGTGACCGCCCTGAGGACCTCGCCGGGACTCTATTAGCCCGGATTTTTGCAATTCCGAGCAGATTCTCAGCAGGTAAGGTTCAGGAATGTGCTGGGCACGAGCGATATCGGACGTGGAAGTGAATTCCGGACCGTCTAGTTCCTCTGAACCGCTATCAGATGATTTTTCCAGAGAAGCATCAGCCTGGAGCGCGAGATAAACCAGGGTTCTAACCCCGTAGTCCACCTTCATCGGCACCAGCATAGTGAAATCTCCAAGAATCGACTAAATCAGCAACTATTGTTAGAGCCAACAGCCTCGATCATCGATGCAACTCGTATTCGAAACAAGTTCAGTTCAAATTGCACTTATCAGCCTTCTAATGATAGCACCGGCGCTGATTCCTGACCTGAGGGGTCAACATCTAATCGGGCCAATCCTCGAATGCGTGAATACGCCCGGTTTTCGATTCCGAATCGCCTACTTGGTGGTACGATTAGTGGCTGTGCACGATGGAAATCTGATTTCATGGCGCACATTATTTGTTTACTTTTGCTCTTGGTAAGACCCGTTTTTGGTCCCCAACCCGTACATTCATTCGGAGAAGATCGTAATGGATTCAGTTTCGCTAAACGCCGACCCTCGCACAGCCCTTGGCAAGAAAAATCGGGCACTCAGGCGACAGGGAATTACTCCCATTCACATGTACGGCCTTAATCTTGATTCCGAATCGCTTCAGGCCGACGAGTCTGAACTTCGCAGCGTACTTCGAGCAGCGGGTCGAACTACTCCGGTTACATTGAAGGTTTCGGGCGGAATAGAAACCGTCACGATCATTCGTGAAATCGCACGGCACGCAGTAAGCGGGGTCGTTCAGCACGTTGATTTCCAGCGTGTCGACGTTCAACAGGAAGTTGAAACCCCTGTACCAGTGTCATTGACTGGTCAGGAAGAAGCTCCTGGTACAGCCGGTGGTGCGGGTGTTGTAACTCAGGGTGCGTTCGAAATTATGGTTCGAGCCAAGCCGTTCGATGTGCCGAACGAAATCATTATCGATTGTTCAGGAATGATGGAGATCGACTCTGCGATTCTCGCAGGCGAAGTGAAGCTTCCGGCCGGCGTTACTCTGGCTGGCCCAGAAGATGATCGTATTTGTTGGATCCAGCCGCCTCGTGTCACAGCTGAGGAAGACCTCATGCCTGTCGAAGTAGACGAAAAGGGTATCGAAGGCGAAGAGGGTGTCGAAGGCGACACCGAAGAGGGTGTCGAAGGCGACACCGAAGATGGAGTTGCCGAAGAGGAGTAACCTTCTCTTTCCTAGGTTCTCTGATTTCGAGAATTTTCGAAAGAACTCACACAAAAACGCCGTAGCCACTACCTTGAGGCTGCGGCGTTTTTTATTGCCTCAGAACTTTGGTGGCTGAACTCAATTACTAGTTTGTTTCCTTGCGTGAATGCGCATACGAACTTACTATGCAGTTGTGCGCGCGCGGGCGTTTAGCCTTGTTTTACGCACAAGAAACATTGAAATAAAAAAAGAATAACCAATGGCTCAGGAGGACACGGATGGACACCATCCTAATAGCCGTCCTTGTAGCCCTAGTTGCAAGTGTGGTTGGAAGCGTATTGGGCTTCCAACTCCACAACACCTTTACGGCAAAATCACAGCGAGCAGTAGAAGAAGCATCGGCGCAGCAAATGCGCAGGTCCAACGCTCGCAGCAAGGAGATTCTTCTCGAGGCAAAAGAGCAGGCGCTTCAAGTACGCAGCGATGCGGAAGGCAAGCTCAACGAGCAGAAGTTAGAAATACAACGCCAGCAGAGTCGTCTCGAAGCTAGAGAAGAGACGCTTGAAAGCAAGTCGGATTCGCTAAATGAACAGGAATCTGAACTCAAGGATCAACGATCCGAACTGGCCGATGACAAGTCGGCTATCGAAGAGTTGAGAGAGCAGGCTGGTGAACGACTCGAAACTATTTCGGGTCTTTCAATGGCAGATGCCAAACAACAACTGCTTGATCAGGCTGAAGAAGATATCCAGTTCGAGTTAGCACGCCGTTACAGGGATGCTGAACTAGAGGCACAGGACGAGGCAGACGACAAAGCTCGCGTAATTCTCGCTGAGAGTATGCAGCGGCTTGCGGCTGAAGTCGTATCAGAAGCGACAGTTACCACCATTCCGTTGCCAAACGACGAGATGAAGGGAAGGGTGATCGGTCGAGAAGGTCGAAATATCAGGGCTATCGAAGCAGCTACGGGTGTCGATCTGATAATCGACGATGTACCCGAGGCGATCACGATTTCCTGCTTCGACCCGATTCGCCGAGAAGTTGCACGAATTGCACTCGATCGACTGATTCAAGATGGTCGGATTCACCCGGCTCGCATCGAAGAATCGGTCGAAAAAGCACGCACTGAAGTCGACGAAACCGTTCGCAAAGCGGGTCAGAAAGCCATGTTCGATGCCGACGTAAAAGGTCTGCATCCCGAACTGGTGAAACTGATAGGTCGCCTGAAGTTCCGCTACAGCTACGGCGAAAATGTTCTTCAACACTCGGTTGAAGTCGGGCTAGTGGCCGGTATTCTCGCTGCACAGATCGGGGCTGATCCTCAGATCGCTAAGACAGCCGGATTCTTGCACGATATCGGTAAAGCGCTAACGCACGAGGTCGGCGGACTCCACGCCGAGATTGGTGCCGACGTTGCAAAGCGTTACGGCCAGAACGAACGCGTTGTTGCGGGAATTCGAGAACATCACGATCGTGAAATGACAACGGTCGAATCGTTCCTTGTTGCTGCTGCCGACGCTATCAGTGCGGCTCGACCCGGTGCGAGACACGACACGATAGAAAACTACATCCAGCGGCTCGAAGCACTTGAAGAAGTGGCACGAGGGTTCGAGGGTGTTGAGCGTGTGTACGCCATTCAGGCAGGTCGCGAAGTGCGGGTTCTGGTCGATCCAGAAAACGTGAACGATGTGACTGCTGCTGCACTCGCACGAGATATTGTGGCCAGAATCGAGGAGACTCTCGCCTACCCCGGACAAATCCGGGTGGTGGTTATCAGGGAGTCAAGGTCGATTGAGGTTGCTCAGTAGCACTAAGTAGAACGGTTCTGCTCTTATTCGAAATATTAGAAGCCCGACGATTTGCTCGTCGGGCTTCTTAGTTAATCCATCATTACCGACCGGCCGCTTGAATTCCCAAACAACTTCCCGCATTGTTGAACGTGCGGTGAGGGTGACCTTTAGATTGCGCCGTAAACTCTAACGGGAACGCGAAAGGCTTTTATGCGGATATTGATGATCGGTGATGTGGTTGGCAGCGGCGGGCGTAAAGCCGTTGGCAGCCTGCTGAAAAATCTGAAATCCGAACTCGATATCGACTTCGTGACATTGCAGGGCGAAAACCTCGCAGCGGGAATCGGGCTGACTATCGACACCGCAACCGAGATGGTCGAAGCCGGAGCCGACGTGATCACCACGGGTAACCATGTCTGGGACAAACGTGAATTCGTCGAGCATCTTGACGATCCGTACCTGCCAGTACTGCGCCCGCTGAACTACCCGCTCGGCACACCCGGCAGGGGTGCTACAGACGATTCAGGCCCTGTCGCTGTGATCAACCTGATCGGTCGAGTATGGGTCGGTGAGTTCGACTCGCCTTTCGCAATAGTCGACGATCTGCTCGCCGGTGGATTCGGTCAGGGCAAGCCGATCGTAGTCGATTTTCACGCCGAGGCTACATCAGAAAAAGCCGCACTCGCATGGCATCTCGACGGCAGAGTGGCTGCGGTTGTCGGCACCCACACCCATGTGCCAACTTCCGATTGCAAGGTACTGCCAGGGGGCACCGGGTTCGTGACTGACCTGGGGATGGTCGGCGCCGTCGATTCCATACTTGGCGTCGAACCTGAAGGATCGCTTGCCCGATTCCTTTCGGGCCGTCGCCAGCGGATGCAGCCTGTTCGTAGCGGGTTGATCAACTTCAACTCGGTGCTTATTGATGTCGATAGCTCTACAGGACTGGCGGCATCTGTTGAACGGGTCGATCGGCAGATCGAAGTTTGAGCGACTCACCAGACCAGAAAGGCGAGGGCAGTCGATACGATCACACTTCGCCAGCGGTTAGCCCTGATTGGCCGGTCGAAATCGACCTGCATCTGCACACAACTGCGTCGGACGGCACGCTAACTCCCCGCGAACTTATCGATCAGGTGGCAAAAACTACACTGCGGGTCGTTGCTGTAACCGATCACGACTCGACGAACGGGCTTGCCGAGGCGATCGAAGCATCGGCGGCCCACCCGCAACTCACCGTTATACCGGGAATCGAACTCGGCACCGCCGACGGAGAATCGGAATTGCACCTGCTTGGATATTTCATCGATCCCAAGAATCCTGTCCTTCAATCGAAGCTGGAACAGTTCAGGGTCGAGCGGGTGGAAGCCGCCCGTGCGATGGTAAACCGACTAGCCGAGCTCAAACGTCCGGTCTCCTGGGAACGGATTGTCGAAATGGCGAGCGGCTCTTTTGGCAGGCCACACATTGCACGAGCCATGGTCGAAGCCGGACACGTCGAAACAGTCGCCGAGGCGTTCGATCGGTATATCGGCGAGAAGGGTGTGGCGCGAATTCCTCGACCAAAACTGCATCCGGTAGCAGCGCTCGAAATGATTCATGCGGCAGGTGGCATTGGCGCAATCGCCCACCCTCGAACGGTGAGCAGGCTTGGAAACCTCGTAACGCAGCTTGTCGGTGCGGGACTGGCGGGCATCGAAGTGTACGCCGAGAAATATGCGAGCGACCGACGTGGTAAGTACCTCGATATCGCTACCCGCTACGATCTCGTGCCGTGTGGCGGAACCGACTATCACGCACTTGGAGCCCAGAACGAAACTACTCCCGGCGCCAACGGACCACCGCCCGACACTGTTTCGAAGTTGCTGGCAAAAGCACGGGCCAAACACGGTTCGAATATCGGGAACGTCCCGGCTGGATTGGGCTGATTGACATGGACACCCTGCTGATCATTGCTGTAATTGCTGGAGCCTACGTTGTTGGCTCGATTCCGACTTCGTATCTGGTTGGCCGGCTCGCCAGTGGAGTCGATATTCGAGAGCACGGTTCAGGGAATATCGGCGCCTCGAATCTCACGACGCAGGTAGGAGCCAAATGGGCGACTCCTGTCGTGATTTTCGACATAGTCATAAAGGGCTTGCTGCCGGTGGTGATCGCTTCTGGCAAAGTTCTTGATCTTGGAATTGGAGTTGAAGCCGCCGCCGGAATCGCGGGGGTGATGGGTCACAACTGGTCGATATTTTCGAAGTTGCATGGCGGGCGAGGGATGGCGACGATGTTGGGCGCAACGTTTGCTCTCAACTTGCCGTTGTTGATCATTTATGGATCGGTGCCGGCGCTTGGAGTGCTGTTCACACCATGGAAAGACTCAGCGGTCTGGTTCTTGATAGCCGTGATTCTGATGCCGGTTTGGGCCGCCCTGTTGAACCTTCCGATTGAGCTGGTCTGGTTCTCTGTGGCGTTCGCACTTGTAACCGCTGGCAAGCGGATGACATCTAACTCTCTGCGAGATAGCACAGGCCCGATTTCTGGTCGCCTGTTGTGGACTCGTCTCGTTTTTGATCGCGATATCGCCGATAGGGAAGACTGGATCAAGCAGTAGCCAATATCGAGCTTATTTCGATAAATATCCACAATTTGTGGGTATCCTGTTTCGCCAATGACTCACGACACATTCGATGCCACCTGCCTTCGCCATCCCGAAGTAGCTTCTAACCTGCGCTGCGGACGCTGCGATGATCTGATCTGCCCACAGTGCATGGTGCAGTCTCCGGTTGGAGCGCGCTGCCCTGATTGTGCGAGCATCGGTCAGGCACCGATTTTCCGATCTACTCCAGTTGAGTTGACCACAACCATCGCACTCTCCGCCCTGGGGGCTGCTGGATTTGGTTTCGCCTACGCGATTATCGTATGGATCTTCTGGACTTTCTTGCCGTTCAACTTCCAGATCGGCAATGTCGCTACCTCACTTCTCGTTGGCTTGGCTGGTGCGCCCATCGGCGAATACGTTCGCAAGGCAGGAAAGTACAAGCTCGACAAACGGTTGAGAATTGTTGCCGCCATAACGGTGTTCGTCGCATGGTTTATAGGGATAAATATAGCGTCGTTTATGGGCGTTCCGGGCGGGTTGTTCACCAACATCATTGCGCTTATCGGCTTGGGCATCGGCGTGTACGTGGCGATGAACCGGGTAAGGCCGTAGAGGGTGCTGACTCGACTGGCTGTTCTGTCATTGCGAGGAGCCTGCTCTGAGGTGACGTGGCAATCACCTTGATTGAGCAACCCTGCGTGAATACGCCGGAGAATTTTCTAGCATTTGGTTACCTCAGAAAAACGTGGAATCGGTGCAAAAACGGTGGATTCAGCTCCCAGTGATTGCCACGTCGTTCGTGCCTCACGTCTCGCAATGACGAGAAACAATCGCGCCAACCCACTAAACCTTCGTCGGAATAATTCCGCCGCCGCCTTCGGAGTTGTAGCGAATTGCTTCGTCGACCATCTCGAACAGCGACAGGCTTGGCGAATAACCGAAGTCGTTACGTGCGGCTGAGAGATCGTATTCGTAGAAGGTCGGGTTCGTCGGCAGATCAACTGTCGAAAACGGAATTCCCATCTTTTCTGAAATATACGGAATCAGCACGTCCCAAGTGAAAGGCTCCTTGGAGCCCAACTGGTAGACGTTGCCGAACGTGTTCGGATTGCCGACTGCCTGCTCGTAGGCGTGAACGATATCTCGCACCTCAATCTGGTGCTTCTTCCACGGTCGACCGTTCGCATCTCGAGCGACGATGAGTCTGGGAACGCCACCGTCTTTAGCTGCCTCGGTCTGAAGAATCTCGTAGGTCGCTTTGCCGACATCGTCGGTTCGACCTTCGAACTGCTGTAAAAAGTGATCCAACTGAAACTGTCTGAAGTTCAGAATTTCGCCAGCGCCCCAGACGTTAGCGAATCGAATGATGGTCGCCGGGAGGTTTTCCTTCAAGTAGTAACGATTCAGCAGGTGTTCGCAAAGCACCTTGGTATAGCCGTACCAATCGGTTGATGAAAGCGGCAGCGAATCCTCGGCTATCGGCTCGGCGATTCCGCATTCGGGGTACTTGAACATCGTCGCATCGGTGCTCGTGATGAGTACGTGCTTCAGTTGATCGCCAAGACCCAGTGCCGCTTCGAGAACGTTGAACGTGCCCTTCACGTTCGTGTCGAAGTACTGCTCGGGAGTGAACGGACCACCGGCCTGAAACGCAGCACCCATATGCAGAATCACTTCCTGCCCTTCGGCGGCGGCATTCACATCGGCTGAACTTGCCAGATCACCCTGCACGATATCGGCACCAACGGCCTTCATCTTCTCGGCCTGCGGATCGCCGGGCCATACGAATCCCCACACGTCGTGACCCCGCTCCATAAAGTTCTGGGCAACGTTCGCACCAACGCGTCCGGTGATTCCCGTGATTAGGATTTTCATCGTTCTTCTTGTTCCTTAGTTTTTGTTCCTGGCAAAGGCTAGTTAATTAAGGTTTCGTGTTGTTTGTAGACCCTGTCGTAAAGTTCCTGATCAATGCTCACCGCCAGTCCCGGCGAACTCGGTACGGCGTATTTGCCGTTGTCGAAGACATATTCCGGGCCCTGATACAGCTCGAAATCCAGTGTCGAATCTTCTGCGATTACGAACCTTTCAGTGGCTGCACCAAACTGAATATCGGCTCGCAGACCGAGATACGCAGCGTTGTAGTTGTGCGGGGCGATCTGGGTGTCGTAACCCGAATCTTCTATCTTCTGAGCGAGCCTGTGGAACTGCCAGAAACCCATGTGCAGCATGTCGGGCTGGATAGCGTCGAGCAGTCCCTGCTCCATCAGCTGCCAGTAGATCGTGTCTCGGCCCTTATAGCTTTCGCCATCGACGATCATCGTGTTCGGGGTGTACCTATCTCGCCATTCGTTCAGCTTCTGATACCCGGCGATATCCTCGGTGATCATCTCCTCCACCCACATGACGTTGAGATCGCTGATTCCCCGCACGAAGTCTTCGAGAAGATCAAGTCGGCCGTCGTAGCCGTTGTTCGCATCGACGAGAATCTTGATGTCGTCACCGACCATAGCTCGTACCGATTCGACAACTTCGATATCGCGGCGAGTGCCTGCGTTTGGCTCGAACCACTTGCCGGGTCGACCCAGCTTGAGCTTCATCGCACGCCAGCCTTTTTCGACCGCCTCAGCAGCTTCGATGGCAACTGCGTTCGCACCTTCAGCCGGGTTTACCAGGTCCTGGAAGTAGAGGCTTGAGTCGTAGCCCTCGACTTCGTCTCGAACCTTGTCGCCGAGCAGGGAGTACGAGGGTTGGCTGAGCGCCTGACCAATGAGATCGAACAGCGCGACATCCAAGAATCCGTAACGGTCGATCAGGTCTGCCCATCGAGGGTTGATGTCGGTGACGCGCCCTCCGGAAACATTGAAGAATCCCGAAAGTTTTTGCCCGATCAGATCCTGAAAATCGTTGTACAGACTCTCGACCGAACCCTTGTTCATGGCGGGTCGGGCATTGCTCAAGCCGGTGAGGCCGGAGTCGCAAGTAATCTGCAGCAGCCACTCGCGCTGGCCGATACCGTAGTTTTCCATCTTGGCGTTACGACCAACGATGCGACCCTTACCCGGCGATCCAAAATAGGTCTCGACGGGAGTAAGGCGAATTTCTTTGATGATGTGTGTTTCTAAACCGGGCATGACTACGCCTCCATCCTGTTCTCGTGCTTGGCGTGCGGGGCGTACCCGGCCTCATCGATATCGACTCCCAATCCCGTGCCCGTTGGCAGCGCGTAGGCTCCATTGGTGAACTCGGGAAGCGGGGTGAGGAAGTGCGGAATAACTCGTTCATCTTCGAGCGAAACGTAGGTTTCAGATGCTGCACCCCAGACGATGCTGGCATAGCTGCCGAACGAGGCGTTACCGAAGTTGTGAGGGATTGTTCGGACGCCGGTGCCCTTCAGTTGGCGTTCGAGTTCCATCCAGCCGAGATAACCGTGGCCGACGATGTCGGGCTGATAACCGTCGATCAGGCCATCGCCAATTAGATCCTGGAACACCTCTGAGATCGGGTCACGATCAACTTCGCCACAGGTCAATAAAGCTTTCGAACCGTGCTTCGCCAGCATCTCTCGCATCGCCTTGTAGTCATCGACGTCGTGGGTGATCATCTCCTCGAACCAGAAGATATCGAGAGGGGTCACTTCCTTGATGAACTGATCGAGAAGATCGAGATGATTGTCGTAGCCGAAGTTGGCGTCGACGTAGATCTTCACGTCGGGGCCTACTGAGTCGCGAACTGATTGAACAACGTCGATATCGCGCTGCATACCGGCTTCTGGAAGCATCCATCGACCGCCTCGGCCGGTTTTCAGCTTCAGCGCCCACCAGCCATCGGCAACAGCCTGCGCGGCTTCGTCACCAACTTGCTGAGCACCTTTTTCGGGGTTCAGGAAGTCTTGAAAATAGAGTGTGGTGTCGTAGGCGGGGACTGAGTCGTGCTTCTTGCCACCGAGCAGGTCGATTGCCGAAACACCGCGGGTCTTGCCAACAAGGTCGAAAGCCAGAATCGTCATCCAGCCGTTTCGTCGATACCAGCGATCCATGTCGGGTCCAGCACCGGTCACTACGCCGTCAGAAATCTCCAGCAACTCGTCGACTTCCCGACCCAGCAGTGCGCCCTTGATGTGGGCGAGCATGGTTTCGACGGTGCCTTCCCGCATCAGGCGGTTGGCGATAGAAATGCCCTCGGCACCGCTCGTGCTGCGTGCCCGCACGACCCATTCGAGACGCTGGGTGCCGATGTTGTCGATATATGCGTTTTTGCCGAGTTCTTTTTGATAGCTCGACGGGATCGGGGTTACTGATACCGATTCGATTCGTTCTGACATGAGACTCCCTGGAATTGCCCGAATTGCGGGCTTGGCGCGGGCGCAGTTTACTCCCCTGATTCGAAAGTTTATGAGGTGCAAACTCTTTTGTTATCGACTGGCACTCTAAATGCCTCTGCGTAGTGCTCGACCTGAACGTGATCCAGCGTGCTGGCCGTCTCGCACGGCAAACTGACCGTTCACGATCACATGGGGAATTCCGACAGGGGCGACACGAGAGTTTTCGTAGGTTGCACCATCGATTACAGTTTCGGGATCGAACAAAACCAGGTCAGCGAAGTTGCCTTCTTTTATGAGTCCGCGATTTGCGATTCCGAATTTGGCAGCTGGCATGCCAGTCATCTTGTAGATAGCGTTTTCGAGCGAGATTACGCCCTCTTCACGAACGTACTTGCCGAGCACCCTCGGATATGTGCCCCACGCCCGAGGATGAGGCTTTGAGCCGCGGTCGAGGCCGTCTGTGCCGATCATGGTCGAAGAGTGAGCCATGACCATCCGCACGTCGCCTTCGTCCATGCCAAATGCAGCCACCAGAATCTCGTTCGAGTAGTCGCTCAAAAGCTTGTTCGCCGCTTCTTCGCCGGGCAGATCAAACTCCTCGACAAAGCTTTGAAGTGATCGACCTTCGAAATCCCCAAAGCCAGGAACTGAACACAGTAGTACCTCAGACGGCTCCGACTTGCCCATAGCACCGCCTTCACCGGCCGAGAATGTCCCGTTTTGAACCAGTGCGAACAGCATCGTGCTGCGGGCGGTGTACGGGTACTGATCGGCGGTTACGTCATGCCCCTGCGCAACAGCATCCTCGATCATTTCGAGTGATTGAGCGACCTTGCCCCAATTGGTTCGACCGACCGCTTTGTGGTGCGAAACTTCAACCGCACAACCACTTGCTTCGCCGATGTGGAGGGTTTCTTTTACGGAATCGAGAAGTCCGACCGCCTCGTCCCGCATGTGCGAAACGTAGAGTCCGCCGTGTTTGCCGACGACGTTTGCGAGCGCAACAACTTCCTCGGTGCTGGCGTATCGACCCGGTTCATAGACCAGTCCGGTCGACATGCCAACTGCCCCGGCCTCCATGCCCTCTTCAACACTCGCCAGCATTTCAGCCAGTTCGGTGTCGGTTGGTGGGCGATTTTCGACGCCGCCCATTGCCTGTCGGCGTGCAGTGTGGTGACCGATCAAGGCAGCCACGTTCAAAATCGGCGACGCTTTATCGACCTCTTCCAAATACTCGGCATAGCCGTCCCAGTCGGGCAGTTCGGCAGTCGGTTCGTTGATCGCCTTCATTTGCACCTTACCGGCATCTGAACCAGCGGCACCAAACCCGCAGTTCCCAACGATGGCGGTGGTGATGCCCTGCAAGATATTGTGTCGAACTTCCGGCTCGATCAGCACATGGAAATCGTCGTGCGAATGGACGTCGATGAACCCTGGCGAAAGCACCAGACCCGATGCGTTGAACGTCTCGGCCGATTCGGCTTCGATGCTCGGGGCTATCGCAACAATTCGGTCGCCCTCTATTCCCACGTCAAGCACAACGCCCTCAGTACCTGAACCGTCGATAACGGTTGCGCCTTTGATTACAAGATCGAGCAAGTTCTTAGTTCCTCAACATGAATTCGGTTTGATGGGGTCGTTATACCCGTGACTGTTGGTCAACACAATTCGATTCGATCTTGTAACGACGGCGTTTTAGGTCTACCTTCTCGGCAGCACGCCCAAATCGTTAGGGTACACAACTAGAAATCGGACCTAAAAAAACATGCCAGCATCTACAAAAATCGAACGAGTGGAAACAATGTTGTGGGATCGCTGGTTGCTGATTCGCATCTACTGCGAGGACGGCACCGTGGGCATTGGCGAGGGTGGAGTGCACGGCTGGCAGCGACCTACGAAGACGATGGTCGACACGATGGCCGATTACCTTGTTGGCAAGGATCCCAGCTTTATCGAGCATCACTATCAGTGGCTGTGTCGAACGTCGCACTTCATGGGCTCGGTCGTTCAGGGTGCGCTTTCGGCGATCGACATTGCGCTTTGGGACATTAAGGGCAAGCGACTCGGTGTGCCGATTTACGATCTGATGGGCGGCAAGACCCGAGACAAGGTTCGCTGCTACATGCACGTTGGTGGAGCGACTAAGGACGATCTTGTTGCCAGTGCGAAAGCTGCCGTTGCCGAAGGATTCACTGCGGTTCGCTTCACTCCGTTCGCCCCGGACTACTACCTGCACAAGTCATACACCGAGTGGGCCGACGAAGCAGTCGACCGTGTTGGTGCGGTGAAAGAGGCAGTTGATGGTGCGGCCGACATCTGTGTGGAAATTCACCGCCAGATGTCACCTGCTGAAAGCATATGGCTGGGTCGGCGCCTCGAGCAGTTCAACCCGTTCTTCTACGAAGATCCCATGTTGCCGGACAGCCCGGCGCGAATGGGCGAAGTTGCCGATCAGTGCAATATTCCGATCGCAACCGGTGAGCGGTTCACGACCATTTTCGAGTACGAGCAGCTTCTTGAAGCGAACGCTGCGGCGTACGTTCGACCCGACCTGTGCCTGTGCGGAGGTCTTTCGGGATCGAAGAAGGTTGCGGCTATGGCCGAGGCGAAGCACGTGAAGGTGATTCCTCACAACCCGCTTTCACCCGTAAGCACTGCGGCATGTGTGCAGCTCGACGCTTGTATTCCGAACTTTGCTTTGCAGGAGTACACCGGCGAATCGGAGCCGCCAAAGAGCGATCTTCTGGTGACACCTCTCGCGCTGGTGGACGGATATTTGATCGTGCCAGAGGGCCCGGGTCTTGGCATCGAACTGAACGAGGCTACACTTTCGGGTCCAGAGAATCCAAAGATTCTCGACACTCCAATCGGGTTTGATGGGAGTGTTCAGGACAGGTAGTGGTCGCAGTTGTTGTAGAGATTATTCCCGGCTGAGCAACCATGAGATTAGTTGACGGACGAACAGTTCGTTTTGATCTTTGTCCATCAGGCCAGGGCCAGTCCCTGGTAAGTCGGGTTCGCCGATAAAACCTGCTCCGGTCACGACAACGCGTCCCTTGCCGTCTCCGTATTCATCAATGGCCCACGCGAACGCGTTGCCTCGGGATGACAGCGCATTGGGTCCGATATCCTCCATGTCGTTGTCGAGAAGCAGAACCGCGTGACCGTTTTCGGATTGAGTCGATATTGCAGAGCAGTTGTTTATTGTGACCGTATTGAGCATACGGGTGCTCAAATAATCGGTCAGAATCGGGTGAACCTTCTCACCTACCGACTCAATCGATGTCAGATGTTTTGGAGCGGGATTACGGAACAAGGCTTCGACGATTTAGATCTGGAACGCCCTTGCTAATCGTCCGTCCTGCTCCGTGTGGTGTCCCGCTGAGGGACTACTCGGGTATCTCGAATGATTGGACATAAGCAACAGACTGCCACCCGAAGCGACAAAGTCGTGGATACTGTTTATCTCTTCGTCTTTGTAGGGCCATTGCTGGATTCGAGTCGTGCTGATGAAAAGGTTGGCAGAGCCGAGGGATGCCGCATCGATGACATCGGCATCGATGTATTTAATCGCACCATATGAACCGATGATTTTGAGGAAGCTGGTCAATCTGCGAACAGGTTGCGAACTAAATAAAGGTTGGAAATGCTGCACAACCTGAAGACATTTGGCATCGAGCAATATTTCGGTCACTGAGATGCCCCTAATTCTATGGAATTGCGATCGATTTCAACTGGCAGCCGGTGACTATTCACGCTTACCTGCGATTGCGCTGGCAGGATAGCGAACAGGATCCGGGCTGTCGATAAAACTCTCTGTTGGGCATGGGCAGAAGAATTCGCTTCCACGCGGATGATGGTGTACAACTGCGGCTGTGCCTGAGCCAATTTGATCAGGCACCAATCAATGGAGTTTTTTCGTGGTCAATATTCCAATTGCGATAGTCGGTGCGGGCGGCATGGGCGGTCGCCATTTGCGGGCGCTCGGGGCGCTTTACGAGAGCGGCATGGCGAATGTCGAGCTGGTTGCGGTTTGCGACACACGCGAAGAAAACGCCATTCATCTTGCCGATAACGCGGAAGAGATACTTGGCAGCCGTCCGGAAGTCTTCACCTCGATGGAGGACATGAAGAAGAAACGACCCGACATCGAAGCGGTCGATATCACCACCGACTCTGGCTCACATCATCTCGTCGCCGAAATGGCGTTCGATCTCGGCTACAACGTGCTTTGCGAGAAGCCACTTTCACTCACTATTAGAGGCTGCAACCGGGTTATCGACGCCTGGAAGCGTTCAGGCAAAGTGTTGAGTGTCGGTGAGCAGGAACGTCGTGATCCGATGTGCCGACTCAACAAGGCCCTGCTCGATTCCGGTGCGATTGGCGATCCCTACAGCTTCCTTCTCGGATCGGCCAAGGGCGGGAACGACATCATCATCTGGCCATGGCGTCACTACAAGAATATCGGCGGGATTTTTGTTGATGCCGGAGTTCATGCGGTCGACCAGATGATGTACTACATGGGCGATGTCGAAGAGGTTTACGCGGTATCGAAGGTGTGGGAACCGAAACGGTACAAAGGCGAAAAAATTGGCGTGGCGAACTTTTACGATCACTGGGCTGCTGAAGTTCCTGACGAGATCGACGCCGATGCTGAAGATATGGTGATTTCAACGCTCAAGTTCAAGAGTGGTGCCGTTGGGCAGTGGACATCGATGTTCGCAGCTCACGGCGAGCCAATGCAGTACGCCATGATCTACGGCAGCAAGGGTTCGATGGCACCGGCGAAGCAGCGTCGGGGCGATCCACTAACGCTGACTATCGATGGAGTTGGCGCAGTAACCGGCGATGAAGTTCTTGAGCTGGTTCCGGATTTCCATCTGGATGAACTACCCGCTCGATTGTTCGGAAGCGACCGGCTCGGTTCGTACACGACACCGTTCGAAGATGCCGACCGATTTCTCGTCGCACTTGAGTATTACGAACTCGGGCAGTGCATAGCCGATGGAACGAAGCCAGAAGTCGACGCCTACGTGGGTCGCAAAGACCTTGCGGTGTGCAACGCAGCGCTTGAATCTTCGGTGTTGGGTCGAGCGGTGACGATCGAAGAGATCGAGAACGAAGAGACTGCTCAGTACGAAGCGAGCATCAACAAGCACTGGAATATCTAAGAGACCAGCTGAAACAACCTCAATATCTACATCCGATCATTACAGGGCAAATCGCCCCAAACTGAAGTTGAAAAATGAAAATCGAAAAGATCGAAACGTTTTTTGTGGACCGATATCTGGTAGTGAAAGTCACCACCGAGGACGGCACAGAAGGCATCGGCGAGTCGTGCTACTGGTCGTACCCGAAGGCCGCTGAAGCGACCATTCACGGGTTTGCCGACGCACTGATCGGGATGGAAGCGGGCGATATCGAGCACATCTGGAGCTATCTCTGGCGGTATAACTCGGCGTTCAGGGGCAACAGCATCGGCGGCGCTGTCAGCGCTATCGACATGGCGCTGTGGGACATCAAGGGCAAGCGGCTTCAGGCACCTATTTGGGATTTGCTTGGCGGCAAGGTTCGTCAAAAGATTCGAGGAATCGCCCAGGGAATCGGGGGCGATACTCCTGAAGCGGCCGCAGCGGGAGCTAAGAAGGCGCTCGATCAGGGATTCTCGGCGCTCAAGTTCACGCCTATGCCCAAGCTTTGGGCAGAACTGACCTACACAAAGATGATCGGCCTCGCCGTCGAAATGGTCGGGGCAGTTCGTGAAACGGTTGGCTGGGATTTCGATATCGGAATTGAGATTCACCGAAACATGCAGCCGCACGAGGCGATTGTGTTCTGCGACGAGGTTGCGAGTCTGAGGCCGTATTTCATTGAAGACCCGATCGTTCCCGATTCGGTGGTTGCCATGGGCGATGTAGCATCGAAAATGCGATTGCCACTGGCAGTTGGCGAACGAAACATGGGTATCTGGGAGTTCCGTGAGTATGCCCAACTGGCGAAACCCGCGTTCTTCAAGCCTGATATCGCGGTCGCTGGCGGAATCACCGGCGTGAAGAAGATCGCAACGATCGCTGAAGCCCATCACATCAAGATTTGCCCGCACAACTTCCAGGGACCGATCGCAACTGCCGCGTGCATTGCCATCGGAGCTTCATCACCGTCTTGGGACGTCCAGGAATCGGTGAAAGAGGAAGAATCACCGAGGCGTGACATGACCGACGAGATCATCAAGCTCGAACGTGGCTGGTACACACCATCGGAGAAACCCGGACTCGGAGTGATCTTCAACGAAGACGCGCCGGCAATGCACCCGTTCGATCCGGCGAACACACCACCGCCAATACGAGAAGACGGCAGCGTGGCGCTGAAGTAACTACTTTCGATCGTTTACGAACTTCCAGACTGCCTCGGGCGACATTCGTCCTAGTTGAGTTGTGGCGTATAACGACGCGGCAACTGTTCCATCGGGTCGGATTACAAATTCACACGGCTGGATGATCGTGGTCCCTTGTCGCAGTTCGGTCCAAGCTCCCAACTTCGCTGCAATTTCCTCATCGACGCTATGGGCGATAGGGAACGACAGGTCGTGATCGGCGTGGGTCTGTGACGAGTCGGGATCACCATCTGCGTTTGCAAAGACAATTTTCATCCCAAGTTCGTCGAGCTGCTCGAAATACTCTTCAACATCGGCTAACTGCCGATTGCAGTAGGATCACCAACCACCTCGATAAAAAGCGATGTAACCCCAGCTTCCCTCAAAATCTTTGGGCAACGAAATTGTTCCAGCGCCAGCGATAGATAGTTCGATATCCGGAAACTGATCGCCTACTTCGAGCATTTCCATGGGTTGTCGCCTCGTGCGGGTGAGTTGAATTGAAACTTGAGCTCTAAAGAGCCACATCGCTAAGATGCCGGACTATACCCGAGGGATGCAGGTTAGGTAGATCGTTTGGGCTATGATGCCACCCTGCCAACTAATTTTTTTGGAGCAGTTTCATGAACGCTGATGAAATCCATGATCAGGTATTGGCATTGAGTGCTTCTCAACTCAGTCGAATAGTTCGGAAGGTCCTGAGTGACGAATCCGCTTTCGTTCTACCTGATATCAAGGTTCGGCACGTTACTGCGCCCTCACGTCGAGGCGATACTGTCGGGCTGTTGAGGGTCGAGGGGCAAGCTAAGCGGCAACAGCAACATGTCGATTGGTCCGTCATCTTGAAGGTCGTCAGATCGCCCGGAATACTATCCAAAGCTGAACGGAACAGTGGCGAAAGAGAGGTCGTTGCGTACGAATACGGATTCCTAGATCGAGAATTTGTCGGCGTCAGACCGGCGACACTCTTCCACACGATCCATCAGGATGGCCTTACATGGATGTGGATAGAGGATCTCCAGTGGATGAACGGCCCTCCCTAGAGACTAGAGCACTATGTGCAGGCAGCTCACGGGATTGGACGGTTTGGCGGAACATTTATCACGGACTTGCCCGAAGAGTCGGAGTGGATGGGGCACGATGTTGTGCTCAAGCGGTGGGGTGTCGATGAAATCAGACACTTTCCAAAACCTTCCAAATTGGACGGAACTGAACCACTTCTGTTGGATTATTTATCTGGAAAAGCCGCTAATGATTACCAGAAATTAGTAAACGGCCTGGATAGGTTGCGACCGGCGGTTGCCGACGGTACTAGAACGATCTGTCACGGTGATTTCCATCCTAGAAACGTGTTCGTAGGCAGTACCCCACCGTCAGAACCAGATGTTGTAGCAATCGACTGGTCCGGTGTCGGGTTGGGGCCACTAGAAACGGATATCGGAACGATGGTCGGCTCAAGCCTGACCTAGGGTGACGCGGAAGCTGAGCTTATGCTCGACCGAAACGACGAAATTTTCAGCGCGTATCTTGAGGGGCTTAGGTCGTTGGGTTGGAATGGATCAGAAGCCGATTCCAAAATCGGCTTCTGGTTCGCTGCGGGCGGGTACGGGACTTATTTAGCGTCCTTCGCAGCGATGGTTAACGCCCAGTTTGGCGGTTGGGAATTCATAGTTCAGCGATTTGGTGATGACGCCGATGGACTCGAAGCCAGCTGTTTTAGACGGCTGGAAATCGTTGTAGATTTGGTAGAAGAAGCGGCCAGTCTAGTTTAGTAACTGAAAAAATTCAGCTCATGATTCTCGGCCATCCGATGTGAAGTAAATAACCAGTCGCTTGTTACAGTGGCCGTCCTCAATGAGATTCAAATCGCGATCTGAAGCAGAATCGGAATTCCCTTCGCGAGTCCCATCTCTCCCCCTCAGGGAGAAGGGAAAAAAGGTAGGATACGAACACAGGCTACTCAGCTCGGCCGAAGTCGTCTTCTACTCTTACGATATCGTCTTCGCCGAGATAGTCGCCGGTCTGGATTTCGATTATTTCCAGCGGCTCGACCGAAGATATGTTCTCGATTCGGTGGTGCACGTTGCGTTCGACGAACATCGACTGTCCGCGACCCAGTGTGTGCTGCTCGGTGCCAACAGTTACCTTCGCCGTCCCACGAGCAACAACCCACGTTTCATCACGATGACGGTGCCACTGCAATGAGAGCCGCTTTTCAGCGCTCACGGTCAGGCGTTTCGTCTGGAAGCCAGGTCCGCTGGTCAGGATCTCGTATGAACCCCACGGGCGCGCCTCACGCTTCTTCTTCGTGGTGGATTCGAACGTCACGGGCGACTTTTCACTTGGCTTGTCTGGCACCTGAATCTCCAAAAAATGCGTGGCCATCTACGACCACGAAAACACTATCTAGAGATTCTAGTGGCAGAACGCGCTCAGGTCACGGTCGATTGGGCATTAGAGCCAAACGAGATCAGACTATTGTCGAAGGCGGCGGCGGGATTATCCGTTCGCCTCGTAAAGGTGTACTTCGCCAACTGTGGGATCGACCACGGTGCCTTTGAGATCGAACTGGGCGTGTTGTGCAATTCGAACAGCGGCGTAGTTCTTGGGGTGAATCGTCATTCGCAGCGACTTCGCGCCAGAATCCAATCGGTAACAGCGAGTGCAGCTTCCTTGGTGTAGCCCTGATTCTCGTAGTGCGAGTAGACCGAATAGGCCATCCCGACACCACCTGCTTCATCGGGCGGACCGCCTACGCCGATCGACCCGAGTACGTTTCGGGTCGCTTTATCGAAAAACAGCCAGTCCCACCATCCGACCTGCTCGGGCTGGTATTGCAGTCTCTGAATTACCGCAGGAAGAAAATCGTCCATCATGGGCGGGACCTGAAACGGCTGCGGGAAGCGGAGTCGTGACTCTTTTTCGAGCAGCGTGCCATCACGATCAATCATCCCCTGCGCAATCTCAGAAGCGAGTGGCGTTACGAGTGTTCGATCGGTCTCAAGTTGTTGGTGAAGCAATAGACCCATAATCAGAGATTAGCCTCGCATGGAGTTGCGCGCGAGCGGTGATGCCGTACCCTTCCGGTGGCTGGTAACACCCGCATACCCAAATTTTCGTACACCCAAATTTCGCCGCAAAGTGCAGGCAAAGGGAACCAATGCAAGATCGCAAGCCCAATATTCTGTTCATTCTCACCGACCAGCAGCGTCGAGATTCGATGCGTGCGTACGGCAACAACTGGATCAAAACACCAAATATCGATCACCTAGCCGATAAGAGCTTCGTGTTCGAGAACACTTACGTTACGCAGCCTGTTTGCACCCCCGCTCGCGCGTCGATCATGACGGGGCTGTACCCGTACGGAACCGGTCTTCAGCGCAACAATATTCCGCTTTCTCGTGACATTCCGACCATTGGCGACATGATTTCCGACGAGTACTACAACGCCCACATGGGCAAGTGGCATTTGGGCGACGATATGACGGCTCAGCACGGGTTCGATACGTGGGAGGCCGTTGAGGATTTTCAGCGGGTGCGGATTACTCGCAAGGAGTATCGATACCAGGAGGCGCCGTACAACAAGTGGCTCCGCGATCACGGTGTTGAGCCGCCTTCGATGACGATTTCTTACGAGGGATGGGTCGGTGGCGCCGAACTAACTGAGGAGCAGACACAAGCAGCGTTCCTAGGCCACACGGCTTCTAATTTCATTCGTGATTACCCGGAGGGTCGACACGCCGATCAGCCGTGGCTGCTTTACGTGAACTTCTTCGAGCCACACCCGCCGTACACAGGTCCCCTGAATGACCTTTACGATCCTGATGAGATCGAGGTGGGACCCGGATTCAGAAAGCGGCCTGATTCGGGATCGCTTGTGAATAAATTGCGGTCGGATTACTACATGGGTGGCGGTAACAACCCGCTTGGCGAGGCCGGTGGTGATCTTCACGACACGTCTACTGAAGAAGGTTTTCGTAAATTACGGGCGCAGTACTTTGCGAACGTGACTCTGGTTGATAATCAGCTTGGGGTTATTTTTGAAGCTCTGGAAGCTAGCGGGCAGGCCGACCACACCATAATCGTGTTCACGAGCGAGCACGGCGAGATGGCTGGCGATCACGGGATGCTTGAGAAGCGGTCGCTTTATGAAGAGGCTTCTAACGTGCCGTTCCTGATGTACGTGCCGTGGCTGAACAACAACCAGCAGACACGCATCGCAGGATCGATTGGGCAGGTGGATTTGGTGCCTACGTTGCTGGATCTTTCAGGTAGCGAAATTCCAGATCACCTCGAAGGCAAGTCGTTGCGACCTGTGCTGCGGGGTGACGAGGATCTTTCCGACAACGATGTGTTCATCCAGTGGAACGGCATGGGCGACAGGAATCTTGGTTCACCTGAGATCAACCGTATGGTGTCGATTCCGTGGCGGGGTGTTGTGACGGGCGATCGCTGGAAGTTAAACCTGTCGCCGGGTGATCAGTGCGAGCTGTACGACCTGAATATTGATCCTGCTGAGTTGGAGAATGTGTTCGATAAACCGGAGCACAAAGACCGTATTCGGCAGATGGCTGCACGCATACGCATCTGGCAGGACGAAACAGGCGACGACATGCCGTTGCCGACGGTGTGAGCGGGGTGACTTCCGTTTCCTGAGCGGAGTCATCGGAGTCGAAGGATCTGGTGCGGGGACGCGCACGTCGTCCGAGCGCGCCGAGCCAACAATCACGCAACGCAAAGTGTGTAGCTAGCACTTAGAGACTGGGAATCAGTATCGGCTGGGAAAGCCCAAGACTCGTTATATGGGCAGACTTATAGTAGTCCCAGCTGCAGCTACGATAATGATCATCATTCTGCTATTGATGATCCAGATAATCTGGAACTTTTAGCGACTTTTAAGAGTCGCCAGTGGTGCGCGCTGCTAAACAGCAGCCATGTTCGGCTGCTGCGAAACGGCCGGGTCGACGGATGCCCAGTACCGGTCGAATACGTCACGGGTTTCTTCGTAGCTTCGGGCACCAAATAGCTCGACCCTGAACGACCGAACTCGATCACGACCGCCGGCGTACCAAGATAGGTGGCGCTGCATCTGAATGAGCCCGACCTTCTCAGGAAAGTGCTCCATGATGAGCGGCATGTGGCGGTTGATAACGCGGGTCTGGTAGTCGTACTTGCCTTCTGGCGATAGGTCTTCGAACGATTCGTCGAACACCCACGGAGCACCCATCGCTGCGCGACCGATCATCGCCGACTCGACGCCAGTTTCAGCCGACATTCGGCGGGCGTCCGACATCGACTTCACGTCGCCATTACCCGTAATTGGAATATTCACGGCATCGACGACCTGCGAGATCATCTCCCACTTGGAGAGTCCAGTGAACTGCTGCGATCGGGTGCGCGGATGAACCGTGATTGCGTCGACACCAACGTCTTCGGCCATCTTCGATACTTCGACGGCGTTGAGATGCTTTTCGTCCCATCCACTGCGAATCTTGATCGTGAACGGCACCGTTAGAACTTTGCGCATCGCTTCAAGAATTTTGGCGGTCTTTGCAACATCTTTCATCATCGCTGAGCCACGACCGGTCTTCGTGATCTTCTGAACCGGGCAACCCATGTTCAGATCGATGATGTCGGCGCCCTGATCCTGCAGCCACTGTGCGCCGGGAACAAGATACTCAGCTTCAGCCCCCAGAATTTGCAGTGCGATTGGCTTTTCTTCGGGCAGGTACTTCGCGATGTCGTATCGAGTCTTTGCGTTCATGCGGGTCAAACCCGTCGCATCGATCTCTTCGCTGGTCGTGAGCGCGCTACCGCACTCTCGCGCCACCGTACGGTACGCAGCGTTCGAGATTCCAGCCATGGGGGCGAGCCGTGCCAGCCCTTTTACTTCGACATTGCCAATAAACATGTATTGAGTATACGAAGTGACCGGGGTGACGTGCGCTATTGAGATTGATTCAATCTATGCCAGCTCGGCTCGAATTCCGGAGATTAACATGCGGATTGAGTCGTTGATCAGTTTCTCAGCTTTCGAAGTATCGGGCCCGAACCGAATCTCGTTTTCAGTCAACAAGCTCGTCACGCCGTGAACCAGCGACCAAGCGGTGTGCTCGACGGTTTGGGCATATTCGTCATCGCTGGGAACACATTCGGCGACTATCTGCTGAAGTAGCTGACGTGTTGGGCGTCCTGCTGCAACGACTTCTTCGAATTCGGCAAGCTCAATCATGTGCTCACCAAACATCAGCCTATAGCACCCCCTGCTTTCGATGCCATATCGAACATAGGACCGGGCTAGCGCCGCCAGCCGGTCGAATGGGTCGTTTCCTGCCGAGGAGATCGCAATACTCGAATCAGACGGTCATCAGGAAGCAGTGATCTTCGACTGGCAACGAGCAACATCGTGGCCGGTGTTCACTGATGTTGCGTACTTCATCGGCACATCGGTGCGTGAGTCTGATCAAGCCACATACGCCGACCTGCTCGACAGCTACCTGTCAGCCCTCGAGGCGACCGGTCATGCCCTGCCGAGCCACGATGAAATCGCAGAAATGATCAGTGTCGGCAGCCTAAGCTCGCTGCTCATCAGGCTTTATGCACGTGCCAAGTCCATCGAACCGTGGATAAGATACGGATTCGAAATCGAAGACGGCAACTGGGGCCTATCGACGATCATCCGCTGTGCAAACTTCGTCGATGTTACTGAAGCGGAGTCACGATTCGATTAATCGCTTTATCTGTACCAAACCTGGCTAGTCCTGCGGGTGGTCGATGTTGTTGATGCTGCGCCAGATCCGCCACTCGTCCATCTCATCCCGTTTGTACAGATTGATGTACTTGCCCTTCATCACAACCGGCTCTCCACCCAACTTCGGCTCCATCGAGTAGTTGAACGCACCCCGTACGTAGACCAACGTTTCGAAAACTTCAATCTCAGCAATGACTGAAACAAGTCGAGCCCTGATCGAGCGAAAAAACTCTCGTTGATGTGCAACGATCGTCTCGCGTGTGCTCACAGCCGGACGATCCGGCAGCATCAGCACCGCGTCTTCGGTAAACAGATCGTCGAACTCTTGAATATCGGATTTATTCGTAGCCTCAACAAACCGTTCTTCAAGTTCAATTATCAGGGCGCGATCGTCAGCCATGCCGTGTCCTCTCGCTCAAGGCGAATCAAGGTCAGAAAATATTTAATGAATCCGAATACTGTATTGGTATCACCTGGAACGGTCATCAAAAAGCGTGACATCCACCATCGGGATAGCGCGTTACCTACACCCTGCTCAAACAATCCCAACCCCTTTACATGCGTTTTGAACCGGCACCTGATCCGCAGGCCGTTAGGCGTCCGAAGGTTCCGAATCCCCACTCGCCTCGCCCGGCCCATCCCCAAGCAGCGTCCGCCTGAACGTCTTGTCCATCTGTGAATGGATCTTCATGGCAAGAGTCGCCGTCACCGCAGCACTCAGCGCCATAATCAACGCAGGCAGCGGCGACGTCATGTCGGCAACCGGCATCACCTCAAGCAGCTGAGTCACCAACCACACGCCGGCAATCAGTAGCAGCACACTCACAATCACCGTGCTCGCCACATCAGCAACTTGAAGACCTCTGGTCACATTGAACCGAACAAAAGCACGTCGAGCAAACACTACGCTCAAATCGGCGAGAACCCGCCACAACACGATCCCAGCCGGAACCGCCAACGTGACAACTGAAGCCAGAATCGCAACGCCAATAAGATCGGCCGAAATTCCAAATTCGCTCGTAAGATTCGTGCCGACATTTAAAGTAAGCACTCCGGCAACGATAACCAACCCGATAATTCCAAAGCTAACAGCAGTCGATCGCACACCCCGAACCAGATCGTGAGGTGCGGGTTTCGCAGGCGCCATCGCTCGGCGAGCTGTATCAATCGTTCTCGAAAATCCAGCCGCCTTTCGCTTGGCACGGTCAGGCAATACCCAACCGAATACCGAGCCGATCAAGCCAGAAGACTTGAATACGAACGGGTAGATAAACGACGACATTAGCGTGCTAATAATCACGACCGGGTACAGCTGCGCTCCGACGGCGGCATGCTCGCTGCCTGAACGTGCGATCGCCAGCGAAAACTCACCCGGCTGCGGCATCGCGGTTCCGACTCCCAACGACGCCTCGCCGTCGTGACCAGTTAGGAACGTTCCGGCTGTCGCAGCAAGAACCTTTCCTGCCACAAGCACGCCCGTAACGATCAGTACTGTTCCGAAATACTCCGGCACATCGCCCATGTTCACCAGCATGCCGATCGAAACGAAGAACAACGCTGCGAATACGTCACGAACCGGGGCAATGACTCGTGCGATTTGATCCCTATGCCTCGTATCGCCAAGCACCGTTCCAATCAGGAAAGCGCCCGCCCCAGCAGAAAGCCCCATCTCGCGAGCAAGCAATCCCACTCCGAAACACAGTCCCAAACTGCCGATCAGCAGCGTTTCACGTGACTTCAAATAGTCCAACAAATCCATTATGCGAGGCGTCAGCAATGTGCCAAATACGAGTGCTCCAACCGCGAAGACAGTCATCTTCATAACGATCGGCCAGACCTGAACTGCTCCGCCATCTTCTTGGCTCGCATACCCTGCAAACACCGCCAGCAACACCACTGCGACGAAGTCTTCAACAACCAGAACGCCAACAACCAGCTGACCTCGCAACGTCATCAGCTGGCCGTTTTCACGCAGGATACTCACCAGCACGGCGGAACTCGAAAACGCCAGCGCTGCACCCAGATATATCGACGTTGTGGCACTCCACCCAAGCGCTCGACCTAAAAAGTAACCAAGCGAAATCATCGCGGCGATCTCAACTGCGCCGATGATCACAACCCGGAATCCAACCTTGCGAATTCGCTCCCACCCGAACTCAACGCCAAGCGAGAAAAGCAGGACGACAAGTCCGACTTCAGCGACCAGTGAAACAGTTTGGGTATCGGCGACGAAGCGACCTTGCAGCGCGAACGGGCCTACGAGCACGCCCGCGAGCAGATACCCGAGGATCGGCGGTTGCCGAAGTAGTCGGAAGACGATCAAGGCCGCGGCTGCGGCAACCATGATCAGCGCAAAGTCTCGTACAAAATCTCCTGAGTGCACATCTTCATACTAGAAAAACCGCCCACCAAATTGCGCCGATCCTGAGAACGGGATTCGGGAAGTTCGAGTTCGGAGCCACCACCTCACCCAACCAGCGCCACCTCGCGTGCGACCTGTGAATCCTCAGAATCTTTCAGCGCCTCAACAGAAAAAAAGGAGATGCACAAATCGCAAGCGATGTCGCTCGCAGCATCAGACAATCGGAATAAACCTTAAAATAAAAGACAGTAGTGCAGGAGCGCGTCGGGGGCTGGTCCGGCTGCGCTCCCATGTGCACTACCGTCCTGCAGCAAGGCTATCATTCATTACGTGTCGCAGGTGAGATTACGGGCAGTGTGACGTGATGAACCTTGTGAAAACCTCGTTCGACATTACCGTTTCGAGGCATGTTTTACTAGTGGACTAACGTGTTTAGTCAACCTCGGCTTCCTGAAACCAACGAGCATATATCGGCTCAAGTCCAGCAGGAAAATCCAGAGACTCCACAACAGTATTTTTCGCAACCAACGAACGATAGAGAACCTCGTATTCCGGCTTCCACTCATGGATAGTCACATGCGCAATCCAGCGGGAACGCACGAGCACCAGCCCTTCTTCATGCCCGGAAATACACCGCCCCTGAGCAAACCCTAAGAGAGTTGCGCTGTCGACAGTGGCACAGGCTTCTTCGAGCAATTCACGATCGAGAGTCGCCCGCCAATCCTCATCACCTTCGGGTCTACCGGCTGGTAGCTCCCATTTTTTGCCATCCTGGCTGATGATGACTACTTCATCATTCTCACTCAAACAGATTGCGCCCGATCCATGCCATTCGCCAGACGGAACCTGCTCCGGGGGCCACCACGATATGAGCCAGCTCTGACCAGCGTCTTCGAACTGATATTCCACGCAGTCTTGCGCTACCAAGCCCATAAAAACCCCGCTAATCCATCACCATATGGCGTAATCAAGACGTCAATATCGTTTGCATCATCATTCCGACAAGTATTATCCAGTCATCAACAATGGCCAATCGAAAATCAAAGGTTCAAACCAAAATGAAAGTTCTCGTCACCGGATCATCAGGCCTAATTGGCTCGATGCTAATCAACTCCCTCGCCGACTCATTCGAATTTTCAGCCCTCGACGCCCGCTCGTCCGATCACGCCCCCGATGTGCCAACTCTCATCATCGACGGATCAAACTACGAATCCATGGAAAAGGCGTTCGAAGACGTCGACGCCGTTGTTCACATGGGCGCCAACGCCCCCGTCGAAACTCCCTGGTCTGACGTTCTGAAGAACAATATTTCGATGACCCACAACGTCTACGAAGCAGCACGACAGCACGGAGTAAAGCGAGTTGTATTTGCCAGCTCTAATCACGCGGTCGGCAACTTCGAGTTGGACGAGCCATACAGCCGAATTCGAGTTGGTGATTACGAAGGACTCACGCCCGGCGAGTTCAAGCAAATCGACCACCTTGTGCCAATCCGGCCCGACTCCGATTACGGCGTAAGCAAGGCGTTTGGCGAGGCAACGGGCCGCTACTATCACGAGCACTTTGGACTCGAAGTCGCCTGCCTGCGCATCGGAACTGCGAACGCCCCCAACAAGCCAGTTGGCGTTCGAATGCTGGCAACGTGGCTCAGCCACCGTGATCTTGCGCATCTGGTTTCGCAGTGCCTGACGCAGCCCGTCGGCTTCGAGATCTTCTACGGAGTGTCCGACAACACATGGCGATTCTGGAACACCGACCACGCAAAAAAGACGATCGGCTACGCCCCCCAGGACAACGCCGAGAATTACCGGGACTCTATCTAGCTAGGGTTAGAAGCGGCCAGAAGCCTATTCTTCTGAAGATTCAGGCTTCTTGTCGCGGCCGTCGATAATCGGGCCGTCGGTGTTTTCGCGCTTCTCACCGAGATCACGTCCGTCAATAATTGGGCCATCGTTGTTTACGCGGTATTCCATTGGCTCATTGCCGTCGATGACCGGACCATCAGTGTTGACCCGGCCGCGCTCAGGGGAACCACCACGGTCGTTTCGACCACGACCGCCGGAGTAGCCACCTCGGTCGCCACCGCGATCGTCTCGCCTTGGCCCGCGTGAATAACCACCGCGGTCATCATCACGCCGTGGGCCTCGCGAGTAGCCTCCACGATCGCCATCTCGTCTTGGACCTCGGGAGTCGCCACCGCGATCATCACGTCTTGGGCCTCGGGAATATCCGCCACGGTCGTCATCTCGCCTCGGGCCTCGGGAGTCGCCACCGCGATCGTCACGTCTCGGGCCTCGTGAATCGCCACCTCGGTCGTCTCGACTGGGACCTCGGGAGTAGCCTCCACGATCATCACTGCGCGGACCACTCGAATTACCGCCACGGTCATCGCGTGACTCACGGCGCGGTTCGTTCTCATCAATTTCTGAACGATATCGTCCAGTCGGGGCTCTTCGGTCACCAAAAGAGGAACGTGGAGACTCTCCACGATCAACCTTCCGTGGACCTGAACTACGTCGCGGATCTCGACTCTCTTCTCGACGATCTTCATCCGAGCGGTACATCGATTCGCCTTCACGAGGCTGCCGAGGGGGCGCCGCCATCTCTTCGAGGAGCTCAAGTCCGGCCTCGGTCGCCATAGTCCGGCCAATACCCGTGTACCGTGCATAACCCTGACCAACAAGCTGAGCCATCTTGGCACGAGCCGTTGCAGGATCGATATTTCGGAACCAGCGAGAGATCATCAAATAAACCAGTTCACCCGGCGTAAGGCTCTCTTCAGTCCCAACCAGCACATAAAGCACACGGTCAGAAGCGCTCTTCAGTTCACGAAATGCAGGAGCTGAAGGAATCATCCCCGTCAGGTCCCACGCAGCAATCACCCACTCTTTTTCATCGTCGGTCAAACGACTCCAGGCGCGCAAACGCTTGGCTTCGAGATCGGTCGATTGACCGGGTCGGTGCTCAATTGCAGATAAATCTATGTCGTGAACTATTTCGGGCATCGTTAAATGATGGGCGCGATTCCCACCTACAACAAGCACAAATTGTTAACGGGGCACCACGGTGCTGATTAGTACGTCCTGCCTCCCGTCCTTCGAGAGGGATCGAGGGAGCGCATATTAACGCGGCAACCAAGTCATTCGACAATGCCCGGAGCTAAATAAGAGAGCAGCGGCTACACCTACTCAATTCAGCCAACTAATTACATATCGCAGAAAACGTGCCACTGCCACCGCCTGCTACCATCCGAACTGTGACAAATCCAAATCTGCAATACGCACTCGCTGCCGACATTGGCGGCACCAACATCCGAGCTGCACTCGTCGACGCCGAAGGCCATATGACAGGTCGCGGGTCGATCAATACCGAACCCGAACGTGGCATCGACGACGCAAGCGCAAGACTCGCAACGCTACTCAAAGCCGCACGAGCAACAGCCCCGTCCGGAGCCGAAATCGTAGGAGTAGGCGTTTCAACCGCTGGGCCAATTAAACCCGCCACCGGAACCTACAACCACCCGCCGAACCTGCCCGGATGGCACGACAAGTCAATGAAATCATCACTATCAGAAGCGATGGGTGTGCCAGTCTGGGTTGGCCACGACGCCACCCTTGCTGCGCTAGCAGAAACCCGATTTGGCGATCACGTCGGTGCCGAAAATCTCATATACGTAACCATCAGCACCGGAGTTGGCGGCGGCATAATCGCCAACAGCGAAATGGTCACCGGCTCGTCTGGCGGAGCTGGCGAAGTGGGTCACCTCGCAGTTCGCACCGGAGCCTACAAGTGCAACGTGGGCTGCGACGGCTGCTTCGAAGGAAACGCATCCGGACCCGCCATCGCAAAGATCGCTCGGGAAAGATTCACAGGCGAAGGTCCGCTCTCCGAAATGGCCAAAGGCGATCCAGAAAACATCACCTCACGCATGGTGTTTGACGCAGCCGACGCTGGCGACGAGGTAGCGCTGGGAGTCGTCGATCTAACCATCGAAAACGTCAGCATCGGGCTCGGCATGTTGATCAACGTCTTCAACCCGGAAGCACTCGTGATCGGTGGCGGAGTCGTTCAAGGGCTACAACGACACTGGGAGAAGCTCAAGGCCACGGTCATCGAAAAATCACTCCCCGGATACGGAAGCACAACCCCGCTAACAGCAACCCGGTTGGGCGACGACGTAAGCCTTCTGGGAGCAGCCCAACTAGCCTTCCGCCAAGCCCGGCGACAGTAGCCAGCGAAAGTTTTCTGTGATCCGTAACCTGATTCAGGGCCTCGATCGTCGGAACCGCAGTTAACCTGAAGAAAAAGTGCCAATGGCACCCACTGGCACCACCTAGTAATTCTCTTCGTGGTCCCACGGATCTTCCGGCGGAAGATCGACATCGAACGGATCACCACGATCAAGTCCCAGATCCTCGGCTTCCTCGGTGACACCCGTGCCGAAATCATCCACCTCACTCGGATCGGGAGCATTCGCCCATCCCTCGATCTCAGCGGGTTCATAGCCCTCAGTGTCAATTCCCGGCAAAGTATCGCCAGCCCCGAACATCGAACGAGCCATATCTTGCGTCACAACCTCGTCCAAATCCTCTTCGTCCTTCATCGCCTGCAAAGCCTGCCGCACAAGCTCTACAACACGCGGCTCTGTACTCACCAGCAACTGCTCAAGCTGACTTTTGGCAACCTCGCCACCAATGCGCTCTACGGCCGAAATCGCCGCCAGTTGAACCGTTAAGTCGGCATCGTCCAGCGAAACATCCAGCGCACGCAAATGCTCTTCATCACCCAGTTCGCCCATCGCCATCGCTGCCTCGTAGCGAATCGACGCATCATCATGCTCAAGATCGGGAAGAACGTAACTAACCCATCTCGGGTCAGACGTCCGCCCCATCGCAAAAATACTGCTCTGGCGTGAACTGACATCCGGCAATGCAAACGCTGATTCGATAAACGGATTCAGACGCTCGCCACCAAACACCGAAACAGCTTCAAGTGCCTTCAGCTTTACCGTCTGAACCTCCCGCTCGTCATCAAGAACGCCGTACAAAATTCGAGTGAGCATAACCTCGTCTTTCGCACCCAGCTTTCCGGCCTGAGCCATCGCAGAAAGGTACGTCAGCGGTATTGCCGCAGCCGCCCGAACCTCCACTGCCGGATCGGAAGTAAGCATGTCGCTCAAAGGTTTTATTAGCGCCCGATCACTGCTTTCTTCCAGCCCTTTAAGCGCGCTCAAACGAACGGCGGTACTCGTGTGCAGCATTCCCTGCTTGTAGATCGCCTCGAACTCCACATCAGGCTGCTCGTCGCACAGATCCACCATGCGATCGACAATCCCCAACACACGTTCTGGTGTCCACTCCAACCAGAGTTGCCCGAATTCCTCGGCCTCGGGACCCGTTAGTTTCGACAGTTCAGGAAGCGACGCGTAGTTAATCGAAGCGTCGTCATCTTCGGGAAGTTGATTTAGAAATTCGTCTAGACCCATAGTTACGTTATCTTGCGCTCTCTTGGTGCCGGCGCCCGTTGGCGACGACGACCCAACGATGTCCTACTCGTACTTAGCTGCAACCTCTACACCCAGGCTTTGAATAGCTGGTGATCGCATCGACCCAAACACCCATTCTGCTGAATCGCCCACCTGCTCCACCTGCGAAAGCACCTTGTAAACGTTGCCTGAAATCATCGTGTTTTTCACCCGCCCAATAATTTCACCGTTCTCAATTTTATAGCCAAGCGAAACGTTTGCACGGAAATCTCCACCGAGTTCGTTACCCTGTCCGGCGCCAAGAAGCTCCTCAACAATCAGGCCTTCTTTGACACCGGCAATCATGTCTTCAAAGTGGGTATCGCCATGTGCGATGTCGATTACCGATGTACCTGGCGATGGAGTGGTTGCAAGCCCACGACCAGCTGCGCCAGTCGAAGTTTTTCCAAGCTGGCCTGCTGTTTGCAGATCCAGTAATGGTCCGCCGGCAACGCCCTTTTCGATCAACGCATGTCGGCGGCTCGCAACACCCTCATCATCAAAAGGCCTGCTGCCACTCGCACCGCTAATCAGCGGATCATCGAAAATCGTAATTCGCTCATCAACTATCTTCTCGCCCCAGCGGTCGCCCAACGGTGATGACCCGTTAGCAACGTTCTTGCCATTGAATCCCGAAAGCAGCGGATGAAGCATCGTTGCTCCAACACCACGGGGTGTAAATATCACCGGCAAATCACCGGTATTAGCAGTCGCCTGGGCGGTCTCCTTCGACCACCGAAGCGATCGCCGAACCGTCTGAAGTAAACGATCCAACTCAACCTCGCCAAACAGGTGACTCGAACCAAATCCAGCCCAAACGTTCAACATATCGGTGCCACGGATTAGCTGTGCGCCCAGCGAGCAGTAGTAGCTCGTCTGCTCGTACTCAGCATCGATTCCAGCCGAGTTCATGATCCGACCACGCCCTGTTGACCACCCGATCCGGGCGTCACAAAGCAATTCAGGCCACTCGTCCATCAGTCGTTCAATTAACCCGTGCCCCACGTCGATCATCGACTGTTGAGAAACAGCAGGAATCTTGGCATCAACAATGTCGACAGTCGGGTATTCACTCGGCGCAGGAAACTCAAATAAAGCCTCAGAGCCAAACGGAGCCAGCGTCGCCGCTCGGCCCACAAGTTCCGATTCACGGCTAGCGTCGGTAGTCGAAGTAAATCCAATACGACCATCATCGATCACCCGCAGTGCAACACCCGAAGTATCACGACGCATGATTTCCTTCAGCCGGTTCGACTCAAACGAAACCGGATGGCTTTCCATCTCGATCCGGTAAACCTCGGCCTGATCAAATTTTGCCGCAGCGGCATTTAGTAGCGATTCGCTCAATTTTTTATCTCTCGAAATATCTGGTCACAAACTGTCGATAACAACGCGCCTATGCCCCTGAAATCAGGCAGTTTTGAATGCGGACATGTGGGCTGCCGTTCGAAACCGGCAAAGGCGATTGACCACCCTTGCCACAACCGCCGCCCTGATTCATACCGAGGTCGTTCCCGATCCCATCGAGGTTCTTCAGAGTCTCAAACAGGTTTCCGGTAAGCATCACAGGACGAACAGCTTCCTGAATCTCGCCGTTGCGGATCATGTATGCCTCGCCCGACGAGAAAGTGAACATCTCGTGCTGCGTCATCCCGCCGTACCAATTACGAACGTAAACACCATCTTCAACACCTTCAAGCAGATCCTCGAGAGTCGCCTCGCCCGGTTCGATGATCGTGTTGGTCATGCGAACGATCGGAGGGAAGTTGTAGCCAATCGCCCGGGCATTACCCGTCGGTTGCTCACCGAGCTTTGCGGCGGTCTCACGAGAATGAAGCCGACCCACCAATTCACCCTCACGAACAAGCGCCGTTCGAGTAGCTGGAGTGCCTTCATCGTCGTATTTGAAGCTACCTCGCAACCCAGGAATGGCTGCGCCATCGGTGAAGTTCAGGTGCTTTCCACCAAACTTCCGACCCATGTACATGATCTCTTTCAGCTTGTCGTTCTCATAAACGTTATCGCCTTCCGAAAGATGACCAAACGCTTCGTGAACGAACACGCCAGCAAGCACTGGGTCAAGGATTACCGTGCGCTCGCCGCCATCAAGAGACTTCGCATCCAGCAGTGCAACCGCACGCTTCGCAGCGTCGACAACCTGCTGATCAAGATCTCGAATCAGATCAAAGTCACCCTGCGACCCAAGACTAAACCCGGCCTGCTGAACGTCGCTGCCACGTCGAGCCTGTGCCGAAATACGTGAAATAACGTGAACCTGCTCCTGCTCAATGTACGAACCATCAGAGCTTCCGAAGAACGTCTTGCGCGAAGAATCGCCGTAAATAATGTCGGCACTGTTAATGCCATCGACCGACCACACGAGATCGTTGTAGTGATCCATTATCCGCTTTTTCTCGTCGAGAGAAACATCAGCAGGATCGTGAACAATGTGAGCCGGAACCACGTCAACATGCGGGTCAGCTTCACCAATCTCTGTCTTCGACCCACCGACAGCCTTTGACTGTGCAACAGCGTCGCCAACTTTGGTCTTCAGATCGTCAAGGCTGTTGAAACTGGCGAAACCCCAGCCACCTTTTGTAACGGCCCGAACGTTCCCTCCAAGACCACTGGTCTGCGCAATGGTTTCCAGCGACTTTCCACGGTAAATAAGCCGCGAACTGTCGGTCTCTTCTATTCGTACTTCGCAATAGTCGGCGCCATGGCCGTTAGTTGCGCTGTCAATAAGATCACGGTATTTCACGAATTTGCCGAGCCTCTTCTAATTTGCGAACGGGCAGGGAGGGAGGGAGCGGGTATCGAACATGCTGGACAGCCCTGTTTTTCCAGACAATCGGTCTTAGGAGCGACAATACTAGCAACGGGGCACACAAAACCCCACCGGCGAACCCCAATAAGAGTGACATTCAGTGCAATTGACAGAGATAATTAACCGTAATGTCGCCGCAAACTCCAACAGGTTCAAAAATTAGAGTGAACCTCGAATACCAGGCAGCGGTTTCACAGTTGCTTTCGCTCGCCGACTTCGAGAGAAAATCACGCGCCAACGACCCGACGGATTTTCATCTCAAGCGCATCGAACGTCTCCTTAAGTATCTGGGCAACCCGCAAGTCGGCCAGAAGTACGTTCACGTCGCAGGCAGCAAAGGCAAGGGCAGCACTTCAGCGATGATCGCATGGTCGCTTGCCGCCAGCGGATACACGACAGGCCTCTTCACTTCACCGTCGATTCACCGAATCACCGAACGGTTGCGAATCAATAGGCAACCTATCTCTGAGAACGATTTCACAAAGCTCGTATACGACCTATGGCCAGCCGTGGAACAGGTAACCGCAGATGGCGACATCGGAAGGGTTTCAGTATTCGATCTGGAAACAGCGATGGCGTTCTGCCATTTCGCAAACTCGAAAGCCGACATCAGTGTGATCGAAGTAGGACTCGGCGGCAGACTCGATTCAACAAACATCATCACCCCGCTGGTTTCGGTTATCACCCCGATCAGCCTTGATCATATTGCGGTTCTTGGCAATACCATCGAGCTGATTGCGGCAGAAAAAGCCGGAATCATCAAGCCGGGAATCCCGGTGGTTACTTCGCCTCAACAACCCGAAGCCCTCGAAGTAATTCGAGAAACAGCACGCACGAATCAAAGCCTGCTAACGGAATCGGCATCAGCAGTAGAAATTCTCTCCTCGAACGATCTCGGTATCGACGGCGTAGAACTCGAGATCAGCGCAAACGGAAACCTAATCGCTACTCACCTACGCCTTCTCGGATCCCACCAGATCGATAACGCTCGCACCGCAGTAGCTGCCCTCTCAGAACTCGCAAAAGCAGGCGTCACAACCACTAGCGACGCAGTTAGCGAAGGTCTCGAAAACGTCGAATGGCCAGCTAGAAATCACGTCGTCACACGCGAGCCAATTCCCATCTTCGTCGATGGCGCCCACAACGATGCATCTGCACTTGCGCTAAGAAAATCCATCGAAAGTCTCTTCCCAGATAGAAACGAAACCGTACTAATTCTGGGCGTCGTTCGAGGCCACGACCCCACCGCGGTTTTTCGTGAGTTAGCCCCATTAAACCCGAAAATCATCGTTACGGAGTCCCGCCACCCCAAATCCCTCACCAATATCGAACTGTCAGATGCCTTGGGTGAGAGTAAAATTTTCGTGTCCGCAGTTACAACAAACACCTGCGAGGCTTTATCGCATGCCAAAAAGCTGGCGAACAGCAACGACCTGATACTCGCAACCGGATCTCTATTTGTAGCGGCGGAGATAGTTGAGATCGAGCACGGAATCGAACCTGAACTATACCCCGACATCAAACTTCCACCGCGACCGTAAAACTGAAAGTCTCGAACACCACATAAATGACCAGCAATAACCAAACAAGAGTCGTGATCACCGGTATGGGTGCCATCACCGCCCTCGGAAATTCCGTCGACGAATTTTGGACCGGTGTTAAAAACGGACAATCTGGTATTCGAGAGATCAGCCTCGTTAGTCCCGACGGATTCCCGTGCAAAGTCTCGGGCGAAATTCAGAATTTCGACGCCACGGAATATATGGACCGCAAAGAAGCGCGCAGAATGGCACGCTTCTCACAATTTGCGGTCGCGGCTGCGTACCAGTCAGTCAAAGACTCAGGCATCGACTTCGAAAAAGAAGACCTCGACCGTGTCGGAGTTTTGATCGGCAGCGGATCTGGTGGGCTTCCCGAGACCGATCAGCAATCTGAGATCCGCGTAAAACGTGGTGCCAATCGGATGAGTCCCTACTACATCCCGATGATGCTCGTAAACATGGCATCAGCGAACATCTCGCACACCTTCAATCTCACCGGCTACACAAACACCTGCGTCACTGCCTGCGCTGCAAGTACACAAGCCATCGGCGAAGCCGCAGAAGTCATCCGACGCGGCACTGCCGACGTCATCGTAACTGGCGGTAGCGAAGCGGGTATTTGTGAAATCGGCATGGGCGGATTCAGCACCATGCGTGCACTCTCCACCTGGGACGGTGATCCAGCAAAAGCCAGCCGTCCATTCGACAAGGGTCGTGACGGATTTGCTCCCGCAGAAGGCAGCGGAATCCTCATAATCGAAAGCCTTGAACACGCTCAAGCGCGTGGCGCCCGCATCTACGCAGAAGTTGGCGGTTGGGGCGTTTCTTCCGATGCATATCACTTAGTTCAGCCGCACCCGGAAGGCTCCGGTGCTGCAAAAGCGATCAAGCGTGCTCTGGACAATGCTGGCGTTGAGCTCGACGAGGTCGACTACATCAACGCTCATGGCACATCGACTCTGATCAACGACGCTTCGGAAACCAAGGCAATAAAAGCTGTGTTCGGGGAACAGGCATACAAAATCCCCATCAGCTCAACCAAGTCGATGGTCGGTCATTCTCTGGGCGCGTCTGGGGCGTTGGAGGCGATCGTCTGCATCAACAGCATCAACGACAGCATTCTTCACCCGACGATCAACCAGGAAGAGTCTGATCCCGATTGCGACCTCGACTACATTCCAAACGCAGCCCGAGAAACAGAAGTCAACATCACGCTATCGAACTCGTTCGGATTCGGCGGCCAAAACGCCTGCCTGATAATTAAGAAGTTCGCCTAGGGGTTCACTTGAGATCAGCTACATCGTTGTGGAAAAGATCAAGAGTTTATCTCGTGATCGCAGCGATCAGTTTCGCTGTTACCGTCCGCTGCGCCACGCCAGCAGCGGTACCAACTACTGATCCAGATCCCACCCCTGATATCGATGCGACGATTCGCGTTTCTGTGGAACAAACCGCAACATCGAGTACTTCGATAGAAAATACTATCGCTGCCGCAGTTGAAGCAACACAGAAAGCTGTTGAAGAGCAGCAGCCAACTGCAACTCCGCCTGCTATAAAAACGGCAACCGTCGTGATTCCGACTCTAGCCCCTCCGACCGTAATTGCAGTAGTTGTGCCGACTGTCATACCAACGCAACCGCCTACACCAACGACGGTTCCACCTGCCCCGACACCTCTCCCGACACAACCACCCGTTCCCGCTCCCACCGCAATCGCAACTGTAACGCCGGTCCCGACAGCAACAACGCCCATCGTGTTGTCACTGTCGGAACTGATTGATCAAGTCAGAGGATCGATCGTGCAAGTGATCACCAACAGGGGTTTGGGATCAGGTGTGATCATCGAGGTAGATAGTTCTGGTGCTGCACTTATTCTCACGAATCAACATGTGATCGACCAGACTTCGTCGATCGAAGTTGTCTACTCCGAACAGACAACATACCCAGCGTCATTGATCGGCGTCGATGCGCTTCGAGATCTTGCAGTCTTGAGAATCTGCTGCGATTTCGCCTTTACGCCCCTGAGTTTTTCAAACTCCGATGACGTGAAACTTGGAGAATCAGTCGTAGCTCTTGGATTCCCGTTGGGAGTCGACTCGCTACGAGTCTCTCAGGGAATCGTAGCGGGAATTCAATTCAACTCAGCTGACGATCGAAGCGAATTACAAACAGACGCCTCCATCAATCCCGGTAACTCAGGCGGACCACTGTTACTCCTGGACGGAACAATCGCAGGCATAAACACGTACGTTATCCGCGCATCATCGGATGGAGTATCTGTAGAAGGGTTTGGATTCGCTGTAGCTGCCGAAACATTGGAATTAATAGTTCCTTCGTTGTCCGCGGGTCAGGTCGTGACCGTGCCAACACCCACGCCTCACCCATCACTGGTTACAGGAAAATACGTCGACGACGATTACGGTTTTGACATCACACCACCACCTGGCTGGCTAATCGATTCCAGACCAGATGGCGTCGTTACCTGGGATGAGTACGCCGGTGCAACAATTATTGTGTCGGTCGAATTCCAGAGAGCTGAATATCAAAATACACAACAGTTCATTGACGACTTCACCCTTGCACCCAGTGATGGTTGGACAGATTTTGTAATCGACAATGAACAAAGCATCTTCAGGACTTCAGCAGACGGAGCTGTCCTTGTTATGGGGCATGAATTCAATACCACCTTCAACTCGGACGGGGTTAATTACGAATCGTTCACCCATTGGTTTATTCGAAGCGGTTGGTTGTATCAAATCGATCTAGCAACGCCATCTGATGTATGGCAACTACCCGAATACGCCGAACTAAGGCTCGAACAACAGCTAGCCTTTGTGTCGTTTCACCCGCCAAGTTCCTAAACAATTCGCATCGAAATCGGCGTAGTCGAATATTCTCGATCGTGGCGATCTGAATAGAACGTCAGACGTATACAGCGAACACGATCACCTTCGACTCGCCGCGAGTCTGAACACGAACCCGGCTACCAACCTCAAGACCGTTGGCTGCTCGTCTGCGCACTCTCAGCAGCGTGCCTGAATCCAGTCGAATGCTGTACTCGCTGAACTCGCCCTCGAACTCCCTAAGCTCAACAGTCGCCGTTCTCTGCTCCTCGTCACCAGCAGGCTCAATCTCCAGCTCCGACGCACGCATCAGCGCCAGCACCTGTTGACCATCCGAAATAGTCTCTTCAGTCGTAGTCCGGGTAGGGAACACGCCCGCTTCGGTCACCACCACACCACCTCTGTACACGCCCGGAATCAACTCGCACGGCCCGATAAGTCTCGCAACCGAAGCCGAAACCGGATTCTGGTACACCTCTTCAGGCGTACCAATCTGATCGATAACACGATCGCCCATTACAGCGATACGATCCGATGTCGCCAACGCTTCTTCGCGGTCGTGTGTAACCAATAACGTCGTGGCACCAGTCTCTTGAACAATCTTCTTGATATCTCGCCGCAGCTCAGCCCTCAACTGCCGATCCAAGTTGCTAAACGGCTCGTCGAGTAGCAACGCAACCGGATCGGGAGCAAGCGCACGGGCAATCGCCACCCGCTGCTGCTGACCACCAGAAAGCTCATGCACGTAGCGGGATTCATATCCGCTCATACCAACCATCGCGAGAACCGGCGCAATACGTGCAGCCCGTTCACCAGCCGGTAAATCCTTAAGGCCAAACTCAACGTTCTTCGCAACCGAAAGATGCGGGAACAGCGCGTAATCCTGAAATACCAGTCCGATCCTGCGCTGATCGGGTGGCACATGCACGAACGATGAACCAACCAGCTGACCACCAATCCGAACGTAACCCGCCGAAACCTGTTCGAATCCGGCAACCACTCGCAGCGCGGTCGTTTTACCAGCACCACTCCGCCCAAGAATGCTCACAAACTCACCCGGTCGAACAAGCAGGTCAAAATCGTGTATCGCCGGTTCGTCAGATCCCGGATAACTGCACTCAACGCCCTGCAGGTGAATGACGCCCGTCTCAACCGCGTCTGGATCGGTAATCCCGGGCGCGGCAAGCCCCGGAACTGGTGACGGGATCGAAATCTCGGCGGGTCGACGTCGCCACGGCATCCTCATCGGGCTGCCTCTTCAAGCTTCAACGGCTTGTCAGAAACGCCCGCCCTGTCGCCATGACCGCGCAGCGTCAGATACGCCGTCGGTACTCCAGCAACCACAACCAGCAACAACGCTGCCGCAGCCGTCTTTGCGAAGAAAGCCTCTGAAGCTGCCGACCAAATAGATGATGAAAGTGTTCGATATCCAATAGGAGAAAGTATCAACGTCGCCGGTAACTCTTTCATTGTCAGTAGGAACACCATCGCACCACCCGCAAATGCACCCGGCATCACGAGCGGAATAGTCACCGAGAAAATCACTCGCCACTGGGAGTGCCCAAGACTCTGAGCCGCCTCTTCAATTCTGGGGTTTACCTGCAGCAACGTACTCCGTAACGCCCCAATGCTTGCGGGCAAGAACAACACGCCATACGCAAATACCAGCAACCAGATCGACTGGTACAGCGGCCGCGCAACGTTTATCCCGAAGAACACTAAGGAAAGTGCAACAACAACACCCGGCAATCCAAAACCGATATACACCGATCGCTCGAAGAATCGACTCAGCCTGCTCTGGAAGCGAACCGCCAGTATCACCACCGGCAACGCAGCAAGCACGGTTACAGCCGCGGCCAGCAACGAAACATAAAGCGAATTCCGAGCCGGGATAAGCAACGGCAGCAACTCCTGATCATTGAGTAGTCCCCGCACCAACCAGTGAACAAGTACGCCAACAGGAATCACAAGTCCAATCAGCACCGGAAGCCCAACGGCACCAGCACCAACCCAGCGCCATCGCCCAAGGTCGAACCTTCTAGAAACCCGAACAGCCCCAACGGTGCTCCGGTGATACGCACCGCTGCCACGAGTAAAACCCTCGCCAAGCAACAGCAATACCGCAACAACAACTAAAACCAGCGACAACACCGCCACAACCGTTCGATCGATAGACGACTCGTACTGAATCATGATCGTCGAAGTAAACGTCTGGTACCGAAGCAGCGCAACACCGCCAAAATCGCTCAGCGTGTACAACGCAACCAGTAGCGACCCTCCGGCGATAGCCGGACGCAGCATCGGCAAAGTAACCGCTCGGAACGTGTGAATCGGACCGTACCCCATCGCACGCGCTGCCTCTTCAAGCACAGGGTCCATTCGGCGGAGCGCACCCCGCACAGTTAGTAGTACATACGGATAGGTCATCAACACGAGCACCAGAGTCGCCCCACCAAGACCATAAATCTCGGGCAGCCGAGTTACGCCCAACCCCGAAAGCCAGCCTTGCAGCATGCCCTTTGGCGAATACATCTCTATTACCGTCGTCGCCATCACGAAGCTGGGCATCACCAACGGCAACACCGAAGCAACAGAAAGCACCCGACGCAGCGGAATGTTCGATTTCACAGTGAGCCACGCAATCGGAACCGCAATCGAAACCGAAATAACCGTTACAAGAGCGATTAACAGGAATGTGCGACCGAAAATCGCTGCGGTATTAGCCCGCCAAACGATATCGGTCCATTCACTACCCGCGTCAACCGATCGCACCAGCAGATAGCCAACTGGAATTAACGCCGCAAGCGCGACAGCGGCCGCCGACGCTACTAAGAACGCCGGCGGCCGTTTGGCCTCGGTGCTTTTCCACCCTATCGATATGACGTCTGAGAAGGTCACTTCAGCCCTGCCCGAATTTCAGGTAGTCGCTTCTAGTCAGCCACCCCGACGTGTGTGAATCACACAATCGGATCAACATGTTGCTGCAGATCGAATCTGCCACAGCCCTTTCTTTACGGAAGGGCACCTACCTCTCTCATAAGATCCTGCGTGCCCTCAAGATCGATCAAGTCACCCAGGTCAATAGATGGCTTGGTGATGTCTTCCAAAGCAGGCAGCAAGTTGTTTGGCTTCGCGTTGTCATTCAGCGGGAATTCATATGTCTGCGAAGCAAAATACTGCTGACCAGAGGCACTCAACAAAAATTTGATGAACTGAACTGCGAGATCCTTGTTGTCGGATTCCTCGAGCATCCCAACACCTGCAACTAAAACAACCGACCCGGGATCAGCCGCTCGTGTGTAGTAGTTCCTCGCCGCAAACGATTCGCCTTCTTCTGCAATAAACCGGTGCAGATAGTAGTGGTTTACGAACCCAACTTCGATTTCGCCCGCACCTGCAGCCGCAACCGTCGGAGTGTTCTTGGCGTAAAGCTTGGGCTCGTTGGCAACAATGCCTTCAAGCCACGTCCTGGTTCGATCCTCGCCCCACTCCTGGCGCATCGCAGTGATCATTGCGTGAAGCGAACCGTTCGTTGGCGCCCAACCGATTCGACCCTTCCATTCCGGCTTAGCAAAATCTTCGATCGAATCGGGCAGATCGGCCTCGGTCAACATATCGGTGTTGTAGACGATCACGCGAGCGCGACCTGAAGTGCCCACCCACCTGCTCTCGGGATCACGAGCCCAGTCGGGCACGGAACTCAGAACATCTGAAGGTAACTCGGCAAGCATCGAATCAACTGCACCAAGACCACCCGGATCCTGAGCGAAGTAAACATCGGCAGGAGTGTTACTACCTTCTTCAAGCAACGTGGCGGCCAGAGGACCGGTTGAACCGTAGTTAACTTCGACTTTTACACCTGTCGCTTCTTCGAAATCAGCAATCAACGGAGCAACCAGCGATTCGCTACGCCCCGAATAAATGATTAGTGATTTCGAATCATCTCCGCCGCCGCTCGACGAACATGAAATTGCGACAACCGCCAGTATTGAGAACAACGCGAAACTAACTAGCACGCGCCAAATAGGGGCAACGCTTTTTCCCATTTCGTAAAAACTCCCGAGCCTGATATTAAGGAGGTGGCAACTGCAAATATTACGGTTCGTCAATACGTCCTTAAACATTCGTATATAGAAATCCTTACCTCAATAATACACAATTATTCCAAGTCGGCAATTGCCAAATATGAAAGACTTATGAGGAAAACCACTAACATGTTTTCATCGTGAAAACACATAGAAGCCCCGGATGTTTGTTTGACGAATATATTTATTCGTACATACGAATCATTGACTTAGGATCGAGCCTCACATTCGATTTCAGTCAGTGTTAGCGTCGTTGACTTTCGCTCAATTTCGTCACGTTCAAATAAGGCACAAGTAATACGTTTGCACTTACACTTTGATTTATCAGGCTCGCTCAACACGTTAGTTAGCAACCCAGAACTTTACCCGGAGTTCTAAACAACGATTCGATCTTTTTAGCACCACCACATGTCTAAAATCGCCACATTATCCAATTCTCATTCCCGAATCACCGTCACCGTTTTTGCTGTTCTATTCATAGTTCTGCTTGCAGCCTGTGATGACTTTTACAGTGACTCCCCCCCAACGCCTGACATTGCGCAGCCAACACCGGCCAACGTACGTGAAGGCAATCCTGAACAAAATGTCGAAATCGCTGCGAGAGACGCCATGGCTGTAAAACTCGGTATTAGCGCCGACGCACCAAGAAAAATTCTTTTAGAACACGCCACCTGGACCAATCAAAATCCGGGCTGCTATCCGACACCTGAACTCGTTTTAGGCAGCGGCCCCTACCTCATCCCCGGGTATCGAATACTTATGCTGCACGATGACGTGTTTTACGAATACAACACCGATCAGGGTGTCGGAACTGGCGCTCTTTGCGATTCCACACTTCAACTGATCCCGGCCGAACCCGTTTACGACATAGTTACAACCGCTGACGATGCCGAACCAGACTTCGACACGATTCACGTTCTGCACTCTGAAGAAGATATTGCTGAATTCAATTCAAACTTCTCCGAAATGGCGACCATCTCGCTCAATCAAATCGAATGGCCTGAAGAGGTTCTCATCGGTGGCTGGGTAAATTCCAGCCCGAATCCAGAAGCGACTCGAGCGTACCTATCGCCGCAGGGAACATCGATCCTTATCGAAGTAGCTGTGCCAGAAGAATTCGCCCAAGACGCGGGCAACAATCCATCACAAATATGGGCATTTGTCGATATTACTGAACCCGACTCAACGTATGAATTCGTACTAGCCGAGTATCAGTCAAAATCGTCGCGCGAATACCCCTCGACCCGCCAGAACAACACGCAACAACTCACAACATCGAAAGCACCTAAGTGAACAGCTCGCTCATATCCGTACGAACAACATTTTTGGCAATCATCGCAATAACCGTGATCGCCACCTTTATCTCCTGCTCGTCATCGAAGTCCGACGATAAGCCAACATCAACAACCGAACCCACCACAGCCGCGACATCCACAGCGAAATCGGCGGTAGCAACTGCTCGACCTACCGTTACGCCGATTCCAACCGCCACAAACACCCCCGGCCCCACTGCTACACCTGCTCCCACAGCAACTCCTACACCAACTCCCACAGCAACCCCAACACCACCGCCACCTGACTCTTTTGTTCTGGAAATGGCCCGGTTGTTCACCGAACATGGAATCGCATTCGAATCCCTGTACGTCGCTTCCGTAGGAGCCGCACAGTGGCCGAACGAATCTCTGGGTTGCCCGGAATCTGGCACGTACTACGACACGTCAGATGCTCCCTACACAGGCAATATCTATGTTTTGAGCAACGGATCCCAATCGTGGGAATACCACTCGAATCACGATGATTCAATAGTGGTTCGGTGCGATGAAATCACCCGCGTCAGCCCACCAACCGTCAACCTCGCCAACGAAGCCGACCTCCACAACGCCAGCGAAGTCACCTTGATGCGACGTGATTCCGATACCGGAAACTTCGTCGTTCGTAGGGTGATGACCGAAGCCGACATGCAACGCTTGATCGATATCTTCGATCTAGAAACCGATCTTTCGCCAGCGCCCGGCTGCGACTCCGTTTTCCGACTCGACTTCGTTACCCGGTCTGGCTCAAGTGAAGTCGAATTCATCTGCGCCGAAGACTACTCGGCATTCGATATCTTCTGGAACGGACTTCACGGTTACGCCCCGATTATTGGATATATCATCGGCCCATACCTCATAGGCGATCCGGTTCCAACGCTCCCGACCGCCACGCCATAACCAAAACAACGCCCATCAACCCAATGACCGACGAACTAGCAAACAGGCGGCTGAAAGCTGGCAAGCTACCTCCCGATCTACTCGCCAGCTTCCTGAGCGATCTCGGCCCGAAAGAGCAGCGCCTTCTTCTAGGCCCCGCAGTTGGCGAAGATGCAGCATTCGTCTCTTTTGGCAGCACGACACTCATAGCCAAGTCCGACCCCATAACCTTCGCAACCGACCGAATCGGCTGGTACGCCATACAGGTCAACGCCAACGACATCGCGGCATCGGGCGGCACACCAAAGTGGTTCCTTGGAACACTCCTGCTGCCGGAAAACGAACCCGCCTCAACTGCTCGAGACATATTCAAACAACTCCACGAAGCAGCTTCCGAACTGGGCATCACGCTAATTGGCGGCCACACTGAAATAACCGTTGGGCTTCCCCGCCCGATAATCGCCGGAACAATGCTCGGAGAAGCTGCCCCGTCGGAAACAGTGAAAACTTCGTCGGCCAATGTTGGCGACGAAGTGATTCTCACATCTGGCATCGCTATCGAAGGCACAGCAATCATCGCTCGCGAAAGCAAAGTTGAGCTGCTCGCCGCCGGAATGACAGAAGCTGAAATCGCCAGGGCTGCCGAGTTTCTCGATTCACCCGGCATTTCAGTCGTAAATGCAGCCAGAATCGCCACTTCAACCGGCCACGTAACCGCCATGCACGATCCAACTGAAGGCGGGCTCGCCGGTGCCCTCGACGAACTCGCCCGTGCGTCAAACACGGGAATCGAAATCGACACCAGCATGGTACACATCTACCCCGAAACCAAAACGATCTGCAAAGCACTCGATCTCAATCCATGGGGTCTAATCGCCTCAGGAGCACTGCTAATCACGTCGAAACCTGCAGGTTCTTCGAGCATCATCGAAGCACTTGCCGAATCAGGCATTCCGGCCAGCGTAATCGGGAAAATCACCCGCCCTGAACTTGGATTGGTGCAAATCGAGAGCGGTAAAACCACACCATTACCAACTTTCGAACGCGATGAAATAGCCCGCCTCTATTCACAATAAAGTCGAAACTGGCAATCACCAGTACATCTCACACGCCAGAACCGCGTATGTTCCTCTAGTGCCCTAACTTTCATCAAACAATTAGAATGTAATGAACACCACGCTTTTGCGTGACCAAAATGAGGCCACTGGAAACCCACTGGCATTTCAGCGATACGCCATCAATTTATGACCATCACTCAACAGAGTGCATCTGCAAAAGCTCTTCTGCGCTCGGTTCATAAGTACCTGCCCGATGACCGCGCCGTTGCGGTCGAGAAGGCGCTCGAGTTCGCGACAAACGCCCATGCTGGTCAGGAGCGGGACTCAGGCGAGCCATTCGTTGAACACCCAATCGCCACGGCCCTCCGTCTAGCAGATATGCACCTCGACATGACGACGATCCAGGCGGCGCTACTTCACGACGTGATGGAAGATTGCGGAGTCAGCTTCGAGGAAATCGAATCCGAGTTCAACACAGAAGTAGCAAAGCTCGTCGACGGCGTAACCAAGTTGAAACGCCTCGATATGATCTCGGAAAACAGCGCGATGGTGAAGCAAATCGCCACACCCGAAGCCACCCGCGCTGCATCACTTCGCAAGATGCTGGTCGCAATGGCAGAAGACGTTCGCGTTGTTCTGATCAAGCTGTCTGATCGACTGCACAACATGCAGACACTTCAGCACCTGCCGGTACCCAAACAACAGCGTATTTCTCGAGAAACACTCGACATTTACTCACCGCTAGCCCATCGACTCGGGATGAACGAAATCAAGTGGCAGCTTGAAGATCAAGCATTCCGCTTCCTGATGCCTCGCCAGTACAAATCGATCTCACGACTCGTCGCCCGAAAACGCGCAGAGCGCGAAATCTACACAGAGGCCGCGGTCAAAGCCATCAAAGGTCCACTCGAAAAAGCTGGCATCTCATGCAGTGTCGATGGTCGGGTAAAACATCTCTACAGCACATACAACAAGCTGCAACGCTACGAACGAATGGGTCGAAAGTTCGATGAAATTTACGATCTCATCGCAATTCGGGTTGTCGCCGACACCGTCGGCGATTGCTACGCAGCACTCGGAATCGTCCACTCGAAATGGCGACCTGTGCCCGGTCAATTCGACGACTACATCGCAAGCCCTAAAGAAAATATGTACCAGTCGCTGCACACATCAGTGCGCGGTCCGGTCAACTACCCGATCGAAGTACAAATTCGTACTCAAGAAATGCACGACATGGCCGAGGAAGGCGTTGCATCGCACTGGATGTACAAAGAGGGCGAAGACGGTTCACCCAAGGGCGACAACTTCGAAACGAAAATGTCGTGGCTGCGACAGCTACTCGACTGGCAGCGTGAACTTTCAGGCGACGACGAGTACCTCGCAACAGTTCGCACCGACATCCTGCAAGATCAGGTCTTCGTCTACACGCCAAATGGCGATGTCAAAGACCTGCCAGCAGGAGCCACGCCAATCGATTTCGCCTACCGCATCCACACAGATCTCGGTCACAACACGGTTGGCGCAGTCGTAAACGGAAAACTAACGGCGCTCAACACGCCGCTTAACAACGGCGATGTGGTTGAAATTCGAAAAGCCCGAATCCCACGCGGGCCGAGCCTCGATTGGCTGAACGCTGATCTCGGATACATCATCACCCAGAGCGCCATCACAAAGGTCAAACAGTGGTTCCGCAAGCAGGAGCGCCAGAGCAACGTCCGTCGAGGTAAAGACCTGCTCAAGAAAGAGCTACGCCGACTCGGTCTCAAGTACAAAGAAAAGGACATCGCAGCCAGTCTCGATTACGAAACCTTCGATGAACTAACCGAGTCACTTGGTACCGGCCAGATAGCTGTTTCCAGAGTTGCCGATACCCTGAGCCCTGCTCCAGACGAGGTGTTCCAGGCCCCGGCTGAGCAAGGAAAATCGGGCAAGCCACCAACCGATCAAACAAAGGGTCTGGTAGTCATGGGCGAACCTAAACTTCTCACCAGAATCGCTCGATGCTGCAGCCCTGTGTATGGTGACGAGATCACCGGTTACCTCACTAGAGGCCGTGGCGTCACCGTTCACAGGCAGAGCTGCTCGATCCTGCGTGGCACGGAAGATCCCGAACGGCACATACCCGTTGCATGGGGTCATTACGAGACCACCTACGCCTCACGATTGCAAATCAAAGCGTTCGACCGTGTTGGTCTGATTCGCGACATCACAAACGTCGTCTCATCGGAAAACGTAAATATTCACTCACTCTCATCTGACGAAGACGATAAAACCAATGCGTGTACGGTTTCACTTACGGTGTACACTACTGGGGTGGAGCAGTTAAGTCGGCTCTTTTCCCGCGTGGAAACGATTCCCGGTGTCGAGAGCGTCTTCCGGGTTAGCGAAGCGCAGGTTTCATAGTGATATGAATCCTTCAATTCCGAAAAAATCACATTCACCGCAATTAGAACAGTTATCAAGGAACATCAATGCCCGCCGCTAAAACTTTGCGCGCTCAAACCCGCAAAGCCGACCGAAACCGATCAGCACGATCGTTCACCCGAAGCCGAGTTCGAGCTGCCACTGAAGTGATCGCAGACGGTTCGAAATCTGACGAGTCGGACTCGACACTCAAAAACGCCATTTCTGCCCTCGACCAGGCAGTAACCAAGGGCGTTCTGCACCGAAACAATGCTGCTCGCAAGAAGTCTCGACTCACCAAGCAGTACAACAAGCTTTCTAGCTAAATTGGGATAACCCTTTGACTCAGGGTCCAGAAAACTCCCACGACCATGCGGCCGACACTCATCGGCCCGGTCCCTCGTCTGAATCCGACGACACCCAGTACAACTGGCGAATTCACCATCCTTTCGAAGGCGTGGAGAATCGTGTCGCGGTCGAAGTAGCCCCATGGAAAGGACTGCTTCCTCGTTGGCGATTCGTCGTTCCTGGCGATTTCGAAGGTCCATCAAAATGGGGAGTAGGCCCCGCTGGAACCGGTGAAATCGACGAAAACGTAAAAAGACCCGCAAAAGATGGCCCCATTCAAATGGTGAACGGCCCTCTCGTTGTATGGTTCGGCGGCCATGAGTCGCTCTCGACCGAACAATCCGCATATCTCGTCTTTGAAGGCGAACCGCCGCACTACGTGGCGTTCGGTCAGGCCGAAGCTGTCGGAGGCCCGCCCGACCAGCTCGAAGGCATCTCCTTCGGTGATCACCCCACCCACCCGGGAGCAGGCCAGGACCCTTCGCATGGTCACGAACAGTCCATTCCAGCGCCTCTTCCGGATTCTCTTGCGTTCGACCCGCATGCCGGGCACGACCATGCAGCGCACGATCACTCGGGTCACCAGCACTAGTAGAGCGTTCCTGCTCGGGTTGGCACTGGTTAACCGCGTTCCTTTTGGCCGCCTGCGGCTCAGCTTCGACAAGCGTCGGCGACACACCTTCAGCTGAAGCAGCATCTCAATCCACAACCACTCCAATCATCATCTACGAAACCGTCGTAGTGACAGCCACTCCAACGGCGACTCCAGAGGTTTAACCAGCTGATGATCCGGCAGGGCTAACACCCACCGCAACACAATCAGCTCCAACGCCAACACCGAACGCCCCTCGCCCGAACTCGCTGCCCGCTCCAGCTGCCACCAGCCCTACGTCAACTCCAGCCCCCGTCATTCTGCCTACAACTGTTCCAGCTACTGCAACCTCAGTACCCGGTGCGGCGCAATCGACACCTTCGCCGACAAGCACCGTGGCAACACCAACACCTACTCCGCACATCACTGCACCACCGTCTCTAATGCCAACACCCAACCGCGTCCGCTCCGCCCACCGCTTCGCCAACCCCGATCGTCACAAGTACTCCCAATCCGACAGCCACCAGTGCGCCTGCTCCAACTGCAACAACGTTGTCTGGGTTCGATCCCTTCGGCGAAGATCGCAATTGCGGAGACTTCACAACATGGGCAGACGCCCAAAACTTCTTCATCGCGGCAGGTGGCCCAAACGACGACCCACATCAGCTAGATGGCGGTAACGACGGCACACCCTGCGAATCCCTACCCGGCGCTCCGTAAATAACGCACCACCCCGCCAACCTAATTGACTCCGCTGTCATCCTGAATTCATTTCAGGGTCCGTCACACCCCTAATCCCTTCTCCCTGAGGAGAAGGCTAGGTTGAGGGGGAATGCACAGGCGAACCTCACAGCTATTCAACAAAACAATTCCCTCAAACACCCGATCCCCCAAAAAATGCTCGCATCCGAACTTATGATCGCAATTCGGTGACACCGCCAATTGACACGGGAGATCAACGCCTGATATTTTTCAGAACATTAGTGCCAATACATACGTCCCAGTAACTTCACCGCGCGGCTCCGAAACAAAGAGTCAGGAAACAGTTAGATGAAAAAACTCTCCGAGAAACAACTCACGATCCTGTCGTTTATTGAAGAGTTCATCGACGAACACGACTACCCGCCTACCGTCCGTGACATCCAGGGCGGCTGTGAAATCAGCTCGACCTCGGTCGTCTCCTATAATCTCGACAGGCTCAAGGAAAGCGGCTATCTCAACCGCCACTCTGAAGTATCACGCGGGCTCAGCCTTGCGAACCAGCGGATCGACGAGCCCGCCCCACCGGTTAGCATCGACACCGTCGCAGTTCCGCTACTCGGCACAATCGCAGCAGGTTCTCCGTTCCCAATGCCGGAAAACGACACTTGGTCCGATCTCTCAGGATCAGAACTTATCGACCTTCCACAGGCGATCACCGGCACCGGAGAAGGCGTCTACGCCCTCAAGGTACGTGGTGAGTCGATGATCGATGCGCTGATCTCTGATGGCGATCTCGTCATCATGGAACAGGCGACATACGTTCGAAACGGTCAGATGGCAGCCGTTCGGATCAAGTCAGACAACACGACGACGCTCAAGCACTTCTACTCAGAAGGCCCCCGAACCAGACTGGAACCGGCAAACACTCAGATGCAGGCAATGACGTTCCCGTCTACCGACATAGAAGTTCTAAGCAGAGTAATCGCCGTCTGGCGATACATGGGTTAGCCCGGAACACGTTAGATCCAGTAATCCTCCGAAAACTCTCACACGAACGTTAGGCGAAAAATTACTCTCGGCGTATACTTGAAGCCGAACCTCGGTTCATTCAACCAAGTCCCACAACAAACCGGGACACTTCGGAGTTTTATCTGTGTTCCAGAACTTTGGCATCTGGCAAATCGCCCTCATCCTCGTTATCGTCTTGCTCCTCTTCGGAGTAGGCAAACTGCCGCAGGTCGGCAAAGGCATGGGACAGGCGATCAACGAGTTCAAATCCGCCATCGGCTCCAAGGACGAAAAGTCCGATGCCGACACTGGCGACGAGACTGACGACGCTAAATCCAGTTAGTTAGTCGAAGCCTCGACCGACCGACAACTCGCCAATCCATCAAGCACGAATTACTTCAGGACGCCGACACGCAGCGTCCTAATCGTCGCGCCCTCGCTCGGCCAACATCACGAGGCCCAGTCCAATTCCAAATAGCGCCATCACCGGTATTGCAACAAACACCTGTGAAACGGGATCCGTCGGGGTTACAGCAGCCCCAAAAATGAACGCAATCAAAATCATCCAGCGGATTTTTTTGATCACCCAACTTGATCGAAGCAGATCGATTTTTGCGAACAAGAACATCACAATCGGCAATTCAAATATCGTTCCAAGCCAGAACACTATCCCAACCGTCATCGAAACAACCGAAGCAGTGGTGATCTGTGGCAACGCCAGATCACTCTGGAAATCCAGCATGAATTCGAACAAGCGCGGGATTAGCACCACGTAAGCGAACGTGGCTCCGATGGCGAACGAAATCAGTGCACCGGGAATTAGTAGATAAACGTATTTCCGTTCGCCAGATTTCATACCCGGCCGGAAGAATCGAGTCATCTCCCAAAGGAAGTAAGGCAATGCAGCGGTAAGTCCCACCATCACCGCCAACTTCGCTGCAGCCACCCACGCCTCGGTGAGCGTCAGTTGAATAATGTCTCCACCGGCCGCCTCAATCAACTCTCGCGTATCAGCAGTGAATCGCTCGAAGATCCACGAGAAGTTAACGAGCGCAATTACGATGAATATCACCGCAACTATCGCCACACGGAACAAACGTCGTTTCAGTTCGTTCATGTGGCCCAGAACCGACATGGCGTTGCCGTTCAAGACTTCACCTCGTCAGATTCCGCACCGGCACTCGCCTCGGCTTCGCCATCAGGTTCAGCATCAGGCTCCGGCGTAAGTTTCGACCCCAAAACATCCTTGTCATCATCACCAGATATATCCAGATCTGGAATCGAATCCCGTATCTCCGGATCAACTTTCACCGGCGGTCGAGTTGACTTCCATTCTCGAGTAACAGAACCCTTGGCCAGTGATTTCACCGCCTTCACATCCTCGGCCACCTGGTCAAGTGCCAGATCCTCTTCAAGCGACTTAACGCTCTCTTTTACACCCTCGACATCAATCTGCTTTTTCAGATCCTCAAGATCGATCGCCTCAGTGATCAGGGTCTGTAGCGCGTCCCGCTGGCGCTTTAAATCGGTGTAAACCTTGCGTCCATCTCGAATGCCTTCGATCAAGCGCTTCGGACCAAGCACAAACAGCGCTATGGCCCCAATTACAAGAACCTCGAATCCGCCAAGCCCGAAGAAGGTCATTACAACGACCTCAACTCGGCGTCGCTAAAACCCGCGTGCCCAGAACAAGAAAGCCCAACGACTTTCAGGAATCCCGATTCTTTTAGCAGTTCACTTGTTGCACACATTGGCAGCCCAACAACGTTCAAATAACACACATCGTAACTCGCAACCGGCGCGAACGACCGATCCTGAATACCGTAACCTCCGGCCTTATCCAAAGGCGAACCCGAAGAAACGTACTTTGCAATCGCCCCATCATCCAGCGTACGGAACATCACCGTAGTACTGACGAATTTTGTGCGAGTTTCTCCAGAGGGACTGATTATCGCCACCCCAGTGGTGACAACGTGACTTCGCCCGCTCAAACGACTCAACATCTCAGCAGCATGGCTCGCCGACTCTGGTTTTCCTAGCTCCTCACCATCAAGCACAACAATCGTATCGGCACCCAGCACGTACTCACCCGGTCGAGATTCAGCAATCGACGTAGCCTTGGCCAATGCAAGCAACTGAACCGCATCGACCAGATCACCACCAGAAGCAAGCAATTCTTCTTCGTCCACCGACGCAGGAACTACATCGATCTGAACACCTGCCTCACCGAGAATCTCTGCCCGGCGCGGTGAACCGCTCGCGAGAATCAGTCTGTTTTGGCTCGAATCTAGAATCGCCAATTCCGTTAATCCCGAGATTCCTGCAACGTGAGCATGCTGATCGTTTCGACGTGCCGAGTTTGTGGAAACATATCCACCGGTCGCAGTGTCTCCAACTTGTACATCCCGCCCTCGCAAAGCAAATCTAAATCCCGAGCCATTGCGGCCGGCTCGCACGAAACCATCAGTACTTTCTTCGGCTTCAGCTTCTTCACAGAGTCCAGCACATCAGGGTGACACCCGACCCGCGGGGGATCGAGCAGCAGCACGTCGACATCCTGATCCCAATCAGCCAGAACGTGCTCAGTCTTACCCTCGATAAACTCAACGTTAGTCGCACCATTCAAGTTCAACCCGGCATCTTCGATCGCCGAAGCCGACTCTTCAATGCCAACCACTCGTTTCACGTAAGGCGAAATAAGAACGGCGAAAACACCAACGCCACAGTACGCATCGATCATCACCTCGCTGCCATCCAGTTCCAGTAACTCTCGAACCTCGTCAACAGCCTTCGAAAGCTGCCCGGTATTCACCTGGAAGAACGAAGAAGCGGCAACCCTGAACCGAGAGCCACGAACTTCTTCCTCGTAGTGCTGCTCGCCGGTAACAAGATTCAAACCTGAAATATTCATCCGCGGCTGAACCAGCATCGAATCCGTGTTGGCGCCAACCCGAATCGACATCTGCGTCTGGCCGCCCATCTTGTCCTGAACAAGCGCTATAGTCTCGTTGACCTTCTCGTCCATCAACAAACATTCTTCGATGCGCACGAACTGGCGGGTAACCATGTTCTTGTATCCAACCTGGCCCGCATTCTCGTATTTACCGATAGTGAATCGACCATGATTTCGATATCGAAGCCTCTTCTCACTCTCAACCGTCAGATCAACCGCAACGCCTGAAAGATTCTCGTACCCGTCGATCTCGCGCTGCACCCGCTCACGCTTCAACTGCAGTTGGTGCCCGTACGAAACGTGCTGCCACTGGCAACCGCTGCAGGTAAGAAAATACTTGCACTCAACCTCCACACGCTCAGCCGCCGGCTCCAGAACCTGAGCGACCTTTGCCGCAATACGTTCAGGAAATCGCTTCTGCACCTCAGCGATAACCACTTCGCCGGGAAGCCCGCCAGAAACAACAACGGGCGCATCATCGATATCGGTCACTGTATCGCCGGCGTCGTTCATCTCTCCGAGAGTAATCTCGAATTTATCGCCCGGATTCAGATCGACGTGCTCCGTCAAATCCGGTCCGCTATAACGCTGCCTGCGCTTTCGTTTACCCATTCATAAACCAGTGCCTCGACGTTGATTTAAGCAGTCACCAATGCCAAAAAAATTGAATCAAACTAGATTGTCTCTCTGTTATTCTGAACTAGTTCAGGCTCAGTTGCGCACTAATTGGCAACCAGATGCTCATTTCAGTTAATTTCGAATCGAACATTAATCGTTGGTTTCTAAGATAGAAAATAATGCCTCGCCAATACGAGAGCGAAAGCTCCCCGACTGGTTCAAGGTCAAAGCCCCCGGCGGTGAAAACTTCCTGGAGATTCGCAAGAAGATCAAAGGGGCCAGCCTCAACACCGTTTGTGAAGAAGCCGCCTGCCCGAACATAGGCGAATGCTGGGATCGCGGCACCGCTACTTTCATGATTCTCGGCGACACCTGCACTCGAGCCTGCTCCTACTGCAACGTAAAAACCGGCTGGCCCGGAACTGTCGACCTCGCAGAGCCAATTCGAGTCGCCAACACCGTCAAGCAGATGGAACTGAACTACACGGTCATCACCTCTGTCGACCGTGACGATCTACCTGACTACGGCTCTGGCATATTTGAACAAACGATCCAGCAGGTTCGACATATGAACCCGAACTGCAAGATCGAAGTACTGATCCCCGACTTTGAAGGCGAGTTCGAAGCACTTGAACGCGTCGTAAAAGCCGAACCGCACGTCCTGAACCACAACATCGAAACCACGCGCCGTGTGTTCAAGAAAGTGCGAGCACGCGGGAACTACGATATCTCACTCGAACTCCTGAAACGAGTAAAAGAAATCAACCCGTTCATGCCTTCTAAATCCGGCATGATGGTCGGACTTGGCGAAACCAAATCTGAACTACTCCAAACGATGGCCGATCTCAGAGAAGTCAACACCGACCTGCTCACCATTGGCCAGTATTTGCGACCCTCCAAACGTCACCACCCGATCATCCGGTTCTATCGTCCCGAAGAGTTCAAGGAACTCGAAGAAGCAGGTCTCGAGATGGGCTTCAAGCACGTTGCATCCGGTCCGCTGGTACGCAGCTCGTACCACGCTGACGACCAGCACAACGCCGCAATCGACAAGATCCTCTATTCAGCCAACGCGTCTGCAATCGCCAGCAGCTAATCGATGTCGACCCTCTACGTCGTCGCCACCCCCATCGGCAACCTGTCCGACCTGACGAAGCGCGCCATAGAAGTCCTCTCGACCATCCCTGTAGTAGCAGCCGAAGATACCCGAGTCACCCGTAAGCTGCTCAACCATCTCGGAGTCTCACCCCAACTCGAAAGCCTCCACGAGCACACCACGCCCGAACGACTCAACTCCCTGATATCGAAACTCGCCAACAGCGATATCGCACTTGTCACTGACGCCGGCACACCCGGAATCAGCGACCCCGGATCATCACTAGTAGCAGCCGCTGTAGAAGCCGGCCACGACGTAATCCCCCTACCCGGACCATCCGCAATCGTCACCGCCCTATCTATAACCGGCTGGGCATTCGACCGCTTCCTGTTCCTTGGATTTCTGCCAAGAAAAAAGAAAGATCGCCTCGAAGCGATCACAGGCATCCTGAACGAGCCGGGACCCATTGTCATCTACGAATCGCCGCATCGAATCAAAGCAACACTCATCGACATCGCACAAACGCTCCCAGACCGCCAACTCGTCATCTGCCGAGAGCTAACGAAACTCTACGAAGAAACTTTTAGAGGAACTGCGAAACAAGCGATTGACCACTTCAGCGAACCCCGTGGCGAGTTCGTAATCGTCATCGAAGGTGGCAACGAACTTCCGCCAAAAGAAATCTCCGACGAACAGATCAAAAGCGAACTTGAAAAGTTGCAATCTGAAGGCATCAAAGGCCGAACACTCGTCGACCAAGTAGTCGAACTCACCGGAGCGCCTAAAAACCGGGTCTACACGCTATCTCTGGCCAAAGATTAGCCACGACCATCGCCCTCACGTATCAATCACAAAAATCGACACGATCTAATCACCAAAAGTAAGGGCTGAATCCAGTAACGCCCTCGCTATAATGAATCTCTAGTCAATCTCGATATCGGCACAAACAGTAATTGCCTGCCGACATCATCCAGCCAGCAACAAAACAGCAAACCGGAAACCTCATTTGCCCCGCAAAATCCTAGTCGCCGTCGCATGGCCGTACGTAAACGGCGAACCTCATCTCGGTCACATCGCAGGCATGGTGGTTCCTGCCGATATTTTTGCCCGGTTCCACCGGATTATCGGCAACGAAGTGGTAATGGTCTCCGGTTCCGACATGCACGGCACCCCCACGGCGCTCAAGGCTGCCGAAGAAGGCGTATCTCCCGAAGTGGTCGCAACTCGCTATCACGAAATCTGGAGTAAGGCGCTCGCCGACATGTCCTTCTCTTACGATCTGTACACACACACTCATACTGATCGCCACATCGCAGTCGCCCAAGAGCTGTTCACCAAACTGATCGAAAACGGGCATCTGGTTGAAGGGACCCAATCGATGCCCTTTTCGGAAACGGAACAGCGATTCCTCTCCGACCGTTTCGTAGAAGGAACGTGCCCACACTGCGGACACGAATCCGCGCGAGGTGACCAGTGCGATAACTGCAGTCGAACACTCGACCCCATCGATCTAATCGATATTCGAAGCAAACGCGACGGTTCAACACCGATCTTCAAAGACACGACCCACTACATGCTCAAGCTGGGCGATTTTCAAGAGCGGCTCGAAGAGTGGGTTACCGGTAAGGACGATTGGCGAGCCAACGTCCGCAACCAAACCCTCGGCATGCTTCGTGAAGGCCTACACGAACGAGCCATCACGCGTGATATCGACTGGGGCGTTCCGGTTCCGCTCGAAGGCTGGGAATCCAAACGAATCTATGTTTGGTTTGAAGCCGTCATCGGCTACCTATCTGCGACCCGAGCGTGGGCAGAACAACAGGGCACGCCTGACGCTTGGAAAAAGTGGTGGGTCGACTCCGATGGCGAGTCCTACTACTTCCAGGGCAAAGACAACGTCTCGTTCCACACGATCATGCTGCCATCGGTCCTGCTCGGAAGCGGCGATCTAAATCTGCCAACCGACGTCGTAGCAAACGAGTACCTTACTTTCGGCGGAGCCGACTTTTCGAAAAGCACCGGCAACGCTGTATGGGTGCCCGACTTCCTGACTCGGTACGAAGCCGACCCACTCCGCTACTGCCTTTCATCGATCATGCCTGAAACGTCCGATTCAGAGTTCACATGGGAAGGTTTCCACGCGGCCAACAACAACGAACTCGTAGCCACGTTCGGCAACTTCGTACACCGCGTCCTTACGATCACAACCCGCAACTTCGACAACGCAGTACCAACTCCCGGTGAACTGGATGACGACGATAAAGCAGCACTCGCGGCCTGCGACACCGCACTCGAAGAAGTATCGAATGCCATCGACGCCCGACACTTCCGAGACGGTCTCCGCGCAGCAATGCGACTCGCCCGTCACGGCAACCAGTACGTCGATGCGAAAGAGCCGTGGAAAGTCGTTAAGGTCGACAAAGAATCAGCCGGTACTGCGCTATGGGTCGGACTAAACATCATTGCGACCCTCCGCACCGTTTTCTACCCCTACCTGCCGACTTCCGCCGACAAAATACACAGTATGCTGTTCAGCGACAGCGATACACTTTCCGATGGATGGGCCCGGCGAGACATCGTTCCCGGCGCACCAATCGAAAAGCCAGCACCATTGTTCCGTAAACTCGATGATTCGATTATCGAAGAAGAAAACAACCGCCTCGGCGCCAAATAGCTAGAACGAAATTTAAAGCCCGCACGAACGCAAACGCAAACGCACATGCCCATGGTTGAAGCCATCACACAGAAAAGCATTTACGAGCCGGTCAAAAAAGACCTGCAATCTGTGATTGCCGAAATTGCGACCATCGCCGACAAGGCACCCCAGAACGCGCCCGAACAGGCGCAAGATCTCGATGCTCAACTCGGGCACGTTCTTGCCACTCCCGGAAAACTAGTCCGACCCGCCCTCACTCTTCTCACTTCTCAACTCTGGGGTCAAGACGACAGCAAGATGCCAATCAAAATGGCGACCGCCGTTGAACTGCTCCACATCGCAACACTGGTTCACGACGACACCGTCGATCACGCCGACACCCGACGCGGCCACCAGACCGCCAGCAAACTATGGGGTCGAAACGTTGCGGTGCTTATTGGCGACTTCGTATTCGCAACCTCCGCTATGTACGTATGCGACACCAACAATGTCCGACTCGTAAGACGTTTCGCCGAAACGATCACCGAACTTGCCCGTGGCGAACTAAACGAAATCTACACGGCCTGGCAGCCCGGAGTTTCGCTTAAGGACTACAACCAGCGTATCTACGATAAAACCGCCTCTCTGTTCTGCACAGCCGCCGAAAGCGGGGCTGTCCTGGGCGGTGGCGATGACGATGCGGTCAAGAACGTCCGTGACTACGGCTACAGCATCGGCATGGCATACCAGGTCTACGATGACCTGCTCGACTACCGAGCGACCAGTGAAGAGCTTGGCAAGCCATCTGCCCATGATCTTGTCGAAGGAATCATCACACTCCCCGCAATCATTGCCGCCGAAAACGGTGCAGATGAAGAGATCGACGCTCTATTCAGCGCCAGCGAAGAAGCCCGTGCCGATCTGCTGCCGGCTGCTGTCGAAGCCATCAAGCAAAGCGGAGCGTTAGAAAAAACCCACGCAGTAGCCGCTGGTTACATCGACTCCGCAGTTCAATCGCTCGACGGAATCCCGCCCTCCGAGTCGCTCGACTCTCTGCTCTCGCTCGCCGAATACGTCCAAACCCGCAACTACTAGGCAGTCCATGCCAGCACGGGTCCCCAAAAAAGCCACCGCCAAGCGCAAGCCAGCGTTGCCCGTCGCTCTTGTAAAAGAACATCTGAATTCGATCTATGGACCGATCGAGTGGCGACCTCGAATGATTGCGATCGACGAGCTTATCTTCACCGTCCTAACGCAGAACACATCCGACCTGAACGCCGAGCGCGCCTACGATTCGCTTCGAAAAGTTCTACCAACTTGGGGGCAGGTGATCGAGGCTGAAACGCAAAAAATTGCCGACGCCATCAAACACGGTGGTCTATCGAATCAAAAGTCCGTTCGCATACAGAAAATCCTCGTCGAAATCCTCAAACGAATCGGCCACTTCGATCTCGAGTTCCTTGCCGCACGACCGCTCGAAGAAACACGCGAGTGGTTCACATCACTCCCCGGAGTCGGACCCAAAACAGCCGCTGTTGTCATGGCGTTCTCGCTAAAAATGCCAGCATTCCCGGTCGACACACACATCCACCGCGTATCGAAGCGACTTGGTCTAATCGCCGAAAAAACCACCGCCGATCAAGCGCACCCGATCATGGAAGACATGATCCCCGAAGATGACCGATACGACATGCACGTCCTCCTCATCACCCACGGACGCCAAATCTGCAAAGCTCGAATCGCCCAGTGCCCCCGCTGCCCACTCGCCGAGGTCTGTCCCGCCAGCTCTGCGAAGCAAGGCTAAACCTATCGGCAATCAGCTACTCGCGAAGAGCCTGCTGAAACTCGTTGCCACCCGAGACGATCCACCCATTCAAGGCCGTGTAGAAAAACGTAACGCCTTGATCCCGGAACTTCCCAACATTCTCGTTCGAAACAGTGGTTCCGGCAGTCTTACCGGCGGCAAGTATCTTTGCGATTGATTCATCGATAACTCGCTGAACTTCCGGATGCTCGTCATCGCCAATGTGCCCCATAGACTGCGCAAGATCGCTCGGAGCCACGTGGTAAACATCAATGTGATCGACGGCGAGAATTTCATCTAGATTATTTACCGATTTGATGTCTTCGATCAACACAATCGTCATCGATTGGTTGTTGGCTTTCGATAAGTAGTCCTCGACTCCGAACGCCTGTCGAGGTTTGAACATACCTCTACGTCCAATCGGAGCGTACTTAGTCGCATCGACTACCGCACGAGCATCTTCAACAGTGTCGACATGTGGAACGACAATACCCATTGCACCCATATCTAGCGTTCGATAAATAGTGCTGTAGTCGGTGCTACCCACTCGCACTATAGAAGTCATGCCCCATAAATCGGCGGCTCGCGACAGATTACCCACATCGTCGAAACTTACCGGCCCGTGCTCGGCTTCGAACCAGACGGCATCGATCCCCATCTGCCCGACGAAATCCACCAGATACGGATTGTCGATTCCTGCAAGACAGGTGACGACCTCTCCATTCGCAAGTTTTTCTTTAGCCCGATTAACTCTCAACTCTGCCATGCGACACAACTCCAATAAATACTTGTCTCAAAAAGACGACAACAGGCTACTCCGACATACATTCCTTTGCCGACCCCACACCACGCTACTCGATCCGGTCCATGGCGCTTCACTTAGCTGCCAGTACTCTCCGTGCGACCTTCGCCGTTCAGTTCGAACGCCTCGGCCAGTAGCTCGTAAGAGCGTTGGCGTTCGGCGTAATCATGAGTAATCGTCAGCACGATCACTTCATCCGTTTCATACTGCTCGGCAAGACCTTTGATCTTCGCCTTCACTGTCTCCGGATCGCCCTCGATCGACTTCGCGCGCTGCTGATCAATGAACTTCTGATCGTCCTCGTTGAAGTCCATCGCCTTGATGTCATCAACAGACGGCACGCCCTTCATTTCTTGGCCCTTATTGCGCATCAACCGCATGACGTGGCGACACGTTGCGAGGTCGTGTGCGCGTTCCGCAGTATCCGCTGTCATGGCGGAAATACCGATATTAACTCGCGGCTTGTCGAACCATTCTGAAGATTCGAAATTATCGCGATACCACCTCACACACTCCGGTCCGCCCTCTTGGGCGATGAAGTGAGCAAACGAAAGCGGCAAGCCAAGTTTCGCCGCAATACTTGCGCTGCCCATCGACGAACTCAGCAGCCATGGAAACGCCCAGTTTGGAGCGGCTGGCATTGCCCGAAGCTTGCTGAATGGATGATCATCAGGGAACGATTCGCTGAGGTAGCGCATCACGTCAAACACCTGCTGCGGGTACTTCTCAATTGGAAATGAGTTTGGACCCGCCTGCAGCGCATAACTAGCCATCTGATCGGAACCCGGTGCTCGCCCGAGACCCATATCCACTCGCCCGGGTGCCAATGCCTCAAGCATCCGAAACACCTCAGCCACCTTGAATGGACTGTAGTGCGAGAGCATCACACCCCCCGAACCGATCCGAATATTTTTCGTTCGCGAACTCATCGCTGCCAGCAGGATTTCCGGACTCGCATCTGCAAGTGTTCCGGAACTATGGTGCTCGGCCAGCCAGTAGCGGGTGTAGCCCCATCTATCGGCCGATTCTGCGAGATCAAGCGTCGCCTCAACGGCTTCGTGAGCCATTTTGCCGACGCTTATTGGGGATTGGTCAAGGATGGAAAGTTTCAAACCTGATTACCGATGCTGGACTGCCTGGTGATCTATTTCGAAAATTGCAGTTGTGCAATTTTTGTGCAGGTCGAATATATAGCAGGCTCCAACTCACTAGTGCTCCATGTACCGCCGGTAGATTCTGCATTCAATCACTTATTCTTCTCAAGCCATCCACCCAAAATTGGTAGTCTCCGCAAATCGCCGTTTCGCCCACTCTGCGGTATGCTGATATTTAGTGCTAAAAACAACTGGCGCCGAGAGGCAGCCAAGTTACAAAGCATGGCTCCATCGTCCAGCGGTTAGGACGCGGCCCTTTCAAGGCCGAGACGGGGGTTCGATTCCCCCTGGAGCTACCAACTCGCAACCTAAAAAGACCCCGAACTGATTCGGGGTCTTTTTTTGTGCCTAAATTTCTCGACATTACGCGATTTCAGTCATACGATGCCGACTAGCACACCAAAACTTCGCATCACGTCCCCGGAGACCGCACATTGAAGATCACAAAAGTTATCCCGTGGCTAATATCAGCACCGGCTCCCTACCTCGACACCGCCAACGACAACCAAATCCGCAAAGATCGTGAATACGTATTCGTCGAAGTAAACACCGACGAAGGCATCACCGGCTGGGGCGAAATCACCGGAACGTCTTACGTTTCAAATCGCTCCGTGTGCGCCTCACTCAAACACGTCAGCAAACTTATCGAAGGCGATGACCCACGCCTCATCGAAATGATCTGGAACAAGATATTCCGAGCTTTCACCTACATGGGATCCCGTGGCGCAACAACCAACATCATCAGCGGCATCGACATCGCACTCTGGGACATCCGAGGCAAAGTACTCGGTCTCCCCGTATCTGAACTCTTTGGCGGCCCCGTACGAGACGGTATCCCGATCTACTGCCACCCGAACGACGGCTCGTCGGTAGAAGACATGGCACAACACGCCAAAGCCATCGTGGAAACCGGCCAAAAATCTATGAAAACCGACCCCTGGCACCCGCACCACGAGGAAGAAAAAAATGGCTACCTGACCGGCAAACTGAGCGCAGAAGCTGAAAACCTTGGTGCCGACCGAATTGCTGCCATGCGGGAAGCTGTTGGTCCCGACATCGAAATCCTCATCGACTGCCACGGCAGGTTCGATGCCCCAACAGCCATCAGGCTGGCGCGCACTCTCGAGCCTTACGACATCTTCTGGTTTGAAGAGCCAGTCCCGGTCGAAAGCATTCACGCCCTCAAGCAGGTCCGAGACAACGTCAACGTCCCGATCTGCGTAGGCGAACGAATCCACACCCGTTGGGAACTGCTCCCGATCCTCGAACAAGAACTTGCCGACTTCGTCATGCCCGACGTCACATGGACCGGCGGCATCTCTGAAATAAAGAAAATGGCAACAATGGCCGAAGCGTACTACGTGCCCATCTCGCCTCACGACGCCAGCGGCCCCATCAACGTCCTCGCCGGAGCGCACGCGATGGCATCAGTCCCGAACCACTATCGAGTCGAAACTTCACGGGCAAAACTAAACGCCTACGACGTATTCACGGATGCCCCGCTCGATATTAGAGGCGACAAAATCTACCTCTCAGATCGACCCGGACTCGGCATCGAACTCGACCGCGACTACATGCGAGCCAACGCCCTCGAAGGCTACCGAGATTAGTGGCCAGCAAGCGAGCAATACGAGTAGGCGCTGCCGGAATAATCATTCAAAACGGCAACGTCCTACTCGTTAAGTTCGATGACGAGAACGGTCCGCACTACAACTACCCCGTCGGAGGACATCAAGAAGGCGAAACCCTGCGTCAAACAGCCGCACGTTAAGTGAAAGAAGAAACCGACGCCGATGTAGAAGTTGGCCGCCTACTGGTCATAGCCGAATCCGAACCCCAAGAGGTCGACTACATCTACGGTTCAACTCACTACCTGAAACTATTCTCCGAATGCACACTCAAGCCGGGCAGCGTGCCACGACTCCCCTACGAACCCGACCCCAACGAAGTAGCAGTAGAGTGGATTCCAATCGAATCGTTATCTCAGGAACCGGTAATACCGAACATTGCAAACGTGCTTACCAAAGCAATCAACACCGGCGAAACTATGTACTTTGAAGACAACGGCCACGCAGCCAGAAAACTAAATCCAAAATGACTGAATGCATACCCGGCCCTGACAACAACCGTCACGACTTCTCAATCAACCCGGTCGACGTCAGCGCCAACGCCACGCTCATATTCAAAATCTGCAGCTACTGCGGCATCTCATACCGCTACGTCGACCAAATCTGGGAAGAAATCGCCACCGAAGAAATCGGGCAATAGCGTAACCCGTCGAACGTCGTCGCTAACTAACCCTCGGTCGCAGCAACCTCGGCAGCCTGCTCCCACAACCCTCTGGCGTAAGCAAGCTTCGCAGCCGCTTCATCAGACCTGAGCTGATCAGCAACAATTGCTCCGACTGGTTGTAGAAAAGGTCACCGTGGAGTCCAACTCGGTAAGAGTTGAGACGATCATCCCACAAGAAAACCGGTACGCCGGTCTATTGAGTACACGTGATCCTGAACTTGATTCAGGACCTCGCAGCAAGCCATGAGCTGAAATGTAGATACAACTACGTCGCGCCCGAAAAAGAAAATCACGCTCGCGTGCTAAATCTTCACGTGCACCTTGATCGAACCCGAAGTCTTGTCCCACGCAGCGTCGAAACCATCCTGAATGTTCTCCAACTCAACCTGGTGAGTAACAATCTCGCGATAAGGAATCTCGCCCGACTCCAGAAGATCCAGTGCAACCTCGTAGTCGTGTCGCCCATCAATAACCCCGTAGCAAATGACCGACTGCATTCGAATCTCACGTATCAGTGGCTCGAACAGATCAACTTCCAACGGAATCTTCATCCCGCCCAGATAAAGCATCGTCCCCTGATTCCGAGTCGCCTTAATCGCCTGAGTGAACGACTCCGACTGATGCCCACCAACCGACTCCACAACAAAGTCGGCCCCAATACCGTTCGAAGCCTCCATACACGCCGCCTCAAACTCGCCCGGCTCCGAACCAACTACCACGTCTGCACCCATCCTCTTCGCAGCCTCGGCCTGATGCGGGTGCCTCGCCGAAGCGATCACAGTCCGTGCGCCGAACGCCTTTGCCGCACCAATAGCAGAAAGCCCAATCGTTGCCGAACCCACAACACCAACAACATCATCCGGCTGCATTCGACCATATCGAAGACCGTGAACACTAACCGCCATCGGCTCAACCAGCGCACCGTCCAGCCAATCCATCGAATCGGGAAGCTTGAACAGCCCCGCCGGCTTTCGAGTCATGTACTCCGCAAACCCACCACCCGTGTCAGGCGCAAGATCCATGCAGTGCTTGTACTGGCCGTAACGGCAGAAGTGGCATTTCAGGCACGCACGTCCCGAACCGATCATCTCGATCGCAACACGATCACCCACCTTGAGATTCGTCTCGCCCTTTGGCAACTCGAGAATCTCGCCAGCGATCTCGTGACCCGAAGCCATCGTCTGAGCCTCGGTGCGAGTCGTGGTCATGTGCAAATCCGAACCACAGATACCCGTTTGGTGAAGACGTATCATCGCCGCACCCTCGTACATCTCAGGCATCGGCACATCCTGCACTATGTACTGACCAGTTCCATCATCCAGTGCGGCCCGCATCGTCTCTGCCATCGATATCTCTTTTCGGCTATCCGTCTAGTTCGCAATCTCCGGCGCATCTTACCGGAGTCGTGGGCTTGTGCGGGTGTATCCTCGTTGCTTCAAAATTATTCGAACATCCAATCCCAAGAGCCTCTCCCACGATGACCAGAAACTCTCAGTTCCGCGGCGTATACGCCATTCCAGTTACCCCGTTCAACGAAGATCTCTCTATCGACTGGGAATCCCTGCGCAAGTGCATCGCATTCAGTGTTGAAGCTGGAGCCCACGGAATCGTTCTGCCAGTAAACGCCTCGGAAGGACCATTCCTTACCGAAGCCGAACGCAAAGAAGTACTCAAAACCGGAATCGAAGTCGTCGATGGCGCAGTTCCGGTGGTCGCCGGCGTAAGCGGAGCATCGACTGCGGTTTCAACCGAACTCACAAGGAACGCAGCCGAGCTGGGCGCCGACTCTGTGATGGCTATGCCGCCAAACGGAGCAGCAGGATCGGTTATTTGGGATCACTACACAGCTATCGCCAAAGTCGGCCAGCTGCCAGTTTGGATTCAGAACAACAAGCCACCAGCAGGTCCCGTAGTTCCAACGGCAATGATGGTGAAGATGCTCAACGAAGTCGAACACGTCGACTATGTAAAAGAAGAAAGCCACCTCCCCGGTCAGATCATGACCGAGCTGCTCGAAAAAGCCGGGGGAGCAGTCAAAGGCCTGATGGGCGGCATGGGCGGACGATACCTCGTCGACGAGTATCGCCGTGGCTCCTGCGGCACGATGCCAGCAGGCCACATAACCGACGCCCACGTAAAACTCTGGGATGCGCTTGATTCTGGCGGTGTCGACTCAGACGGTCTCCAGATCGTTAGCGACGAAGCACGAAGCATCTGGGAGCGGATGATTCCGTCACTGAACTTCGAGTTCATGTTCGGAGCCAACGCCTACAAAGCCGCTTACTTCCGTCGAGGAATCATCAAGACCCCGCTCACCCGAAACCCCGCTAACAAGTACCTCGACAAACTCGACTACGAAGAACTCGACACAATCCTCGACCGAATGGGCGACCTGCTAGACGCCAAGGTGTAACAGAGCCCCCTCTCCATGGGGAGAGGGCTGGGGTGAGGGAGAAACCTTCACCGGGAGTTATCTCACATGCGAGAAAAACTACGCGATAAAACAAGAGATCAACTTGCTGATCACCTCAACGCGATTGGTGTCAGATCAACTCTCGCCGAACGCGACCGACCTGAAGAACAAGTTGGCAACCGAAAATTCCTCCATTCGCTCGGAGTAATAGATATCGACGGTGGCACGATTTACTGGGCAAACATCGTAAAACAAGACTCCACCAAAGATTCTCCTGAACGCTGGTTGATTCATTTTGGAGTTCCCGACGAACGCGCCATTCCAAAAGAGCAGTCGATCAAAATCAAAACGAAACGTAAAAAATCGTTTCCAGCTTTCGGCAATGTCGCAGAAGTTAAGTGGGAGGGTCAAGATCGAAGTCTCGGGCTAATCAAAGCCCTCAAGGCCAACAGTGCCATAAGCCAAATGGCCACCGATCTTGGCAACATCGAAGTGCGCAGCCTCCACGATGATTTCCAAGGTTGGTACATCCAATTCGATCGAAAAATTGAACCAACGCTCGATCACTGGGGAGCACTCGAAGAACTGGCCGAAATTCTTCTAAGTTCAGGATGACAAGCCTCGCGTCGCGTAGCCAACCCTCACCCTAACCCCGCCGCTTCCGCCAAACCATCACCATAACCACCAACGGAAACAGCACGATAAACGCGCCCAAAAACAGCACCATCACGCCGGGCGACAGACCCAACACATGGTCGATCTTTGCAGCCAGCGACTCCCATAAATCGGGGTCTATAGGCTCCGAATGATGTAGCAGCGGGCCGAGTGGATTCGCCATCTCACGACTCGTCCGACACCGGCTCGGTTATATCCACAGCACCACCCTCTGGCACCTGCACATAACGAACCGAATGCTGTTTTTCGCGAATTGAGAACGAAACGAACCCCGCAGCGATCAACGTTGCCGCACCAACCGCAAACGGAACGTCGTACGAACCCCACGCCGTAAACGCCCAGCCAAACAACATCACCGCAGCCGCACCACCAAGCTGGTGAGCCATGTTCGCAAACCCGAACAACGTCCCCAAATTTCGGACACCGTAAACATCGGCAGTAAGTGAAGCCGTCAACGGAACCGTAGCCAGCCACGACATCCCGCCAATTACAGCGAACGCCCAAATAGCTATCGGCCCCGGCAAAACAAACAGCGAAATGAAAGCAACTGCTCGCACCAAGTACACCGCACCAAGAAGATTCTTCCTCTGCCACCGATCCGAAAGCAACCCAATCGCAAGCACTCCACAGGCATTTATCCCGCTCAGCACACCAAACGCCAATGCCGCCGTTCCGGTAGTTATATCTTCGCTAACCGCCCAGCGAACAAAGTGAACGGCAATCGAAGCGGTGGTAATTCCGCAAACAAAATAAGCAATCGAAAGCTGCCAGATCGGCTTCGAATTCAGCGAATCTCGCCACTTTTCGACGAACTTTGGACCAACCGGACGAACGACAATCCTGGCATCGGGTGATTTGTCCGATACCTCACCGTCGATCTCCAGACCCATATCGCCCGGATTACTCCGCACAACGATTATCAGCAGCGGAACACCGAACGCCAACGCCAACCCGCCGATCATCAGCCACGCCGTCTGCCAGCCAAACTCGATTAACACGTAGCTCAGGAACGGCACCACGATCATCCCGCCAACCGACCCACCCGAAATCAACACGGCCATCGCAACACCGCGTTTCTTCTCGAACCACCGTGCCACGATTACGCCGGTGGTCGCAGGTGAAATTCCGCCAGAAGCAAACGAAATTACGAACCCAAATAGCGCGATCAATCCGTAGATATTCGTAACGAGCGATATGCCCATCGTTGCTATGGACATCACGAGCAGCGACAGCACCACCACTCGGCGGCCACCGTAAATGTCGGTCAGTCGCCCAACGAACGGTTGCGAAATACCGTTCACGATCCAGCCTGTAGCAGCAGCAACCGAAATTGTGGCGGTTGTAACGCCCCAGTCCTGCTCCCACGTTTTAACAAAAACGCCGAAGCCTTGACGAGCGCCAATTGCTACAAACGTTGCGAAAAACAGCGCGGCGATTACGTACCAGCCGTAGTAAATCCCCTTCTTTTGAGATCTACCCGGTTCAGCACCATCAAGCCCCGACGAATCACCACTCATCTAGTCATCAACCTCTCGAATTTTCGCCGACCACTCTTTGCGCTCATCAATCCGACCAGTTTCGCAGCCAGCGCGCCGACCCGCCCGATAAATAACGAGAACCAACATGACTATCGCGCCAATCGCGATCACATAAGGCATCGAATGTACCGCTCTCTTCTAATCCACTCGCAAAATCTCAACCGAATCCCGGTTGATAATCCCCTCAATCGCCTCGGAAGGAATGTCGGGCAGATGATGATCTTTGGCGAATTTAGTAAGCCCGCGCAAATGGTCGATATTGTCCTGCGGGCGTGTCACCGGCCAATCCGATGCAAACAAAATCTTGTCGGTCACACCCCATTCGTAGAACAACCGCATGCCCTGCCAGAACGAGTAGGGACGGTAGTACTGCGCCGAAACATCGGCCCAAACATTCGGGTGCTTGCGAACGACAGCAAGACAGTCGTTCTGCCATGGATGACCCAGATGCGCCAACACCATCGTCAGCTTGGGGAACGCCATGGCGATCTTGTCCGAAGTCAGCGGGTGAGCATACGTAAGCGGCGCTTCCGTCATCGGCGACGTTCCCTGGTGGAACACAATCGGAATGCCATCAGCTTCTAATCGAGCGAAAAGCTCGAACGCCTCAGGACCCGTCGGGTCGAAGTCCTGATAGTTCGGTCCCAGCTTGATTCCCTTAGATCCCAGATCCCCAACACACCGGTCGTACTCATCTTTCCAGTTCGGATCGAGCGGGTGCAGCGACATGAACGGCACGATCTTGTCGGGCGCACGCTTGGCCGTTTCGGCTGCGACATCGTTGTGGTTCATCTCATCAGGCCAGCCTTCGATTCGAAGTACCTGCTGATTCATTCGCCATGGCCGCTGCGCGATTCCAAAAATAAACGCCTTATCGACCGGGCCCATATCCCGCAGGTAGTCGTCGATCGAATTGGTCAGCTGAACTTCCTCACCCGAACGCATCGTCGTTTCGATCTGCATCTGGTCCGGCGGCACAGTTTCCATATGGCTTGGAAGGTGGGTATGGACATCAACGATCATTTTGAAAATTCTCCAGCATGCTTGAAATCACGCCCAACTCACTTGAGGTCAAGTGCGCAAATACTACGCCCAGCAACTGCTGATGTCTGCCCAACAACCCTAACTTTCTATATACCCTGCGCCCGTGACATCAGCTACTCAAGATAATCAGGCAGACATGCGGCGCTGGCGAAACCGCGTGCTATTCAGCTACGCCGCCTTCTACCTGTTCGTCTACATGGGCCGATTCAACCACTGGCCAGCCAGCCCCGTGATGCGCGAACAGCTCGACTTCACCCACGTCGAAATCGGCATCATCAACGCCTGCCTGCTCTGGGGATTCGCCATCGGCGACATGGCGCACGGCAGAATCGCCGAAGCCTACGGATATCGACTTTTACTGGTCACAGGAACCCTCGCATCGGTCGCACTCAACTGGGTAACAAGCTTCGGATCCAGCCTCTGGGCGATCGCCATTCCGTGGGGATTTAACGGATTCGCCAATGCCACAGCTTGGTCGCCCGGCATAGGCATGCTCGCCCAGTGGTGGCATCGAAGTCACCGTGGACGCGTGATGGGTTTCGTAGGAGTTGCTGCCGGATCATCAATGCTAATGATGTGGCTCGTCACCGGGTGGACAATCGCCGAATTCGGATGGCGAGCCGCGTTCAGATACCCCCCGTTGCTGATGATCCCAGCAGCAGTCGCACTGTTCTTCCTCATTAGAGATCGACCTTCGGATGTTGGGCTGGACGAAATTGACCAAGCGAGCTTGGGGGATGAGTCCGAGTCCTCTCCCCCGGAATGGGCCGCGTCGCAGACAGGAGCCGAGTCGTCCGATCACGATCGCTCCAAAACGGTTAGAGGGGGGGAGAATCTGAGCCCAAGTGAGCCTCTCACGCCCGGCTCAAACGACGGCCCATTCACCGCCTACCGAATCCTCTACTCAAACTGGCGTTTCGTAGCAACATCACACGTTAAAGGGCTCGAAAACGTTGTGCGTTACGGGCTCACTACCTGGGCGCCGCTCTACTACTTCGAAGAAGCCGGGCTCTCAATAGAAACCACCGCCCTCGTAACCGTCGCACTTCCCGTCGGTTACCTGACAGCGCCCATGGTTTCGGGCTGGATATCCGACGTTCTACTCGGCGGTCGTCGGAGCCCGATGATCGCCGCATCAGCAATCATCTCCGCCATCGCTTTGGTCGGCCTCGCAATCGTCCCAGCCGAAAACATATACGCAGGAGCCGCTCTTCTCTTCGTCGGAGCCTTCGCGATGAGCCTCTCGATGACCTCGACCCTCGTAGTCGACATCGCAGGTCCCAAATACGCAGCAACCGCCTCAGGTGTTCTCGACGGCCACGGCTACGTCTACGCCGGAGCACAGGCAATCATCTTCGCCCTGATCCTCGACACCGCAGGCACACCCTGGCAACTCGTCTTCCTGGCAATGGCAGCAGTCCGAATCCTCTCAGCCCTAATCGCCTGGCGAGTGAAGCTTTAATGCAACCAGCACCGCTCTCATCGTAAACCGTCCAACATTGTCATCCTGAACACATGTACATAATAGACCAGTTTAGATTCGCACTAAACCTGTCGTTATGACGGTTCCAGTGTGACCAAAGCGAAAAATGACGATCGCCGACGGTGGTGTGCGCAGTGGTAGCGCACCCGCTTTGGGGGGGGGGTGAGTTCGAGTCTCGCCACCCCGACCAAACTGAGTCCTAACAAGGGCCCGGCATCGTGCTGGGTCCTTGAAGTTAATCAATAGTGCGAAGGTCTCAAAAACCTTTGACCCTAACGGTCGTGTGGGTTCGACTCCCACCTTCGGCACCAAATATTGAGTTCAATATGGGTGTTTGGAGCCAAACCGTAATGGTCCCCGATTAGGGGATTTTGTGAACACTTTTAGGGGGGGCAGGCAGGTCAAGCAGCTACACAAGTCTGATTAAGTAATTTAATACTGATAATCACTACCAATATTTTGATAGCAGTGCTACTCAAACCCTACTCAGAATCCCTATTAATTAACCCTCAGGCCCTCATAGCGCGCGTACAGCTGCTTGATAGCTCTAAGTACGTTTATCTATCTGTTGGAGCTGTGAGAATTGACAAAATAGGTACTTCTGTATTGTCTAGCCGGTTCACCGATTCAAATATGCGAGTCCGAGAAAACTTTCGAAGATTCATATCGAGCTTTAGGATGGATGGTGTGTTGCTGGAAAGTTAATTGACAGGGGTAGTGACCGTCGTGTTGCTCAAATTATCTTGAAGGTCAGTTTCCGGCGAGTATCAAAATTCAACTCGAACCCTGCAACTCGAAAATCTGGGCTAGCAACTCCTCAGAACGAATCGCACCTTCAGATTCTGGATCTTTGGTAGTCGCTATCTGCAATACATCCAGCGCCTCTGCTTCTCGCCCGAGCAGGTATAATGATCGCCCCTTGGCGTACCAGGCCTTTGACCATGGTTGAGTGGTGGCTTCGGTAGCAATTGCACGATCTGCAAAATCGATCGCTAGTTCGTGGTTACCGAAACTAGACATCACTGTTGCTGCAGTTCCTATCAAAGACGGCTTGTTTGGGTACCGATCCACTATTAGCACGTACCGGTCTATCAAATCTTGCTGATACTCCGAGTAACCCCACTCTGCCATCCGGGACGAAGCCTGAGCGAGTCCGATTTGAGTGTCCATTTGAAACGGATCGTACTTCTCATATTCCAATAGCAGGTTGCGACCTGCGAGTATTAGTTCAACGGCTCGATCCTCGTTGCCCTTACTTTGTTGATTATTGGCGGCCGCTGCATACAGCCTGTAAAGATTAATAGTGATGGAGCTGCGCTCAGGGGCGCGAGATTGAGCTTCTTGCCAGACATTATTGTTGAATGCAGCTACAGGATCATCAAGGTGCGCTGCCAAATGTCGGCTCGCTGAAAGTCGTCTCAAATCCCATCCGACGAACACCGATAAAAACGCTATCGATGCCACCACCGCGACAATGATTGTTGACTTATACACAATGGATCCTGAGATCGAAATCGAAAGAGCAGTTTTCTGAGATTTGGACTCAGATCCATCTTTGTAGCTCGTTGTCGCGATACGCAGCAGTTCATGAACCGCTATTACCGCCCCAAACAACGCAAACATCATCGCCATGTCCGAGACGCGCGGCACACCAACCTGCACTTCGACAAGCTTTCCGATTAACGATGGCAAGATGAACAGAATTGCAATCGTGGACCGGCTGACACCGCGCGGCTGTGATCTGGCGAGCTTCACGATTCTAATAGCCATCGCCAGAACTAGAGCAGCGAGCGCTATCAACGCACTCAATCCAAGATATCCGAGTTCGGCCAATACATTTAGTTCGAAGTTATGAGCATGATCCATCTTCAACAAATGTGATTGAGGTTCGCCGACGAATGGGAATGAATACACCAACATTTCAGGTCCCAGACCAAATGCAGGGCGAAGCAGCGTTTTCATGGAAGGTTCTTCTGCTGGTACTTCCCATTTTGTTGCCAATTCCAGAACAGATCGCCAAGTTGAAATTCGCCCATTCAGGCCACCTCTCAGATCGGTACTTCCATCCGATCGTGAAAATCCTACGGGAAGTTCCTCTCCGATACTTAATATTCTCTCGGTCGAGGCATTCTGCTCGCTGGTGGAGCCTCCCGACGGTATTGCAATGATGATCAGCGCTATGCCCACCGCGACCAACGATGCCGTTCCAACTCGCAACAATTCATGGCGATGGATTCGAAAAGATGCAATCAGGAAATAAACGGCGATTCCAACGACTGCACTGATGACCGGGCCTCGGCTTCCCGAAAATACTAGCCCAGAAATTTGGAACGCCAGGACAAGTGTTATCGCGGAAATCCATATGTTTGGTCGTTTGCTACGGATGTGCCAAATTGCCAGCGTGGCTGGAATGGACATAACCATGTACGCACTG
>DUCO01000018.1:0-15120 GCA_012959765.1 Dehalococcoidia bacterium | reverse complement strand
CGAAACTGGAAATTACCCGAGTTCGATCCAGATGAACTGCGGTCGGATTCCAACCAAAATGCTGAGTGATTCCGTAAATGGCCGCAATCGTTCCAGAAGCGACCAGTACATAACCTAACAGGATAAGATTTCGCTCTGTACGCATCCTGAACACTACGACGATCAGCAACACAGTCATCGATAGGCTGTCGTATAGGTTGTGACCCGAGCGAGTATCGTCACCACCGAAAAAACTGATCATCGGAATCGGCGAAAGTAGCGTCGAAACAACCTGAACCAGTACGAACAACCCAACCAAGGTCACGGTCCATCTCGCTATGTTCGAGCCTGCCCACACCCTCGGGTTCAAATAAGCAACTTTTTGCGATTGCATTTCCGTTTGCGACAATACGATCACCGCTTGCCACAGCCACAACACAACCACACTGCCCGCTGCGAAGTGGAGTAGTGAAAGCCGCAATTCGTCGTACACCACGACCACGCTGAAATAGTTGAACAAAAGTGGGATCGAAAACAACGCTCCGAGCGTGATCCAGAAAATTGCCCGGTCAATCAACTCCGCACTGATTATTGGGCTTGGGATATTTGCTCGTTTATTTATTCGTCTAGCCATTGTTCACTTTACGAATACACAAATGCTGACTCTCGCAGAACTTGCGACTACCGAATAGCACCTTTGACTACTTGATCTGCCAAAGGTACGTTCGCTCATTCGATAAACATTGCTCTCAACACCAAAAGTCCTAAGCGTCCCAACTCGGCTGATAGGCGAGTTGGGAACTATCGAAATGAAGTGTTTGGTGCCGTTTCTGTTCAAAAACAAGCGCCTCAGCGTCGACCACGCAGCCTAACATTTGCCCTTCAGTCCGAACGCACTGACCTGCCCACGATACCGTTACCACTTATTACTCGAAATAGCGACCAGCTACATCTTGGGCATTAACGTCTCGGGTGCCAGCGGCCGGTAACCCAATGAGCTGTGGGGTCGAATCGTGTTCTGGGAACGAATCCGTACCAGCACTAAGTCGTAAGCCCACACATGCCCCTTACGTTTGGGCTTCAGCCTGATACAGGAGCCATCATTCAGCCAGAGCCGTCCTCTCTTCGGTTGCTTCTTCGGTACCTTCAGCCCTTCTCGTCGCCAGATGCGCTCGACCCGCTTGTGGTTCACCTGCCATTCCTGGTCCCTGAGCAGTGCAGTGATCCGGCGGTACCCATATCTGCCGAACCGTATTGCAAGCTTGACGATGTCTCGGGTAAGCGACTCTTCATCGTCCAGGATCTTCGGAGTTCTGCGCTGTGTCGGCCTCGGCTGCTCAATCACCCTGCAGGCCCTGCGCTCGGATACCGAAGGTAGCACTTGCTGTACGCACTCTACGCACTTGCGGCGACGAGAAGGGCTCAGAAGTTTCCCTCGGCCGCTTCTTTCGGGATCTGCTTGTCCAACGCCAAGTCGGCAACTGTTCGCTTCAGCCGTGCGTTTTCCTGCTCAAGCTTCTTTAGTCGTTTTGCCTGGTCGAGGTTGAGTCCGCCGTACTCGCGTCGCCACCTGTAATAGATGTGGTCGGTGACGCCGATCTCACGTACTGCCTGACCAACACCTTTGCCACCTGCAACGGCGATCTCGACTTGCCGGAGCTAGTTCAAGACCTGCTCCGGGCTTCGATCTTTTCTTGGCATTTCTGCCTTCCTTCAATACGCCCAGTATCTGATTTTTCAACTGGATGTGTTTGAGGGGGTCAGGTCACGGGTGCTGACTTGGTGATCGTAACTGCGTCCGCTGGATTGTTAACTCAATCTGGCGGTGTTTGGAGCTGGACGTTCGACGTTATCGACGGGCCAGACGACTCGCAGGTGGTAACGATTTCTGCGACCGACAGCGATGGCTTTAACACGGAAGTAACGTTTCAACTGAACGTGAACAACGTCGCACCGGAATATGTTGGATTTTTTGTGACTCAAGGACTGATCATCTTCGACACTATGACGATCGGACCAGTCTCGTTCGTAGATGCCAGTTCAGTCGATACTCACACTGCCCTCCTCGACTGGGGCGATGGAACATCTCCAGAATTCGTGACTGTGACTCCAAGTTCAGGCACGGGTACTTACGGAACTGTTTCAGAGTCTCACGTCTATGATTCAAACGGTTTCTTTGAAGTCACGGTGGCTCTAGCCGATGATGATGGCGATGGAGACCCTCAGACCTTCTATACCAGCAGACCGAACGCGTTAAGGGCGAAAATGGGCGAAAAACCAGGACAAGGCAAAGGCCTGAATCTGAATGGATAAGGATTCCTGTTCCAATAATTGTTTCAGATGACATCTGGAACAGGGCCCAGTCAAAGCTTCAAGAAAACAAGGCAATTTCAAAACGGAACGTGAAGCGCGACTACCTGCTTCGTGGCCTGATCTTCTGCCCCGAGTGTGGGTCGAGGCTGGCTGGAAAGGCGAGGTATGGAAATCGCTTTTATCGTTGCAACAACGTCGACAAGATAGCCGGTTCTCGTGTCTGCAACGGTTCGTACATACCTGCCGAACAGGTCGAACACGCAGTGTGGAATGCCGTATCCGATTCGCACAATAATCCTGAACTACTGGCAGACCAGTACCGAAAACAACTTGCCGACTCTCAAGTGACAAACGAATTCGATCTCAACAAGAAACAGATCACCCTGGCTCTGAAAAGAGTTGTAGTTCAAGAGAATCGTATGACCGATGCTTACCGAAACGAAGCTATTGAACTCGATCGATACAAGCTTGAGATGAATCAGTTAAGCGCCCGCAGGAAAACCCTTGAGCAGCAGCAAGAATAATCGAAACAGGGATCCAAGCAACAAGAATCCCGTAAGTCCGCTCTGGAGCATCTGGAACGGTTCTGTGGTGAAGTATCAACTGGACTGGATGCACTTACATTCGAAGAACGGCAGCTTCTACTTAGGTTGGTGGCCAAACACACTGTCGTCACTGGTAATTCGGTAAGAGTAGAAACAGTAATCCCGACCGACAAGCAGCATGCCGGTCTATTACGTACACGCTATCCTGAACTTGATTCAGGATCTGTGCCCCGGGGCGGGGTGGCCGGGACGCACACAACAACATCAATCCCGCAGCACCCGGAATCCGATCTCCGCACCCAAACTCTTCTTCATCGAAAGCTTGATCATCAGCAGGCAAAGCGGCTCCAGTAGGCGAGAAATCTCCAGCTTGCCAGCGTCGATCACGTCGAAGCCAAGCTCGCCGATCAGTCCTGCAACAACCGACTTCGCATCGGCATCATCACCGCAGATCGGAATCGAAATCTCACGACCATCAAGCTGCCGGCCATCCAAAAGCCGTGCATCAACGATGTTCAGCGCCTTCACCACATGAGCACCATCTGCCCATTCAGCAACCCGCTCGCCCCCAGAATCGGTGTGCCCAATCCCAAGATTAAATCCCTTAACAAACGGGTTCATCGCGTCGATGATCACCCGACCGCTCAAATCGCCGAGTGCAGCAGTAGAAACCTCAGCAGCACTCCACGGAACAGCCAAAACAATCACATCTGCGCCATCAACCGAATCCGCCAACCCAGCAGCCGTAACCCCGTTGCCAATCTCAGCAACCAGCTCGACAACCCGATCCGACTCAGGCGACCGTGAACCAATCACAACCGAATGCCCCAAAGCCGACCACGACCGCGCCAACCCGGTCCCAACACTTCCGCTCCCGATAACTGCGATTCGCATTAATTCTCGATCTCCAAATGCGACAACGGAACCCAACCAAGCAAAGTCTTAGCTTTCGTCAGGTTGTGCTCCTTCTCGTTCTCATCGCCAGCAATAAACACAGCATCGAACCGACCGTGACCGATCTGCACGTTCTCAAGAGCAGCCAGATACGCCCTCGCCAAATCGGCCTCATCAGTCACGAACAACGGACTCGAACCATCTGGCCGATCCGTCACAGGTCGCGCCCGCTCTTTGATATAAGCCTCACGCCCACGAGGACCCGTAATACGTAAAGCCGTGATGTTCATATCGAACCACGAAGCGAAATAAGAACAAATCCCCTCGCCAAAACCCTTGCTCAGACCGTAAGCACTCGGCGTATCGAGCGGAAGCTGATCCTCATTCTTGTAGTAGTCCCTGGCACGGTGATGAACGCTCATCGAACTCGTGTAGACGCCTTTCGAAAGCCCGGCACCCTGCGCCAACCACAGGAACGTGTGAAGCCCAAGACAGTTCACCTCGTAGTTCTCGCGAATGACCTTCACATCCTGATCGGTAACCGATCCACCCTGCGGACTCAACATCACCAACCAGATAAACGCATCAACGCCATCGACGGCTTTTGCAATCGCCTCAGAATCTGTCACCGACCCTCGAACAAACTCAACGTTGTCGTGCTTCGGCTCAGCAAGATCGAGAACACGAATGTCGTGCTCTTTCTGCAAATACTGAGTGATCAAAGAGCCGACCATCCCTGACCCACCAGCAAGCAGTACTTTCAATTGAGCAATCTTTCTGTATTTATCCCTTCTCCCTCAGGGAGAAGGTTAGGTTGAGGGGGAACGCAAACGCCCCCTTCTTTATTGTTCGATGCCGCTCGCTGCGACGCACCCACTACCCCTCGAACTCATCCTCAATATCGTCAGGCGCCCCATCAAGAACCGCCCGCATGCCATACGAAACAGCATCCAACTTCGCAATCGCCTCAGCCGGTAAAACCAACTCAAGCGCACCCGCCACATCAGCTATCTGATCGACGGTATCTGCCCCAGATATTGCAATCGTTATCTCACGATGCGACATCACCCACGCCATCGCAACCTGCGGCATCGTCACACCTAAATCAGCAGCAACTTCGTCGACCGCGGCAATTACCCTCGCGGCGCGTCCACGCATGTAATTAGCAATCTGACCCTTGCGTTTCGATCCCCACAACGTGCTGTCGTCAGGAACTTCATCTGGCCGGTAAGTACCGCTCAACAACCCAACGCCCAGCGGGCTGTATGCCATGACCCCGACGCCCGTTTCGCGAACCATCGGGAACAGTTCATCTTCCTGTGTGCGGTTCATCAACGAGTAAGGATTCTGCACTGCGATCAATGGTTGTGCGTTGATTTGCTTCTGCACCCGAAGTGCCTGTATAACCTGCCACGCCTGGAAATTACTCACTCCAACATAGCGAGTCTTGCCGTGCTGAATCAGCGTCTCCATCGTGCGGAACTGCTCTTCGAACAGCGACATATCCGATACGCCATGGAATATATAAACATCGATGTGATCGGTATCTAGCCGGGCCAGTGAACGCTCAACCTCTCTCATAATGTGATATCGAGAAGCGCCCTCATCGTTCGGTCCGTTGCCAATAGGGCTGAACACCTTCGAAGTGATCACCACGTCGTCGCGCCGACCCTTCAGCGCCTTGCCCAGAACTTGCTCCGAGCTGCCGATGTTTCGCCGATCGTCCATGAAGCCATAAACGTTGGCGCAGTCGATCAGGTTTATCCCCGTATCTAGGGCGGTCAGAATTACCCGCTCAGCCTCATCCCGATCAAACTGACCCCGGAACCCGAGTCCCAGAGCCATTCGCGACACTCTAACACCACCCGTACCGAAGTTCACATAATCAATACTCAATTGGAATCCTCATATCGATCAACATCAAATAAACTCTTGTACGTCCCGCCCAGGTCTGACCCAACAAAAATGAGATCGAACGCAGATTCTAACCCGGTTACACCGTCGAACTCTGCACATCGACGCCGATTCCTGCAACACTTCCCTTCGTCACGAGAGGCATGTCTAAGCAAATGACAACCGTAATCGATCCCGTAATCGTCGCGAAAGACCTCCATAAAAAGTACGACGAAATCACCGCTGTGAACGGCATTTCATTCGAGGTTCGTGCCGGCGAAGTGTTCGGAATGCTGGGACCAAACGGAGCAGGAAAAACAACTACCGTCGAGATTCTCGAAGGCATGCGTGACGCCGACTCGGGCGAAGCGATCATCAACGGTATCAACGTCAAAGACGATCCCAGAGCCATCAAGGCAATGATCGGCGTTCAGCTTCAACAAAACGCCTTCTTTGACAACCTGAAGCTCTCCGAGATCGTCGATCTCTACGCTAAGCTCTATCTGGCAAAAGTCGATCCCGTAGAAATACTTTCTCGCGTCGGACTCGACAAGCGAAAAAACAGCAAGTACGCCGAACTTTCTGGAGGGCAAAAACAACGCCTCTCCATCGCAGTCGCTCTCGTGAATGACCCCGTAGTCCTGTTTCTCGACGAACCGACAACCGGCCTCGACCCACAGGCACGACGGCAGGTCTGGGCACTTATCAGAAAAATCCAGGCAAACGGCTCAACCATCATGCTGACAACCCACTACATGGAAGAAGCCGAAGAACTCTGCGACAGGATCGCCGTTGTAGAAAACGGCGAGATCATCGTTCTCGACACTCCCGATGCTCTGATCGACCAGCTACTTGAAACAGGTTTTAAACCCGAAAAACGAATTCGTGGAGCGACGCTCGACGATGTGTTCTTGAACCTTACCGGCCACGATCTTCGAGACTCATAACCATGAGCATTTATCTAGCACTCACCGTTGCATCACTCAAAATGTACTTCCGGAACAAGCAGGCCTTGTTCTGGGCATTGTTCTTCCCACTGCTGATAATGATCATCTTCGGCATCATGAATTTCGATAAATTCAACTCGCCGAATGTCGGTGTCTACGACGCTGCAAACAACCAGGCTTCAGCCGCACTGATTCAGGCGCTAAAAGGCAATGGCGAACAAAAATTGCTGAGCGTCTCAGTCGATGAACTCGAAGCCGTTCACTACGAGTTGGAGTTCGGATCCAGCCGAGCGGTCATCGAAATCCCTGCCAACTACGGCATCCCCGGCGAGTTCGCCGAAATCAAGGTCACGTACGACGAAAGATTCCAGCAGGAACGAGCCGTCGTATCAACGATCCTCGGACAGGTCACCGACGCCGTGTTCAAGGAAGCCGCGCAGGTTCCAACTGAATACCGAGTCGAAAACGCAATTGGGATCTCGGAATCCGTAATCGAAGGTCAGGGGCAGGGATTCAAAGCGTGGCTGATACCGGGCATCGCCGCCATGGCAATCATGCAAACCGGATTATTCACAGTTGTCTTCACCCTCGTCAGGTTTAAATCTCAGGGCGTTCTGCGTCGCCTCAAGGCAACCCCAATCGGTGCATCACACTTCCTCGCCGGACAGCTAACTACCAAAGCAATTATCGTAGTACTGCAAACCTATGTACTGGTTATCGTTGGGGCGATCGTTTTAGGCGTAAGCGTAGGCAATGGCCGACTGGGGGCCTGGTTCGATCTAACTATTCTGGCTCTACTCGGTGGTGCACTATTCATCGCCCTGGGACTCGCTGTTTCTGGCTGGGCGAAAAACGAGGAAACAGCTGCGCCGATAGCGAACATCATCACCATGCCAATGATGTTTCTCTCCGGCGTATTCTTCCCACTATCCGTCATGCCCGACTGGCTAACCAGATGGTCGCAGTTCCTACCGCTAACGTATTTGGCCGACGGAATGAGGGCGATAACTGTTGAAGGCGCTTCGATAGCCACTCTCGGCACCGAATTACTGGGGCTTGGCATCTGGATCGTAATCGCTTTCGTCATTGCGACCAAGATGTTCCGCTGGGAATAGGTGCCAGATGTTTGTGCGGACTCCCTCTCCACTGGGGAGAGGGTTGGGGTGAGGGAGAATGTCCGCTTCAACCACAACTGGTAATTGTCACGGACAAACGAGATAAACGTCCACAGACTGCTTCCATTCAGTTATGCTTCGTGTCCGTTCGATACCATCTGCTTCATAACTAAAGAAAGCGAGTCCTCGCTCTGGTGCACGGTTCCAGATTGAAGACTCACTCCCTTATTACTGCTACGCCCTTCCGTCCGCAACGGATTCCATAGATACCACCAGTTCCTATGACCAGTACGCCCAACCCTGACAATTCGGGTAACGCCAGGAACGACGGCTCCACCTTCTCAGTTGGCGAACTTTCAAGGCGCACCGGCGTAACCACCGCCACCATCAACTACTACGTGCGCATCGGTGTTCTGCCCCCGCCCCGCAAAACAAGCCAGACAAGGGCGCTATATCCGGTTCATTTCGAAGCACTGATCAACAAGATCAAGGAACTTCAGGCGGCGGGCCTCAATCTCAAGGGCATCAGGCAAGTAGTGAACGCCGATCCCACATCGCCGCTGGCAGCAGCCATGCCGTCCGACTCGTCGATCACGGCAACTTCTCAATCAGCACCTGCCGGACCGATATCCATTTCAGATTTTCTTACCCAGAGCGGACTTGATGACGATCTCTACGACAATCTGATCGCAGCAGGGCTGATCAGGCGACCACGGACCAGACCCGATGGAGCACCAGCTCACGACCGAAGGGATTTAACCGCCGCTCGGGCTTTCGCACGACTTACGGCTGCAGGAATCGAGTACCCGCTACTTGAACGACACACCGAGTACGCGCCGCTTTCGAAAGCTGAAGCGTTGTTTCTCGCCGAGCATCTGAGTTCAGCTACACGCATCACGCCCTCAACTCAGCCCGTGAATCTCGTATCGGCATTCGACGCGATCAGGCGATACATGCGCAGTCTCCAACTAGACGAAGCCTACCCCGACTGGCGAAACCCTTCGACCTGACAGCTTCTCTTCCTGTAGCGAGTCAATACCCCCTCTCCTTGGGGAGAGGGTTGGGGTGAGGGAGATAGCAACCACCACATCGTGACTCTTCGACTCAGCCAACACGCCAGACATTCAGAAAAAGTGTCACTGGCACCTAGCGGCGTTGGTCTTTTACGTAGTCGATCACCGCACCCAAACCGTCGGGCGGAGCACCGAGCTTAACCGCCTCGGCTTCATCGGCCTGCGACTCCTCATCCTCACCAATCGCCGCGTGCGCCACAGCACGATTGCCGTACATATCGGCAACACCGGGCTTTAGTTCGATAGCTTTGGTGAAATTGTTGATCGCCTGCTCGAAATCGGCCATCGAAAGGTACGCAACGCCCAGATTGAACTGAATCTCGTGATTCTCAGGATCAAGCCACGCCGCCTCTTCGAAGTCCGAAGCCGCTTTATCCGGAATACCAAGTTGAGCGTTTTTCAAACCACGAGCAAAAAACTCAGCAGCAGTTTTCGGCGGAAAATCTATATTTGCCTTGCTCATCTCGTGCGGCGTATCGCCCGGCATCGTCAACTTCGAATTCTCCTGATGTAATAACTCGTACCTTAACCGAAAACTTCGAACCACCATCAATGCTAACCGACACCAGCCTCATAATCGTGTTAGAACTACCGGCAAGCTCCGCACTTGTCTGATCCCCCTTCATACGGGAAGGGGGTAAAAGCCGTGTCACAGACGGGTTACAAGTGCGAATGCACGCACTAACCCAATGGGTAGATTGCCGCTCGCGACCAAGTCCGCCTCGGACGCCCGGAGCAAAACGAAAGAAAGTAGTACTTTTGAAAATCGCCATCATCGGTCAGTCCGCATTCGGCAAATCAGTCCTTGAAGCCCTCACCGAAAAAGGTGAAGACGAAATCGTAGGAGTCTTCGCACCGCCTACGAAGGAAGGCCGATCTACCGATCCGATTTCCGATGCAGCAAACGAACTCAACGTCCCCGTTTTCGAGTTCAGTCGACTCAGAGATCAGGAGGCAGTCGACCAGTTCGAATCGCTCAATCCCGATCTCTGCGCTATGGCGTTCGTTACCGACATCGTCCCCATGTCGATGATCAACTTCCCATCTATGGGAACCATCCAGTACCACCCATCACTGCTCCCGCTGCACCGTGGCCCCAGCTCAATCAACTGGCCAATCATCAACGGCGAAACCGAAACCGGACTCACCATTTTCTGGCCCGACGAGGGACTCGACACGGGACCCGTCCTAATGCAGAAAAACGTGACGATCGCGCCAGAAGCCACCCTCGGTAGCGTCTACTTCAACAAGCTCTACCCGCTTGGCGTCGAGGCAATGATCGAATCCGTCGACCTCGTGCGAAACGGAACTGCCCCGAAAATCGTTCAAGACGAATCGAAAGCAACCTACGAAAGCTGGTGCAAAGCCAGCGACGTCGTAGTCGACTGGAACGCCGATCTAGCCACCGTTTTCAACATGATCCGCGGCGCCGACCCTCAACCCGGTGCCAACACAACCTTCAACGGCACCAAGCTCTCCCTCTACGACGCATCGCACTCTTCGTATGGTTTGGAAGGTCACCCCGCCGGTGCAGTTGTCGAAATAGGCTCGGACAAAATAGTCGTCACCACATCTTCCGGATCCGTGGCAATTGGCAGAGTTCGAGCGGCAGGTGGCAAGAAAATCAGCGCTGGTGAATGGGCTGAATCGGCCGGTCTCAAAGTCGGCGATAAACTCGGAACCTAAGCTTCAGCCAAAAAACCAGCTATCAGTTCGTTCACCTGATCTGGATTGTCGAGCAACGGCACATGCGCGGCGTTTTCGATCACATGCAATCTCGCACCCGGCACTAACCGCGCAAGTCGATACCCGTGCTCTACCGGAAACACCTGATCGTGCTCTCCCCAAATCGCAAGAGTTGGAACTGATATAGAACGCAGCTCAGCATCACTAAAAAACTGTTTCTGCCCGCCAAGCCCGGTAATCACGCGCAAACTCGCCCGCATCGCCTGCGCATGCCCATCGGACAAAGTCACGTCATATGCGTACTGCCTGTACGCCGGCGCATCGTCGAACTCCGAATCCACCACCTCCATCGTCTTGAAGTAGTTGTCCTGCCCCCAACGATTTGGCCGCACGACCAGTCGACCAAGCAACGGAACTGTCGCCAGCCTGAAGATCAGCGGAAACGCTCGACCCAACCCGGCCGAATCGATCACAACCATCTTGACAACACGCTCTGGCCTCTCGATAGCCAGCGCCAGCGCGGCCTGAGCACCCATCGAAAGCGCCACGATATCGACCTTATCAAGTCCAATATCGTCCATTAAATCGATCAAATACGTCACCAATGAATCTGTCAGCGGCGATTTGTAGGGAGTCTGGCTTGATAGCCCGAACACCGGGTGATCTGGTGCAATTACACGCCGTGTCTTAGAAAGCATCTCGATCTGTCTGAACCAGACAGCCGATCCCGCACCACCGCCGTGAAGCAAAAGCACTGGCCGACCTTCGCCATAGTCCAAAAAATGGATAATCCTGTCGCCCACGGAGCGAAAGTTGCCACGCCACTCAAGCCCAGCTCTCTTCAACAAAGCAACCATGCTGTTGAAAATATGACTCTCAGCGCCGGGGGGGCCTTTTGGTGGCTGGAGTGGTTTAACGTCTGAAGTGGTCAATTTTGGCTACTCAACTCCTCAAAAGAGCAATCTTGATACTCGAACACGAGTATAACCAAGCAATTCAACTTACAATCGTCAGCACCCGCCTATCAACTACGGCGATTAGTAACTCGCAATGAGCAGCAAAGAAAAAGTGCCAACGGCACATCAGACCGGCATATCGCATGAAGCCGACCAGAACGACGATTCGCAATACCTCGCTCAGTCGCCCAGAATTTCTGCACTCCAAAAACAGGCTTGGGAGTTGCTGGAATTCGCCAACATTCGCGAACTTCTTGCCAACCACACTCGTTTCTTCATGTCACGCGAAATGGCACTCGACGCTCAGCCACAAAAAGACATGGAAGACGTCGAACGGCTGCAGGACGAAACTGCTCAAGCCGCACTCATGCTCGGCACCGTCGGCGACATCGGACTCGTAGGCGCCCGTGATCCTCGAGATCTCCTACGCCGAGCCGCCATCGACGGAATCCTCACCGGCGAGGAAATCGTATCTGTCGTCCTATTACTCGATTCGATCTGGAACGCCCGCAACGTCGTAGTTTCGATGAAAGGACGAGCACCCCTTCTCGAAGACATCGCCAGTGACATTCCCGATCTGCGCGACCTGAGCGACGAAATCTTCAAGATGATCTCCGACAAGGGCGAAGTCCTCAATTCCGCCACGCCAAAACTCGCAAGACTCCGTGCAAACGTGAGTAAAACGTTCCAACGAGTAATGCGGGCAATGGAACGAATCGCTGCCAACAATAAAATCAGAGAATCGCTTCAATCGGGCGCAATCGCAACTCGTGGCGAACGACTAGTACTCGAAGTTCGAGCCGACGCCAGAGAATCGGTTCCAGGCATCGTTCATGATGTTTCTGGCAGCGGGGCGACGCTATTTGTTGAGCCGCTCAAAGCAGTCGATCTTTGCAACGATTGGCGAGAAACTGCGGCCGAAGCACATCGAGAAGAACAACGCATTCTGCGCAAACTCTCTCGACTAATCGGCGATCAAGAAGAAGAAGCCATCATAGCCGTCGAAGCCGCAGCAGCACTCGACTACATCACCGCCCGTGCCCGACTCACCGCTTCGATGAAAGCCCGCCGACTCGAAACCATGCCCCCCGGCTCCGACAACGTCGTAAATCTCGTAAACGCCCGCCACCCACTTCTGGGCAGTGACGCTGTTCCGATCACAATCAACATCGGGCCCGGATTTCGAGGACTGGTCATCACCGGACCAAACACCGGCGGCAAAACCGTCGCTATTAAAACAATCGGTCTGTTCGCACTCATGCACCAATCGGGATTGCAGGTGCCGGTCGGTGATGGCGAAATCGCAATTTTCGACGCTGTATACGCCGACATCGGAGACTCCCAGTCGATCGAACGGTCCGTATCGACCTTCTCATCGCATATGGGCCGAGTGGTAGAGATTCTGCTCGAGGCGACAGAAAATTCCCTCATTCTCTTAGACGAACTCGGAACCGGAACCGATCCCGAAGAAGGCTCGGCACTCGCAAGGGCAGTACTCTCACACGCAACCGCCCACGACATGCCCATCGCCATCACATCTCACTACCGTGCAGTAGCCGAATACGCAGCGGAATCGGAAGACCTAGCAAACGCCTCGGTCGAGCTAAATCCCGACACCATGATGCCTACCTACCAGGTGCTAATGGGCATTCCTGGCCGAAGCTACGCAATCCATGTGGCTCGCCATCTTGGCATGCCGAGCCACGTTCTCGACGAAGCCCAGTCGATGATGGACCCGAGCCGAGCCGAGGCCGAAACCATCCTTCAACAACTCCAGCGGGAACGGGAAGAAGCTACTCGAATTCGAATTGAGGCTGAACAGGCAAAATCAGAAACCGAAGCAGCCCGCAAGGATCTCCAGTTCAAGCTCACCAATGTCACACGCGCTCAGGAAGACATGATCGAGAAGTCTCGCCAGGAACTCCAACGTGAGACCGAGGAGATTCGCCGAACACTTCGCAAAATTGTCAGCAAAGCAAAAAACGATAAGGATCTCAAAACTGCCCAGCGCGCTATCGGGCGAATGAAAAACCGATTCTCCGATCCAACATGGCTACCCGTAGCCCCTCCGCCAGACGTTGAAAAATCGGAAGAATCCGATGAAAACCGCCCACTTCAATCGGGTGATCAGGTCGAAATCAAGGGGCTGAACGTCGAGGCTTCGGTCATCAGCACTGGTTCCGACGGCACTATCGAGCTGATGATGGGCAATGCACGAATCGAACTCAACGAACGACAACTTCGGCTTGTAAAAGCAGCAGAACCAACCGAACAGGCGAAAAATCCCAACGATATTCCGAACGTAACGATCAACACGATCACCGCAGGCGAATCGGCAAGCACATCGGGAGAACTAGACGTCCGGGGTGCCCGTGTTCACGAATCTGAAGAACTAGTGAGGCAGTTTGTCGACGACTCATCGATTCAGGGGCTAACCAGCGTGCGAATCATTCATGGCGATGGCACAGGCGCACTTCGAGAAGCGATTCGAATCATCCTCGCAAAACACCCTCTCGTGGCATCTTTCAGCGCAGCCCCACGAGATCAGGGCGGAAACGGCGCAACACTCGTCGACCTGAGCTAGAAATTCAAGCTATACAAGATGGCATATCCGTCTTACCCGATCACTCGTCTATTTCTCGTCATCTGCCTCTCGGGTAGCAAACAACATCATGACCACAATCAGCAAAAGCGGCGCCAGCCATGGGAAGCTCTCAAAGTAAAAAGCCAGAACGGCTGTAAGCACAAGAATTGCTACTCCAACCGCCACAAATCGGATTCTACTGACGCCGATTCTCCTCATTCGTCTCTGCATCGCCAGCTGAGATTGTTGAGGTACGAGACTCACCATTCCGAATATCAGAACGACCCCAAGGGCGACGCTGAGTTCGACAATGCCGGGTAAGAAATCTCGTTCTATCGAGATATAGAGAAGGACAGCGACGGAAGCAAGGGCCGCTACAGTGAGGCCGATCAATGTTGGCGTTCTGTTCAGACTTGGTTACATAATCAATCCCCTCCATGAACAAATTAGCACTCTTCACGTCAAGCTACCACCATATGTTCCGAAATCCGTGAGAGGAGAGTGATTATTCACACCGTCTCGTAAACCTACGACCGTCCTACATCTACTTAAAACTTAAACAGCAAGTGCCCTTCTCCGCCGGGAGGAGAAGGGCACTTGCATCTTCGGACCACCCGCTCAGTACCTACTGAGGGGGGGAAGCCTGATGCGCTGTACGTCTGGCCTGAAGATGGCCTGTGCCTGGGAGAGATCCGGCCGGGACACTCCTAGATGCACTACATAAGGGCTTCTATAACGTTCCTGAATGTTTTTAGTTCAGGTTCATTACATTCCGAAGGCCAGGCGTAATCGCACGCTGAACTGTCAGCGGCGCACCGAGCTGTGGCGTCAATTCCAGTACGAATCTGGTGTTTTTTACTACGAGGTTGTATGCAGTAGTCAAACCCGAAGCGCTACCACCGTTACCGGAGTTGCCATCTGTGTAGTCAATTGAATCGTCTGAACCGACAGCAGTCTGTGTCGCACGGTCAATTAGCCAAACTGTAATTTCAGCTTTTTCACCATCTTCGAGCAAAGAATCACCGTTGTTCGTGCCGATGAAGGTCTGTGACCATGCAATATCGGACATACGTTGGTTCTCATCTGCATACGAAATGATCGTTGCAGTGCTTGCGCCGTTGACCACGTCTGGGTC
>DUCO01000017.1 GCA_012959765.1 Dehalococcoidia bacterium | reverse complement strand
CGTGATCCTAAGGCGATACTGACCTGCCCCCCTCAAACGAGTCCAGTTGAAAGATCAGATACTGGATATATCGAAGGGAGGCAGAAATGCCAAGAAAAGGACATAGCCCGGAGCAAGTTCTTGCCAAACTCAGGCAAGTCGAGGTTGCCGTTGCAAATGGCAAGAGTGTTGGTCAAGCAGTACGCGATATCGGCGTAACCGACCACACCTATTACAGGTGGCGTCGTGAATACGGGGGACTCAACCTCGACCAGGCGAAACGGCTCAAGAAGCTAGAGAAAGAGAATGCAAGGCTGAAACGAACCGTTGCCGATCTCGCCCTGGACAAGCAGATCCTGAAAGAAGCGGCAGAGGGAAACTTCTGAGCCCTTCACGTCGCCGAAAGTGCGTGGAACACGTTCAACAGGTACTACCTCGAGTATCTGAACGCAGGGCCTGCAGGGTGCTCAATCAGTACAGACCGACACAGCGTAGAACGTTGAAGTCTCTCGACGATGAAGAGTCGTTGACCCGAGACATCATCAAGCTTGCCGTTCGGTTCGGGAGGTACGGGTATCGCAGGGTCACTGCCTTGCTCCGTGATCAGGGATGGCAGGTCAATCACAAGCGTGTAGAACGTATCTGGCGACGAGAGGGGCTGAAAGTACCGAAGAAGCAACCGAAGAGAGGACGGCTCTGGTTGAATGATGGTTCAACCATCAGGCTGAAGCCAGAACGTAAAGGCCATGTCTGGGCCTACGACTTCGTAGCTTGCCGAACCGAAGACGGACGTGCGGTTCGAATGCTTACGGTAATCGACGAATATACAAGGGAGTGCATGGCGATCAAAGTAGCGAGACGGATCAGATCAGATGACGTGATCCATGCGCTGACTGAGTTGTTTGTTCTTAATGGAGTCCCAGAACATATTCGTTCAGACAACGGCCCAGAGTTTACCGCCAAAGTGATCCGTGGATGGCTGGAACGAGTCGGTGTAAAGACACTCTTCATCCAGCCAGGTAGTCCGTGGGAGAACGGCTACAACGAGAGCTTCAACGGTAAGCTCAGAGACGAGCTGCTAAATCGAGAGATCTTCTACTCATTGAAAGAGGTACAGATACTGACAGAACGGTGGCGAAGGGAGTACAACACGATCCGACCACACAGCTCGCTTGGATACCGGCCACCAGTTCCTGAGGCAATCATGCCTAAGCTTCAGCTGGTCGCAAATCCGAGATAATAAGTGGTAACGCTATCGGGGGCAGGTCACTTCGGGGTTGCGAGATGATGATGGTGAGACATCGAAACGACTTGATAAGGCGTGGCGTAGAGTTGCGAGGGCGTTGGTAGCCCATCGTATTCGCCAACTGGGCGGTATTGGGCCTGAGCTAGGAGAGGGTCGAGGCACTGAAATTGGCTAAGAAGAATCAGAAAATACCGCTTACGTACGACGTATTTGATACCGATATGGGTTGGGTTGCACTTGTGGGTGGTGATCAGGGGATTGTGCGGGCTAGCCTTCCCGAATCGACGCCTGAAACTGCCCTTGATTTTGTTCAACCAGAAGTCAATGGTGCAACGCATTCTCCCGAAGATCATATTGATGCTCGAATGCTGGTTACGGCTTACTGCGCCGGAGAGCCGGTGGATCTTTCGGATATTCCGATCGACACGCGTACTGCGACGCCTTTCTTCCGTAGTGCGTGGGATGCGTGTAGGTCGATCCCGGCGGGTGAAACGCGTAGTTACGGTTGGCTTGCCGAGCAGGCTGGCAATGTGAGGGCTGCGCGTGGTGCGGGGCAGGCGATGGCTCGCAACAAGCTTGCGTTGTTGGTGCCGTGTCATCGGGTTGTGAGCTCTACAGGGGCGCTACACGGCTTTGGGGGCGCAGGCTTGCCGCTAAAGTCTCGACTGCTGTCGATGGAATCGGACCGTTAGGCTGGATTACGTCAGTTCGGGGTCTGATTCTTGGTCTGGTTGTTCTTCAATTTCATCTGGCGCTATGTAGGTGTCGAGCACCGATTGGGCGATTTCGACGTCTGACGCATCGACCATGATGCGCACCGGGAAGACTGATACTCCCATAAAACCGACGGCGTCGCCGGGTTGGAGTTTGCAGTCGATACCTGCGGATCGAATCAGGCCGCACCACGATTCCGCGATCAGCTGATCGGGCGCTGTAGTGAGTACTTTCCAGTTCATGGCATCGCTCCGTTAACTAGTGCGATGTGAAGTAGCTATCGACGTTTCGTACATGCTATCGCCAGTTGCCAATGAATAAGGTCTGGCGGTTGATTACACCGTTGCTGTGCGAACCGACCCGTCGCCCAGTAGTTCGTGAAGGCGATTCGTGAGCTGCGCACCCGACTGCACCTTGAATGGCATGTCTAGTCGTACGATCTTTTCGCCAGTTTCGATCTCTAAGATGGCTGAATCTGAGCCTGAGAATTCTGCGAACAGCCTCATGATATCTTCAAGTCGGTACCTGTCGGCCGCTGCATCGCCGGTTTCTTTGACGCGTACGAGGACGGGTCCGCCGGCAGAGAAGTCATCGTCGTGGCTCATTTCGGTTGAAACAGCAGGTTCGGTTGTCAGTGGAGTTTCCCCGTTCGTCGGTTCATTCGCCGGTTTGTTCGTTTGTTTAACTGGGTTTTGGTGAGAGTTGTTCGTTGATTCGGTCACCTGTTCTGCTGCCGGTATCGAGTTTGGTATTGGGCTTGAATTTGCTCGGGATTCCGGTTGGATGCTTGGTGCAGGATCGTTGAGTACAGGGCGTGGTTCGCTCGCCTCGTTGAATCCTGCCCTTACGATTGGCGCAGGTTCGTTTTTGATTTTTTCTGCCTCATATTCCGCCTGTCCTTCGGCTTTGAGTTGGTATTCGCTTGCTGTTTCGACAGAGATAGATACGCGTCCAAATCGTTCGCGTACTTCGCCAGTGACCGATACAAAGTTACCGTTCTCCCAGAGCGTCGGGTTTTGTTCGAGGATGTTGGGCCAGACGACCATTTCTACATCACCATCGAGCAGTGTGAGGTTCAGCGATATGAACTTGTCGCCACGTTTCGTTGTGAGTTCTCGTATGCCGTTTACCTGACCCAGGGCAGCGCGTTTTTGTCCGGATATTTCGGCGGTGATGTCGGAGGCGAACACGATAATGTTGTCGGGCTGCTGTCGCATTTCGCGGGTGAACGGACTCTGGGTCAATTCGACACCGAGTAAATCACGCTCCCAGATCACTCGTTCCTGATCGGTTGTGTCGTCGGAAGTAGTGATTTCGATCTCGACCATCGGGGCCGGAACTGATTCGCCTAGCATGTCGAACATCGATGTTTGGCCAGATTCTCGGAGCTTGGTTTGTCGCTGAATTGCACCGATTATTCGGTCGACAGACTCGAGCAGGTTTCCTCGGCCGCCAAACTCATCGAATGCGCCGACTCGTATCAGGCTTTCTAGTGTTCGACGGTTGAGTGACTTTGAATCGACACGTCGGCAGATGTCTTCGATGTCTTTGAACAGTCCTCCAGCTTCTCGAACTTCTGTGATTGGGTCGACAGCACCGGCTCCAACGTTCTTGACCGCTGCAAGTCCGAACCGGATAGCGTCATTGCCGTTTGCATCGCGTTCGATAGTGAAGCCTGATTTCGAGTGGTTGATGCTTGGAGGCTTGATGCTGATGTCCAGCCTTGAAGCTTCCCTGATCGCCTCGCCGACCTTTTCGGCGTTACCAGAGGCTGAATCGAGCACCGCTGCGATGTATTCGGTCGAGTAGTTGGCTTTGAAATAGGCTGTCCAGTACGCAATGTAGGCATACGAGACGGCGTGGGCCTTGTTGAAGCCGTACCCGGCGAACGGCGCCATGAGATCGAACACCGTGTCGGCCTGCTCGACTGTGTAACCCTTTTTCAGTGCGCCGGCGTTGAATTTTTCGTGCTCGGCTTCCATCACTGCGGGGATTTTCTTACCCATCGCCTTGCGAAGAATATCGGCTTCTCCGAGCGTGTAGCCCCCAAATGCCTGTGCGATCAGCATGACCTGATCTTGATAGACGAGAACGCCGTAGGTCGGCTCCAGAAGCTCTCGAAGATCTTCGTGCGGGTAGGAAATTTCTGCCCGCCCATGCCTGGCTTCGATAAAGGTGCCAATGTGCTCCATTGGGCCTGGGCGATAGAGTGCGATCATGGCAGCAAGGTCGTTAATCGATGTCGGCTTGAGCATTTTGATGTTCTTGCGCATTCCGGTCGATTCGAGCTGGAACACGCCGAATGTATCGCCATCACCGAGAATTTCAAACGCCTTGGGGTCGTCGATGGGGACGTCGTAGACACCCATGTGTTCGCCTGTTGTTTCGGCGATTAGCTTTACACACTGATCGAGAATCGAGAGGTTGGCGAGACCCAGAAAGTCCATCTTCAGTAGCCCGACGTCGGCGACGGGGAACATGGAGTACTGGGTCATCGGGCTGGCGTCTTCGGCCCCGCTTGTTGCACGCTGTAGGGGCACATAGTCGGTCAGGGGTTTTTCTGAAATAACGACGGCTGCTGCATGAGTGCTGGAGTGGCGAACTGAGCCTTCGACCCGTTGTGCCATTTCGATAAGGTCGCGAGCGTCGCTGTTGCGGGATATTTCTGCACGCATCTCTGGCGATTCTTCGATCGCATCTTTCAACTTGATGTTGAGGGTGAGCGGGACCATCTTGGCGAGCTTGTCGCTGAGGTCGAGCGGCAGTGCGAGGGCGCGACCGGTGTCACGGATAGCGGCCTTGGCACCGAGGGTGCCGAAGGTGACGATCTGGGCGACGTGTTCGCGACCGTAGTGATCGATGCAGTACTTGATTACCTCGGCACGGCGATCGTCGGCGAAGTCCATGTCGATATCGGGCATCTCTCGACGCTCGACGTTTAGGAATCGCTCGAAGAACAGGTCGGCTTCAACAGGGTCGATCTGGGTTACTTCGAGGCAGTAGAGCACGAGGCTGGCCGCGGCGGATCCGCGAACCGCCGAGAGAATGCCGCGTTCGTTTACGAAGTTGAAGATGTCCCAGCAAACGAGGAAGTAGTCGGAGAATCGGGTTTCTTCAATGATTCCGAGTTCGTACTCAAGGCGTTCGAGCACCTCTGCGCTCGGGTTGTTGTCGAATCGCTTGTTGAGTCCTTCGTAGCAGAGTTCTTTCAGGTACTCCATCGAAGGTTTGTTCTGCGGGGTTGCGTAACGAGGTACGTAGGTTTTACCAAACTCAAGTTCGAGTTCACACGATTCGGCAATTTTTACAGTGTTGGCTAGCGCCTCGGGAAGATGCGACCATTCGGCTTGCATTTCGGCTGCGCTGCGCAGGTAGTAGGTGGTGTCTTCCATGTGAAGACGTTTGGGGTCTTTGATATTAGAGTTCGTCTGGATGCAGGTGAGAATGTCCTGCGCTTCGGAGTCTTCTCGCCTTACGTAGTGAGAGTCGTTGGTGACGACCATTGGCAGGCCGGTTTGGCTGGCGAGTTCGAGGATCTTGGCATTGATTTCTGCCTGCTCCGGAACGTGCTCGTGCATCATCATTTCCAGGTAGTAGCGGTCCTGGAAAACGTTTCCGTACCACTCGAGGGTTTCGAGTGCGGCGTCCATGTCGGTGTTCTTGATGGATCGAGCCAGTTCGCCCGATGGGCAGCCGGAAAGAACGATGAGACCTTCCGAGTACTTTTCGAGAATCTCTCGGTCCATTCGCGGTCGGTAGTAGAAGCCTTCGATGTGTGACGCAGTGACCAGCTTCAGGAGGTTCTGGTAGCCGACCCGATTCTGGGCGAGGATTGTCGTGTGAAACGGGGATCGCTTTTGTGGGTTTCGTTCGTCGCGGGGGCCGTCGGCTACATAGCCTTCGACACCGATGATGGGCTTGACACCAGCCTTTTTGGCCGTTTTGTAAATTTCGATTGCGCCGTGAAGGTTTCCGTGATCGGTAAGCGCTATCGCAGGCTGTTCGAGTTCCACCGCCCTGTTGACCATGTCGCCTAACCTGCTGAACCCGTCGAGTAGTGAATACTCAGAGTGGTTGTGGAGGTGGACGAACGGGTCGGTCACAGGCAATTATTTCTTGGAAATTTTGGGATGGAAAAGTGCGGTGAACGGAGCATAGCCTTCCCTGAAGAACGAGTCCATACCGATAATAGATTTACGTCATCAGCTTAGCCTATTTAACGGCGAATCTTGATTACGCGTGGCAGTGGCGTCACTGTGTGGCTTTGGGCGTGACTTTGGGCGTGACGGCGGGAGTGGCAATGGAACAGAAAACACAGGCAGAGCGTCATTCCTGTGAGTGAGCAAATGTTCGGTGGATGATAGAGTCGATTCCAGTTGATCTTCACGCCGGGCCGTTGCGATACGGCTGCTGAATGTTGGCAGGCAACCTCAGGGGAAAATCTTGACTTCAAAAAGAATCGGCGGTGGGCAGAAAATACTCGTTGTTGACGACGAGCATATGTCGGACCTCATGCGCTCTGTACTTCGTCGATTAGAGACCGACGGCTTTAAGCCGGTTGTTGTTGCGCCGACGGGTGAGCATATTACCGGTGACGATTACGAGAGCCAGGCGCTTTTCATGATGGATACCGAACGCCCGGCAGCTGTTCTGCTCGATGTGCGATTCGGTGAGTATGACTCTGATCGATTCAAGGGGTTGTCGATTCTTAAAAAGATCGTGGATCGAGATAGTGCCATGCCGGTGTTGATGTTCACCCAGTACGCTCAGGGACCGTATCGCGATACCGCGGTTACCGCCAGCTTGAGTGCGAGTGCTGCTGTCGATTTCATCGACAAGCTGGCGAGTCCAGAAGAGGTTGTTCTTCGCCTGAGGCGGCTTATTGGCAGTGCGCCGGACACGATCAAGATTGGGTCGTTGTTTGAGCTGGACGCTGAGAATGCGGCTGTCTACGCAATCGACAATGGTCGTCGCGAGATGATTCGCGAGATCCAGGGCATGAAGCTGCATATTTTGAACGAACTTGCTTCGGCGATGTACCGGTCGGAAGGTGAGCTTGTGCCGTTTTCTCGGTTGGAGCGATTTTCTGATGGTGAAGATTCAAGAGCCTCGCTTAGAGTGAGAATTCGTGAATTGAAAGTTTCGCTCGGTAAAGCGGTTTCGCGAGATTTTGGCGCGACCGAACTGATAATTAATGTTCGAAACCGCGGTTACCGATTGGTACCCCCGGCCGACTAGCCTGATAATTGTCTGATCTAATGGAACATGTCGATTGAGTGAACTGCCTCTCAAAATTCTGAAGATTGCCGGGCTAGCACTAACCGTTACTGGGTTTGTGCTTGTTTTGCTTTCTCCAGTTATAGGCGAGTCGATAAGCCCGGGTGAGTTGTGGTGGATTGAGCCTGTGGCGTATATCGGTGCTGGTGTGTTTATTCTTGGGGCGCTTGTGGCACTTGTTTCGATTCAGCTGACTACCAAGCGTATCGATCAGTCTGAGGATGAGCGTACGTGGAGCCAGGTGACGCAGGACTACTTCGATACGTTCGCACACGACATGGGGCGGCCTTTACGGAGGATATTGGGCAAGCAGCGCGAGGCACGGGCTGTGTTGAACGAGACGGGTGAGGTGACTCAACGCTTGGTTGTTGAGTTGCTTGACGAGATTGAGAACCAGGCGCCGAACTTTAGACTGATGATTGAGAATGTGAGAGTTCTGGTTGATCTTGAAGACGATACCGCGGCTTCCGCGGTTGAGCCGGTAGATGCCGCAGCTGTTGTGCGTAACGTGTCTGATCGATACACCCCGATTGCCCGGGAGCGTGGACTGGAGTTGGTCTGGTGGTGCGAGCCGAACGAGTTTGGTCTTGTTTACGGTGATGGTTCGGCGTTGGACCACGTAATTACGAATCTGGTTGATAACGCTACAAAATTTGCCGATGGTCACATAGAAATTGGCCTAACTCGTACCGATGACTCGTATCTTGTACGGGTTTGGGATGACGGCATTGGAATTGTCGAATCGCACCTGCCTCACGTATTTGATCGAGGTTGGACGCCTGAACTTTCGGCACGAGCCGAGAAGCAGAGTTCAGGACTTGGGCTTTTCATCGCTAATTCGCTTTCGCAGCGGTGTGGGGGAGAGTTACTGGTTGAATCGAAGCAGTCGAACGGTATCGGCACCAGCGCTAGCTCGGATACCGACTCTGACTCTGGCGAGCACCACACTACGTTTACCCTATCGCTGCCTCTCGATAATCGACCTGCAGCAACCGAATGATGTCGGTTTTATCTCTCGGAGAGTCGTTGAGAACTGCACTGGCGATCAGATCAGTAGTGCTGGTTGCTGGGCTGGTTGTTCTGGTGGCGTCGGGCTGTGTGGAAAGCCGGGCTCGTTATACGCCAGTTCCATCGACGCCTACGGTGATGCCTACGGTGATGCCTACGGTGATGCCTACGGTGATGCCTACGGTGATGCCTACGGTGATGCCTATGGTGATGCCTATGGTGATGCCCACGGCGACTGTAATACCGCTTCCCACGGCAACTCCTGCGCCAACTGCTACGCCGGTGCCGTCAGCGCCGACACCAACTCTGGAACCAACCACTATCCCTGAATCGACAGCGACGCTTGTTCCGAGTTCCGGAACTTTTAACTTATCTCTCGACTTTGAAGGGATTGACGAAGAAGGTGTTGTTTACGGTGAAACCGTTTTGCTTCGTGGGCAGACTTCGGCCGATGCGATTGTAAGCGTGAACGACGTGATCGTGGAAGTTCAACCTGACGGAACGTTTGAACTGACCATTGTTTTGACTATCGGTCCGAACTGGGTGGATGTCGTGGCAAGTAACCTCGGTGGCAGTTCGGTTAGCCAATCCCAGCCAATTTTCTCGATTCTGTTGGATGAAACAGGATGAACATGATCCACTGGCGACTTCCAGAATTCAAGCCGTTCCGGAGTAACACATACGTAACTACGATATGGGCAGTATTAAACAGTTGTGGGCACATTGAAACCCCTCAACTCCTCCGAAGTATGTTTACGCTGCCCGAAAATAAAATTAGTCGATTGCTCCGCCCTCAGTTGGCGATTGTGCTGGTGTTTGCCGCGTTGTTTATTGCAGTTGGCGGCAACGTGGCTACTGCCGCGGATGATCCGGGCAGAATCGAAGCTGTGTTGGGCACGGCAGTTGAAATACGGGCTCCAAGTGCGGTCGTGATCGCTTCGAACGCGGGATTGGTGACGCTCAACTTTGATCTAGATTCTGAGTTGAGGATCGGATCCCGAAAAATTACGGTGACCGATATTGCCGAAGGCGACCGGGTTATTTCCACTGCCAGACGTAATTCCGATGGCGATCTGATTGCCCTGAAGACACTCGTTCGCACAGCGAACGCCCAGCCGACTACTAAGCACGTTGTTGGAGTCGTTACCGAAGCATCTGACAGCGAACTTTCTATTCAGACTCGAAATGGCGATGTTGTAGACGTTCTTATTCCCGCTGGTATTGATGCGCCTTCAATTGGTGATGGCATTACGATGGTCGCTCGATTGGATCATTCGAGCGGTATTTTGACCGCGGTTGGCTTCGAGTTGACCCGTACGACTGTTGAAAGAATTCAGGCAGCCCAAGAGCGTGCTGCGAACCAGGCTGAGGCGGCTCGGCTTGCACAAATTGCTATTGATGCACGTAGTGAGCACCTTTCGGCTCTCGATAACACTGCCCGTGCTCTCAAGCGTGTGGTGGAGTCGAATCGTGTTGATCAGGCGACATTGGAAAAAGCTTCAGTTCGGCTAAGTGAAATTCAGCGACGGTTCCGTGAACTCAGGAGTATTTACGAGAGGGCGGCTCAGAATCGCAACGAGGCGGAACCGCTGCTGAAGATATCTGGTGCGCTGGTAGATGAGATTAGCGCGAACATGTTCACGATTGTTCCAAAGGGCGAACAGGAGGTGGATCCGTTCACGGTGATTTTCTCGTTCGATCCCGACACAACGACTGCCGATCTTCCGCATGATTTGCTTGTTGAGTTATCGGATGACGCGACGAATCCTCAGTTTCTGACGGATGTTAGCCACATGATCGATCCGGGCAGTGATCTGGATGTGAAGTACACCACAGACGGCGATGATCGGCTCGCAGTTTCGATCACAGTGCGACAGCCTCGATTGGTCGAGGAACTGGAGGCAGTTCTCGAACACGAGTCGCTGCGTGCGTTCCATGGCGTGATCACGTTTGTAGAGATAGACCATTCGCTTGCAAACGCACTTGGTGTGGTTATCGCAGCCAACGAAAACCGGGGCTTGAGGGTCGCCGCGAAGGTAACTTCGGAAACCGAAATAACACTCGATGGAGAATCGTCTGATCTGCAGTCGCTTCGGGCTGGCCAGGCCGTGGATATTCAGTTTGAATCGTCTGAGGCGGGGTCGATTTCAGAGATCACCGGATCGGACGTTACTTTGCGGGCGCTTGCTATCCGTGCACGGTCATTGGCTCACGTCGAAGAAGACCACACCTCAGGGATTGTCGAATCTATCGAAGTTGAAGTTCCTGCCATAACGATCAGGCCAACAGACGGCCCATTGATTCGGCTGCTGATTGATGAGGATGCTTCGATTGTTCGTAACGGTCAAAAGGTGTCGTTGGAGAGTGTGAAAGAAGGCGATCTGGTTATTGATGCCGTGCGATCAGATAGTGAATCCGAAATACTGACGCGTTTGGTAGTTGTTGCTCATTCGAACGTGAAGTTCACGGGTACGATCACGGGTATCGGCCGTGAGCCGACTCGACTGCAAGTGACCGGTGAGAATGGGCGATCGCTGAACATTCTTATTACCGATGACACCTGGCTAATTCTGGATGGTCGCCGAGTAAAATTCTCAAGTATTGGAACCGGTATGCGTGTTGTGAGCGGTGTTTACTCGGTTACAGGACGTGGTGGGGCTTTATACAACGTTGGGACAATCATTTCGGTGGAAACTCCGAAGGTTGGTCGTGCTAGCGGGACTGTCACCGGCGTCAACGTTGTAGAAGGCACGCTGACGATACTTGCTGGAGAGTCGCTCAACACTCAACGGATTCATCTGAGATTGCCGGAGCATCCGCTTGGCGCAAATCTGCTGAAGGATGGTATTCCCATCCGATCGCTACTCGAAGTTGAGCGTGGCGACTGGGTCGACATAGTTTTCTACGTACTCGAAACCGGAATTATAGAAAAACTTTCGGTTGTTTCTGACAACTACATGCAGTCGAGAGGGACACTGCTCGGTATATCTGACAACAACAGGATTGCCCGTGTTGAGCTTTCGAATGGCGAAGAATTTGAGCTCTGGGTTGGGGCGTCGTCTACGATGCAGCTAAACGGGCGAAGGATAGCGACGCTGCGACCTATGGCCGAATTGCTAAGGTCTGCTAAAGAGAGCGGGAATGAAGTTAGTGCGCTCATTCCCGAAATTTTGTTCTACAGGGATTCGGTGGATTCTAATCTCGGTGTAATTATTTCTGCTCAGTTCCAGGTAAAAGTTGGGCCGGAGATAGATACCACCGTGCTTGAGAACGCATTAATTGAGCTGACTGTTACGGGTATTATCACCGCGATTAGTGGCGATACGTGGGTTATCGGTGGGCAGGTGTTTACTGTGGTGGATGCCACTCGGTTCATTGGCGCCAAGGCCGAGGTTGGCGTTGTTGCTGTAGCAGTACTTGTAAGCAGGCCGGGTGGTACATTCACTGCCAGAACGGTGAGCGTTATCGGACAGACGACCGGGCGTTAATCGCCGCTGGCTGTTGGCTATCGGGACGATTCGAACCTGTTCCGCTCACGAAAATTGCGCCGTGTGATAGCTCTGGCTTTTGCTGCGACTCGGCCAGATGGTTCGAGAGTAAACGCCATCGGAATCGAAATCAGTAGCATCACGGCGAGAATTGTGAATCCCATTCGATAGCTGCCTTGCAGATCGTGGATGAGGCCTACCAAAGCAGGTCCTGCTGCACCGAATATAGCGTTGACCGAACTCGTTAGCCCCACGATTGACCCGTAGCTTGCCCTGCCGAAGTAGTCGCCGAGAATCGATAGACGAAGCGGGATCGACGCCCCAAAGCCAAGGCCGAAGAACAAAATGAAGAACGGAAGCGGCCACAAACCGAGATCGATCCCGAACACGGTTGCATTGATGCCCGCCAGTCCGGCGACTCCAAGGGTTTGCATGATCATTGCGACAGTGAGCATTTTTCTTTTGTCATAACGGTCGCCGAGCACAGCGATTCCGGCTCTACCCGTAAGATCACCAATGGCAACTGCTCCTGCTGCAGAGGCTGCGAGGGCGGTGGTCATTCCGTATTCCAGCAGGGCCGAGAAGTGAAACAGGTTGGTGGAGCTGACAAGCTGCCCGAGACTGGTGACGATGGCGAGCTGCCAGAAGAACCTCAGCTTGATGGCCTGGCGCATTGTGATGGCGTGTTCTCTGATCCCGGCAAAGCGACCGCCTTGTTTGCCGGAGCTGTCATCGCCGTCAACAACGTCGCCATCGGGTAGCATGCCGTGATCTTCGGGCCGTTTTCTCATGACCAGCGTTGCCGGGAAGCCGATGATCCAGAATCCGATGCCGGTTGCCATCAACATTTCACGCCAACCGAATTGCTCGATCGACGCTACGAGAAGTGGGAGTGTGAGGCCGCCAATTGCGGAGAATGACATTAGCGTGGCGAGTGCCCTTGCACGTTTGCGTACGAACCAGTTGGCAACGGTTACGACGAATACGATGAATGTTCCGAACGACATGCCGAGCGTGAGCAAACTTATTGCGATGTAAAAGTGCCACAGCGTTTGCATCTGGCTCATGAAAATGAAGCCACCACCGGTGACAAAGACACCGAAAGCCATTGCCTTGCGAGGTCCGTACTTGTCTAGTAGCGCTCCTACGAACGGCGAGATCATCCCGCTTTCGCTACGTTGGAGCGATATGGCTGCTGCCGTGGCGCCGTGGCTCCAGCCAAAAGTGCCCAGTATGTGAGGGACGAACGCTTGAAAGCCACGCCAGAACACCGCTGAGGTGTACCACTGGACAACCCCGCCCGCTCCGACGATCCACCACCCGTAGAACGGCTGCTTGAAGGATTTCATCGTGTTGGTTCGTTAAGGCGTGCTGTGGAGTGCATTGAAAACTGGCGTTTGGGGCTGACGGTACGGCTATATCGCCAGAGATTTACCAAGATATTTGGGTGAATGATAGTCCGGTGCGGGGGTACTACTGGCGATTCGAAATCGAATTTGGCGGTATCTTCGTATGTGGTTGTGAATAATTCGCAAGTCGTAGGCCTGCGCGTATAGGGTTACTGCTCGCAGATGCAAACTTTGTTCGAAGGGAATTCCTGAACACTTGAATGGTTCAATCAAACTTGTCTCGGTACTCGGGATACCAGTCGAAATAAACGCGACTTGGCTTATAGCGTTTGTGGGAATTTCGTTCTATCTCTCCGTAGTAATTTTTCCGGATTTCATCTCGACCTGGTCGATATTTCAGTACTGGCTTGCTGGAACGATAACTACGCTGTTGCTGTTCATATCGGTGTTGGCACACGAGTTGGGGCACTCGATTGTGGCTTTGGGTCAGGGTTTGAGAGTGCAGGGAATAGTGCTGCTGATATTTGGTGGTGTATCCAAAATTCAGGGTGAAGCATCCCGACCTCGAAACGAATTTTTCATCGCATTCTCTGGCCCTGCGATATCGTTTGCGATTGGTATTGTGTTCACCATCTGGTGGTTCTCATTCTTGCCGATCAGCGAAGATCAGGTCACCCCTCTGCACGGAGTGATTCTTTACACCGGTCGAATGAATCTTATTGTGGCGGTGTTTAACCTCATTCCGGCGTTCCCAATGGATGGCGGTCGGGTTTTGCGGTCGATTGTCTGGGGAGTCACAGGAGACCCGAACCGCGCTACGAATTTCGCTTACGCTGTTGGGCGTTACGTGTTTTATGTGTTTATCGGGTATGGCGCGTGGCAGATTATTAACGGTGATTTTGGCGGTGGAATATGGATCATTGCGATCGCGTCGTTCCTAATGTCGTCAGGTAAGAACGAGGTGCGAGGCAGGCGCGCTGCGCAAGCCATGGGATCGTCTCCGCCCGATTCGTCTTCAAGTGATTCTATGGATCAGTTGAGTTTCGATGTTGGACGAGCTACTCGCCCGATGCCGCCGATGTTTGAAGCCGGTTGGTCGGTTGAGCAGGTGACCTATCAGGGCTTACCGGCGAATCCACTTACTTCGATACCAGTTGGCAGGCAGGGTGAGTTGATCGGCTTCATTCTGAAGCAGGATCTGGACAACATTCCAATTCACAAGCGGGTAAGTGTCACGGTTGGCGAGTTGATGGATTCTGGCAGTCTTCGTGTTATTTCGACTCATGAGCCGGCGCGCTCTGCACTTCAGCAGATGGACGGACAGCGCGTAAATCAACTGGTGGTGATGGAAGAGGACTTTGTGGTCGGAATGGTTACCCGGCAGGACATAGTTGAGACACTGATTGAATTTCGTTCAGCTAACGAAAGTGCTGGGTCGAGCGACTGCGGTACGCCGGTTTAGCTTTTTGAGTCGTATGCCAGCGATTTGCTAGCTGTTTGATACGAGACCGGGCAGCCAGATGGCGAACGATGTGCCGCCACCAACGCCGTCTTCAACCCACACTTTGCCGTGGTGCAGTTCGACGTTCTGTCGGATGATTGCAAGGCCCATTCCGTTACCGGGGACATCTGGATTATCGAGTTGACTGTAGGGCTAGAACACGTTGTCTCGTTCGCCTTGAGGTATTCACGGACCTTCATCGGTGACAGTAATGCGCAGGTCGTTCTCGTCGACCCAGATGTCGAGTGAAATGTTGGTGTTGGGTGGCGAATACTTGCTGGCGTTCGAGAGCAAGTTCATGATCGCCTGCCTGAGCAGCTCACGGTCGGCTGTGGCGAACTGGTGATCGTCGGGTGCCGTTACAGCGAGCTTGTGGTTACCGCCGGATGCGATGGGTTCGAACGACGTTTCGAGATCGTAGGCGAGTTCAGAAATCTGGAACTTCGTCGGCTTGCTCTTCAGTGTTCCAGCTTCCATTTTCGAGATGTTCAGGAAGTCGTTTACGAGCAGGGTGAGTCGATCGGCGTTTTGCTGGACAACCTGAATTCGTTCGATTTGGTCGGGATGTCGATTACCGCGGTCGTTCATGCCTAGCAGGTCGGTGAGTGCAACTACGGTGTGCAGGGGTGTCTTCATCTCGTGAGACAGCGAGACTATAAATTTGTTGGCTCTATCTTTCTCTTCCCGGATGGATTCAAGAGCCAGTTCAGATCTTGCGGCGTTCACCCTGTCGGTGATATCCGATACGACTACGGTTGCCGACTCTGGCGTTTCGTTTGGTCCGTTTGGTGGGATCGCCGGCTCCATCCACGCATCGAGTGATGAGAACGGCGTCGGCGTTGAGCTCGGTGCGGAGAGTTCGTGTTGCGTTCTGTTGGAACACTGAGGTCGAGTTGTTCGATGCCCCAAGTGTTGCAAGTTCGGCGATGGTGAGAGATTTCCGTTGGATCAGGTTGTTCGCAGAGGAACTAGTGCCATCGGAGTGATCGTTTATGCGCTGCTGGCTGTTTCTCACAACAGTACATACGGATTCTCTGTGGCTGATCTGATCTGACGTGCGCCGTAGGTGGCGCGCTCACCTAGATCACCGTACACGGAACCGGTATTTCAACTGTCAGTAGATTTTGTACGAGTTTGTTGCAACTGGAGCGTTATGCAGCGTTCGTGAGAGCCAACTGAATCACAACTGGACGATAGCGCGCCGGTGAGTGCCGGTTCCTATGAGGGTGTCGCCAAGTAGCGTTTCGACCTTGAACCGGAGCTTCTTGCCGTCGATTTCTATGAGTGTTGCCGTGGTGACGACTGTTTCTCCAGCAGGAGCCGGGGCGATGTGTTTCACATCGACGTGGAATCCGACCGATGCTTCGACGCGCCCTTTGACAGCTTCGACGCAGGCGATTTCCATTTCCATGATCATGGCTGGGCTGGATAACACGGAGTGTTCGTCTTTGCCGGTGGGGCTGTAAAGCAAAGAACCCTCAACGACGCATTTCCTGCTCGCTGAGAGTCCGGTTGTGATTTCTGGCATTTGTAGAACGCCCAGTCTAAAGGGCGATGATTCCGTAGCCGGCATCGACCGGGATGATGGCTCCGGTGATTCCGCTCGACATGTCGCTGAGGAGGAACAGGGCCGTGTCGGCTACTTCTTTGTGGTTGATGTTGCGACCGAGCGGTGCGCGCTCTCGGTGGGCCCGTGTCATGTCACGGAAGCCGGGAATGCTGCGGGCTGCGAGTGTTGGGAGTGGTCCTGCCGATATTGCGTTGACCCGGATGTTGCGATCGCCAAACTCGACGGCGAGTTGTCGCGCTTCGTTTTCGAGAGCTGCCTTGGCCGTGCCCATGATGTTGTAGCCGGGGTAGACACGTTGTGAGGCGTCGAACGTCAGTGTGATGGCTGATCCACCAGATTCGCCGAACAGAGGGGCGGCTTTTCCGACGACTGGCATCAACGTGTATGCACTTGTCTCGAGGGCCGTGCGGAAGCCTTGAAGGTTTGTTGCAGAGAAGTCACCACCCAGATCGTCACGGTCGGCGTAGGCGATGCAGTGAACTACGAAGTCAATTTCGCCCCACTTGGATTTGATCTGATCGTAAACGGCCTGAACCTGGTCGTCGTCGGTGGCGTCGCACTCGATCAGTGTTGGATTGTCGAGTCCGGCGGTGGCCTTTTCTACTGGTGCTTTCAGGCGTTCGTTCAGGTACGTGAAAGCGAGTTCGGCTCCGGCTTCTGCGAGTCGTTCGGAGATAGCCCATGCGATGCTGCGCTGATTGGCAACACCCCATATGACGCCACGTTTTCCGGTGAGATCGATCGATACTGCCATTGCGGTGTTGAGCCTTCCGCTCGCTGGGATCAGATTGAGTTCACCAAATGTAACAGGCAGTCACCTTTGGCTGTAGTCACAAACAAATGCTGGCGTACGAAAAGTGATTCTGTGTTGGCAACTTCTCCCTCACCCCAGCCCTCTCCCGCTGGGAGAGGAGGTAATCCGTTCAAACGACCCAGCTACCAGTTGGTGTGTGATCCGTCGGATCGGTGTGGGTGTGGGGCTTCCCAGAACCTGAATGGTTCTGAGAGTTTGCTTTCATCGACTTCGACGCCGAGTCCGGGTCTGTCGTTGACCACATATCCACTGCCGTTGAATTCAACTTGCTCAGTAAAAACGCTGCGGTCGGGGTCTTCCGCACGTGCCATGTTCACTTCCAGCCATGCGAAGTTTGCCACTGAGGCGGCGAGGTGAACTGATGCTGCTGTGCAGATAGGGCCGAGCGGGTTGTGGGGCATGAGGTCGATGTAGTGTGCCTCTGCCCATCCTGCGACTTTCATCGATTCGGTGAACCCACCGACATTGCAGATGTCGACTCGTGCGTACTGGGCGATGCCGCGCTCGATGTAGGGAAGGAACTGCCATTTCGAGGCGAATTCTTCACCGATGGCGAACGGGACGTCGGTTAGTTTGCGAAGTGCTTCGTAGGCTTCGGGTGACTCATCACGGATCGGTTCTTCAAGAAAATCGAGCGTGTGTGTCGGCATCATCTGGCAGAACGAAGCTGTTTCTGCTGGCGATAGGCGGTGGTGATAGTCGACACCGAGAATCGCCTGATTGCCGAGGGCTTCACGGGTTTTGATGAGCCATTCAGCCGAGTTTGCGATCGACTCACGAGGCTCGAAGAGACCGCCACTTTGAACATCCATCTGGTCGTATGAAAGTCGGAAGGCGTTTATGCCTCGTGCCATGAAACCTTTCGCCTGTTCGATCATGTCTGGGCCGTAAGGTCCGTCGGTTGTGGCGAAAACAGGAACGGTGTGACGGTGTTTGCCTCCAAGCAGTTCGTAGATGGGCACGCCGAGTTTCTTGCCGACGATGTCGTGCAGAGCGACGTCGATTGCAGAGATGGCAGCTGTGAGAGTACGGCCGCCTTCGAAGTACTGGCTGCGGTACATCTCTTGCCAGAGTCCGCCGCGGCTCATGGGATCTTTGCCGATGAGGAACTCACGGTAGTGTTCCATGATTCCTTTTACGCCGAGTTCACGTCCGGAGAAACCGGATTCACCCCAGCCGTATATGCCTTCGTCGGTTTCGATCTTTACGAGCATCTGGTTTCGGTGGCCGACCCAGACTGCGAATGGTTTTAGGTCTGTGATTTTCAAAGTGTTATCTCGTGCTAATTGGTTCGCGGATTACCAGTTGGTGTGTGATCCGTCGTTTCGTTTTAGATGTGGCATTTCAGAGTGCCGGAACGGTTCGGTGAGAGCTTCTTCGTCTACTTCCACGCCGAGTCCGGGTTGATCGAGAACGGTCACTCGCCCGGGAACTATTTCGGGCTGTACCGGGAATACTTCCTTCGAGTAGAAACCGGTTTGTTCACCCGCTGATTCTCTGATTTCGAGCCATGAGAAATTGCCAGCTGCCATTGCCATGTGTGCTGTGGCAGCTACGCAGATTGGGCCGAGTGGATTGTGTGGCATGAGGTCGATGTAGTGTGCCTCTGCCCACCCGACGACTTTCATCGCTTCGGTGAGCCCGCCTACGTTGCAGATGTCGATCCTCGCGTAGTTGGCGAGGCCTCGCTCGATATAAGGGAGGAACTGCCACTTGGAAGCGAACTCTTCACCGAGGGCGAACGGCACCTGCGTCATGGTTCGGAGTGTTTCGTAGGCTTCTGGAGTTTCGTCACGGATTGGTTCTTCCAGAAAATCGAGTGTGTGTGCAGGCATCATCTGGCAGAATGAGGCGGCTTCGGCTACTGAGAGTCGGTGATGGAAGTCGTAGCCGATTACCGGCCTGTTTCCGAGAACCTCGCGTGCTTTGATAAGGCCTTCTGCTGAGAGCGCTATTGCTTCGCGGGGTTCGTAAATTCCTTTTTCGGCTTCCGGTTCGTAATCGCGGTGTAGTCGGAAGCAGTCGAAGCCTTCAGCGATCATGCGTTGTGCTACGTCGATCATCTCTTCAGGCGAGTTTCCACCACCGGTTGCGAATGTTGGTACATAGTTTCGGTGCTTGCCGCCGAGTAATTCGTAGACAGGCACACCGAGTTTTTTGCCGGCGATGTCGTAAAGGGCGATGTCGATTGCGGAGATGGCGCCGGTCATGACGCGACCGCCTTCGAAGTACTGGCTTCGGTACATCTCTTGCCAGAGAGTGCCTCGTTGCATAGGGTCTCGGCCTATCAGGAACTCTCGGTAGTGATCGACGATGCCTTTGACGGCAAGCTCTCGGCTCGATACGCCGGATTCGCCCCAGCCGTATATGCCTTCGTCGGTTTCGACTTTTACGAGCATCTGGTTGCGGTGACCTACCCATACGGGGAATGGTTTTATGTCGGTTATTTTCAAAGGCTTGCCTTATTTTCTGAGAGATCGGATGCTGCTGGTTGGGTTGAAAGACTGAAGCTTCGGAATGAGTTCGATGCTAGTTACTTGTCACTCGGATCAGTGTTGCAATCTACCGATCTAATCTTCGCTTCCCGAAGGAAGGGGGGACCTGTTGTTTCGGGTTTAATTATTTTTGGGATTACGAGTTGGTTTTCGATCCGTCCTTACGGCGAAGTGGCTCACTGTGCTGGAACCTGAACGGTTCGGTCAGTGACGCTTCATCGACTTCAACACCGAGACCCGGTCGGTCGAGCACTGTTACTCGACCCGGAACGATTTCAGGTTGAACAGGGTAGATTTCTTTTGAGTAGAAGTTAAGGTCTTCGCCGGGGGATTCCCTTATTTCTAGCCATGAGAAGTTGGCCGATGCCATTGCCATGTGGGCGGTTGCTGCCACACAGATCGACCCGAGCGGGTTGTGTGGCATGAGGTCGATATAGTGCGCTTCGGCCCAGCCGACCACTTTCATGGCTTCGGTGATGCCACCAACGTTGCAAACGTCGATTCGTATGTAGTTGGTGAGGCCTCGTTCGATATAAGGGAGGAACTGCCATTTGGATGCGAACTCTTCACCGATTGCGAACGGCACCTGCGTCATTGTTCGCAGTGTTTCGTAGGCTTCAGGTGTTTCGTCACGGATAGGCTCTTCGAGGAAGTCGAGTGTGTGGGCGGGCATCATCTGGCAGAACGAGGCGGTTTCGGCAACTGATAGCCGGTGGTGGAAGTCGTAGCCGATTACGGGGCGTGTTCCTAGAACCTCGCGGGCTTTGATAAGGCCTTCTGCTGAAAGTGCGATAGCCTCGCGTGGTTCGTAGATGTTTTCGCTTTCGCCCTGGTACTTGTGGTGCAGGCGGAAGCAGTCGAAGCCCGCAGCGATGATCTGCTGAGCCATGTCGACCATTTCTTCGGGGCTCGATCCGCCACCAGTTGCAAACGTTGGAACGTAGTTGCGTTGCTTGCCACCGAGTAGCTGGTAAACGGGAACGCCGAGTTTCTTGCCAACGATGTCGTAGAGAGCGATATCGATTGCCGAAATGGCGGCGGTTAGTGTTCGGCCGCCTTCGAAATACTGGCTGCGATACATTTCTTGCCACAGGGCGCCACGCTGCATCGGGTCGCGCCCGACCAGGAATTCCCTGTAGTGTTCAATGATTCCTTTGACACCCATCTCTCGGCTTGAAAGTCCGGATTCGCCCCAGCCGTATATGCCTTCGTCAGTTTCGACTTTGACCAACATCTGGTTTCGCCTGCCAACCCACACCGGATACGGTTTTATATCGGTAATTCGCATGTGTGATGAACCTTTGAATCGTGTGGAGCTGGTGATGAGGCGAAAGGATCGCTGCCAAAGAATCTCCCCGATGTATGGCGATGTCAATAGCTCTGAGATTCCGCTTGATGGGGCCGATTCTGCAGGAACAGATACTAACCCTGTTACAACTCCAGCCGAGATACGTGAAACTTCACCTGGCAAGCAGGATCGATGGGCCGTGGTGTTGTTCGACGATACTCATCACTCGATGGACTACGTGATCTGGGCACTACTGAAGACCTTGCCTGAACTTTCAGTAGCAGATGCTTCATTGATCATGCTTGAGGCACACAACACAGGTAAGGGTGTTGTGACTCTGTGCGGTCGTCAGCAGGCTGTGGGGTATCGAGACGCGCTGCGAGTTCTCCAGCTTGGCTGCGACGTTGAGCCGGGCTGGTAGCGCACTTCGCCAAGAAACGAAACCGATGGTGCGGTGGCTCGTGTCCATGCCCTATTCGTATGGACTGTGATGCTGGCAAAAGTTGTTGACGAGGTGCTGCTCGTTCTCAAATACACGCCGAGCCACCGGTGTTCTGCCAGATGTTGTCGAGTGATTACTCGCATTAGGAGTGATCCCATAGGTTCAGTTGGGCGATTCCTTGGGGGTCAGTAGGTGAATTTCCCAGGTGGTAACTATTGATGTATGGCCTCGTAACAACACGTTCCAGCAATGGGCGATGGTTGGAGTGGCCAGACGAAATAGATGCTATCTACGGACGAGGAGCCTAAACAGCGTCCGTGGTTGGCTGAGGAGCCAGACCTTATGTTAAAGAGAGTTGCCCGGGAGTCGTCACAGTACGGCATTACCGGGCTTGAGACTGCGATCATTCTGATTGCATTCGTTGTCGTAGCTTCGGTGTTTGCATTCACTGTGCTATCGACCGGTATTTTTGCATCAGAGAGGTCGAAAGAGACCGTCTTTGCCGGGATTAAAGAAACGAAGAGCTCTATTGAGCCCCGTGGTGCGATTGTTGCCTACACGGCCGACCGTGACGGAACCGACACGATTTACAAGGTGTCGTTCATCGTTTCGAACGCTGTTAGTGGTGAGCCGGTTGACCTGACTCCCCCTTACACATCTGACGGTGCGGGCACCGACCCCGATATTTCAAGTGGTGCAGAGTACAAGACTATTGTTGCGTACACCGACAAATCAGTTCATGGGCGACGTGCCGTGGACTGTGGACTGGCTCGGAAACAACAACTCTGACAACTTGCTAGAAGCAGCCGAGAAGGCCGAGATTAGCGTGTGGTTGCTAATTCGTGACACGACTGGGTTGATCACTTCGAGTTCTGCGACCAGCTACTGGACGCCTGACACTAACGATTCAAACGGAATTCTTTCAACCGGTACGATTCTTGATAAGAATGACCAGCTCACTCTTACTTTGAGCCCGCCGAGTGGTGCGATTCTTCAAATGCAGAAGACGTTGCCGAGTCGCCTCGATGCGGTTATGGATTTGAAGTGACATGCGGGTGGAAGTGCAACGTGCGGCGTCGCTGCAGTTGCTGTCAATTTTGGTGGGTTAAACAGAATGGGTGCAGCCTGTTGGCTGCACCCGATTTGATTTCGGTTGGTAGTTGGTGAAACTACAAAACGCTGGTTACCAGCGCTCTCGACGTCCGCCGCCGCCGCCGCTCCGAGGAGCCTGGTCGCGTGCTTCGTTTACAACGATCGGTCGACCGTCGAGTTCAGTGCCGTTCATTTCTGAAATGGCATTCTGAGTTACGCCTTCTTCTGTGAAGGTTACAAAACCGAATCCGCGGGACCTGCCGGTCTCACGGTCGCTGATCACCTGTGCCTCTTCGATGTCGCCGAATCGCTCGAAAGCGGCTCGGAGGCCGGACGAATCCGTTGCCCAGGCCAGGCTACCAACAAATAACTTCTTACCCATAAATCAAGCCTCGTGTCCGTGGGAATCCCATCGAATGCTCGTTTCCGACCATATCCAGTGCCGTACGTACGGTTATCGTCCCACGATCTCTTCTAGCATTTGACTTGGTGTACAACGCAGGATGTCATCATCGTTGATGCCCCCTTACATTGGATTCGCCAGATGCCGCTTGCAGAATAAACGTAATTTCCGCTGAATGGGTCGACTTTGAGATTGAAGAAGGCCGTCCCACGGTGAATTTCAAGTAAAAAACGCTGATTGTCGTATTCGATAGCAACAATTCGTCGTCTTCATGACGATTCGGAATAATTGGAGCATCTCAAATTCCGGTGAACCGGTTACGCATTTTCATTCACTGCTTGCGGTGAGGCCAATCGGTGTTTAGTGTTCTTTCGTCGCATATCCGATGTTGATAATAATGGTGTCGTTCGGTAAACATAGCCGGGTGCAATACCAATCGAATCAGGAACGATAGACTCTACGGTAATCACTTGGACTAGACCAAGAACAAGGACTCAATATTTCAATGCAAGATCCTAAAGATATCCAGGACATCAAGCGGCCTTCCAAGGAGCTTATCGACAAGCTGTACAAACATGTGAGTTCGGCGACGGCTGCGGGTGATCTAAACAAACTGGGCGTTTCAAATGCCTTCATTCAGGGCCCAACTTCATACACCCCCGGGAAGAAGATTGTCGGGCCAGCCGCGACTCTTCAGTTCATGCCCAAGCGTGACGACGTATACGCCGATGGCGAGTACACCGACCCCGAATTACAGCTTCACCGTCATGCACTCTATGGCACCCAGGCCGGCGACGTGATTGTTGTCGATGCTCGGGGCGTCATGAGTAGCGGAGTGTTTGGAAACATGATGCTCACCTACTTCGTGGGTGCTGGCGGGATCGGCGCAGTTATCGATGGCTGCATTCGCGACTTCCCGGAAGCACCTGAAATGGGATTGTGGCTCAAGGGCACGACTCCCAACTTCCACACGCAGACCACGCAGTTCCCGTACGCCGTAAACGTTCCGATCGATTGCTCAGGCACTTACGTTGCCCCTGGCGACATCATCATTGCGGACGATGACGGCGCGGTTGTGGTTCCGATTCACCTGGCGGAAGAACTGGCCGAACTGGGTGAGGTTCATGCTGAGTGGGAAGAGTTCAGTCGGCAGAAGCTCGAAGCCGGTGGCGATCTGCGCTTGTACTACCCACTTTCCGATCAGGCTCGCCCAGAGTACGAAGAGTGGAAAAATGCCAACGGCAAATAACAGCCAGTGGCTGGTTTTGATTGAACTTAGTCTGATGAAAGGTCCATGGGAGAAATCCGGTGGGTCTTTTCGCGGCCGTTGAGTAGGGCTCGTCGGCAGGTGCCATCCTGAGTACCTCGGATGACGGTAAGTGGGTTACGACCTTCGACGGGCTAGTCGGTGCCTTGCTGTGCTGCCCATAACCGCTGCTAGACCGCCCATTAGGACGAAGAAGGTTGCTCGGATGGGCAGTTCGGTTAGTGCACGATCGTAAGCATCAAAAAAGGTTAGTATGTGAGCCGGGTACCAGCCTGTGATGAGGATGGAATAGACGATGCCTGCGGTTGGTTTGGTTCGGTACACAAATGCCAGGATCGCCAGTGGGAACACGAGCCACATTTCGCTTGTGCTTCTGATCTGGGCCGAAGCGCGGATCGCAAGGTTCGACACCAGCAGCAGTAGCAGTGTGTCGACTGATGAGCCGATGAGGGCCGAACGTTCGGGGGGAGAGATGGGAGTTACGATTTGCGTGACGCAGCCAAATGTTGACTGCGAACATGAACACTATCGCTCCAATTGCGTATTCCCAGTATGGAAGTCGTTCACGACTCGAGAACATTACCAGTACGAGCGGGAGTGCTGCGATGAGTCGAAATGTGATTGCACCGCGCTCTAGCTGGCGCGATGTTGCGAAAAGCTTCGACTCTACGCGTTTAATATACGAATAACGTTGTGTTTTAGCGGGGCGGGCGCTTGTCATCGCTCGACACCATACCCGGCGGGAGTCTCGCAATGAGTGTGGGGCAGGTGGAGGATTCGCGCCGAATCTTGACCTTTACGTACTCGCTAAGTGCATTTCGCCGGCAGTACGGCTACGGTTGCCAGACTTCGTCGTCGACGATTAGTTCTTCGATCGCTGCGACGCCTGACCGGTTGATTTTGACTCTGACTTTTACGTCGTCTGCCTGTTCGATTTCGAGTCCGCGTCCTTCTGGAACGAAATATTGCTCGATGCCGTATTCGACTGTGGCAATGCCACTTTTTCTTGCGATTACCCGGCCTTTTATAAATAGGTCAGTTCGATCAGTGGGGCCACCAGTCCGAACATCCAGGCTGAAATCGTCTTTGTCGACGTTTGAAATAGCGACGTACACCGTGTCGCCCTCGTTGATTTCGCCACGTAACAGATATCTTTTCGATCCTGATTCGATCTGGTTGCCGAGAGTGGTGATTTCGTAACGCAGGATGACGTGTTCACCCTTGAACAGATCTCGCGGATCGACTGGAACGGTCTGCAGAACTGCCGTTCTTCCGAGCGCCAGAATCGTTTCTCGGTATCCGACGATGCCGAGTAAGAACACGATCTGAACGAGGATTACTGCGATGAAGAGGCGTTTGACCTTAGGAGTCATGGTTCACCGCCTCGGTAATTCCAAATTGCACAAGCAGCTTACGTCTGGCTCGTTCCATGCCGTAGCCGACTCCAAGGAGCAGGATGCCGCCAACGATGAATGCGAGAGAGGTGTCGAGCATGTCGATGGTCAGTTCGATATAGCGTGTCGAGAGGTCGATAACGAAGAAGATGATTCCGACGTTTACAAGTGCTTCACGCTTGTTCACGATGCCCAGAGTTATGGTGCCGAATATCAGGACTAAGAGAAGCAGGTTGAACTCAACGACGTACGGCACTGACGATTCGAAGGGATGGGCGACAATTAGCCACCCTGCGATTACAACGAGCACAACCGTTGCGGGTTCGGCCAATTTTTTAGTGAGACTGCCTCCTGCACGAATAGCGCTGCGCCCAAAGAGTGCAAGTGTGGCGACTGAAATTGCCGATACGACTGCACCCAGTGCAAAGTACCCGCCCGATACCTCCCACGTTTTCGTTACTGAGCCCCGTGAGAAATCGGAGAATATGTCGTCGAATGTGAACAAGTACGTTACGAAGATCGCCAGCAAGGCACCTGCCACCAGATAGGGTCCGGCGTAGAACTTCAGGTTTTCTCGACGCAGGTGGTTCGCACCGATCGAGTAAATTGCCGCACCCACGAATAGCAGCATCGCCATTACGAGCAGGCCACTTGCTGCGTCGTCAGTTTGGGCCGCTGCTTTCCAGGAAACGCCGACAACGGCGATTCCGACCGCCATTACCGTGATTGCCTTTGATCGGGCGAGATAGGCGAGCGGGAGTATTCCGAGGAACCACCAGATCATGAGGTCGGGGTTGTCGGTTGCGAGATGGTAGCTCTGGGCGACCAGGAACACGTTGGCTCCAAACCACGCAGCTCCGGTAAACATGAGCGCTCCGCCGACTTTCGGGAAACCTCTGACGAACTGGATCTGATAGGCAGCCCAGTAGGTGGCGGTTTGTCCGCCGATCAGGAGGGCGAGCTTGGCGATTGCCGGGAGACCCTGCCAGTTGGCGGCAACGAACGAGATTATTCCGGCACCGATAAGAATGGCACCGAGGGTCGATAGAATGACTATTAGCCGATTGAAGCGCATGCCGAGTCGGAAGGGCGCTTCGGGCACTTCTTCGAACTTGATAATTGCTTCGGACTGTTCGCCGGAGATGAGTCCAGATTCTCGCCACTGATTGATTCGGCTTTTGAGCCAGTTATGGCGCGGGTCGATTTGAACGTCTGCGCCTTGCCCGGCGGGTTCTGGGGTTTCGCCCAACGGTTGGTTGTTCGCCTGATCCGAATCGTTATTTGGGGTTTCTGACGTCATGTGTTCAAACCGTACAGGTTCACCGTTACGTGATCGCTACGTCGTTCGCTGGAAAGCCTGTTGCGGTATGCGGCGAATATGAGGATTTATTGCTGTAAAGGCGGCAAAGAGGACGCAGTTGCCAGTGGGTTGATTTGGATTATAGGAATCACCCATCCGTATCACCGCCGGCATTTACTGCGTCATTTGCCGATGACTCCAGTGTGGATGTTGAGTGGCTGGTGCTGACAGGTTCGAACGTACTAATCGGACTAGTACGGTTGTGCCATTTGTTGATGAATGTTGGACGCGGAAACGCCCCGAGTAGATCGAGGCGTTTTGTATTTGCTGAAGTGGTACCCCTGGCGTGAATCGAACACGCGGCACATGGTTTAGGAAACCATTGCTCTATCCACTGAGCTACAGGGGCATGCGTTCTATTCTAAGTTCAATCAACCAATATTTGGTTATGCGGGGTTAGTTGATATAGGTGATTTGTAAACACTTTTGAACACCGGAGTGTTTACATGCTTGCAAAAGTTCAATCACGACAAGAGTATTTAGGGTTGTCCCTGCGGTCTCTTGCGGCACAAATAGAAGTATCTCCTACGCTACTTTCACTGGTTCTTAGTGGTAAACGGGAATCCAGTGAAGCATTGAGTAGGAAATTCTCTACATGGTTGCGGACTCCTGTATCTAGTCAGGGATCAAACTGCCCCTCTGCACTGGTAGATCAGTTCATCAATGAGAGAGCATCCTATCTCGCAGTATCAACTCTCGATTTTTATCGTCATAAGTTGCACCCGTTTGTCGTGTGGTGTGAGAGCCAACATATAGGTGACGCTACGTGCATTGACCGAGCGGTGGTGTCAGAGTTCCTTGCATTCATTCGCAAAGTCAATTCCCGAAATTCTCGCCCCCTAAACAATGGTGGTATCAAGTTATTTCATCAGACGTTGAAAACTTATTTCAAATTTGTAGGTGAAACCTGTGCAGTCTCTGATACATGGCGTAATCCTTTGGGTGGAATCAAAGTGAAAGGTAGCCAAGCACAGACTATTGAATACTCCGATGCTGAAATCAAGCATATGTTTTTGACCATCGATAACGGCAGGTACTGCGCCAGCTGGGTGTTCCGAAGAGTACCTACTATCGATGGCATGGCGGTTTTTTTCAATCTGTGGGTCTCGATCAGGAGATCGGCC
>DUCO01000016.1 GCA_012959765.1 Dehalococcoidia bacterium | reverse complement strand
GAAGAACAAGCGAAGCGTGAACGGAGCGCAGCTTTTAGGATGCTAAGGCCAGGCGGCGGTGCAGGATTCATATTCGCGCAGTCCTTGTGGTAATGCTACCCATCACACGGGCTAGGCCTTTGAGAATCCGTTGAACATCTCTATTGCCCCAGTTGCTCATGGATATAGCATCAATCAGAGCTGAACTTACAGGATCCGCAGTCTTTTCCGAGTGGATTTCACATCGACAACGAGGAATTTGAGAAACACATGTCCCGAATACCTAAACTTAGAACTGATCAACTGAGTTCGCAACAACTGCGCGTACAAGATGAAATACTGGCCGGTCCCCGTAGTAGCTTACAGGGCCCGTTTCACGCCTGGCTTTATAGTCCGAAGCTCGCCGATCCAGCCCAGAAGCTGGGTGAATTCTGCCGATTTTCCAGCGCCTTACCCCAACGCTTGTCAGAGTTAGCAATCCTGGTGGTTGCGAGATATTGGCGTGCCCAGTTTGAATGGTACGCGCATGCTCCTATGGCAATAAGTGCAGGTATTTCAGCCGCGGCGGTAGGAGCAATACAGATTAACGAAAAGCCAATTCTCGATGCCGAGGACGAGTGCTTGGTATACAATTTTGTCAGCGAACTGCTGGACAGTCGCACGGTCAGCCAGTCAACTTACGACCAGGCTGAGACCATGTTAGGCCGACGCGGTGTAGTGGATCTGGTCGGCATTGCGGGTTATTACTGCTTGGTGTCGATGACATTGAACGTATTTGAGGTGCCGTTGCCGAAAGGTGAAGTCCTACCACTATCGCTGTGATGTCGGAAAATCAAATGATGCGCCTAGAGAACAAAGTTGCGATAGTAGCCGGTGCAAGCCAGACGCCTGGCTCAACCATGGGAAACGGGCGCGCGGCTGCGGTCCTATTTGCTAGAGAGAGCGCTAAGATGCTGGCAGTCGATCGCGATTTAGACTCAGCCAACCAGACCGTTGAGATTATTGGTAACGAAGGTGGTTGCGCTTACGCCTTTAAAGCGGATGTGACTAACGAGGTAACACTGAAAAGGGCCGTAGCAGATTGCATGACCCGCTGGAACCGGCTCGAGGTGCTTCACAACAACGTGGGTATCAGTGTGACCGGCCCAGGTGCCCCGGTAACAGAGATTGCGGTCGAGGCGTTTGATCTGATCATGGCAGTCAATTTGCGCGGTGTCGCAATGACTTGTAGACACCCGCTGCCGGTGATGCGTACCCAGGAGAGCATAGAGAACTGAATGGACATAGCGTCGTTCATGTGGATTTCCACCTTCGGCATCGTGATCGGTGCGGCAGTACTGTACTGTGGCATTTTTATCTATCGTTTTATTCGGTCCTACTGGAACGCTGACAGCGACTAATCGATCCTGGAGTATCAGATCGAGCTGGGGTCGGCATAACCTCCATCCCTCATCTAGAGTTGTTGCTTACCGATAGGAAGGCGACGGATACGTTTGCCCGTAGCGGCGAAGATCGCATTGGTCAGAGCCGGCGCTGCACAAGGCACCCCGGGCTCACCGGCACCACCACTTTCTCTATCGCTTTGTATGACATGCACGTTAATGATGGGTGAGTCCTTAAGTTTCATGATCCGGTAATCATCAAAGTTGCTTTGTACCACGCGCCCGTCTTTGATCGTGATCTCTTCGCGTGTCGCGATCGACAAACCAAAAACAATACCGCCTTGCATCTGCGACTTAACGATATCCGGGTTGACGACCCGGCCACAGTCAACGACACAATCCACCCGATGGATTTTGAGCCGACCGCGGCCTGTAATTGAAACTTCGGCAACCTGGGCGACAACACTATCAAAACACTCAATAATTGCGATGCCGCGACCGTGGCCCTCGGGCAGAGCCGTGCCCCAGTTCGACGCCTTAGCGACACTCTCCAGCACCTTTTTGTGACGGGGATGCTCTCCCAGTAACTCGCGTCGGTACTCAAATGGATCTACGCGGGCCAGGTGCGCCGCTTCATCAATGGCGCTCTCGACGTAGAAACAATTATGCAGTGCCCCCACTGATCGAAGCGATCCAATCGGCACACCGAAGTCGACATTGGTGTATTCCATATCGAAATCTGGGACGGTATAGGGGATCGGCTTGGCGCCCTCGTAGGTGGTCGGGTCGAAATCAAACCATGCCACTGGTGGAAAAAATGTTGCAGCGACCGATGGGCAGGCAAGTTGGTTCGCCCAGCGCTCTGGCTTGCCGTCGGTACCGACACTGATCTGAAAACGACTCATGCTCGCCGGACGATAGAAACCATGCCGGGTATCCTCCTCACGACTCCAGATCACTTGCACAGGCTTGCTCACGGCTCGGGATATCGTCACCGCCTGGGTCACGAAGTCTGATTCCAAGCGCCGGCCAAACCCGCCGCCGCATAACGTGGTGTGGATGTTGACCTGATCGGAGGATAGGCCCGAGGCATCGACTGCCGCTGATTCGCACCGATCCTGGTTCTGGGCGGGCACCCAAACGTCGCATGAGTTCTCGGTCACGTGGGCCGTGCAGTTCATGGGTTCGAGCGTTGCGTGCATCAGAAAAGGCACTTGGTACTCGACATCGATCGTCTCGGCTCCTTTAATCTCAGCTTTGCCCATTTCATCCAGTTTTGCCCGCAGCATAGCGTCTACCTTCGCGCTGTCGAGGCCTCGGGTGACGCCACCGGCAAACTTGGGCCCAAGAGCCTCGAGCCCCTTGTGTGCATGCCACGTACTGTCGGCAACCACTGCGATGCCGTTAGGCACTGCCACTACGGACTCGACACCTTTGATCGCAAGAGCACTACGTTCATCATAAGATGTCAGTTCCCCACCGAAGACCGGGGACTGACTGACGGCGGCGAAACGCATGCCCGGTCGCCGTACGTCTATACCGAAAACAGCGCTGCCATTGACCTTTGCGGGAATATCCAGCCGGGGAATCGGCTTGCCGATCAGACGGTAAGCTTCCCTTGGCTTTATCTTTGGACGCCAAGGCGGACTGAGCCGGGAGGCTGCGCCGGCCAACTGGCCATAACTAAGCGAGCGGGCGGTTGCTTCGTGGTAAACACGGCCGGCTCGGGCGGTGCACTGCGAATCCGACACCTGCCACTGCTGAGCGGCGGCCTCCACAAGTAGCTCCCGGGTTGCCGCCCCCACCTCGGACAATTCGTCCCACCACGCGGTAACACTGCTGCTGCCGCCTGTGACCTGCTGGTACATGATCTTTTTGTTGCCATACGCTGATCCAACTGGGGCGGTAACAACCTCAATAGTGTCCCAGTCTGCTTCCAGTTGCTCGGCCAACAGCATCGCCTGACCCGTATGAGCGCCCTGCCCCATCTCGGAAGCCGGCACCACGAGCGTGATCCGGTTATCCGGGCTGATCCGCACCCACAGCCCTAGCTGGCCGCCCTCGCCCGCGGACATAGTCAGCGTCGGTTCGTTGTCGAAGACGCAACCGACCGCCAGCCCTGTACCTGCCACCGTTGTGACCTTGAGGAACGTGCGCCGGCTCATCGCCGTGGCGATCATTGTTCGGCCTCCGCCAGTTTTGCGGCCCGCTTAATGGCTTTGCGAATCCGCGGATAGGTTCCGCACCGGCACAGGTTGCTCATCGCCCGATCAATATCCTTGTCGGTGGGGTTTGTGTTTTTACGAAGTAGCGACACCGCTGCCAGAATCTGTCCGGACTGGCAGTAGCCGCACTGCGGTACCTGCTCCATGATCCAGGCCTGCTGTACTGGGTGAGTGTTGTCTGTGGACAAACCTTCGATAGTCTGGATTTTCTTACCTGCCGCCTCGCCAACAGTAATGCCGCAAGAACGAAACGGTGCTCTCCGAATCAGAACGGTGCAGGCTCCGCACTGTCCGATTCCGCAGCCAAACTTGGTGCCGGTCAGGCCGAGAGTGTCACGGAGCGCCCACAAAAGCGGTGTCTCAGACTCGACGTCAACCTGGTGCGTCGTACCGTTAATAGTCAGAGTCAGCATTCCAGGCCCCTGGTGAGCGGTTGGTCTTGAGATGTATGTGTAAAGCGGCCCGCTGCAGGCCCCACTGGGCTAAGACCACTCAAGACTGCCACCATTCTCAAAACACAAATCAGCATGCATGGTACTTCTTTTAGTACCTTAAGGCCTGATCCAAAAGGACAGTCGCCGGCCAGAGTTCAAATTCCTTCAACACGCGCGAAAGCGCGCTCTCGCCCGGAACCCCACCTTTAAGCCTTCTCTATCTTTTTAATCAAGGCTTACACCCTCAACGTTTTCTTCTTAACTCTGACCAGTAACTTTTTATTGTATCCATCGGATGTATGGGCGTGGGCTGGTGTGGTGTCGGTGTGGCAAATTCTATGAGTACCTGCACCACATCAAATACCCAAGAAGTGTTCACAAGCAATTGCGCTCGCGTTCCAGCCAAGGTAATAATGCACGGCAGTTGCACCACTAACGGAGAGATGCGTTATGGAAAAAACTGTCATTAATGCCAGTGAAGGCCATGCCACCCGAGTCACCAAGGGAGCGCGGATTCGGATTACCACACCCAAAGGCGCGCAGGCAGCCGATTTCTTTGCCTACAATGCTGAAACGATCAGTGAATGGCTTTCGCCGATGCATACCTGGGTGCTGAACCGCAGTGTCAAACCACGCCAAGGGCATAAATTGATCAGCCGGTTCCGGCGGCCCATGCTGACCTTCACCGAGGACGGTGCGGCGGGTGTGCATGACATGATGCTGGCCGCCTGTGATCAGTTTCGGTATGAGCAATATGGCCATAAAGGCCCTCACCCAAGTTGCTCAGAGAACCTGCATGTTGCCATGCGCCGCGAGGGCTATGAAATTGACGTGGTGCCCCAGCCCATCAATTTTTTCACCAATACCTGCATTGACGGCGAATCAAACCTGACCTCCCCACCGAACACG
>DUCO01000015.1:89921-127309 GCA_012959765.1 Dehalococcoidia bacterium | reverse complement strand
ATTTCCTTCGAGATCTGCGCTTTGCCTCGGCCTCTTCCGCCGCTGCGGCTGCTGCCTTGGGGTGCACGATTGCGCACTTCTCCATCGCAGTCTTCCAGGCGATCTCCCAGTTTTCCTTGACCTCGCCTGTGGCTCGCTCACCCGGACGAGTAGAGATCGCAACGCGACATTCCGGAAATTTACCACACGATAGAAATTTACCGGATGGATTAGAACGGCTTTTATATGGCCCATAACGGATGACGAGATCATCTCCGCCTTCGCATTTCTCATCGCTTTTCTGAACAAGTTTCTTACGATCGACTCGTTCAGCCTTCTCCATCGTTGTTTCAACCGCTTTTTCAAACGGACCGAAGAACTCCTTCAGCATCTCCACCCAGTCTTGCTCACCCTCGGCCACCGAGTCGAGTTTCGACTCAATCCCCGAAGTGAATCCCAGATCCATGATGTTTCCGAAGTGCTGTGTCAGCAGATCCGAAACAGCTGTTCCGAGCGGAGTTGGCTTAAACCGTGTCTTTTCACGGTCGACATACTGTCGTCGTTCGATTGTGCCGACAATCGACGCGTAAGTACTAGGGCGGCCGATTCCCTGTTCTTCCAAAAATCGAATTAAGTTTGCTTCGGTAAACCTCGGTGGCGGCTGCGTGAACTTCTGATCGGCATTCACGGTCTGCTTCTTTGGTGAGTCGCCTTCGTTCATGTCCGGCAGCTGCTTGCCGTCCTCGTCCTCGGCGTCTTCATCCTTGGTCTCAATGTACAGCTTTCGGTAGCCATCGAACTTGATTACAGAGCCGGTTGCACGAACGGTGTATTCGTTGCCGTTGGGTGTCGCCGCGGTGATGTCGACACCAGTGTTATCGACGATCGCATCGGCCATCTGGCTGGCAATCGTGCGTTTCCAGATCAGCGTGTACAAACGCAGCTGTTCGCTAGAAAGATACTGAGCGACTCTTTCCGGAGTATTGGATGCGGAAGTAGGCCTGACAGCCTCGTGGGCTTCCTGTGCCGATTTGCTCCGAGTCTTGTACTTTTTCGGTCCCGTTGAATATTCGTTGCCATAAGTCGACTTGATGAACGATTCGGCTTCCTCAAGCGCGTTTTGGGCAAGGTTTACCGAGTCAGTACGCATGTACGTAATCAGGCCGGATGGTTCACCATCGCCGATTGGCATGCCTTCGTAAAGATCTTGTGCGATCCGCATCGTACGCTGAGCACTGAAATTGAACGAACGGGCAGCCTGCTGCTGCAATGTGCTCGTGGTGAACGGTGCGCGTGGTCGCTGTTTGGCTTCCTTGCGAGTGACCTTCGACACGGTATACGTTGCGGTATCGAGGTCGGTTTTAATGGCCATTGCAGTCGTCTCGTTGTCGACGACTGGCTTGCCTTTTTGACCGGGAACCTTTGTCAGGTTCGCATTGAAAATGAACTTGCGTCTGCCTGATTCAGACTCGAGATCAACCGAAATGACCCAGAACTCTTCTGGCTTAAAGGTTTCGATTTCCCGTTCACGATCGACGATTATTCGTAATGCAACCGACTGTACCCGACCAGCTGAGAGACCACTGCGGACCTTGCTCCAGAGAACCGGGCTGAGTTTGTAGCCAACGATTCGATCTAGAAGCCGGCGCGCCTGTTGGGCGTTCACCAGATCCATGTCGATCTCACGAGGATTCGAGAATGCTTCTTCTACGGCCGAGTTTGTAATTTCGTGAAATACAACCCGCTTAAGGTTGTTCGCTTTGTTCAGATCGGCAGCCTCAACCAGATGCCACGAAATGGCTTCGCCTTCGCGGTCCGGGTCAGTTGCGAGATATACGGTGTCAGCCTGTTTTGCCGCTTTTTTGAGTTCGGCAATTAACGTTGCACGCCCTTTGACGTTTACATAACTGGGTTCGAAATTATTTTTAACATCGACTCCCAGATTGCTCGAAGGAAGGTCTCGAACGTGCCCCATTGACGCCTTTACGACGTACTTGTTGCCGAGGAATCGTCCTACGGTTCGTGCCTTCGCCGGAGATTCGACGATAACCAGATCGGGTTTTGACGTGTTTGCCAACTATCTTTTACCTCATGCCCGATGTTCCTGATAATCATGATGGAATCATCGGACGTCCACTATCCGCGATGAATTGCATCGAGCCGACCTGCTGGGCTGACCCCCGCAATTCCAACATCACCAGAACAGAGCTTACAGCCGTAGCCGGATCGCCCAGCGCTCTCGTCATGTCATCAACGTGAATCGGCTCCCTCGTTTTTCCGAGGAGGTCAACCACGCGACGTTCGATACTTAAAACATTGTTCGCATGCGCGAGGTTGTCAAGCGCGTTTTTGCCAAACTCAGAACTTTTCTCCCCCGAACCTTGACCAATTTCAGAATTGATTTCAGGTACTGAATGAGATTTTTCGATATTCAACTCTTCAAGAATATCGTCGTTACAGAGCGTCAACTCGGCTCTCCGTTGAATCAGCCAATTTGTGCGTTTACTTTTTTCGTTCAGTGCCCTCCCAGGGATTGCAAAGACGTCGCGATCTTGTTCGAGAGCCCAATACACAGTGAGCATCGCATCACTCTTGAACGCAGCCTCGACAACCAGCACGCCATTACATAGCCCGCTTATCACCCGATTTCGCTGAGGGAAATGCTGCGGTAGAGCACTAACCTCAGGAGGATATTCCGTAAATAACGCCCCGTTTTCGACAATTTTCTCGGGCATTGGAATGTTCCACTGCGGATAGACGCGGTCGAGCCTGGAACCGAGAATCGTCATTGTGCAAACACCTTCGTTCGGGAAGGGTCAGGGGTGGGAAGATTGCGACGCGCGACCAAGTCGTCCTACGACGCCCGGAGCATGCGCAAATATGGCGGAGAGGACAGGATTCGAACCTGCGGTGAGCTTGCACCCACACACGCTTTCCAGGCGTGCCCATTAAACCGCTCTGGCACCTCTCCGCGGCAGCATCGACAACCGGTGGTTACGGCAGCTTGCTCGTACCCGAATTGGAAGGCAGCGGACCAACCCGGATGTTGATATGGCGGAGAGAGCGGGATTCGAACCCGCGATACGCGGATGCGTATACCGGTTTTCGAGACCGGCGCCTTCAGCCACTCAGCCATCTCTCCGAACTCATCAACTATAACAATCGAACCACTCGTTTCGGTGGCTCTTTTTCTCGGGAATCCTGCGAATATTGTTACGTAATCTCAACTACGCGTATGTGGATATATTGACTTGGAAGAATTCGAAACCCTACGATTGAATCTACTGTCGACCAATATCAATTCCTATTCGTACATACTCACAAAACGTAACGCCGAATCCCGTGAAACTAACTCACAGGAAACGGATTATTTTGCCCCCCGACACTTCATCAACCCTCTCAGCGGCGGTCGGTAAATGACCACCGCAGGAATAATCCTCGCTGCCGGTAAAGGCACGCGAATGAAGTCGAACACGCCCAAGCAACTCCATAAAGTTGCTGGCGTCGCGCTTGTCGGCCACGTGGTTCGCATTATGCGAATAGCCGGAATCGAAGACATCAGCGTCGTCGTTTCACCTGAAATGGCCGATAACGCCGATCTCAAATCGGCACTGCTCCCGAGAGTAAGCATTTCTATCCAGGCCGAGCAACGCGGCACTGCCGACGCACTAAACGCTGCACGACAGGCAGTAGCCCGAGCCGATTCGATTGTTGTTGCACCAGTAGACATGATCCTCGTATCTGGTGAAACCGTTTGCGAGATAATCGAAACTCACAACTCGTCCAACGCCCTTGCAACCGTGCTCGGTGTCAACGTTGAAGACGCATCCGGGCTCGGCAGGATCAACCTCGATTCATCAAGAAACCCGACATCGATTCTCGAAGAGCACGAAGCCGATAGAGAACTGCTAAAAAGCAAGCTAATCAACACGGCCTGGTACTGCTTCGACAACAAGTGGATCTGGGACGAACTCGATGCTATCCAGCCAGCCGACACTGGCGAGGTGTATCTGCCAAGAACGATCGAAAGTGCCGCCGCCACAGGTCGCTCACGAGTCGTTATTTCTGGCGATCCCGAAACCGGCCTTGGCATTAACGACCGCATTCAGCTTTCAAATGTCGAGCGAATCATGCGCCAACGCACCAACGAAGCCCACATGGGCAACGGTGTGACGATCCAGGACCCCGCCACAACCTACATCGATATAGATGTTGAGGTTGGACCCGACACCTCTATCGGAGCCGGGACTCACATCGGAACGCGATCGACAATCGGATCGCAGGTAACCATCGGACCAAACACTCAAATCATTTCGAGCAAAATCGCCGACAACGCGATTATCGACGGTGCACGCATCATCGATTCCGTAGTGGGCGAAGGAGCCGAGGTGGGCACCAACGCGCTCGTCCGCGGTGGTGCCGAATTGATGACCGGATCAAAAGTGGGAAATCTCGCCGAGATAAAAAACTCGAAAATTGGCGAAGGATCAAAAGTCTCCCACTTCAGTTACGTCGGCGATGCGACAGTCGGCAAAAACGTAAATATCGGCGCCGGAACTATTACCTGTAACTACGATGGAAAAGACAAGCATCCAACAGTTATTGAAGACGACGCATTAATCGGTTCAAGCACCATGTTGGTAGCCCCCGTGACAATCGGAAAAACTGCCCGAACCGGAGCCGGTTCTGTAGTGAGAATCGATGTCGTGGCAGGTGACACAGTAGCCGGTGTGCCCGCAAAATCTATAAAATCAAAGTGATTGCACTATGTCTCGCGTAATTCGTGCAGACAGAAATCATAGGGAATGACTAAAAATACAGAAGACCCCGATAGTACGGGGCAACCTCCGGATACGAACCGGCAGGAGCAGTTCTCGTCAGGTGCTCAAACGCACTTGATCGAACACGTTAGCTCTGCCCGGCACACAACAGCTCTGTTCGAGGTGATCTCTTGATGTCACCCGGACTGCTTTCGCTGCTTGCACTAATTATTTCTGGCAGTGTCTTCTTCCTGACCGCTCTTGCGATCTCGTCCCTCGGAACGCGTGTGAATCCGGTTCCCTCAGTTGCTCGCACTGCACAATCAAACGGTAACGGGAACAACGGAGACCACGATCACGACCACGGCTTCTCTGGCCGACTCAGCGCCGAATCGAGCCTCATAGGTAGAAGCCTGCAGGCAGCCGCGCTAATGGCAGCTGCACTTGCCGTATTTGCCATATTCGAAGCCAAAGAAGGCCTCGCTGGATCAGGTTATGAAGTGGCACTCAGCGGTGTAATTACCGCGGCGGGTGCGATCGTAGTTCAACTAATTGCATCTGGACTATCCGGATACCAGCGAAACTGGGCTCGAACCATAAGCCGCCCAACAGGAACACTGCTCCATTGGACAAGCAAGACACCGGGTATCTCGCACATCGTCGACTTCTCCCTATCAAGGGGTCGGGGTGACGATGCTCTGGGTGAAGACGTTTCAGCAGCGCTACAGGAGAGTCTCGACTTTCTGCAAGAATCGGTGATTCCTGCCGACCAAAACGAACTCAGGATGATTCGTGGGATCCTACGAATGGACACCGTGAAGGTTCGCGAAATCATGGTGCCGCGGGTCGATATGAACACGGCCCCTGCCAAAGCGAGTATCGGCGCACTTGCCGATCTCATGTCGGTCGGTGGTCACAGCAAGATCCCCGTGTATGGAGATTCAGTCGACTCGATCGTAGGTGTCGTATTCGCTCGTGATGTGCTCACCGCTCTCGACAACGGGAAAGACCCCGATGAACCTGTACACGACCTTGCACGTCCTGCACTACGTGTGCCGGAATCGCAAAGCCTGGAACGGCTGCTCAGGCAGCTTCAGGAACATCGCACTGGTCTGGGAATAGTTGTCGACGAGTACGGTGGTGTTGCAGGACTGGTGACCGTTACTGACCTGATTGAAGAGATTGTGGGCGAGCTCATCGATGAGTTCGATGTTGATGGCCCGGAAATCGAAGTAGTTGGATCAAACGAAATGTTTGCCGACGCCGGCGCCTCTATCGACGTGATGAATCAAACGCTCGGTACATCGATCGTCCCAGATGGCTTCGACACCATCGGCGGACTGGTATTTCGTGAACTGGGAAAAATGCCCTCACCCGGCGACAAAGTTTCCGTTGAAGGTGTACTGATTACAGTTCAAACGGTTATCGGACGACGAATTCGCCGAGTGAAGATAGAACGCGTCGAGTTAGAAACTTCCGACGTCGACTAGGTATAGATACTCGGGTTTAGCGGTGACTCTCTGTCATTGCGAGGAGCTGCCCCGAGCGACGTGGCAATCAGTAGTCGAGCTGGAATGAGCCGTCGATTCAGGTTCGTCCAAAGCTCAGCTAACCAGATGCGATTGTTCCCTCGGTTGTGCAGAACTCTGAATCAACCATAGCTTGCGAATGATCGTGATTGATACGGCATCGGACGCCTCGCAATGACAATAGTTGTTGTTCTCCCTTACCCAAGCTTGTAGTTCACCACAGGGACGCCTTCGATGCCGTTAGGCATCTCACGCACTAATGTCCAGCCGTGCGCCTCGTAGAAGCGCCTTGCGCCGGTATTACCGGCTATCACACCGAGCTCGCCCCCCTCGAATCCTCGTTCACTGATGAACTCGAGTGCCCGCGCCATCAGTAAGCCCCCGACGCCGTGGCCTGTGAGATCTGGCTCAACATGCATGCCGGTGAGTTGAGCGTCAAACTCCGTAGAACCCCCCGGCGCCACTCGCACTGACCCAACGATTTCGCCATCGATAAGCGCCACGTACGTCGTATCGTCAGCCCCCGCATTTGCAAGCGTTTCCTGCCAGCGAGAACGGTATGCCTCAAGATCGCGCGTACTCACCCACTCCTCCGACGCAAACGGAGCGAACGAAATGGTGTGGCTTCGAAAGATCAGCTGGGCGACAGATTCGTAGTCGTCAGGGGTAGCTATTCGGATAGTCGGTGATTCTTCAGGCATCGCATTTGTGAATCTAGCAGGTGATGTAGCCCGGTGGTACGCACACAGGGTTAAATAAAGACGCCCCGGCAAAACCGGGGCGTCTAATGAATCGAAAGGGTCAGATGGCGTTAGCCATCAATCTTGTCGACAAGCATGAATGCCGAAGCACCACGATTGCCCTGATCACCAGCTGCCGTAACGGTGAAGACTTCGCCTGCTGGGAAGCCCGAACCGCCATCTTCACCCTGAATTTCAATGTCCACAGTGACGCTGAACGCACCATGGTCATTCGCAACAGCGTCACCGAGCAGGAAGTCGAACTTACCTGGCTTGGCCGAAACTGAGATGAGTTCACCAGCAGCGTAGCCACCACCAATTACGGTGATAGATGCTGCACCGGCTGTAATCTCAGCTGCGCCGGTCGAAGGACCGCTAGCATCGAAGACAACAATTCCGGCGATCAAAGTCGTGCCGTCACTACCGTCAGCGCCGTCGTTACCGTCAGCGCCATCTTTACCGGCTGCGCCAGTAGCGCCAGGGTTACCTGGGCTACCTGGGCTACCTGGGCTACCTGGGTCACCTGAGTTACCAGGGCTACCTGGGTCACCTGGAGCACCAGCGTCACCATCGTCACCAGAAGTACCGGACTCACCAGGAGTACCAGGAGCACCAGAGTTACCTGGGTTACCGGGTTCACCAGGGGCGCCTGTAGCACCTACCGGACCGCGCTCACCCTGACATGCAATTGCAGCCATGAGGGCGAACATCGTACCAATCAATAGGAAAGCCTTTAGCTTTCCGCGGAGCAGTCCTGTCATTGGGCCCCGTCCTCCAGTCTTAATATTTTGAATACCGTGCCGAGTGCAGCGGCTAACTCATTACGAATTTTCACGTAGTGAGCGTAACTCGTACGTGTTACGCGCGAATTACTGCCGCGACAAGTGGCGTGCCAGAGGCAATGTTATTCGGGAAATTTCTCCACTGTCAAGCAATTGAGACTGAGCTTATGAGGCGTTTTGTTCGATAGACACATTTGTTAAGCCGTTCATAACCGGTACCGGGTAGGTGAATTACCACCCATCAAAAGTTACTTTCTTTACCTTCTTAGTAGCCGATGAAATACGTGTGTTGATATGAGCCCTGCCGTGATAACCTTCCTAGGTTGCGAGAGCACAAGAACAAAAAACTAAGTAAACGAAAAAGCACAAATCACAGAATCCCATTACTTGGATCACCGGCTAATTGCCGGGTATTTGCAACTCGGAGAGCACTCAACTTGGATCAGTCAGAACGAAGCGCGGTTATTGAGGAATACCGGACACACGAAGGCGACAGTGGTTCGTCAGAAGTCCAGATTGCGCTACTGACAGCTCGGATTGCCGAGCTAACGGAACACCTGCGCGAGCACAAGCACGACCACAGCAGCCGACGCGGATTGCTGAAAATGGTTGGCCAGCGCCGACGTCTCCTTAACTACTTAAATAGTGAAGACGTAAACCGATACCGTGAGATCATCAGCAAGCTCGGCCTCCGTAAGTAAGTAAACGCCTCCCAGAACATTTATTGGGGGGCGTTCCGTTTGCCTGGGCATCGCCGAGTTATCGAATAATCCGGCGTAATTCGGAAAGTTAAGTACCCGCATTCCCGCGCAAGCGCACAGGTGCCAGAATCCACTCGCAACAGTTGGCACCGGGCATCAGCCCCTGTGAGATTCGTGCGTTAGAAAAGAAAAAGAACAAAATATGATTAACAAATTTGAGATGGAAATCGGTGGCCGAATCCTTGCTTTCGAGCATGGCAAAGTAGCCGCACAGGCCGGTGGGGCAATTACAGTCCAGTACGGCGACACCATGCTCCTGGCAACAGCGACCGCTTCGAAAAAGCCTCGCCCAGGAGCTGACTTCCTCCCCATGACCGTCGATGTAGCCGAAAAGGCATACGCCGCCGGCAAGCTACCGGGTGGCTTCTTTAAAAGGGAAGGCCGCCCCGCCACAGAGGCGATTCTGGCTGCCCGAATGATCGACCGACCAATTCGGCCGTTATTCTCAAAAACCATTCACAACGAAATCCAGATCATCATTACGATCCTCTCGACCGATAGGGTCAACCCCTACCCGGCCATGGGCATCATCGGTGCATCTATCGCACTCGCCATTTCGGACATTGCCTTCAATGACCCGATTGGAGCCTGCGTAATTGGTCTTATCAAAGGCGAACTCGTAGTGAACCCCACTTACGAAGAGCTGCAGACAAGCGATCTCGAACTACTGGTTGCCGGTACAGGTTCTGCCACGATGATGGTCGAATCCGGCGGAAACTTTGTTTCTGAGGCGATTCTCCTCGATGCTCTTGAGCTCGCTCAAGAGGTAAACGGCGCAATCGTCGAGCAAATCGACGAGATCGTGGCGAAAGTCGGGAAAGAGAAGTGGGAAGCACCTGCTGTCTCCAAAGAAGAACTCGCTGCCGATAAAGCCACCCGCACCGAAGTTGGCGAAGAGTTCCTCAAAGTTCTCAAGTCACCTGGCGACAAGGCAACGCGACAGGCTCGCATGGACGATGTGATGGACGGTACGATCGAAAAGCTATCTGCCGATCACGACCCGTTGCACGTAAAGACGAGCCTCTACGCACTCGAAACCGAGGCCGTACGAAGCACGATTCTCGAAGACGGCTCGCGACCCGATGGACGAAAGCTCGACGAACTTCGGCCGCTAGACTCTGAAGTCGGCTACCTGCCCCGTGTTCACGGTTCAGGAATATTCACTCGCGGCGAAACCCAGATCATGGGCGTACTAACGCTCGCATCGGCTGGTGAACGCCAGCGTCTCGATACTTACGCACTCGAAACCGAGAAGCACTTCATCCACCACTACAACTTCCCTCCTTACTCAGTTGGTGAAGCTGGGCGATTCGGTTTCACCGGTCGTCGTGAAATCGGTCACGGTGCACTGGCAGAACGCGCACTGGCACCCGTAGTACCGAGCCAGGCCGACTTCCCTTACACCATCCGACTCGTATCCGAGGCACTCGCTTCGAACGGTTCAACTTCGATGGCCAGCGTATGTGCCGGATCCCTCGCAATGATGGACGGTGGTGTGCCGATTTCTGCACCCGTCGCCGGTATCGCAATGGGACTCATCACAGACGAGAACGACAAATCCAAGTACGCAGTTCTTACCGATATCCAGGGTGCGGAAGACCACTCGGGTGACATGGACTTCAAGGTTGCAGGGACACGAGAAGGTGTTACCGCACTGCAGATGGACATTAAGGTAAAGGGAATCACGTTCGAGATCATGGCGGAGGCTCTTGAGCAGGCTCGGATCGCTCGACTGCAGATTCTCGACAATATGGAAGCAACTATCTCGGCAACCCGAGATGATCTCAGCGAGTACGCACCTCGAATGCTCTCTCTCAAGGTTCCAACCGACAAGATCGGCGCAATCATCGGTCCTGGTGGATCGGTAATTCGTGGAATGATCGACGAATTCGGTGTCACGATCGACGTTCAGGACGATGGTACAGTCGTCGTTGGTTCGCCCGACCGTGAGAACGCCGAGAAAGCCGAAGCAGCAATCAACGCCCTTACTAAGGATGTTGAAGTTGGTGACAAGTACACCGGCCGAGTTGTTCGAATCATGCCTTTCGGAGCATTCGTACAGATTCTGCCAGGCAAAGATGGAATGGTTCACATTTCCGAACTTGCCCAGCACCGAGTCCCAGATGTCGAGTCGGTTGTCAGCATTGGCGACCAGCTCGAAGTAATGGTTATCAACATCGATGGTATGGGTCGAATCGATCTGTCACACCGTGCACTGCTCGAAGAGAGCAATGAGGGTGGCGGTGGCGACTCCGGATCTGATGGCGGCGAACGACGGGAGTCCCGTGACCGTGGCGACGACCGGGGCCCGCGTGGCCGCGGTGGTGATCGAGGCGGAGATCGCGGCGGACGCGGAGGAGATCGTGGTGGTCGAGATCGAGATGACCGCGGCGGCGATCGTGGCCCAAGGCGTGAACGGCGCGACTTCGATGATGAAAATCGAGGACCGCGCTCAGATCGCCCAGAGCGTTCAGAACGATCTGGCGGAGACGATGAAGGCAGCCGAGATCGTGGCCCCCGGCGTCCAGCCGGTGGTTATGATGGTGGTAGCCGACGACAGGGTCCGCCCCGTCGTCGCTAAACTTTCTAAGTAACGTCAATCAAAGAAAACAAACGACAGGATGTCAGCGGAAATTCCAGAAATAACGGTCGCAGTAAATGGCGCGCTTGGGAGAATGGGTTCAACCGTTCTCTCGGCTGCCGCCGCTGAAGAAGGCGTAACGCCTGTCGGCGGTGCGGATATTGCCGCATCGTCAGACTCTGTAACCATTTCCGGTACATCGGTGTCGGTTCCTCTGGCCTCTGGCCTCACCGAGCTTTTCCAAACTGTGAAACCCGACGTCGTTGTCGACTTCACGAACGGCGAAGCTGCAAAGCAGGCAATCATTACCTGCATCAACGCTGGTGTACGAGTCGTATCTGGCTCCACCGGACTATCGCCAGAAGATCTTGAAGAAATACGGGGACTCGCAGCCGAGAAAAGTGTCGGAGTCCTTTCGGCCTCCAACTTTGCTCTGGGCGGAGTCGTTCTGATGCACCTCGTAGGCATCGCTTCAAAATACTTCGACTATGCCGACATTCTCGAGAGCCACCATGAAATGAAAGTCGACGCGCCTTCGGGTACCGCGCTTTCAATCGCAGAGGCGATGATCGAGGGGCGAGGTTCGGATTTCGACCAGAACGTTGCAGATTTGCAGACGCTCGAAGGGACCCGCGGTGGCAGCTTTCAGGGCATCAACGTTCATAGCGCAAGAATGCCCGGCCGGGTGGCACGACACGAAGTTGTATTCGGCGCGCTGGGCCAAACACTGACCTTGATCCACGATTCGATCAACCGAGATAGCTTCATGCCCGGTGTAATGCTTGGCGTGAAACACGTCGTTGGCCAACAGGAACTCGTAGTTGGCCTTGCGAGCGTGCTCGGACTCGGTAAGTCGAAGCCGTAGCCAACGTGCCACCTGAATCACGGGTTGCGGAACGTTGGCTTCTCCCAAACATTCTCTAATAAGTGTTTAATTACGTAGGGTCGTTCGGCGCGCCAGAACAAAACGCCTCGATCCTGCAGTATGTCGAGACAAAGAAATGAACAGTAACGAAGTAAATATCGCCATCGTCGGAGCCACAGGAGCAGCCGGCGGAACGGCGCTCGCGCTCCTGTTAGAACGCAATCATCCTGCCGATAAAATCACCCTGATGGCTTCGGAACGATCAGCCGGTCGCAAGCTTCAGTACGGTGATGTCGAGCTGACTGTCATCCACGCGAAAGAGGAAGCGTTCGATGGAATTGACGTTGCTCTGTTCGCCGCCGGTGGCATGGTCAGCAGGCGTCTGGCCCACAAAGCGGTCGAACGTGGCGTGTTCGTGATCGACAAAGGCTCTATCTTCCGAATGGACCCAACAATTCCGCTCGTAGTGCCCGAGGTCAATGGTGACGATATCGATTGGCACCCAGGCATAGTGTCGACCCCAAACTGCACCAGCACTCCGTTTGTCATGGTGCTAGATGCCCTTCGAAAACTCTCGGCAATTACAGCTGTCACAGTCGCCACTTACCAATCGGTGACAGGTACAGGTGTTGCTGCAAAGGAAGAGCTGATCGAGCAATTTCGTACGGTTCTGGCTGGCGGAAAAGCTGAACCCAATGTCTACCCGCACGAAATAGCGTTCAATGTACTTCCCCACGTCGATGACTTTCTTGAAGATGGCTACACCAAGGAAGAACAGAAAATGCTCAACGAATCGCGCAAGATACTGCACGATGAGAACTTGCTAGTCTCGGCCACCTGCGTGCGGGTTCCAGTGGAGGTCTCGCATAGCGAGTCGGTGCAGATCGAGTTCGAGTCGAGCGTAAGCGTTGCCGACGCGAAACGTGTTCTTGACGAATATGACGGGGTGATCGTTGTAGACGATCCCAGCAGGAATGAATACCCTATGCCACTCAGTGCAACCGGTAGGGACGAAGTGCTGGTTGGCCGTATTCGCAAAGACATTGCGCACGAAAATGGTCTTGTATTGTGGCTGGCTTGCGACAATCTTAGAAAAGGCGCCGCGCTAAACGCGCTTCAAATAATGGATGAAGCACTACGACGCGATGCATTCAAACCTGCAGCACAACGATAAACAACTGAACAGACAACAATTACGCACTACCGACGAGAGGTCGGTCACTTATGGCAGAACTTGGGCGACTCCTAACAGCAATGGTCACTCCCTTCACCGAAGATGGTGAAGTCGATTACGCACGGGCACGAGAGCTCGCTGTAGCGCTTCTGAAGTCGGGGTCCGACGGACTCGTCATCGGCGGTACCACCGGCGAAGCTCCATCAATGAGCGACGAAGAGCTTGTTCAGCTATTTTCGGAAGTGAAGCAAGCTATTGGCGATGATGGTGCGGTGGTTGCTGGTGCAACCAACAACAACACTCGTAGCTCGATAGCGTTGTCCCGCGAAGCCGAAAAAGTTGGCGTCGACGCTCTGTTGTTGACCGTTCCGGCCTACAACAAGCCCACCATGGGCGGGTTGTACCAACACTTCACGGCAATTGCCGATGCGGTTTCGATCCCCGGAATTCTCTACAACGTTCCATCACGTACCGCACTGAACATGGATGCTGCAACGACTTTGCGACTTGCCGAAGTGCCCAACATTGTTGGTGTAAAGGAAGCCTCAAGCGACCCTGACCAGATTGCGTACGTGATCAAGGATTCTCCAGAAGACTTCAAAGTGTGGAGTGGGAACGACAACGAGATATTCGCGACGATGGCTACTGGTGGCTATGGGATTGTGAGTGTTGCCGGGAACATCATCAGCGGGCAGATTCAAAAAATGATCGGACTGCTACTTGAAGGCGATGTCGAGGCTGCAGCGGCCGAGCATCTACGGTTGCTACCGATTTTCAACGCATTGTTCTTCGTCACCAACCCCATCCCGGTTCGCCACGCTATGAACAGGTCAGGCTTCGACGTTGGCCCTGCACGGCTGCCAATGATCCCCGATGCAGGTGAACTGTCAGCGTTTAGCCAAAAATTCGACCCGATCATGGATCAATATTCCATTGATCTGGCTTAGCGGCTCCCCGCTTCATTGTTTCACGCATGCCATCAGGGCATCTTGTTCGTGAGCGAAATGCACAGATTCCTCACGTAATTTCCTAAGCGTCCATTGCTGGATTATGGCAATCTGACGCGGATGTAGTTACTTGTTTGGCTAAAGAAGGTTTGTCTGCTTGGTTGATGATCGCAAAAGCATCGTGATAATTGGCGGAGGAAGTGGTTCCTCCGTTGCATTGCGTGGTCTTAAAACGCACAACGTGGATCTGACCGTAGTTGTCACCATGTTCGATAGCGGTGGAAGCACCGGGATCCTCCGTGAGGAATTCGGTTACCCACCACTCGGCGATATACGCCAGTGCCTGGTCGCCTTGAGCCCGTGCGGCAACGAACAAGTTAAAGCTCTCAACAGTGCACTCGATTTTAGATTTGATTCTCGATCCAGTCTGAAAGGGCACAGTGTGGGCAATTTGGTCCTTGCCGCCCTCACGACTGTTTATCACGGAGTTCAGGGTGCTGTCGACGAACTGTCTCGGATGATGCAGCTGCAAGGTCAGGTAGTTCCCGTAACCCTGGACGAAGCACACCTGTGCGCTCGATTGATAGACGGCGAAGTAATTCGCACGGAATCGGCAATCGATCTTCGGGGTAATAACGGACCTGGCATCAGCGAGATTTTTCTCGATGCCGAAGTGAAGGCGAATCCTCGAGCGCTCGAGGCCATAGAAAAGGCCGACGCAATTCTTCTCGGTCCCGGTGATCTGTACACCAGCGTGCTTCCCAACCTGCTGGTTAAAGAGGTTAGCGACGCTATTAACGATACGAAATCGCCAGTTATCTACGCCTGTAACCTGATGACGAAGTTGGGAGAAACGGCCGGTTACGGAGTGTCGACGTTCGCGTCCGAAGTCATACGCTACATTGGTGGCCGGAAGCTAGACCACCTGCTAGTCGACAACACGAAGTATTCACCGGAAGTGCTCAACGTTTATGCCGCTGAAGATGCAGCACCAGTTAAGCTGGACAATGGTGCTGCGAAGAATTTTGCTCATCGAATAATGGTCAGCGATCTGGCGTACGTCGATGGGTTAACGGTGAGGCACAACTCTGAGAGGTTGGCCGGTATCGTTCTGGCTGCCATCGAACAGCCGCCAACGAATCCGCTGGGCACAGGGTTCAATTAGTCTGGCACCCAGCGTTTGTGATTCGAAGAATTTACTACGCGAGAAAGTCTTCGAGAACGAGAGTTTCTTCGCGCCTGGGCCCAGTCGAAAGTATCTTCGTCTTAACTCCAACCAGCTCCTCGAGCCGACGGATGTACGCGCGAGCGCCATCGTTCAACTGGGATTCTTCCGTAATCGAGCGTGTCGACTCGGTCCAGCCTGGGTGAATCTCGTAGATAGGTTTGGCACGATCGAGCATCGCCGCGTCTACGGGGAACTGTTCGGTGCGCACACCGTCTATCTCGTACGCAACACAGACTTTGATCTCGTCCCAACCATCGAGGATGTCGAGCTTGGTGATGATCATGGCATCGAAGCCGTTCACCCTTGCAGAGTAACGACCGGCGACCGCATCGAACCAACCGATGCGACGAGCGCGCCCGGTGGTTACACCGAACTCACCCGCTTGCTCGCGAATGGCATCACCTTCCGCACCATGAATTTCGGTAGGGAACGGACCCGCGCCAACCCGGGTGCAGTACGCCTTGAAGACTCCGCCCACTCCCCCATACGAACGCGGACCCATGCCGAGGCCGGTGAGGGTTCCACCAACTGTCGGGTTAGAGCTCGTGACGAACGGGTATGTACCGTGATCCAGATCTAGCAGTGCACCCTGTGCACCTTCGACAATGACCTTGCCGTCGTTTTCAAGTGCTTCAGCGATCTGATTTTCTACGGGTTGAATATATGGAGCCAACTCGGTGGCCCACAATTTGGTCTTTTCGAACACTTCTTCGAGCTCAATCGGTTTGCCACCGTAGATCTTCGTGATGATCTCATTTTTGAAGGCGATGATGTCGGGAAGCCGAAGAGCCAGATCTTCGGGATCCAGCAGTTCGCCAACGCGTAAGCCCTGGCGTGAAACCTTGTCCACGTAAGCCGGGCCGACTCCACGGCCGGTGGTACCAAGTTTGGCATCACCGCGTCGTTCCTCTTCGAGGTTATCGAGGGTGATGTGGTACGGCATTATCAAGTGAGCGCGATCGCTGACGGCCAGTCGAGAAGGATCGAGATTGTTCTCGTTGATCTCTTTAAGCAAGATATCGGGATCGACAACAACGCCGTTACCAATGACGTTCATCGTGTGCGGCCAACAAATTCCTGATGGCACGAGGTGAAGCTTAAAAGTACCTGCGTCGTTTATGACGGTGTGCCCGGCGTTGTTTCCACCGGAGTAGCGTGCGATGATCGCAGCGTTTTCGGCAAGGAAATCAATAATCTTCCCTTTGCCTTCGTCGCCCCACTGGGCGCCAATGACGGCGTATGCCGGCATCTGGTAACTCCCTTGTTACGCGCTACCGGCCCGTTTCTAGGCCAAATTTTGTTGGCTGACGGACCGGCGAATTTATGCAACAGGTTGTTGCCGATGAAGTATATCAGGGTTGTAGGTTGAAGCCTCGCGAGCGCGGGAACGCTTGGGTGTGCGTTCCGTGAAATATTCAGGGACACTCTGGGATCGTCTTGAAACAACTGTTGGCATGGTGGAGAGGACCTGGATGGTGGTTCTGAAAAATGATATTCAGCGGCGTTGAAATTCGTCTGAAAATAGACAGGCCTGTCTATTGCCAAATCGTCCGATGTGTGGGTGCCAGAGCCGTAATAATTGTGCGGTGATAATGGCATCGAGTATTAGCTTGTAAAAATAGGATTGAAATTCAGTCATTATTTGGTTGACTCTCTGGAATTTGACGTTGTAGAGTTGTTCCTACGCCCAAACGCAAGCCACGCTTGTGGGGCGAATCCCGACCGTTTCAAAACGGTCGTAGCGCGTACATTTACAACCGAACAGTGGATTCCGCATTCTCCGAGACCAGGTAGATGATTCCTTAATGTGAGTCAAGCTACTAAGGGCACATGGGGGATGCCTTGGCGCCAGAAGCCGAAGAAGGACGTAGCAAGACTGCGATAAGCCACGATTAGCTGCCTAGCGAGCTCAGTCGTGGATCTCCGAATGGGGGAACCCATCTACTTCGGTAGTTGCCTTAGTCGTAAGACTTTGGCGGTAAGCAGGGGAACTGAAACATCTAAGTACCCTGAGGAAAGTAAATCAACAGAGACTCCCCTAGTAGCGGCGAGCGAACGGGGATCAGCCCAAACCATTAGAGCCTAACGGACTGGAGTCCTATGCCTTAGTGGTGTTGTAGGGTCAAACATGAGAATTCTCCAGATTTCTCCAAGAGTTACAAAACGTACGTCTAATCGAATAGTCCTGGAACGGCTAACCGTAGTGGGTGAAAGTCCCGTAGATGAAAGATGATGCGTCTCTTGGTTTGATTCCTGAGTACGACGGGACACGTGAAATCTTGTCGGAATCTGGGGGGACCACCCTCCAAGGCTAAGTACTTCTGGCGACCGATAGTGAACAAGTACCGTGAGGGAAAGGTGAAAAGCACCCCGTGAGGGGAGTGAAATAGAACTGAAACCATGTGCCTACAAACCGTTGGAGCTCCGATTTATCGGGGTGACAGCGTGCCTATTGAAGAATGAGCCAACGAGTTACGTTACGTGGCAGGTTAAGGCATGATGTGCCGGAGCCGAAGCGAAAGCGAGTCTGAATAGGGCAATTCAGTCGCGTGGCGTAGACCCGAAACCGTGTGAGCTACCCTTGGCCAGGTTGAAGCGAAAGTAAATTTTCGTGGAGGACCGAACGCTTGTAAGTTACAAATTGCTGCGATGAGCTGAGGGTAGGGGTAAAATGCCAATCGAACACGGAGATAGCTGGTTCTCCCCGAAATGCATTTAGGTGCAGCGTCAGGTAATACTTTGCGGAGGTAGATCACTGGATGGGCTAGGGGGCGTGAGCTTACCAACCCCAACCAAAATCCGAATACCGTAAAGAGTATCCTGGCAGTGAGACAGTGAAGGATAAGCTCCATTGTCGAAAGGGAAACAGCCCAGATCGCAATCTAAGGTCCCGAAGTGTGTGCTAAGTGTGAAACGAAGTGGGAACGCCCAGACAGCCAGGAGGTTGGCTTAGAAGCAGCCATCCTTTAAAGAGTTCGTAACAGATCACTGGTCAAGGGTTTCTGCACGGAAAATAAACGGGGCTTAAGCACACCACCGAAGCTGCGAATCTATTCCAATTTATTGGAGTGGGTGGTAGGGGAGCGTTCTTAGTGCGCCGAAGTCAGATCGTAAGGTCTGGTGGAGCGCTGAGAAGTGAGTATGTTGGCATAAGTAGCGACAATGTCGGTGAGAATCCGACACGCCGAAAGTCTAAGGTTTCCTACGCAACGCTGATCGACGTAGGGTTAGGCGGGCCTAAGGTGTAGCCGAATGGCGAAGCCGATGGACAGCAGGTCAAAATTCCTGCCCCGTCTTAGACATGTTTGACCTTTGGAGGGGACGCGGACTGATAAGTAACGCATGCCTATTGGATATGGTGTGTGCATTTCTGTAAGTGAGTAGAGGGAGTTAAAAAGCCTTCTATGTTTGAGCCGAGGGACGTGCGAACCATGAGGTTAGCCTCACGGAACGTTACCGATTCTATGCCGCCTAGAAAAGCCTCCTTAGTTAGTGACTAAGACGTCCGTACCGTAAACCGACACTGGTAGACAGGTATAAATGTACCAAGGCGTTCGAGACAACCATCGTTAAGGAACTCGGCAAATTAACCCCGTAACTTCGGAAGAAGGGGGGCCTTTGATGTATTAGGACTTGCTCCGAAAAGCATTAAAGGCCGCAGAGAATAGGTTCGAGCAACTGTTTATCAAAAACACAGGTCCGTGCTAAACCGTAAGGTGATGTATACGGGCTGACGCCTGCCCAGTGCCGGTAGGTTAAGGAAGTCGGTGAGAGCTGACGACTGAAGCCCCGGTGAACGGCGGCCGTAACTATAACGGTCCTAAGGTAGCGAAGTCCCTTGTCGGGTAAGTTCCGACCCGCACGAATGGCGTAATGACTTGAACACTGTCTCAACGATGGACTCGGTGAAATTGCAGGACCCGTAAAGATGCGGGTTACGCGCAGCAGGACAAAAAGACCCCGTGGAGCTTTACTGCAGCTTGACATTGGTTCGAGTTTTAATTTGTGTAGGATAGGCGGGAGACTTCGAAGCGGGTGCGCCAGCACTTGTGGAGTCGCCCTTGAAATACCGCCCTAATTACAGTTTGAATCTAACTTTTACGAGAACAGTGTCTGGTGGGCAGTTTGACTGGGGCGGTCGCCTCCCAAAGAGTAACGGAGGCGCACAAAGGTCACCTCAAGCTGGATGGAAATCAGCTTAAGAGCGTATTGGTATAAGGTGGCTTGACTGCGAGACATACAAGTCGAGCAGGGACGAAAGTCGGTCAAAGTGATCCCACGGTACCGTGTGGAAGGGCCGTGGCTTAACGGATAAAAGCTACCCCGGGGATAACAGGCTTATCTCGCCCAAGAGTCCGTATCGACGGCGAGGTTTGGCACCTCGATGTCGGCTCGTCGCATCCTGGGGCTGAAGAAGGTCCCAAGGGTCGGGCTGTCCGCCCGTTAAAGCGGCACGCGAGCTGGGTTCAGAGCGTCGTGAGACAGCTCGGTCTCTATCCGCTGTGCGCGAAAGATATTTGAGGGGATCTGTTTCTAGTACGAGAGGACCGAAATGGACGAATCCCTGGTGTGCCGGTTGTGACGCCAGTCGCATTGCCGGGTAGCTACATTCGGAAGGGATAAACGCTGAAAGCATCTAAGTGTGAAGCCCACCCCAAGATAAGATATCTCATCTTGTTAAAAGAGTAAGACCTCCGGTAGACCACCGGTTAGATAGGCCACGTGTGTAAGCGCAGTAATGCGTTCAGCTAAGTGGTACTAATTGGTCGAGGGCTTGACTCACCTTAAGGAACGTTTACCTGTTCTCGGAGAATCGCGGAATCCATGGCCACAAACAGGCCATGACAACTGTTCAAAGTCGCCTATACGCGCATTTTCGGTGCGGGGTGGAGCAGTGGCAGCTCGTTGGGCTCATAACCCAAAGGTCGTAGGTTCGAATCCTACCCCCGCTACCAAGCGCCAAAGCGACTAAAAAATATCTTTCTCTTGGTGGTAAGAGCATGGTGGACCCACCCGTTCCCATCCCGAACACGGAAGTGAAACGTCATAGCGCTTACGATACTGCACCTGCAAGGGTGTGGGAAAATAGGTCACCGCCAGGAGATTAATTTAAACGAAAAGACTCACAGAAGTGTGAGTCTTTTCGTTTAAGGGATTTCCCAAAACACCTGTTATTGAAAATTCGGTTTTGAACTTAGACCGGTGAGAGTGAAAATCACCTACCTTTTTGACACGCCTTCAAAGGGTTGATGCGCTGATGCCTAAAGTTTCGGCGGCGGCATCAAACTCTCCACCATGAGCGCCGAGAAATAGTTGCGTTCGATCCCGCGAGAGTTTCACCCTCGGGCGACCTAACTTCTTGCCTTCACGCTTCGCTCTGGCAAGCCCTTCCTTAATCGATCCCTTATAGGGTCCCGCTCAAATTCTGCGACAGCGCTAACATCGTTGTAAGCAGCTTCTCCCGGCGGGTGTGGCGGTATCTACCGGCTGTGTGATGCTGGCGAATCTGATTCCACGGCCTTCCCACTCGGATAAACAGTTGTGCATATCGACAACGGATCGGAAGGCCCGGTCTAGGCGTAACACGGCGATAGTGTCGATTCGACCAGCTCACCAATTATCGGTGAGACGTTTCCATTCAAGCCGGTTCATATTTTTTCCACTGGCCTGGTCGACATACCCGGTAACTTCTACGTTCTGTCGGTCTGCCCGATCCCGCAAGGCTACTAGCTGAGTCTCCGGGTTCTGCCCTTTGTCCCTCGTCGAAACCCTCGCGTAAATTGCCGTCCGCTTTGGCATCGTCGTACATCTCCTGCCACGACTGTTCGGGTGGCATCAACCAGTGTTGGTAAGGGGCTTTAATCCCGCAATGGCGTTTCGCCTTTTCGTGGCGGCGCAGATCGTAGGTGTTCATGGGTTACTTTTTGGATTCTTCTGTTCGGTTACTTTTCGTGTACTTCTTTTCCTTCACAGGTATCTCATGCGGGTAGTTTAGCGGAGTTGGTGGGTAGTGCTGGAGGGCATGGCGAGTACGGGGTGTGTGGGTACTTCGTACTGTGGAGGTATTGAATCGAGTTCTGCATGACAGTAACGTGGGGCTTGTGTGGCGATTGTTGCAGGCATAAGCTTCCAGAACTTCGAATTCGGACGTGCGAGTAGCGTTCGGCCCGTGCCTGTCAGTGGCTTGGAGATCACTATGACGCTTGGTGTTGCGATACTTGGAACGGGGCGGCTTGGTGGGAATTACATCAAGTCCATCAATGCGAGCGATGGGGCGGAGACTGTTGTGGTTGCGGAGTCTAGAGAGGAGCAGGTTTCCGATCTGAAGACTGCGAATCCGGATATTGAGTTTGTAGCCGATTATCGAGACATTCTTGGGCGAGACGATATCGACATCGTCGTGGGCACGCTTCCGCACTGGTTGCACCACCGAGCTGCGATCGATTGTCTCGAGGCTGGGAAGCATGTTTTTCTGGAAAAACCTATGGCGCTGAGCACCGTTGAAGGCGACGAAATGATGACGGCTGCCAAGGCCGCTAATCGCCTGCTGATGACTGCCCACACCCAGCGTTACTTTGGCGAGAACATCAAGATGAAAGAGATCATAGATTCAGGTGAGCTCGGGAATGTGGTGATGGTTAACGCCATGTGGGTGAAGCCGCTCGATACGCATTTGCGGCCTCCGTGGATGTTGGAGCAGGACAAGGGCCGGGGGCATGGGCCCAGATGGACGGAACTCATCTTATCGATCGGCTGATCTGGTTGCTGGGTGACGATATTCGATCGGTCAGCGGGACGACTAGCAACTTCACTCATCCGCACCTGAGTGCCGACGATGCGGGGCATCATTTCATCCGCTGGGAGTCGGGAATTACGGCGTCGATTACGCGCATGGGATGGGTGCACGGAATTACCGAATATGGTGCTGACTACTACTTCACGAAGGGTCAGGCGAAGCACCGTCGGGCTTACGGTCGCGTCGGTACGACGGGTGTCTGGGTCGAGAAGGACAACGATTGGAAGAACGTGCCTTTCGATGATATTAATTCGCAGGAAGTGCAGTTCAACGATTTTGTACAGGCGGTGATTCGTGGTGATTCCGATTCGCCGACGCCGATGACGCACGGTCGAAAGGTTCTGAAAGTGCTTGAGGCTACTGAGGAGTCGCATCGGACGGGTCGAGAAGTGGTGATCAGTGATCTGATGGACTGATCTTTTCATCGGGCTGCAGCCGCGTTCGTGCGTACGCTATTTGGTGGCAGTTGGCTAGTTTTCACTCAGGAGTGTTTCGATTGACCTTTTTCGCACGTAATCGCGACTCGATTCTGGTTCGGCGGTTGATATTTTTCGCTGTGCTTCTGACGGCATTTTCAGTTCTGGTGGCATGTGGTTCGGGGTCGGATGGTGAAGATTCGACGGCTACTGCGCCGGTTTCGGTTGTTGATGAGGAGTTGGCGGTTGTTTCTGGGATTTTTGCTTCGGAGTTGTTGTTTACGTTCGAAGACTACGTAGCGGCTGGGTGGAAGAAGTCGAAGCAGTACGATACTGAAACGGTTCCTGAGGCTACCGATATCTGGTACGGCTTCTACAGCGGTAAGGATATTGAGGTTCGGTTTTACGAGTCGCACGATATCGCTAAAACCTTGGGTTTCGAGAGCGCAGCTGAGGTGATTGATTTGGATGCGCTTTCGAAGGTGGCGCTCAATGCTGCGGGTGGTTCGGCGACTACTAAGTACAAGGCGTTCGCTGTCGTTGGGAACACTGTGATGCTTTGCGAGTTATCGGTGGAGTCGTGCATTGCGCTTGTTGATGCGCTGGGCGGCTATCAGATCCTGAGAATGACCCTTCGACGGGACTCGGGATGATGGTGAGGGGTGTGGACTGTGGAGGCTCTGCACTAGAGGCTTCGCATTGCGCCGGCTACTGTGATGGTTTCGCCGGAGATGTGTGCGGCGTCTTCGGATGCTAAAAATGCGACGGTGGCGGCGACGTCTTCGGGTTCGCCGAGTCGGCCTAGGGGGATGAGTCCAACCCTTGTATTGATGTGTTCGCCGGGCGCGAGTCCGAGTTGTTGTTGCCCGATCGCCAGATCGACGGGTGCGTGAAACGGCGTGTTGATGATGCCAGGAGCGATGGCGTTGACCCGGATCGTGTACTGGGCGAGGACTGCGGCTGCGACTGTGGTCAGGTTCACTAGTCCAGCTTTTGCGGCGGCGTAACTTGGTGATGAGGTAGGGCCGCCAAACGTTCCGGCGATCGAGGCGATATTGACGATGTTGCCGGACTGCTGGTCGATCATGGGCTTGGCGGCTTCTTGCATGAGGAAGAATGCGCCTTTGAGGTTTAGATTCATCGTCCAGTCCCAGTTTTCTTCGGAGACGTTCGGGAACGGTTCGACTTTTACCGCGCCGGCATTGTTGACGAGGACGTCGATGTGACCGTGGGCTTCTTTTACAGCTGCGACGAAGCGAGGTGCATCATCGATGTTGGCGGCGTCGAAGATTCCGCCCTGTGCGTTGATTCCTTCTGATTTGAGGTCGGCAATTGTTTCTTCGAGTAGTTCGGCGTTGATGTCGCTGACGTAGAGGGATGCGCCTTCACGACCGGTGCGTAGTGCGGCTGCTTTGCCGTTGCCGCTGCCTGCGCCTGTGATGGCGACGACGCTACCTTCGAGCCGGTTGGAGTGTGTGATTTTCTGGCCGTGGGTTGGGTTGGTCATGGTGGTGGGATGTTATATGAGGTTGCGATGTGGTGGGTGGGGCTTCGACGATGATGGTGGTGGCAGGCTCGATAGGTGGGCCGGTTAGCTGCGTTGAGAGAGATCCTAGACAGGACCCTTCGACGGAGCTCAGGGTGATAGTGTTTTCGTTGGTCTCGAACTCTGTGGGTGCCGGCTAGAGCACGTCGAGGAGGAGGAGGGATGCGAAGGTGAGCATTAGGGCTGCCATTGTGGCGTCGAGTTTGTTGGAGACGGCGCGGAGTTTGTCGGCTCGGTTGCTGGAGGTCAGGAATGTTGCCACGGTTACGTACCACGTGGCGTCGATGATCATGCCCATTGCGGCCATTCCAAGCAAGGTGAAGATTCCGAGATCGGCTTTGATGAACGGCGCGTAGATGGCGAGCATCCATGCAAGGATTTTCGGGTTGAAGATGGCTATTAGGAATCCCTGAGCAAAGCCGGCACGGTTGGATGATTTGTGTGCGTCGAGATGTCCTACGGAGCTGGATAGCGCCTGTTTGCCGAACGTGTAGGTGAGGAACAGGAGCATTGCGATCCCGCCCCATCGAAGTACCTCAACGGTTGTATCGCTGGTGGATATGGCGGCGGCCATGCCGGTTGCTGCAAGGAATGCGTAGATTCCGAAGCCGAGACCGTGACCAATTCCGGTTAGGATCCCGTGTTGTCGTCCGCCGCTGACGCTGTTTCTGAGGACGGTCGCCAGTGATGGTCCGGGACTCATGGCTCCGAGTACGAAGGCGATGGCGAGGCCGGCGAGGAGTTGGGGTGTCAAGGAGGGGGCTGGGTTGTCGATGCGTTGACAGGAGGATTCGCGGCGAAGGGGGGAGAGATCCTGAAAATGAATTCAGGAAGACAAATCGCTCTGGGTTAGCTGTCTCCGTTATCGGATTCGGTCGTTTTATTGGTGGCTTGGTCAGATTGTTGGTCGCGGGCGAATTTAATGCCGACTAGGACGTAGCCAATTGCGAAGACTGCGACGCCCGTGGCGACGGGTTGTCGGTATATTTCCAGAGGGAGTAAAGGGTTCTGACGAATCCGGCCGTCATGACGATTATGGCGACGACTCCGAGAATGTCGAGGATTCGAAACTGGGATTTCATGCGGGTAGTTTAGCTGAGGAGTGGGGGAGATTTGGGGTGCGGGAACGTCGACTGCGGGTGGTGGGAGCGGTATTCTTTCGGCTGGATCGACGATTGCGGAGAAGCGCCCCCATTCACTCTCGGGAATTTCCTGACTTTTGAGGAAATCCTCCCAAGACTCGTGTGGCGTTGGAGGCGGTTCTACCACGTAGTCGAGAGTTGTTGCCCAGAACTCTGGCAGTCGCGGTGGGTCGCCAACATCGAACGTAATTTGAAAAGTGCTGGTCACACCGATAGTCCGGCGTTCTCAGGCAATCCCAACATCAGGTTCATGTTTTGGACGGCGGCACCTGATGCGCCTTTGCCTAGGTTGTCGAGTTGGGCGACGATAAGGATGTGCCCGAGCGGATTGGGGATGATCGATAAATCGATGCGATTTGTGTCGTTGGCGGCACGCGGATCGAATGCAGGGTCGGCGTAGGCGAGAGACTCTTCGACCGGGTTGATCTTGACGAACTGCTCATCGGCGTAGCGGCTGTCGAGTACTTCCCAGATGTCGTTAGCGGAGACGTTTTCGGGCAGCACAGATTTGTGTAGCGGGATTTCGAGGCGCATTCCGGTTGGGAACGGTCCGACCGAGGGCATGAACTGCGGTTCGTAACTCAGTCCGGCGTATTTCTTCATTTCAGGAACGTGCTTGTGCTGGGTGTGCAAAGCGTAGGGCGATTCGAACGGCAGGTTTGCGAGGTCGGGACGTTCGGCCTCCCATTTTTTAATTAGTTTTTTGCCGCCACCTGTGTAGCCAGATAAGGCGTGGATGGTAATTGGCGCGTTTTTGCTGAGGAGTCCGTTTTCTATGAGTGGGCGGATGCTCAGGATCAATCCGGTCGGGTAGCAACCGGGATTGGACACGTTCTGGGCGTTTGAGATCTTTTGACGCTGGTCGGGGGTCATTTCGGGGAGGCCGAATGTCCATTCGTCGTTTACGCGATGAGCCGTTGAGGCGTCGACGACCTTGGTGTTTTCTTCATGTGCCCATGCGGATGCTTCGAGTGCTGCGTCATCTGGGAGGCAGAGGATCGTGAGGTCGGCTTTGGCGGTGGCGGCGCGGCGTTTCTCTGGGTCGCGGCGGTCTTCGTAAGCGAGGACGTTGAGTTCGATGTCTTCGCGTGGGGATAACTGGTGCTGGATGCGGAGTCCGGTGGTGCCAGCAGAACCGTCGATGTAGACCTTTTGGGTGGGCATGGGTTTCGGTGGTGTCGATAATGACTAGGGAAAAGGTTAATTATGGTGGTGGCGGGGTGATTCCGCTAGTTGGGGTCGCGTTTGACGTTTTGTCGAGGTCGGACTCGCTGCAATGAGGGAGGAAGATTAGGTGATGCGGTGTGTTTGGTTGAGGAGTCGAGTGAGTGAGGCTTCGCAACCCGCCCTTTTCTCGTTAGGCTCCGGGCGCCGTCAGACGACTTTGTCGCAGCTGCAACCTACCCTCCCTCAGTCCCTCCCGAAGGAGGGATGTCAGGACGCCAAACACACGCCAAGCAAACCAGTTTGCCCCGGTGCACACACGATTCTTACGTGACAGCCCCACGTGAGGTTTTTGGGTCGTCTTAGTAAGTTAATTGCGTGATGTGCTCGGAAACCGTGTAAATGCAATCTTCGCGATCAGAAATTTGTATTGAAATTGGCTTTGCGGCTGCGTTGCGTAGTTCATATAATGGAATATCCGATTTCAGACGAAGTCGGAAGAACATTTGAACGAGGATTTCGTATTGGCGACAGCAGACACCCCAGATAGTCAGGCAGAGACCACAAAAGTGGACGCGCCTGTTGAACAGAATAGTGACGCAACCGAGGCGACCGCGGCGGCAGTTCCAGAGGCAGCAGCAGCAGAGTCGACTTCGGCACTCGAAGCAGTAGCGGATTCAACTCCGGCGGCAGATGCAACTCCTGAAGTTGTAGAAGCAGTGTCAGCAGTTGAAGAGACCGTGACTGAGGACGTGGCACCGGAAGCACCTGCAGCATCTGAAGAATCAGCTACAGAAGTATCAGCCGAGGCAACTGCAGAAGTTGTTGAGGCAGCACCTGAGGCTGAGGCCGCAACTGAGGAGGCACCTGCTGATGCAGATGCTGATACTGCAGTTGCAGTGGCTGAGAAGCCCGAGAGCGAACTGACGATGGAAGATCTTCTTGAGGAGTACCTTCCTTCGAAGATTCTCCGCCGAGGTGAGATCATCGACGGCAAGGTGATGAGCCGCAAGCCTGTGGGCATGCTGGTTGATATCGGATATAAGTCCGAGGGTTTCGTTCCGACCAAAGAGATGCGTTCTCTTACTGGTGAAGGCGTTGAAGAGCTGAGCATTGGCGATGAGATTATTGCTTATGTGGTGAACCCTGAGGGTTCTGAAGGTTCGTCGATTCTGTCTATCGACCGTGCTCGTGGTGAGCAGGGATGGCGTGTGCTTGAGAAGGCCATGGAGAACAACGAGTCTTGCAAGGGAATTATCACGGGTTCAAACCGTGGTGGTGCTGTTGTTGAGTCGGAGGGTGTTCAGGGCTTCGTGCCGCTTTCGCAGCTGGTTGGACCGGCTCGAGAGCTTTATGTGCCTGGCGGGGAACCGCCAAAGGAAGGCTTTATAGGTATGGAGGTCGAGTTCAAGATTATTGAACTTAACCGACGCCGAAACCGGGCTATCTTCAGTGAGCGAGCTGCGCTTCAGGCGTGGAAGCAGATCCAGAAGATGCGATTGGTTCAGGAACTCACGGAGGGCGAGATTCGCAAGGGGCGTGTTGCCGGAATCTCGAACTTTGGTGCGTTCGTAGACCTTGGTGGAGCCGATGGTCTGATCCACATTAGCGAGTTGTCGTGGGAGCCAGTGAAGAGCCCGGACGAGATCGTGACTGTTGGTGCGGAGATCGATGTATTCGTTCTGCGTGTGGACCGGGAAAACCTGAAGATTGCGTTGAGCTTGCGACGTTTGCAGCCTGAGCCGTGGGATGAGATCGAGACTAAGTTCTCGGTTGGTCAGACGGTAACGGGAACTGTGACGAAACTAGCTAACTTTGGTGCGTTTGCTCGCATCGATCGCGGTATAGAAGGACTCATACATATAAGTGAACTTGCACATCAGGTGATTAAGCATCCGAGGGATGTGGTCAACGAAGGCGACGAGCTAGAGTTGAAGATCATCAGGATTGAACCGGAACGTCGTCGTTTGGGTTTGAGTTTGAAGCAGACTGTTGAAGGTTCGGAGGAGGTTCCTGTGGCTGCAGAGCCGGAGGAAGAGTCTTCTGAGGACATTGGTGACTTCGGAGATATATTCGAAGATCAAAATTAGCGCTCAGGACTGCAATTTTGTAGTTGCCTGAGGGGGGAAGCTATATGCCGAGCAGATTTGAAAAGTTTTCGGAGAGGGCCCGTCGGGTTCTTTCCCTTGCGCAGGAAGAAGCACAACGCTTTAACCACAATTACATCGGTACCGAGCACATGTTGCTGGGTCTCGTAAGAGAAACCGAGGGCGTTGCCGCGCTTGTCTTATCGAATCTGAATGTCGAGCTTGTAAAGGTTCGTTCCGCGGTCGAATTTATTATCGGCCGTGGCGAACGCCCAACGCCGGGTGAGATTGGTCTTACCCCGCGTGCTAAGAAGGTTATTGAGCTGGCGGTTGACGAGGCTCGTCGGCTGAACCAGAGCTACATTGGCACGGAGCACCTGTTAATTGGTTTGATGCGTGAGGGCGAGGGTGTTGCTGCTGGTGTTCTGGAGAGTCTTGGTGTGAGCCTTGAGAAGGTTCGCGAGGAGACGAACAAGATTATTGCTAACCAGAGTTCTGGTTCTGGTGGCGGTAGTTCTTCTGCGCAGGCCTCGCGTACGAGTCGCACACCTACTCTTGATGAGTTGGGTGTTGATTTGACGAAGCGTGCTGCTGATGGCGATCTCGATCCGGTTGTGGGTCGTGAGACTGAGATTCAGCGTGTTATACAGATTCTGAGTCGCCGTACGAAGAACAACCCCGTTCTTATCGGTGAGCCTGGTGTTGGTAAGACTGCGATTGTTGAGAAGCTTGCTCACATGGTTGTTGAGGGCGATGTGCCTGAGACGTTACGTGGTAAGCGTGTTGTGACGCTGGATATGGGTGCGCTGGTTGCTGGTACGAAGTACCGTGGTGAATTTGAAGAGCGCCTTAAGAAGGTGATTTCCGAGTTGAAGTCGGCTGGTAACTGCGTGTTGTTCATCGATGAGATGCACACGATGGTTGGTGCCGGTGCGGCTGAGGGTGCGGTTGATGCTGCAAACATTTTGAAGCCCAGTTTGGCTCGTGGTGAGTTGCAGGTTGTTGGTGCGACTACGCAGGATGATTACCGCAAGTATGTTGAGCGTGACCCTGCTCTGGAACGTCGTTTCCAGCCGGTTGTGGTTGATGCTCCTGACGCTATTACGACGGTGGAGATTCTGCGTGGCGTGAAGCACATGTACGAGCAGCACCACGATTTGGAGATTACTGACGAGGCGTTGGAGATGGCTGCGACGCTTGCGGATCGGTATATCGCTGATAGGCAGTTGCCGGATAAGGCTATTGATCTTATTGACGAGGCTGCTTCACGGGTTCGTATTAAGCATTCGACGGTTCCGAAGGAGCTTCGTGATGCTCAGAAGGAACTCGAGTCGGTTCGTCGTGAAAAGGACGAGGTTATTTCGGCTCAGAGGTACGAAACTGCTGCTGAGTTGCGTGACCGTGAGTTGAAGCTGGTGACGAAGATCGAGCAGCTGGATGCTGAGTGGAAGAAGGAGAACCCTGGCGCCGGTGAGGCGAAGGTGGGTCCGGACGACATTGCAGAAATTGTTGCGATGTGGACTCGTATTCCGGTTACTCGTTTGGATGTTGAAGAGAAAGAGCGTTTGATCAAGATGGAGGACGCGCTGCGTCTGAACGTTGTTGGTCAGGATGAGGCTCTGGCCGTGATTTCGAAGGCTGTTCGCCGTTCTCGTGCTGGTTTGAAGGATCCGAAGCGCCCGATTGGTGCTTTCTTGTTCTTAGGACCTACGGGTGTTGGTAAGACGCACAGTGTGAAGAAGCTTGCTGAGTACCTCTTCGGTGAAGAGGATGCCATGATCAGACTCGATATGAGTGAGTTCATGGAGAAGCACAGTGTTGCTCGTTTGGTTGGCGCACCTCCTGGGTATGTTGGTTTTGATGAGGGCGGTCAGCTGACTGAGGCTGTTCGCCGTCGTTCATATTCGGTGATTTTGCTCGATGAGATCGAGAAGGCGCACCCGGATGTGTTCAACATTTTGTTGCAGGTATTTGAAGATGGTCACCTGACGGACTCTAAGGGCCGGAGGGTGGATTTCAAGAACACTGTGATTGTGATGACTTCGAACCTTGGTTCGAGTTTGATTCAGAGCAGTGGTGGTCTTGGTTTCAACCTTGGCGGTAATAAGAACACTGACGTTCTGGATTACGAGCGTGTGAAGGATCGTGTTCTGGAAGCGGTGAAGGATCCGCGTAATGGATTCAAGCCTGAGTTCCTGAACCGTATCGATTCGACGGTTGTGTTTAGGCCTCTTGAGAGGTCGCACATTCTTGAGATCGTGGACATCATGATGAAAGAAGTCGAGGGTCGTGTTCTTGAGCATGGTTTGGTGATGAACGTTACGGATGCGGCTCGTGATTACCTTGCGGAGCGTGGTTTCGACCCGAAGATGGGTGCGAGGCCGTTGCGCAGGTTGATTCAGGACGAGATTGAGGATCAGCTTTCAGAGAAGTTGCTTCGAGGTGAGTTTGGTGCGGGTCAAACCATTGAGCTCGATGTAGAGAATGGTGCGATTGTGGTTCAGATTCAGAAGAAGAAGCGGAAGGCTCGGAAGGCTAAGGCTGTTTCGGCGTCGACTGATTCGGATACTGACGATAAAGAGCCAGTGACTACGTCTTAGCGTGGCTAGGCCACGTGAATAGATTGATTTGGAGGGGAGAGCGAAAGCTCTCCCCTTCTTTTATTCGCGGATTATTCGGCGGTGGTGCATTTGTTACAGCGACTTTTTAAGCACCTGCTCAAATAGGGTCAGGGCCTGTTCTGCGAAGAGTTGCATGTTTTGTTCGCGGTTGGCTAGGCCTGTTTTGAGGGTTGCTGCGGTTTCGATTGTGGTGCTTGAGACTGCAAGACAGGTGTGGCCAGCTGAGTCGCCGTATGCGTTTCCTGTGGGGCCTGATGCTCCGGTTTCGGATATGCCCCAGGTTGTGTTGAGCAGTTCCCGGCTGGTTTTGGCGAGTAGGGCTGCGTAGGGTTCGCTTGCGGATCGCATTCCGGGGTGGTTGTCGAAGTCGATTCCTAAGTATTGGTCGCGCGCTGTTTTTGTGTAGACGACTGATCCGCCCATGAAGTAGGCGGAGGCTCCGGGTACTGCGAGTAGGGCTGCGGAGATGAGTCCGCCGGTGGATGATTCGGCTACTGCTACGGTTTCGCCTCGTTGTTTGAGGAGGGTGGCGATGGAGTTGGCGAGGGTTGCGAGTTTGGTTGGCATTCGTTTAGCTCCGGGCGTCCGAGGCGGACTTGGTCGCACGTCGCAATTTTGCGTTGAGCCGAGCGTGCTGAGGCCGCACTTGGGCTCTCTTCACAACTTGGACCATTGCCTTCGGCTTTTGGCCCGACGTAAGTGGAACAGGAAATCCCCGCGATGCTTTTGGGTTAGTTGAGGGTTGTGACGGGATGGTAGCTGAGTTGGGGTGCCATTGGCACTTTTTCTTGCCTTTGGAGTGGTGGTTAGATTGAGTGGTTGTTGGTGGGTTGGCACGGATCCTGATTTTCATCAGGATGGCAGTGTTTGGGGTGTGTCGTTGGCTCTTGGCGATTGGGGTGTGAAACGGCATACTGCGTTTAGCTCCGGGCGTCATCGGATGACTTGGAACCGCATGTGTGTGACTTGGCCCTCAGTCCATTCCATAAAGGAAGGGAGGATTCGTAGTAGGCATGGCAAAGAATTCAACAAAGACGCAATTTGAGTGTAGTTCGTGTGGGCGCACGACTGCCAAGTGGGTTGGTAAGTGTTTGGAGTGTGGTGAGTGGAATACGGTTGAGGAGCGGGTGGCGCGGGTTGGTTCTTCTGCGCGTTCGAAGACTCGCATGGATCGTAGTGGTGTTGGTGTTCGGGCTATTGGCGGGAGCGCGGTGGTTGAAGCCCCTATTGAGTTGACTGAGATTCCTGTTGATGGGACTGCTCATATGGCTACGGGAATTGAGGAGTTGGATCGGGTTTTGGGTGGTGGATTTGTTGCTGGGGCGACGGTTTTGCTGGCTGGCGATCCGGGGATTGGGAAGTCGACCCTTCTTTTACAGGCCGCGGGCGCGATCGCGGAGTCGGGTCGGACGGTGCTTTACGCGACGGGTGAAGAGGCGCTGGAGCAGATTCGGATTCGGGCTATTCGTTTGGGTGTGAAGGGCGAACGGGTGTTCATGGTTGGGACTGGGGACGCTCTGGATATTGCGGATCATATTGCGCAGTTGAATCCTGCGGTTGTGATTGTTGATTCGATTCAGACGGCGACTCATCCTGATCTTGATTCTCCTGCTGGGACTGTTTCGCAGATTCGTGAGTCTGCGGCGTATTTGTCGGCGGTAGCTCGGGGTAGTCACACGGCGCTGATTTTGAGCGGGCACGTTACTAAGGACGGGAGTATTGCGGGTCCTCGGGTGTTGGAGCACCAGGTTGATGCTGTTTTGCAGATGACCGGCGATAAGGGTGGGATGCTGCGGATGTTGCACGGGGTGAAGAACCGGTTCGGTCCTACCGACGAGATTGGTGTGTTTGAGATGCGTGAAGAGGGGCTGGCTGGGATTTCGGATCCTTCGCACGTATTTATTCAGCAGCGCGCCAAGGCTGTGTCGGGATCGGCGGTTGCGTTGATTGTTGAGGGGACTCGGTCGTTGGCGGTTGAGGTGCAGGCGTTGGCCACTCCTTCTTCGTTGGCTTCTCCGAGACGGGTTGCGAACGGTGTTGAGATGTCGCGTGTTCATTTGATTACGGCGGTTCTGGCGAAGCACGTGCGGCTGCCGGTTTCGAATCATGATTTGGTTATTAGCGTTACGGGCGGCCTTGATATTAAGGAGCCGGCGGCTGACTTGGCGATTGCGCTGGCGATTACGAGTTCGATGATGGACAGGCCGGTGGACGATACGGTTGCTGTTGCGGGGGAGATTGGACTTTCTGGCGAGTTGCGCTCGATTCCGGGGGCGGATCGTCGGGCTTTGGAGGCGGGTCGGCTTGGGTTTGCGACTTGCATGATTCCGGATGCTGCGGGTGATGTTGGGAAGTTGGGTTCGGTGAAGGTTGTTCGACCTACGAGTATCGCTGAGGCTGTGAGGTTTGCTTTGGCGCCGTCGGATGGGGTGATTGCTTCGGGTTCTGTGGCGGAGGCGAAGCGGTAGTTGGCGCACGATCTGTTGATGGCTAGGATGTGCGCTCCACCCTCACCCCAACCCTCTCCCGCTGGGGGAGGGGGACAGTACGGGGGCAGATACTTCGTACTGCTTCGAGGTCCTGAATCCCCGATTGCTTCGGGGCAGGCTGAGTTGAGGATGCCGGTGAGAGATGAGATGGCGAGTGTGCACAGATCCTGATTTTCATCAGGATGACAGTTGGTTTGGTTGAGTTGGGTTCGGTTGGTGTTGTTCGACCTACGAGCATCGCTGAGGCTGTAAGATTCGCATTGCAGTCGTCATCAGATTTGGCTGCTTCTGAATCAGCAGCGGAAATTCGATCTACTTGACCAACCCCAAGATATTTGCGATCAACCAGCCTAAGGCGACGCCTGTGGCCGAGTTGTCGCTGCCTGAGAAGGACAAGAGGCTGAGGTCGTTGATCGAGAGTTATGGATCGCTGATCGTGGCGTATTCGGGCGGGGTTGATTCGACGTTTTTAGCCGGGGTTGCGCACGAGGTTCTTGGTCACACGAACGCTCTTGCTGTAACTTCTCGTTCGCCGAGTGTTGCGCCTGAGGAGCTTGAGGCTGCTTCGGCGTTGGCGGTTGAGCGTGGTTGGCGGCATTTGATTGTGGATACCGACGAGATGAACGATCCTCGGTATCTGGCGAATGACGGTCGGCGTTGTTTCTTCTGCAAGACCGAGCTGTACACCCACCTAGACAAGGTGGCTGGCGACGAGGGGATTACCAAGGTAGCCAACGGCGCGAATACTGATGATTTGGGTGATTATCGTCCGGGTATGGAGGCTGCTAAGAATTTCGAGGTTGTTTCGCCGCTTGTGGAAGTTGGGATGACGAAGCAGGACATTCGTGATTTGTCGAAGCGGATGGATTTGCCGACGTGGGATAAGCCTGCGCAGCCGTGTTTGAGTTCTCGTATTCCTTACGGGACGATGGTTTCGGTTGAGGCGCTGGGTCGGATTGGTAAGGCGGAGAAGGGTTTGCGGGAGCTTGGATTCCCGGTGGTTCGCGTGCGTCATTACGGTGATGTGGGGCGGATTGAGATTCCTCTGGATGATTTTGAGCGGTTTGAGTCTGTGCGTGATGGGGCTTATGCGGTTGTTTTGGGTGCGGGGTATGAGTCGATGGAGCTGGAGCCTAAGGGGTTTAAGTCGGGTGGGCTTAATGCGGTTTTGGGTGAGCTGGGGACGCGCACGAAGTAGGTGCCAGTGGCACGTTTTCTGGGTGCTGATGTTGTTGTCTGAGTCGGGTGGTTGTTGGTGTGTTGGGTGGAGCGTGGGTGTGCAGGTACTTCGTACTGCGTAGATCCCGATTCGAGATTGGGATGACAGTGGGTGTGAGTCTGTTTACCCTGATGTCGCAACCCTTAATCGTCGGTGCTGTTTCGCACGACATGGAGTATTCCTCTGACTGATACGACTGCTTTTATCGACATGATTGGTGGCGTTAGTGGCGACATGCTGCTGGGCGCTATGGTGGCTGTTGGGCTTGATTTGGATGAGCTTCAGGCTGAGTTGGACAAGTTTCCAGACCGTGGGTATCGGCTGGAAAGTTCGCTGGTGAACCGGGGCGGGCTTGAGGCGATACTTGTTGATGTGGTGTTGGACGATGAGGGTTCTCGCAAGCGGACGTGGGACGACTTTTATTCTTCGATAGCTGGATCGACGTTAGAGGATTCGGACAAGCGTTCTATCAAGAAGATTTTCGATGCGCTTGCCGAGGCTGAGGCTTCTGCGCATGGTGGTGAGGCGGGATCGACGCATCTTCACGAGCTTGGGACGGTCGACACTTTAGTTGATGTTTCTTCTACCGTTATTGGCATGCGATTGCTGGGCGTGGAGAAGATTCACGCTTCGGCGTTTCCGGTTGGTATGGGATCGTCGTCGAGTAGTCACGGTTCGATGGGGGCTACATCTATCGCTACCGCTGCTATTTACAAGGCTGCGGGTGCGCCCGTGCGTGCGGGGGGGAAGCAGCCGATTGGCGAGGCGGTTACTCCGACGGGCGCTGCGATTGTTGCTTCACTTGCTGAGTTTTTTCCGGTCGAATTTAACGCTGATCGGATTGGGTATGGCGCTGGGCAGCGGAATCCGGAGGGGCACGCGAATGTTGTTGGGTTGTGGATTGGTGAGGGTCGGTCTCAGTGGGGTCGTGGAGGATCCGGCCGTGGTCGCAGGGGGCGTCCTGAGGTGATGGAGCTTGAGACGAATATTGATGATTCGACTGGCGAGGTTTTGGGTTACGTTCACGAGCAGTTGATGGAGTTGGGTGCGCTGGATGTTTGGTTTACGCCGATTCAGATGAAGAAGAATCGTCCGGCGACGATGCTTTCGGTTTTGGTGAAACGGGATTTGGTGGATGCTGCTGCGGAGTTGATTCTTAAGGAGACTTCGACGCTTGGGGTGCGGCGTCGTCCGGTGCGTCGATACGAGGCTGAGCGTGAGGTTGTGACTGTGGATACTTCGCTGGGTAAGGTGCCGGTGAAGTTGAAGAGAATTGGGGACACGATTGCGCAGGCGGCTCCGGAGTACGAGGCATGCAGGGAGATTGCGCGCGAGACGGGGTTGCCGATTGCTGAGGTGATGCGGATTGTGGTGAACGAGGCAACGATGCGAGGTTCTCCATGGGGTGGCTAGGCCACTTTGTTTCAGCGTGGGTGGTGTTGGCTGCGGTGGTGGGGTTGGTCTTGCTGGTAGCTAGATCCTGAAAATGAATTCAGGATGACAGGTCACGAGGTGACTTTTTCAGAGTGCGGGTGGTGCTGGCAGGGATGCTGGCTAGATTCTTGGCTGGGTTGGTTTCGACCTTGCCGGGTAGCGTTGCAGGCTTGGGCGTTGCCGACGCAGATATGCCGCGGGTTCCATTAGTTTTTTCTCAGCTCTCTCCCGAGTGATGGTTGGTGGGAGATCGAGCCGAGCCGTTCGTTTCACTTGAGATTTACTTCAAGATAACGGTTTCAGTTGTGTTCGTTGTTCCGCTGAAATTCATCTTTTGTTGTTGAGATTTGGTTCGAGAACGACCGTCTATCTGAGGGGCGGTGTTAGGTCTTTACTTTGGCCCACCGTACGCACACTTTCGTGACCGGTATGGATACCTAATTTAGTGGTTGCCGCGGTTCGGGAATGTTTAGGCTGCTGGCGCTTGCGAATCATGTATCGCCTATGCGGCCGAAGGTCACCTGGGTTTCGATGGATCAAGCAGAAACGACGCACGGAAGAGATTGAGGACCGGTCAGTAAGAATGAAGAAATTATTTAGTTATTACAAAGTATTGACGGTCGCTGTTATGGCGATGGGGATGGTCGCTACGTTTAGCGACGGCATTGCTTCGGCGGACCACGTGGCTGGCGATGGCGTGTCCTGTGATAGTGGTGTCCGCTAACCAGCACTGCTACGAGCTAGTTGACAAAGCGATGGATTGGTACGAAGCAGAAGCCTATGCAAAAACCCTCAGTCACAATGGTGTGTATGGACACCTAGCGACGATTATTTCGGGGCAGGCGAGATTGGGATGACAGTATAGGATTTGGTTGGTTGTTGGCTGGGATGGTTGCTTCTCCCTCACCCCAGCCCTTCTTTAGGACCGGGCGTGCATTCGCACTAGGGTCCAGCCTGCGACGCGGCTCCCGCTGGGAGAGGGGGATTAGGCCTTCGTGTTGGGTGTGTTTGTTGGTGTTAATCGTTAATTTATGTGTATTGACCTTTGTTCGTGGTGGTAGCTACTGTTAATAGTGGTTGTTTTACAACTGTCGGAGCCCTTGTGGCGCAGTGGCTAGCGCAACTGAT
>DUCO01000015.1:0-89911 GCA_012959765.1 Dehalococcoidia bacterium | reverse complement strand
GTTAGCGATGCGGGTGACACTGATTTGTAATCAGTAGGTCGTGGGTTCAAATCCCTCCAAGGGCTCCAATTTAAACGGCTCGTAACTTCTTCTCGGTTTTTGGCCTTACAAAATCACTTACGAATATCGTCGGCGTTCGTAGTGAAATTCGGTTTTGCTGTGGTAAAGTTTTTGTTTGGGCAGGGATTGGGGAGTGGTTAAACCCAGCAGACTGTAAATCTGCCGCTTGACGGCTTCGCAGGTTCGAATCCTGCTCCCTGCACCAGATTACGGTTTGGGTTAGTTTTCGGGTGTGCCTCATTTAGGGGAATCTCGGGCCCACATAGCTCAGTGGTAGAGCGCATTCTTGGTAAGAATGAGGTCCCGAGTTCAATCCTCGGTGTGGGCTCCAAGCTAAGCACCAATCAATAACAGCGCAAGAAGAAGTGCGCCACATAAAGGCGCGAATGCGCAGGAGAGGCTCCGGATACGGAGCAAGAGAGAATAATGGCAAAGCAAGTATTTGACCGAAGTAAGCCTCACGTAAACGTGGGTACGATCGGACACGTTGACCACGGTAAGACAACGCTTACTAGTGCCATCACCAACGTGCTGGCACAGACCCAGGCTAACGTTGTTGCGAAGGCTTTCGACGAAATTGACAACGCTCCTGAAGAGCGAGAGCGTGGTGTGACAATCGCGACGACTCACACAGAGTACGAGACGGATTCCCGTCACTATGCTCACGTGGACTGCCCGGGTCACGCTGACTACATTAAGAACATGATTACGGGTGCTGCCCAGATGGACGGCGCTATTCTGGTGGTATCGGCCGCTGACGGTCCTATGCCGCAGACATATGAACACATCCTGCTCGCACGTCAGGTAAACGTTCCGAAGCTGGTTGTTGCCTTGAACAAGGCCGACCTTGTTGACGATGAAGAGTTGCTTGAGCTTGTTGAGCTTGAGGTACGTGAGCTTCTGACGAAGAACGGCTTCCCCGGTGATGACCTTCCGGTTATTCAGGTTTCTGCACTTGAGGCACTTGAGAACGCTGAAGATGCTGACAACAAGTGGGTACAGTCGATTGGCGAGCTGATGCAGGCCGTTGACGATTACATTGATGTACCGGATCGAGACACTGAGCGCCCGTTCCTCATGCCTGTCGAAGACGTATTTGGCATTAAGGGTCGAGGTACTGTTGTGACTGGTCGAGTTGAGCGAGGAATCGTGAAGACTGGTGACCAGATCGAGATTGTTGGATTTGGCAAGACTGTTACGACCACGGTTACCGGTGTTGAGATGTTCCACAAGACTCTTGAAGAGGGTCTTCCTGGTGACGCTGTTGGTTGCTTGATTCGAGGTATTGAGCGAGAAGATGTTTCTCGTGGTGCGGTTCTGGCGAAGCCGGGATCGATTTCACCTTCGACCAAGGCCAAGGCTCAGGTTTACGTTTTGACTGCTGATGAGGGTGGACGACACACGCCGTTCTTCCCTGGTTACAAGCCTCAGTTCTACATTCGAACAACGGACGTTACGGGTTCAATTACCCTGGACGCTGGTGTTGAGATGGTCATGCCTGGTGACAACACGGTCATGGAAATTGAACTTGGTTACCCGGTTGCTCTTGAAGAGAACCTTCGATTCGCTATCCGTGAGGGTGGTCGAACCGTGGGCTCGGGTGTGATCATTGAGGTTCTGGACTAGTTCCTGAAACTTGGTTGTAAACGCCCGTTAGTTTTCTAGCGGGCGTTCACGCGACTTTCTGGGGTCGTGAAATTCCAGAGTGATATGGGCTTTTTGCTCATTTGCTGGTTGGGTGGTTCTTGTTTTACGAGGGCGATGCAACCGATAGGATTTGAGAAGCGTAACTATGGCTAAGAAGAGTGCGGTACGCACGATAGTTGATATGGATTGCACTGAGTGCAAGGCGTATACCTACAACACCGAGAAGAACAGGCGGAACACGCCTGATCGTATTGAGCTGAAGAAGTTCTGCCCGGTGGATCGCAAAGTAACGCTATTTCGAGAGAAAAGGTAAGGATCCGAGTTGGCACGAACACCAGCACGAAGTACATCCGGCCCGGGAGTTTCGGGACCTGCAGGTTTTTCAATTTTCAGGTTCTTTAAAGAAGTTTTCGGTGAGTTGCGGAAAGTTTCCTGGCCTTCAAGACAGGAGGCGACGCGTCTTACTGTGATGGTGATAATGCTTTCGGCAACGATCGGCGTGTTTTTGGGTTTGATTGACATGCTGTTTGCTCGATTGCTTTCGGTAATTTCAGGAACTTAGCCATGACTTCTTACAGGGACATCGCCGGGAGCACATCAGCTCGCTGGTACATCGTTCACACGTACTCGGGTCAGGAAGACCGCGTTCAGAAGAATCTGGAGCAGCGGATTAACACGATGGACGTTAAGGACAAGATCTTGAACGTTGTGGTTCCCACCGAAGAAGAGGTGGAGATCAAAGAGGGTGAGCGCAAGACTGTTCAGAAGAAGATGTACGCCGGTTACTTGATTGTTCAGATGGTTATGGACGAGGAGAGCTGGTACGTGGTTCGGAACACTCCTGGTGTTACCGGTTTTATTTCTGCTGAAGACGAGCGCGAGAAGCGCCCGAAGCCGATTCCGTTAGAAGATGCGGAAGTGGATCGAATTATGAGTCGTATGAAGTCGGATGCCCCACGTGTTCGTGTTGGGTATGAGACTGGCGAGCCGGTTCGAATCAAGGATGGTCCTTTCGCTGATTTCATGGGCACTGTTGATGAGGTGCTGGAGGATCGTGGGAAGGTTCGTGTGCATGTTTCGTTCTTCGGGCGTGAGACGCCTGTTGAGTTGGACTTCTTACAGATAGAGAAGTCTTAGATATTTAGATAATCGGTTTTGGTTTGTTGCCAGAGCCAGACACCAGACATTAGTAACGAAGGAACGTTCAGTTGGCTAAGAAAGTCACTACAGTAATCAAGTTGCAGTTACCAGCGGGTGGGGCCACTCCGGCACCTCCGGTGGGTCCGGCGCTTGGTCAGCATGGTGTGAACATCATGCAGTTCGTTAAGGAATACAACGAGCGTTCTGCTGCACTCGCTGGAAACATTGTTCCTGTTGAGTTGACGGTTTACGCAGACCGATCGTTTTCGATCGAGCTGAAGACTCCGCCTGCTTCGGACATGATCAAGAAGGCTGCTGGTATTGCTGGTGGTTCGGGTCAGGTTGGTATTGAGACGGCTGGGACGATTTCTCGGGCGAAGATTCGAGAGATTGCTGAGACGAAGATGCCTGACCTCAACACGAATGATGTTGATGCTGCGATGAAAATTATTGAAGGTAGCGCCCGAAGTATGGGTGTGGAAGTTGAAGGCTAGCCCTTTGTTTTTGGGTTAGTGGATGTAGTTTTTTATTTGTCGGCCCGGGCGCTCGGACCCCGCTTTTTTTTTGCGAGGGGGAGCCAGGATAACCGGCTGGAGATTAGTGAAATGGCGAAACACGGAAAACGATATAATGCTGCGGCTGAGGCTGCTGGCGAGGAGAGTCATTCTCCGGATTCAGCGGTTGCTCTTGCCAAGGAGTTTTCCAAGGTGAAGTTCAACGAGGCGATTGAGCTTCACGTATCGACGAGCGCTGACCCGCGACATTCGGATCAGCAGATTCGAGAGATTGCTGAGCTTCCGCACGGTACGGGTAAAAATGTTCGAGTATTTGTATTCGCTCAGGGCGATGCGGCTCGTGCTGCTACCGATGCTGGCGCTGAGTTTGTTTCGGACGATGAGTTGGTGAAGAAGATCGAGGGTGGCTGGAGCGATTTCGATGTTGCTATTGCTACTCCTGACCAGATGGGCAAGATTGGGCGGCTGGGTAGGTATTTGGGTCGTAAGGGTTTGATGCCTAACCCGCGTACTGGAACTGTTGTTCAGCCTGAGCGTGTTGCTGCTGCTGTTGAGAGTGCGAAGAAGGGTCGGGCCGAGATTCGGTTGGATCGTGGTGCGAACATTCATGTTCGTATCGGCACTGTTGGTTTCGATGAAAACCAGATTCTGGATAATCTTTCTAGTGTGTATTCCACGATTCTTCGTGCGAAGCCTGATGGTGTGAAGGGTCCGCTTGTTAAGAAGGTGACTCTTTGCACGACGATGGGTCCGAGCTTTTTGCTGGATCAGGGTGAGCTGGAGAAGCTGACGCAGGCCAACTAGGTGCCGAGGGCACTTTTTCTCCGGCAGGTTCAGTTGTGCCTTGATTGGTGCCGTTGAGCCGGTGGATGGTTGAATATGAAGGAAGCCCCGGGCGATTGCCTGAGGTTTTTTTGCGTGCCAGTGGCACTTTTTCTGGGTGTCGTAGGTGTTGGCTGAGTGGTTTGGTTGTTGGTGTGTTGGCGTGGGTCTTGATTTTCATCGGGATGACAGTGTTGGGTGCTCAAGGGGGGGCGGTGTTGGAGGCACTTTGGGATGACGGATGAGCTTGCATGGCGAAATTTGTTAGCAATTCCGGGTGATTGCGGGTTAGAATAAATGTACACAGTTGAATACTGCGACCGCAGACAGTTGGTCCCGCCAGTTCTTACGAACGCGATCGGGGTAATGCTCTAAGCGCCATCCGAGGTTAGATTCGTGCATTCATCGTCGTTAGCGGCGATTGCATTTTTGCCCCGGACGATGGTTCCGGGGTTTTTTATTGGCTTTTTCGTGACTTTTCGAAGTCGTTTGGCCGGTGACTTTTTGTTTGGTGGGTGCAGACAGGAGGTCGAATGCCAACTGATAAAGGTAGGGCGGCGGTAGCGGAGATGAAGGACATCTTCGAGTCATCGCCGTTAGTGATTGCTGCTGATTACAGCGGTGTTGATGTTGCCGGGATGACCGGGTTGCGTCAGGAGCTGCGGAGCAACGGTGCGCGTTTCAAGATTGTGAAGAACACTTTTGCGCGTTTGGCTGCTGACGAGGCTGGTAGGTCGGAGCTTAAAGACGTGATGACTGGCCCGATTGGGTTTGTTGTTACCGATGGCGACCCGGCTGCTGCCGCTAAGGCTTTTGTGAATTACGCCAAGAGTAACGATCTTTCGATCAACATTCTTGGCGGGATGCTCGATGCGGACGTTTTGGACGTTAGTCGGGTGAATGCACTTGCGAAGCTTCCTTCTAAGGATGAGCTGATTGCAAAGATGCTTGGTTCGATGAACAGTCCTATTACGGGATTGGTGATGGTTATGAGTGGCCCGGTTCGGGCTTTGGCTACTGTGCTTAAGAGGCACGTGGACAACCAGCAACAAGAAGAGGGTTCGGCCGCTTAGTAAGTAGGCTGACGCTATTCGAAATATTTAGTTAGTAATGAAATCCCGGTTAGCCGGCGAAAATTGGAGAGACCAGAAATGGCCCTGAGCAAAGAAGATCTGATCGAAGAGATCAAAGGAATGTCGGTACTCGACCTCGCAGATGTTGTTAAGGCGCTCGAGGAAGAATTCGGTGTAAGCGCGGCAGCTCCGGTTGCGGTAGCAGCAGCGCCTGGTGCTGGTGGTGGCGGAGAAGAAGCTGCCGAGGAGAAGGACGAATTTGACGTTGTCCTCAAGGGGATTGGTGACAAGAAGATTGCAGTCATTAAGGCTGTTCGCGAACTGACTCCGCTGGGTTTGAAGGAAGCCAAGGATTTGGTTGAGGCTGCCCCGAAGGCGGTTCTTGAGGGTGTATCGAAGGACGACGCAGAGGCTGCCAAGGGCAAGCTGGAAGAGGCTGGCGCTTCAGTTGAAGTGAGCTAGTCGCTAGCGACGTTTTCTCCGGCAGGGTGTGTGATGACTGAGTTGTTGCGGCCGAGCCGGTGATTGGTTTGAATATGAAAAGGCCCCGGGCATTTATGCTCGGGGCCTTTTGTGTGGCAGTGGCATTGCCACTTCTTCTGGGTGTCAAGAGTGTTGGCTGAGACGGCGGGTGTTGGTGTGTTGGGTGGTTGGTCCGTTAACTAAAAGGGGGAGAGCGGTTGCTCTCCCCCTTTTAGTTAGAATTTGACCTGACGTTTTCGATATTAATGAAAACGTCGCTCGCGATTAGAAGAGGTTGTGGGATTGGCCGCCGTCTACGTTGAGGCAGGCTCCGGTTATGAGGTCGGCTTGTTGTGAGGCTAAGAAGGCTACGGTTGCTCCGATTGGTTCTGGCCATCCGAATTTGCCCATTGGGAGGTTTCGGTCGATGAATTCGGCTACGGCTTCTTCTGAGTTGTTTTCGACGAACTTCTCCCAGGTGCCTCCGGCGTGAAGAATTGAGCCGGGTGCTACTGAGTTGACTGTAACGCCGTCTTTGGCGACGGCCATGCCGGTGTGCTTTGAAGCGGCGATCATTGCTGCTTTTGCTGACATGTAGGGTGCTGTTCCTCCGTATTCGCGTCCGAATATGGAAGAGATGTTGATGATTCGGCCCCATCGGCGTTGCTGCATTCCGGGGAGTACGAGTTTCATTAGGGCGACTGCCGACCAGAGGTTGGCGTTCATGACCATGTGGAAGTCTTCGAGGGATGAGTTTATGAGATCGGACGTTCCGAGACTTCCTCCGACGTTGTTTACGAGGATCTCGATGAGCCCGAGTTCGGATTCTACTTTTGCCACTAGATCGCTGGCACCGGTCTCGTCTCCGAGATCGGCGACGTATGCCCCAACCTTTACCCCAGTTGTTTTGAGTTCGGCTGCGGTTTGTTTCAGTGTTTCTTCGCCTCGCGCGCAGATTGCTACTGAGACGCCTTCTGCTGCGAGTGCGAGTGCCGATTGTCGGCCCAAGCCGCGGCTTCCACCTGTGATTAGGGCAACTTTGCCCTTAATACCTAGATCCATGTTGAGTGGTTGCTCCGTGAGAGTGTTTTTGTGCTTTAGCGCTGTTTATTCCTAGTGCAGCGATTTTACAGATGTGCAGTTTACTTATCCGTTACCAGATTATTCGTAATGCACAGGTAACGGGGTCTTGGTAGATTGATTATTGCGTTGCACCACCCAAAAATCTATTCGAGATTGCACTAAACGTGCCTCAAACTGCGGTTTGATGTACTGAAATCATCTTGACTGGCGTTTTAACCGTGGTGTATCTTGACCGGGTGCCGTTTCGAGAATTAACGGTCAGATTCAGCCGTGCCTATATGAAACGTATGTTTTGGGGCTTCGGTGAGCTTGGGTTTCAGGCCTGAGCGGGTGTCCGCGCGGTCGGGCATATATAAATAGAAATTGAACTCGCGAATTTGCGTTTGCGAGCAGGTAATAAGAAGTATCTTGCAAAAAGAAACTTTCAGGAGGATGCCGATGCTAGGCTCCGCTATCTCAAAGCGGTGGGTTGTCTCTCTCGCTTTGGTGGGCTTGGTTTCCCTATTCATGGCCTCGCACGGGGCTATGTGGTCGGGCTCTGCCTCGGCAGGTACGACGACTGTCGCGGGCTTGACCCTTGATAGTCTGAGTGTCAACTTGGGTCCAAACGGTGGTTCAGCCACGTATGCCCCATCTTCTGAACTCTCTGGAACCGTGCAAGTACTGAACGCTGGTGGTGCAGACATTACGAGCACGGCGCCAGCATTGACGTACGCTTGGTCGGCATCAAATCATTGTGCGACGTTTAGTAGCTCCACCAGTTCTAATACAAATATAAATTTCATCGGTTCTGGCTGTAGCGGGGTCATAACGCTAACGGTTGACCAGCCCAACAACGTTCCCGCCGCAGTGGTCTGGACTCAGAACGTCACTGTTAACTCGCCACCACCAACACCAACAGCGGCTGCTCCTGTAGTTGATGGAGCATTGTTGATTTCCGACGCTGATCTCCAAGTCCTCAGCGATCAAAGCACTGATTATGGGGCTGGAAACATAGTTCCGAGCAAATCTGCACTGATAGAAGCTGGTGAGGGTAGTAGCATTTCGATTTCTGCTGGTAGTTTGGATTCTGGTGATTCAAAAGTAGTTAGCATCCAGACAATCTCAGTAGCTGACCTTGCGGCCCCACCGTTGCTGCTGGAATCCGGGGCGACGTCGGGGGCCTTCAAGTTTGGTAGTTCTGCTATATCGATTAGTTTCTTCAACGGTTCGGACATCGATGGGGATGAAGATAAGGTATCGTTGAACAAGCCTGCTCAGGTTTGTATGACTTATACGCAGGCTGACCTTGATGGCGCGTACCGTGGACCGGAAGGATTGAAAATCCAGCACTGGAACGGCACAGCGTGGGTGGCATTGAACACAACCGTGTTCACGAACCCGAACAGGGCTTGTGCGTACACTTCGAGCTTCTCGCCATTCGTTCTTGGTTTGGACGTAGCTCCGTCTTCTGAGGCGTCAAGTGCTCCGACTGGATTGCCGGCAACTGGTGATTACACTCCTGGTGTGAGTGGCTTGATTCTTGCCTTGATGGCTGGATTCGCACTGGTCGGTGGTGGATTGTTCACCGCTCGACGTGCACGACGAGTTCGAGAGAATTCTTAGAGTTCGCTCAAACGTTTCAAAACGTAAATTTGGAAAGAGACCCGCTTCAGCGGGTCTCTTTTTTTTGCGTTAGCTCCGGGCGCGGGCGTTATAGTGCCGGGCGTCATCGGGTGACTTGGTCGCGCGTCGCAGGCTCGATAGAGCCGGGCGTGCGGAGGCCGCACTTGGGCTCGGATGTCTGCGACGCGGCTCTAGTTCCCTCTCACTCTGGGAGGGAGGACCTGGTGTTGGCTGACGTGTGAGGTGGCCGAGTTTGTGGGGTAGATCCTGAAAATGAATTCAGGATGACAGGTGTGTGGTGGTGCCACTTTTTCTTGCCTTATGGAGCGTTGGCTTGGGTGTTGAGTTGTTTGGGGGTTGGTATGGATCTTGAATCAAGTTCAGGATGACGGTGTGGGTGGTGTGGGTAGGGGCGCGTGAGGCGAGTTTGGTTTGTTTTTGCAGAGTTTTGTTGGTTCAATATGGTTTGAGTTTCTGGTCTACTCTTTAGGTTCAAATTTTCGAGTTGGTTGGGAGCGGCTGTGATCTTGGTTTCGAAGTTGGTTGATCGAGCGACACATGTTCAGAATCGCAGGCAACTGCTGATAGTTGGCGGTTTGTTTTTATTTTCGCTTGCTCTGTACACGGCGACGATGTCGCGGGGAATCACCTGGCTGAATACTGGTCAGGATGGCGGCGACTTCATTAGTGCTGCTCGTTCGTGGGGTGTTCCGCATCCGACGGGGTATCCGACGTACTCGTTGTTGTTGCGGGCGTTTGGGGATGTGGTTGCTGTTGGAAGCCATGCGTTTCGGGCGAATTTGTTTTCTGCGTTTACGGGTGCGTTGACTGTGCCGTTTGTGTATGTAGCGGCTTCACGGCTGATTAGGAGTATTCCGGCCTCTGAAGTAGGCGGGAATCGCTCTACGACCGTTTCAGCTGTAGTAGCAGCGCTTGCATTCGCGACTTCACAATTGTTTTGGATGGAAAACACGATTACCGAGGTTTATTCGCTTAATGCCTTGTTTGGTGCTGTTTTGCTGGTGATGGCGCTTGGTGTTGTTCAGGATTTGCGTGCTGGTGGTTTGGCGATTCGCAACCGGGTGTTGCTGGCGTTGTTGCTTGGGGTTGGTTTAGGGAATCACACGACTTTGGGTTTGGCTGCGACTCCGTTTGGGATTTGGATTCTGTGGGTTGTGTGGCAGTGGTATGGGTGGCGTGGCGTGTTTGATTGGCGGCCTGCGGTTGGGTTGTTGGTTGGGCTTTCTGTGTATGCGTATGCGCCGATAGCGGCTTCTGCCGATCCGCTGGTGAACTGGGGGGCTTCGAACACGTTTGAAGGGTTCAGGTGGATGGCTTCGGCGTCGCTTTACCAGCCGTACGCATTCGCTATCGAGAGCGAGGCTCTGGCGGGTAGGATTTCAAAAGTCGCCGAGTTGCTGTTTACGCAGTACACGATTGTGGGAACGGTGATCGGGATTGCGGGGCTTACGACGATATGGTCGTACAGTCGTGAGTTTGTGTATGCCTCGCTTGCGTCGATCTTTGCGATCACGATTTATTCGGTTTCGTATGCGACTCCCGATAGTTTTATTTACCTGATTTCGGCTTTCATGGTGTTTTCGCTGTGGCTGGGTGTTGGTATTGCGTTGCTGGGGACTGAGGTGAGTCGATATTCGGTTCGGTTCAGGCGGTTTGCTTCGCATCAGCATCGGGTTCAGGTTGGGGTGTTTGTGCTGGTGATCCTGGTGATACCGGTTTGGTCGGTTGTGAACGGTTGGAGTGAGATCGATATATCGGGTCATAGCGAGCCGGCTGATTATGCTGAGCGAACGATTGCGGAGGTTGCGGGTGGGGTTTTACTGGTTGAGGAGCCTGAGCTGTTTTCTCTGGTTTATCAGTCGCAGGTGGCGAACCCGGAGCTGGATGTGATGGTGGTTGGTCCGGGGATGCTTCAGTTTGAGTGGTACTGGGATTCGCTGGTGAAGTTTTACGGTGATCGGATGCCTTTGGAGATGCCTGATTCGTTTAATGATCGAGTGGGTGCTGTGGTGGGACACAATCTGGGTGTGGTGCCGGTTTATGCGACTGATACGGATCGTTCCTATTACGATCAGTTTCTAATTGTTGAAGATGGCGATTTGTTCAGGATTGAGTATTAGATTGAGGTTTGAGTGATGTCGTTGCTTTCGCCGGTAAGTGCTATCCCGGTTACGGGACTTCCTGAGTTTGTACTGGGTGACGATGTTGGCCGTTTGATTGCCGATCAGTGCCGGGTGAACGGTACGCCGCTGACGGATGGTGACCTGGTGGTTGTGGCTCAGAAGATTGTTTCGAAGGCTGAGGGGGCTATTCAGCTCATTTCAGAGCAGGCTCCTACCGCCGAAGCATTGCAGCTGGCGGAGGAGATTGGCAAGGACCCGCGGATGGTTCAGATCGTGCTGGATCAGTCGGCTCGTGTGGTGCGTGCTGTTCCGGGTGTGTTGATAGTGGAGACGATTCACGGTTTTATTTGTGCGAACGCCGGGGTGGATCAGTCGAATATCGAGGCGGATGATGTTGTTACGACGTTGCCTGAGGATTCGTATCGTTCGGCTCGTGGGATTCGCAAGACGTTAGTCGAGTTGTTGGGCTTGAGTGTTGGCGTGTTGGTTTCGGACACGTTTAACCGGCCGTGGCGCGAGGGTTCTACGAACGTTGCTATTGGTGTTGCGGGGTTCGATCCGTTGCGTGACTTGCGCGGGACTATCGACGACTTTGATCGTGAGATGGTTACGAGTATGGTTTCGTTAGCCGATGAGGTGGCATCGACTGCGCAGTTGGTTATGGGTGAAAGTGGCCGGATCCCCGCCGCGATAGTTCGCGGCGTGAGTTGGGATCCGGGTGACTTCCCCAGTGATCGATTGCTCCGTCCAGCAAATCGAGACTTATTCAGGTAGTTCTGTTACTTGGTTTCGGGCTTGGGGGGCCTGGCTGCGCCTTTTGGCGTGGCTGCGCCCTTCGCTGGGGCAGCTGAAGCTTTTGGATCGGCTGGCGTGGCTGCGCCTTTAGCTGAGGCTGCGCCTTTTGCGCCTGCTTTAGGTGATGGGGACTTGTTGCCGTACCAGGATGAGTATTCGAAAGAGTTTCTGAATTCTTTCTTTTCACCGCAAGACTTGCAGCGTCCTTCGCTGACAGCTCCGTTTGGCGGGTCGATCACCCAGTGGTGAACACAACCGTTATCGGAAACGTCTGCGGTGGTTTCTTCGGCATCTACTACATTTTTCTTCGATGATGAGGCTGGACTCATATATGTATTGACTCCGCGAGATCGGTTTTGCCGAGAATGGCGACGTGCCAGACATGAGGAGTTAACCGAAATCCTCACAATTTTAACTCATCTTGGCAAACATTGCGGAATTGGATAACGGTTAGGGTGGTTCGAGTGGAATAATGTTTTTGCCTAATATGAATGAATAATTGCATTTTTGACCGTTTAACTTTTTGTTGGTAATGGTTAGATTTGCGAGTAATCGACGCTGGTTGGGCGGTGTGGTTGTGATGTCGAAACGTCATTTAGTGGCATTAGCGTTTGATTAGGTAAGTAAATTCTGCATGAACTTGAGCATGCGGTTCTGGAGTGAAAAATATGTCGGTGTCACGAGACAATATTCTGACGATAATCCGCCAAAACAACGGTGTAAACGTTGATGGTCTGGCGAGGGAGATGCAGCTTGCACCCGCAACTGTGCGGCGTCATCTCGACATCCTCGAACGGGACGGGTTGGTGGATCATTCGGAGGTTCGTAAGCCTACGGGGCGGCCTCAGTATTCGTTCCACCTGACCGAGAAAGGCCACGATTCGGTACCGAAGGACTATAGCCGGCTTTTGAATGAGCTTGTTAGCGATATCAAGGGCATGTCTTCGGAGGCACTTGGGGGTCGTAGTGGTGACGATTTGCTCAAAGAGTCGTTGGCGCGAATCGGTGAGAGTCGTGCTGCCAAGTACAGCGAGGGACGAAAGCCGGTCGAGGCGGTTCAGGCTGCGTTTGAGGACGGTGGTTACGATCCGGTTATTACGACCAATGAAGAGGGTCTTAAGATTCGGGTTACGAACTGCCCGTACCGAAGAACTTCGATAGATGATGATGTGATTTGTACGGTTGACCGTTCGATGATCAAGAGCTTGCTTGGCGACAAGATCGAGCACCATGTCGAGATGTCTCCTCAGGCGAACGAATGTGTGTATTCACTTGGTTCTAGAGAGTTTGTGAAGATTGACAGTGGGGTGCTTGGCAGCTAGTTTTGGGTGATCAATTAAATATGTGTGGTTCCTCGGTGTTCTGTGTGTTCGAAGTTGTGGATATGACTTTTGAGCGCGGGAACCAATAGGGAAAGCGGTGAGATTCCGCTGCGGTAGCGCCACTGTAACCGGGAAGACGATTCACATTTAGCCACTGTCGATTTACGATGGGAAGGCGTGGGTTAGTCGCCGAGCTGAGGAGATTAGATTTCTTCGGGTCGATAGTCCGGGAGCCAGGAGACCTGCCGGGGAACATCTGAGTGACTGCTCCCCGCCTAGGGACTGGCCTCACGGTGACAGCCCTGATGTTCTAACCAGGAACCCAAAGTCACTTGTGAACCCTTGACGAAGCAGTCAGGGGTTTTTTATTGGCTGCGAATATCGCGGGCGAACATAGCGTGGAGCGGGTGACGAAAAGCGTTTCTGTATTGAGGCGGTTGTACGTTGGCGCTCTGGTGCTCGGCGGTTTGACGGTGTTGATGGCGATTGTGGCTGCTTCGGTTGGCCCGTTCGCTATTCCGTTTTCTCACACGACGACGACTTTGCTGAGTTTGGTTGGCATTGGTGAATCGACTGCGAGACCTGCCGAGCAGGCGATTATCGAGAGTATTCGGTTGCCGCGCATTTTCCTGTCGTTTTTTGTTGGTGCCGCTCTTGGTATTTCTGGCGGGATTATGCAGGGCTTGTTCCGTAATTCGATGGCCGACCCCGGGATTATTGGCGTTTCGAGCGGAGGGGCTGTCGGAGCGGTGGTTGCTATTGCTACGGGGTTGAGTACGGTTTCGGCCTATTTCCTGCCGTTTTTCGCGTTCATTGGTTCAGCGCTTTCGATGGCCACGGTGTTCCTGATTGCTTCGGTTGGTGGTCGCTTTTCTATGACGACTTTGCTGCTTGGCGGGATTGCTGTTAGTTCGTTTCTTGGGGCAATTACGACTGCGGTGATTATTTTGACGGACGACTTGAATGTTCAGCGCGAGATTATTTTCTGGATTGCGGGCGGGTTCGATACGACTCGCGGGGAGGATGTGCGGATTGCGGTGCCGATTATCGTGATTGGAGCTTTGATTTCGGTGTTTGTGGCTCGAGATATGAACTTGATGCTGGTGAGCGAGGATGAGGCGAGGTCGCTGGGTGTTCGGGTTGCCCTGGTTCGCAATACGTTGCTGGTTTCGGCTTCGTTGATTACGGGGACTGCGGTGGCGTTTTCGGGAATTATTGCTTTTGTGGGTTTGGTGGTTCCCCATGTTGTGCGGCTTGTTGTGGGGGCTGATCACCGGGTGTTGTTGCCGTTGAGCGCTTTGGGTGGTGGGTTGTTTTTGCTTGTTGCCGATACGGCTGCGCGGGTGGTGCTTTCTCCTGCTGAGTTGCGGGTTGGGATTTTGACGGCGTTGATTGGTGCGCCGTTCTTTATTTATCTGTTGATAAAGACTCGGGCGAGGATGATCGGTCTTTAGGTCGCGAGCCGACATTTTCTGGGTGTTGGGGGTGTTGACTGAGAGGTGAGCTTGTGGATTTATTGGGAGGACACAGATCCTGATTTTCATCAGGATGACAGGTGGGTGGCTAGGTGGTTCGTTTAATTTCTAGTTGTTGGTTCGAGATTAGTTTTAGTGAACGGGAAATTGGGATTGGTGATGATTTTTAGGCTTAATGGTCGGGTGAGTGTTGTTGTGTTGGTGCTTGCTGTGTTTGCGGTGATGTTTTTGGGTGCTTGCGGGGGTAGTGATGGTGAGCAGGTTGAGTCGACTGCGGTTCTGGCTGCTGCTCCTGCAGCGACTGCGGAGCCGAGTGCGACGATTGTGGCTGAAGCCGCGGGGGTTGAAGAACCTACTGCTACTGCTGTGGTTGTTGCGACGAGGGCGCCTGTGCCTGTTGAGCCAGAGGTTGAGGCGTTTGATAAATCGCGATTTGTTGATATCGAAGGCATTGTTGATCCTACGAATTTCGATTGGCCAAGAAGCGTGGAGACATCTGAGGGTGTGATTGTGATTGACGCGCCGCCGAAGAAACTTCACTCGGTGTCGCTAGGTCATTCCGAGATTCTTGCAGCGTTGATGGATTTTGATCGTTTGAGTGCGGTTTACAGCTTCTTCGTTGATGACGAGCAGTCGAATATCGCGGAGCTTTCGGCCGATCACACGATGATTGGGTTTGCGCCTGAAGAGGTGGTTGCGCTGGAGCCGGAGATGATCATTGCTTCTCGCTACACGAACGCCGACACGATTGCGCTGATGGGTGATGCTGGGATTCCGGTTGCACGAACGAGCTTGGAGAATTCGGCGTTAGGGAATGTTCCGAACATTTTGCTGATTGGGTACATGATTGGCGCTGAGGCTGAGGCGATTGCTTTGGCCGATGAGATTGAAGCCAGGATGTCGTTCATCACTAATGTGCTGCCTGCCGATAGTGACAAACCGCGGGTGCTTTCGGTTTCGAAGTGGACGAGTGCGTTTGCCGCGGGTTCGGGTACTACCGAGGGCGGGATTATCGAGCAGGCGGGTGGGATTAACGCTGCGGCTGATTCGGGTATCGAGGGCCATCAGCAGGTGAGTATTGAGTCGATTGCTGCGATTAACCCTGATGTGATTATCGTTCCTCAGCCTTTGGATGGTGCGAATACTTTCATTGAGGAGTTGACGTCGAGTCCGGCTCTTGTTGAGGTTCCGGCGGTGAAGAATGGTCAGATTTTCTACGTTGCGCCCAAATACCACACGACGCTTTCGCACTGGAATGTGCGGGGTATCGAGCGGTTGGCGACGTTGCTGTTTCCTTCGGCTTTTTCGGGCGTGACGTTTGAGGACTTTACGAACTGGAGTGGTGCCAGTGGCACGATTTCTAGCCCCTGAGCTATTGGCTGGGGTGTTTACGGTTGATGGATTGATGGGTGTGCACAGATCCTGATTTTCATCAGGATGACAGTTTTGAGGGATCGGAATGAGAGTGTGTGATTGGCTGGTTGGTTGCTGTTTTTTTAAGCTACGGATGGTGAGTGAAATTGAGTGTTTCGGATTTGGTTAATAGTGAGATGTCGGCTGCTGAGGGCATGCCGGTGGATCGACCTGTGTTGCGGGTTGAGGACTTGTCGATTGGGTTCGATGGGGTGACTGTTGTCAATTCGGTTTCGCTTGATGTTAGGCGGGGCGAGGTTGTTGGGATGGTGGGTGCGAATGGCAGTGGCAAGACGACGTTGCTGCGCACTGTTGCGGGGTTGTTGACGGCTGAGTCGGGCGAGGTGAGGATCGACGGGTTGCTGGCTGCTCAGTCACGGTCGTCTTCTGCAAAAGTCGAGATTTCAAATAGTGAGCGAGCACGGAAGATGGCGTATATGCCGCAGCTTGCTGAGAGTCATCCGTTTACGACTTTGGAGACGGTGTTGATGGGTCGGTACCCACACTTAGGCCGTTTCGAACTTGAAGGGTCTGCTGATCGGGAGATGGCGTGGCGGGCGATGGAGCGGACTTCGGTCGTGGAGTTTGCGGATCGCAAGCTGGATACGTTGTCGGGTGGTGAGCGGCAGCGGGTTGTGATGGCGAGGGTGTTGGTTCAGGCGGCGGAGTTGTTGTTGATGGACGAGCCGACGGCTTCGCTGGACTTGCGGCATCAGATTTTAACGATGGATTTGGTGCGGGAAGAGGCTTCGGAGCGGAACGTGGGGGCTGTTGTGATTCTTCACGATTTGTCGCTTGCTGCGAGGTTCTGCGATCGTTTAGTGCTGTTGCTTGAGGGTCGCAAGATCGCTGATGGCACGCCGTGGAAGGTGTTGACGCCTGAGAATTTGCGTGTGGCGTTCGGCGTGGAGGGTTTGGTAGAGCCGGATCCGGTTACGGGCAAGCCGCATGTGTTGCTTCTGGGTACTGAGAATTCGGGTCGAGAGGATCTGGTTGGGGCGGGGCGGACTGTTCATTTGATTTGCGGGGCGGGTAGTGGTCGGGCGTTGATGCATCAGTTACGGGTGGCCGGGTACACGGTGACGGCAGGTGTGCTTGGTATTGGCGATTCGGATCGTGAGGCGGCTGAGCGGTTGGGCATTGAGTATGTTGGTGCGCCGCCGTTTTCGAGTGTTACTGATGATCAGCATGAGTCGCACTTGAAGCTGGTTGAGGCAGCTGACCATGTGGTGCTTTTGCCGATGGCGGTTGGGATGAATAACGTTCGCAACGTTGAGGCGGCTTTGGTTTCTTCGAATTTGTTGGTGATTGAGCCGCCGGGTGCTGGTGGTGGGATTGGTGATGACGTGGTTGGCGACTATACGGATGGGATGGCGTCGAGGTTGCGTCGGCAGATGATTGAGCGGGTGGGCGAGATTCCGGAGTCGACGCTTTTGTTTGAGCTGGCCCGGGGGGCGTTATAGCTCCGGGCGCACATTCGTGCTTGGTCGCGCGTCGCATTCTCGTTGGAGCCGGGCGTACCGAGGCCGTACTTGGGCTCGCATGTCTGTGACGCGGCTCTACCTCACTCCCACTCTGGGAGGGAGGACCGGTCAGGTGCGTCCCCGCACCAGGTTCCCCGATTTCTTTTGGATTTGTGTCCTTGGTTTCGATGGCTTCGCTCGGGACATGGGTATCGGCATCGGTTAGTGACGAGAGGATTTTTCCGCCGCCTGTGGTGATGCCTGTTTGGATTTCGTAGCCGGTTCCGGTGGCTGGCTTGCCTTTGAGGGGGCCGGTTTTCATTTCCGGGTTCCGATTGGGGTGTTGGGGATTCGGTTGCCTGGGGATCGTCGAGTTGTTTTCCGAGGTTTTGGTGGCCACCGCAGATTCCTACTACTGTGACGACACGTTTGGTGGCGGCTTCGATGACTGCTTGATCGAGTCCACATGATTTCATCCAGCGAGGTCGGCGATGGTGGATTTCGAGCCTGGGATGATGATTATGTGGGCGGTTGCGAGTTCGTGGGGATTGGTGACGATTCTTATGCGGCAGCCGGAGCGTCGGAAGGGGTCGAGGTCGTCGTGGTTTGAGACTCGGGGTAGGGCGATGACGGCGATGTTTATGGGGGTGGAGGGTTGGTGGGAAGTTTTCCGCTTTTGATCGGTTTCGCGCGTCCCCTCCCCAGGCCCTTCGACTCCGATGACTCCGCTCAGGGAATGGGTGTTTGGGGCTGCGAGAGGTGGGTCATAGTCGCCGAAGATTACTCCGTCTTCGTCTTTTATCTGGAGGTCGTGGAGGAACGGGACTACGCCGAGGACGGGTACGCGGGTGCGTTCGGCGATTAGTTGGGTGAGCGGGCCGAGGAGTGCGATATCGCCACGGAATCGGTTGATTAGGGTGGCTTTTACGAGTGCTCGTTCTTCGGGGAGTAGCAGTTCCATGGTGCCGAGCAGCGAGCCGAAGACGCGCCTCCACGGTCGATGTCGCCGACGAGGATTACGGAGGCTTTTGCGTAGGCCGCCATTTTCATATTTACGATGTCGCGGTCGCGCAGGTTTACTTCGGCTGGGGAGCCTGCTCCTTCGAGGATTATGACGTCGTGTTTGCTGGCGAGTCGGTCGTAGTCTTCGGTGACTGCTTTCCAGTTTTCTGTTTGATCGCCCCAGTATTTTTGTGCTTCGAAGCTGCCGATTGGCTTGCCGTTTACGACTACTTGAGATCGGGAGTCGGCTTCTGGTTTCAGCAGCACGGGGTTCATGTCGGTGTGTGGTTCGATTCCGGATGCCTGTGCCTGAACGACTTGGGCGCGGCCCATTTCTCCGCCGTCGGCGGTGACGTACGAGTTGTTGGACATGTTTTGCGCTTTGAATGGCGCTACTTTGACGCCGTTCTGGGCGAGGATGCGGCAGAGGGCTGGGGCGATGACGCTTTTGCCGATTGAGGAGCTGGTGCCCTGCACCATGATGTGGCTAGGTGGTATTGCCACTTTTCCTTGGTGCCAGTGGCACTTTTTCTTGCCTTTGAGGTAGTGGTTGGATTGGGTGGTTGGTTGACGTAGATCCTGATTTTCATCAGGATGACAGTTGGTGGGGAGTGACGGGTTGTTTGCTGGATGGAGGCCTTCTCCCTCACCCCAACCCTCTCCCTAGGGAGAGGGGGAAGGAAATTCAGGTTAGGTGGGCGGTGTGGTTTAGGGCTACTAGTTGGTTTGTTGTTTTGGGGTTTGGATTGAGGTTGAGGACTGTTACGGAGCAGTTGTCGAGTACGAGGGTGTCCATTGCGGTGTCGGGGAGTTCGAGGAGGGCGACGATGAGTCCTTTCATAGAGCCACCGTGTCCGACGAGCACTACATCGCCGCCTTCGTCGGCTATTTGAGATTCAGCTGCCCAGTATCGTGCTCGCACGGGGAGGTTGGACCGCATTTCACCGCCGGGTGGATCCGTGAAGTCGGGGGAGCCGTTAAGCATATGGGCGTACTTTTCTTCTATGTCTGCTGTGAGCATTCCTTCCCATTCGCCGTAGTCGATTTCGAGGAGGTGGTCTGACTTTGCGACTGGCATATTGAACAGAGCGGCGGTGTTGGAGCAGCGCTGGAGTGGGGAGGTCCAGACCTTTTTTACGTCGTAGTTTGCTTTTACATATTCGGCTGCTAGTTTTGCCTGTGCTGCGCCTTTTTCGTTGAGCGGCTGATCGTTGCGGCCCTGTTTACGTCGATCGACATTCCAGTTTGTTTCGCCGTGTCGGATGAGGATCAATCGGGTCATATGAGGTCCGTTTGTGTTTCTGAGATTGCTAGCCAATTTGAGTCCAGTTGCTCAATGAATAACAAGCCTACATAAACAATCATCCTTCGGTAATTCTCATTCACTTACGCTGAATAGGGATACAGATTCATTCCGATCTACAAACATCCTCCACATTCATTTCGTAAGATTGAGGTACGTTGTCCAACTTGCGGTGACGCATAGTTGTATCGTTATTTTCGAAATCGCTCACAAGTGCGTAGTTTAATTCACATTATTCCCTTGGCATTCCTCGCTTTTCACAGGAATTGTTTATTGATGGAGATTCTTTGATGGACACCGGACCGATTATTTCAGCTACGGGCGTGATGAAGACTTACCGATCGCGGGATGTCGTGGTCGAGGCGCTGAACGATGTTTCGTTCGAGGTCCAGCCGGGCGAGATGGTTGCCGTTATGGGACCCAGCGGATCGGGCAAGACGACGCTATTGAACTGCATGTCGGGGCTGGATTCGATTGACGGTGGTGATGTGGCTATCGCAGGGCAGTTGCTTCGAACGATGTCGGACGATGAGCTGAGCGACTATCGGGCCAGTTCGATGGGTTTTGTGTTTCAGGCGTACAACTTGCTACCCGTGCTGAGTGCTCAGGAGAATGTGGAGCTTCCGCTGGTGCTTGCGGGTGCTTCTCAAAGAGAGGCGCGTGAGCGTGCGGCTGAGAAACTGGAACTTGTCGGGTTGGGTGATCGCACAGATCACCTTCCTGCAGAGCTTTCCGGTGGTCAGCAACAGCGTGTTGCGATTGCGCGGGCGCTGGCGAATGATCCGGCGATAGTATGGGCGGACGAGCCTACTGGAAACCTTGATTCGACGAATGCCTCTGAGATTATGGATTTGTTGGTGCGGCTGAACAATGAGCGGGGACAGACGTTCGTGCTTGTAACTCACTCGGAGGATGTCGGCGGTATGGTCCACCGAATCGTAAGAATGAGGGACGGAGTTGTGGTGTCGACGAGTGACGCGGCTACTGCTAGATCTAATTCGTCGAATTCCTAAGGGGCTGGTTCATTGGAAAAGCTCTTTGGTGTAGAGATGAACGTTCTTGCTGTCATTTTGGCTGGCGGGACGATTGTTGTTCTTCTTGCAATATTTTTACTTGCTCTTCGCAATAAGGTTTTACTGAAGCTGGCGTTGAGGAATATTCCGCGCCGCAAGGCGCAATCGATTTTGATTGTGGTTGGCCTGATGCTGAGCACGACGATCATCATGTCGGCTTTGGCGATTGGTGATTCGGTATCGAGTTCGATTCGATCTGCTGTGCTTGATGCTGTTGGTGAGACCGATGTTCGTTTGGTTTCGCCGGTTGGCTCACGGTTTGGTGACGACTATTTGGATGCGTCGCTTGTGGATCGTGTCCGAGAAGCGGTTGTGGGTGACGAGCGTGTCGATGGTGTTATGCCGCTGATACGAGAGAGCCTGCCTGTGTTGAACGAGTTGACTGACAAGACTTTTGCTGGAACTTCGGTTGTTGGTATTGATCTTGCTTCGCTTGCTGGGTTCGATGGTCTGAAGAGTGTTGATGGTGATCATGCTGATTTGCGCGGATTAACTGCCGGAAAGACGGTGATTAACCGGACATTGGCTAAGAAGCTCGAAGCAGAGATCGGTGATGACATTACGTTAGTCGCGCCTTCAGGGCGTGGTGTGTATCGTGTAATCGATATTGTCGAAGACAAAGGGCTTGCTGGTGGTGACGAAGAGATTCGATCGGCTGCGCTATTTTCGGTAGAGACGTTGCAGGGTGTGCTTGGTCGCGAAGGCCAGTACAACATGATCGAGGTGTCGGTCACCGGTGGTCTGAGAGTCGACGAAGATGATTCGGACGATCTTGCAGAAGATCTTCAATTGGTGTTTATCAATGACGAAGCAGCGAACACGTTGTTCAACGCTCTGAAATCGACGGTGATTATTGAAGCTCTTCAGGCGAAGTTGGATGCCGGTGGTTCAGTGAACGGTCCGTTTGCGAGCGACACTCTGGCTGATCTGGTCGTTGAGCTTGAAAATGACGCTCCGACGGATGAATTTAGAGTGGCGATTACGAATACGATCACTTTGGCGATTATCGGTGGCGTGATCGAGGAGATTGGCGATCCTGAGTTGGCTCAGTCGTTGTTGATCCCGGCGTCGCAGTTGGTCGAGCTACAGGTAGATGCGATCAAGAACCAGGGTCTGGTGATTGCCGAGTTGGTCGGCGGATTTATCGTTGCGTTGTTCAGTATTTTCGGATCGTTCTCGATCATCGTTGGACTACTGCTGATCTTTCTGGTGTTCGTTATGCTGGCTGCTGCTCGCACTACGGAAATGGGCATTATTAGGGCAGTTGGCACGAAACGTCGGCACTTGGTGCAGATGTTTGCATACGAGGGGATTGTTTACTCGATAGGTGCGGCTCTGCTAGGCACGATTTTGGGACTTGTGGCTTCGGTTGCACTTGTGGGGATCATGTCGGGATTGGTGGCCGAAGATGACAACTTTAGCTTCAGTTATAACGTGACTTTGCAGTCGATTGTCGTGGCGTTCTCGCTCGGGTTGGTTTTGACTGCAATTACGGTGGCCATTTCGTCTTACCGAGTGAGCAAGTTGAATATTGTTGTTGCGATTCGGGGTCTTGGGCAGGAGTTCGTTCAGGACGAGGTCCCGAGTACGGGCAGGCGGTTGAAGACGGCGTTGCGTTGGTTGGGAGGCCCGCTGACGTTTGCGGTTGATACATGGCGTGAAATACCGGCTGGACACCGACGTTGGATGTTTCCTGTGTTGTTTTTCACGCCGTTTGGGTTTTTGATTTTCGTCGTGTTCAGGATCTGGAAGCCAGAGCGAACTCCGAAGATTTTAATTCGATTTTGGGTTCTTTCGATGTGGACAGCGTTGGTTATAGGTTCCGTCGTTGCGATCGTCGTGATCGCAGCCGACGGTGCTGAGGATTCGAGTTCGGCGATAAGTCTATTACCCCTTATATGTTTCATGATTTTCCTGTGGAAGATGTTCAAGTTTGTTCAGCCGTGGCTGGCTTCGGGTTGGCCGTTGTTGCCGATTGGTGCACTTGTGGCGTTATTGGGATTTGACTCCGAGCACGGAATTCAAAATTTCGGTGTTGGGAATGCTGCTCTGTTCACAAGTGGAACCACTTTGATCATTATTGGAGCGGGCCTAGTTTTGCGTGGATTATTGGAGCGACGCGATTACCGTGAGGAGTACCAGAAACGGGTTTCGATGACTTCGATCGGTGTCGCCATGCTGATCTTCTGGGGACTGCCGTTTGATGCCTTAGACGGTCTTACCGGGAGGCTTAGTGGTGGGCCTGAAATGTTCTTACTTTCTGGAGTTTCTCTGGTTGCTGCCGCCGTTTGGATTGTGATGTACAACGCCGACGTGATTGTTTGGGTTGTGTCGAAGATGATCGGTCGGTTCGGTAGTTTGCGTCCGGTTGTGAAGATGGCGATTGCGTATCCGATGGCGGCTCGGTTCCGCACGGGTCTGACTCTGGCGATGTTCTCGCTGGTGATCTTCACGATGATGATTTTTGCGATTCTGACGAATCTGGGTAATGCGATTGAGGATGAGCCTGATTTGGTTTCGGGTGGGTTCGATATTCGTGCGCGGATTGACGCTGAGCTGCCTATTGATGATGTGGATGCGGTTATAGCGGCTAGCGGTGGGAAGCTTTTGGCTTCTGACTTCGATGTGATTACTCGACAGGCGAGTTTGCGAGTCGAGGCACGTCAGGATGGGGCAGAGGATCTGGCGTTCAAGGGCGCTCGGGTTCGTGCTTCAGACGCGACGTGGTTGACCACCAATGTGTTCGAACTGACTCACTGGGATCCGGCTTATGGTTCAACTTCGGCGGATATTTGGGCGTATGTTGCGACTCATCCGTCGTTTGCTGTCGTTAACGGTGGGATGATCGAGACTGGTGGGTTCGGTGGCGATGGTGATCCGGGCTCGGGTCCGTCGCTGGGGCTCAAGGGTATTAAGGCGAACGAACCGGGTGAATTTACGGGCATCGATATTACGATTCGACCACCGGTTGGGCAGAGTGTTGGTGATTCGGTGAATATCAAGGTGATTGGTGTTTTGCATCAGTTCGCTGATTCGTTTGAGTTCGGATCGACCGACATTTACATGAGTCCTGAGATTCTTGATGAGATTTCGAATAAACCGGTTCCGTTTGTCGACTACAAGTTCAGGCTTGCAGATGCTTCACGTGCCGAGGAGATTACTCGGGTGCTGGAGACGGTGTTTATTGAGCACGGAATGACCGCGACGGCTATTGTGGCGGAGATTGCGGAAAACCAGTCTCAAAACGAGGCGTTTAATCAGCTGTTCCAGGGCTTCATGGGTTTGGGCTTGCTGGTTGGTGTAGCGTCACTTGGCGTTGTTTCGTTCAGGGCAGTTGTCGAGCGTAGGCAGTCGATCGGCATGATGCGGGCGCTGGGCTACAAGGGCAGGATGATTCAGATTCAGTTCTTGATGGAGTCGGGAATTGTTGCGGTATTCGGTTCGGTGATCGGAATTGGTTTGGGTGCTTTGATCGGTTGGAATATCTTCTTGTCGATCAGTGCTGAGGCCGATGGATTGACGTATTCGATTCCTTGGCTGAACGTGACACTTATCGTGGTTATTGCGGTGGTGTTTTCGTTGATTACGACGTTTATTCCGGCGCGACAGGCTTCGAAGATTAAGCCTTCGGAGGCGCTTAGGTACTAGGTGGGTGGCTAGGCCACTTTTTCTTGCCTCTTGAGTGGTGGCTTATTCTTGAGGTTGTTGGTGGGTTGGTATGGATCCTGATTTTCATCAAGATGACAGTGCTTGCCATGGTGGTTGCTTGCTGGGGAGAAACGGACGACATTGAGTTGGCGAGGACGGGATCGTCGATGGCTGATCTGAAAATATTCGCTGTGCTTTCAGTGATGTTGGTCGCCCTTGTGGGTTGCGGAGAATCGGGACCGGACGATCAGGATCAGGACGTTTTGGTTGGATCGACTGCGACATCTGATTCGGTGCCCTCGCCTACATCGTTATCGCCTACTTCAACGGTTTCAGCGACTTCTTCATCGGTGTCATCGTCTGGTGAGGTTGGGCCGCCTGATTCGGATTGGAACTGGCAGCTTACTGGTGAGCTTGATATGTCGGTGGATGTTGCGGTTTGGGATGTGGATTTGTTCGAGACCTCTGGCGATGTTATTGCGGAGCTTCAGCCGGATGGGCGGTATGTGATCTGCTATTTCTCGGCTGGTTCGATCGAGGATTGGCGTGAGGATGTTGGTGGGATTGAGGATTCGGCGATAGGTCTTCCGCTGGATGGTTCGTGGCGCGTGAGTTGTGGCGGCGGCTAGGTGCCAGTGGCACTTTATCTTGCCTATACGGTGTTGGCTCAGGTGCAAGTGGTTGATGGGTCTGGTGTCATTGCCACGTCGCTCCAGGGCGAGCTCCTCGCAATGACAGAATTGGCGCAGTGCACGCTAGCCGAGTGAGTGGTGGCGGGGGGTGAAGCGGCGGGAGTCGAGCACTTTACGGGCTTCGTTGAGGTTTGCCTGGGTGTTGATGTTCATAAGGCTTAGTTTGCGGGGGTCGACTTTCTCGATGTCGTCGTCGGTGAAGACGGTTACCGGGGGGTAGTCGGCAGCTATTGCCTGTTCGATCACGTAGCGGGGTGATTTGTCGCCTTCGGACATTGCGTGTGCGAAGTATGGAAGCCAGTGTTCCCGTGGGTAGATGGCGTGGAGCGGGTTGAGTGTGCCCCCGGAGCGGGGGACGACTGCTGATAGCGAGTCGGGTCCGTCGACTGCGGCTGCGGCTGCCATAGCGCTGACTAATCTTCTCGAAACGAACGGGTGGTCGCCTGCTATGACGAAGCTTAGCGGGGTGGTTGAGGCAGCGAGTCCGGCGTGGATACCGGCGAGCGGGCCTTCATAGGGGGCGGTGTCGGCGACGACGTGCATGTTGAGGGCGATGCCGAGGTCGGGGACGTCGTCTGCTTGATCGGGTCGGACTACGAGTACGAGTTCGGAGCAGACCATTTTCAGGGTGTCGGCTACGCGGGAGAGGACGAGTTTTCCGCCCAGATGGATGAGGAGTTTGGATTGATTCGTTTGGCTTGACTGGGCGAATCGGGTCGAGAGGCCACCCCCGAGAACGATGCCGGTGGTAGGTGGCTCGCCACTTTTTCTTGCCTTTGAGGTGTTGGCTGGCATGGTGGGTGGTTTGTGGGTTGGGTGGGTGGCTAGGCCGCTTTTTCTTGCCTTTGGGGTGTTGGTTAAGGCGTTGAGTTTTTGGTGGGTTGGCATAGATCCTGAATCAAGTTCAGGATGACAGTGCGGCGGTTAGAGATTAGGAGGCTAGTTCTCTTCTTGGTCTTCTGGGAATTCGCCTATTGCTCCGATTAGGGGGGTGTTGGGGTAGAAGCGGCTCCATGCGAACCAGAAGCCTGTCATGCCGGTGAGCATATCGAGTCGGCTGCCTTTGAGTTCGCCTTCGATGCATTCGCCGCTGACGGCTCGCCAGACCGAGCCGGTCTGGGTGTCTTCGACGAGCCATGGCTGGTAGTCGGCTCTTTCGCCTTCGCCAGAAGTTGTTGCTTCGACGCTGCGTCTGTGTGGGTTTTTGCTTTTGCCTTTGAAGTTGAGGGTTTGGCCGTTCACGGTTCGTGAATATGCGACTGCGGTTGCGGACGAGCGTTCGTGGAGCACTACGATGGGTTCACGGCCGAGGTTGTCTTCGACCAGCGGGGTGTCGATGAGGCCGGGGTAGGAATATGCCTTCACATCGCCTTTGATATCGAGACCGAGCACGACGTCTTTGCCGTGAAGGCGTTTGTCGGTGGGCATGAGGCTGTGGATACCGTTTCGATCGTTGGCGTAGTAGCGTTCGAAAATATCGGCTTCGGGTCCGCCTTCGGTCGACATCACTTCGGTATCCGGGTATGCCTGTTTCCATGCTGCCCAAGTTGTTGTGATAACCGGGACCTGTTCGAGGGTCCACCCGGCGAGTTCGCCTGTGACTGCCTGGCCGATGAACTGGACGAACGTGCTGTCGTTGTCGTCGGGCAGGGCGGGCGAGTTGAACACGGTGTGGGTGTGTCGGTTCAGGTTTACGGGGTCCTGGCCGCCGGGTTTCGCAAGGTACGCTCTGGCGGAGTAGGTGACTGGCGACCATGAGATTATGAGTGGCGTATCGCCGAATTCTTCGTTTGATATTTCGCGAACGCCGATGGCTGCGAGTGGGTATGCGGCGGCTTCTCCGTTGAAGTAGATGCCTACTATTCGATCGTCGGAGAGGAGTTCTTCGTCGGCTTCGCTGGCATCGATAAATTCGGCTGGCTCGCCGGGTCCGAGCTTTCGTTTACCGGGGTTCTTACGGTACTTCTCGTAGATGGGGGTTTCTTGATTCGGGAGGTGGATTGAGATTCGGGTGGCGAAGAATCCCCAGCGTGCGAGGAAGTAGACGACGAATCCGCCGATGTAGACGCCGAAGAGTTGGTCGACGTATGCGAGTGGTCCGCCGACCGCAAATCCGATTTGGGTTATGACGAACGCGAGTATGAAGACGATTAATGCGCGCAGTCGGGGGTTGAGCGTGTTCCAGTAAATTTTCATGTGGGTGCCAGTGGCACTATTTCTTGCCAACTGCGTGTTGGCTGGGATGTTAGGGGGTTGGTTGGTGGCTGAGCTGTGTAGCTGTTCAGGTTGTTGGGTTTAGATCCTGAAAATGAATTCAGGATGATCGGTGGCACGTTTTCTTGGGGTGTTGGTTGAGGTGATTGTTTGTAGTAATAAATTTGAACTCTGATGTTATCGGTAGGTGGGGGTGTTTGCTTTGTTCTGTGGGCGGGTTCGGGCGGTTATACTTCGCCACCGTTGAGCGGGTGGTATTTCGCCTTTGCCCAGCCGGAATGATAACGACGATCACGATATAGGAGACTGAAATTGGTTGATGCAGCCATCAGAGTATCTGATGACCTTTTAAAGAAGTACGAAACCGTTTCGAATGCGACTGTTCTTGGGGCGTTGGCGAAGCGTGGGTACATGAAGGTGTTTATGTATGGCGTACAGAGTCTGTCGCCGGGTCGTCGTTTGGTGGGTCGTGCGGTGACTCTTCGCTATCTGCCTTCGCGTCCAGATTTGCAGGAGCATGTGACTCGTGGTGGTCATGGCGAGGGGTTTAACGAGACGCCGAGGTGGGATGCGCTTGAGGCGCTGATGCCGGGTGATGTTTTGGTTGCCGATTGCATGGGCTTGAGCATGACGTCGACTGGTGGGGACGTTGTGTTTTCACGGATTCTTTCGCAGAAGGCGGCGGGGTTGGTGACGGATGGTGGTGTTCGTGATGGTCACAAGGTGGCGCAGTACGGGTATCCGGTTTACGGCGGAGGTAGTACTCCGACGATTGGCGAGCCGAATGTTTTGCCTTACGAGGTGAACGAGCCGGTGGCGTGTGGCACGGTGTTGGTTTGGCCGGGTGATGTGATTCTTGGCGATGAGGATGGTGTGGTTGTGTTGCCGTCGCAGTTGGCTGAGGAGATTTACGACGAGTGTGTACATCACGATGAGATTGAGGCTGCGATTTTGTGGCACACGCAGCGCGAGGGTATTTCGCCTAAGTTCTTTTATCCGTTCAACGAGGAGACGGAGAAGATTTACGCTGCCTGGAAGAATCGCTAGGTCGCTAGGCGACTTTTTCTGGGTGTGTGGAGGGTTGGCTGAGAAGGTTGGCGGCTGGGGTGTTGGTCGGTGATTGCCACGTCGCAGGGCCTCCTCGCAATGACAGATGGTTCGAATGGAGTGAGTGCTTATGAGTGATCGGGTTGTGCAGATTTCTGTTGATGGGTTGGTTGTTACGGCTAGTTTGAATGATTCGTCGACGGCGGATTTGTTGTGGGATGCTTTGCCGATTACGGGGGTTGCTCAGACTTGGGGCGATGAGATTTACTTTTCGATTCCGGTGAGTGCGGATGAGGTCGAGGACGCGGTCGAGACGGTTGAGATGGGGGCGGTTGCTTACTGGCCTCCGGGTAAGGCGTTGTGTTTGTTCTGGGGTCCGACTCCGATGAGCGCGCCGGGTGAGATTCGTCCTGCTTCAACTGTGAATGTTATGGGCTTGATTGATGGCGATCCGAGGGTGTTTGCGCAGGTGGCGGACGGTGCGGAGATTGTTGTTGAACGGTGAGTGGCGTGGCTAGGCCACTTTTTCTTGCCTTTCGGGTGATGTCTGAGGCGTGAGGTTGTTGGTGGGTCTGGCGTGATTGCCACCCATTCGACTGCGCTCAGGGCAGGCTAAGTGCCTCCTCGTAATGACAGATGGACGGTGCTGGTTGGGGTGTTGAGTTGTTGGCTCGTTGGCACAGATCCTGATTTTCATCAGGATGACAGTGTTGTGGTATTGACTGCTGGTTGACTTGAAATTAGGAGTTGTTTGGTTTTGGCGATGATGAAGACTGCTTATTTTTATGGTGGGGAAGACATTCGGGTTGTTGAGGAAGAGATTCCTTCGCCGGGTGCCGACGAGGTGTTGTTTAAGGTGATGTCGGCTGGTGTTTGCGGGAGTGATTTGCACAATTACCGGGGGCATCGGACTCGTGAAGACGTTCCGTGGCAGCAGGGTCATGAGCTTTCGGGTGTTATTGCCGGATTGGGTGAGGGCGTGACGGGTCTAGAGATCGGCCAGCGGGTGGGCATTGAGGCAGAGCATTTGCTTGGGTGTGGTGTGTGCCGGTTGTGCAAGGACGGTCAGTACCACATATGTCTGGAACGGGGTGTTAGGCACGGGGCGAAGCAATCGAGTCACGGCTTTTCGCAGTACGACGTTTGCGTAGCCGAGAACGTGACGGTTTTGCCTGACGATGTTTCTTTTGATGCTGCTGCGCTGGTGGATTGCTATTCGTGCGGGGTTCATGCGATGAACCGTGTTCCGGATGTTTCGGGCCAGAACGTTGCGATTATTGGGGCGGGTGCGATTGCGTTGACGTTGGGTCAGGTGTTGAAGGCTCGTGGGGCGAGCAAGGTGATTTTAATTGGGACTCGAGAGCAGCCGGTGGAGGTTGCTGTTGCGTCGGGTGCGGCTGATGTTGGCGTTGTTATTGCTTCTGGGTCGGATCCGGTGGAGGCTGTTTTGGCTGCTACTGGAGGCGAGGGTGCAGTGGTTACGTTCGAGACGGTTGGTGGGCAGAGTCAGCTGATTCAGCAGGCGGTTGAGATGACTCGGCGCGGTGGTGCTGTTTCGGTGATCGGGCTGTTCACGAAGCCCCAGACGATTGACCCCGTTTTGGCGATGGAGCGTGAGGTGACTATCGGCTGGTCGAACAGTTTTTCGAGCTGGAAGGGTGAGTCGGAGTTTGCGACTTCGCTTGGGTTGTTGGCGTCGGGTCGACTGAATCCAGATCCTATCGTCACGCATCATTTTTCGCTGGATGAGATTGGGGTGGCGTTTGCTACGGCTGACGATAAGAGGGAGTCGGGGGCGATTCGGGTGATGGTGAGGCCTAATAACTAATGTTGGATTTGGTGATTTCTGCTTCGCGGATGGTTTGTCCTGCTACCGGGTTGGATGGTGCGGGTGTGATTGGTGTGCGGGATGGATTGATTGCTTTTGTGGAGTCGGGTGATATTGGTGGCGAGGTTCCGACTGCCCGGGAGACGATTGTTGTTGATGAGGGTGTGTTGCTTCCGGGGATGGTGGATTTGCATGCTCACCCGGCGCTTTCGGGTTCGAAGTTTGGGATTGATTCGGATACGTGCCTGTTGCCTCGGGGTTCGACTACTGTGCTTTCGCAGGGTGATGCCGGGGCGCTGAATATGGATCGGTATATAGAAGAGACGATCGAGTCGGCTCGTACCCGTGTGAAGTTAGCGATTAACTTTTGTGCGGAGGGCGAATCGAACCCTGATGGTCGCTTTTTTAGTCTGGACGAAGCGAGTGTTGATGAGTGTGTTGCGGCGATCGAGCGGGGTGGTTCGCATGTGTGGGGCATTTCGCTGAATATCGCTTTGATTCGCGGCGAGGGGGTTGATCCGCTTGAGGTGATGCGAAGGGGGATTCGTGCTGCTGAGGAGTCGGGTAAGCCGGTGATTTTCGGGGCGACTAAGAATGCGGATGTTCCTCTTTCGGCTCAGCTTGAATTATTGAGGCCGGGCGATTTGATGACGTACTGCTTTTACTCGGGCGATGGGGCCATTGTTGAGGACGGCCGGGTACTCGATTTCGTGTGGGAGGCTCGTGAGCGGGGTGTGTTGTTCGATGTTGGCGATGGTGCCACGGCGTTCGGGTTCGATGTGGCTGAGGTGGCGGTTGCTGAGGGGTTTGTGCCTGACACGATTTCTACGGATTATTATCGGCATCATTTTGTGGAGGAGCCGGATCACGATATGCCGCATGTCGTTTCGAAGATGATCGCTGTTGGGATGATGGCTGACGAGTGTTGGCCGTTGGTGACTTCGGTGCCGGCGCGGGTGCTTGGTTTGGGCGATGAGATTGGGCGGTTGGAGGTGGGTGCTGCTGCTGATTTTTGTGTTGTGAGGGCTGGGGATGTTGTTGAAGAAATGGTGGATGGTCGTGGTGAAGTTCGCAGCGAGATCCGATGGCGAGCTATGGACGTGGTGAAGGGTGGTGGCATTGCCACTATTTCTGGCCTTTGAGGTGTTGGTTGGGGTGTTAGGTTGTTTGCGGGTTGGCATGGATCCTGAATCAAGTTCAGGATGACAGTTTGCGATATCGGTTCGTTGAAGAATATAAAGAAGGAATTTGAGAGTTGATTATTCGTAGGTCGGAGCAGGAGGCTGTGGATCGGTATCCGGGGTGTCCTCGGTTTGCTATTATCGGTGCTGATTTTGGGCACACTAGTTTGCACGTTGGCGATCTTTCGTATTTGCCGGGTCACGGTGTGCCGCATCACTATCACACGGGTGGTGCTGAGGAGACTCAGATCATGCTTGAGGGCGAGCTTGAGTGCTGGGTGGATGGTAAGCGTGTGACGGTGTATCCGGGCGATACGGTTACTGCTGCTCCGGGGATTGGGCATGCGTTTCAGAATCGGAGTGACAAGATCGGGCGGATGATTACTGCTTTTCCGCTCACTTCACCTGAGACCGTTCATATCGACGATCCTGAATTGGAAGATGCGGACGAGCATCCGGCGATAATTCGCGCTGAGTCGAGGCGGATGCCTTATGCGGTGGGTGTTGAGGGCGTCGACAGAATTGAGTTGTCGGGTGATTTCTCTGGTGCGAAGTCGACTTACACCTATTTTGTCGACATTCAGCCGGGTGCTGTGATGCCAGTTGAAACTCAGGATGCAGAGACTGCTTTGTTCGTGGTTTCGAGTTCGGTTGTTTCGGTTGCCGAGAACAAGTATTCGCTGGCGACGGACGATGGGGCTGGGATCCCGGCTGGCGAGGCGTATGGGTTTGCCAATCAGGGCGATGAAGTAGCCAGGTTGTGCGTGGTGCATCCGTTCTTGAATAGCTAGCGATCTTCGGCGATCGGCATTGCTGGGACTTCCCTTGTAGACTATCGCCTCTCGAATTCAATTTATTGGCTTGAATTGCTGTTGGTTTTGTTGTGGCAATTCGGGCTGTGGAAAGTAGCTGGTATGACAATTCTGCGACGGGCCGACCAGAAAGAATCCTCTGCGATGGAGGGTATGAGTTCTTTGATGATGGCGGGTGCTTCTACGGGGGCGTCGATGGCGACGGTTGGCGATTTGACGGTGCAGCCGGGTGTGAAGTCGGGCTATCACCTTCACCCGAACACGGAAGAGGCGATTTTCGTTGTTGAGGGTGAGATGGAGTTCAGGATTGGGTCTTCCCGATTCCGGGCTTCAACTGGCGATTGTGTTCTGGCTCCGAAGGGGATTGGGCATGGTTTGGAGAACGTCGGCGATTCTCCTGCTCGGTTGATTACGATTTACCCGACTGCTGATCCTGAGCGTGAGGCGTTGGACGATGTTGCGTACACGGATGGAGATCCGGGTGCGACGGTTTTTGTGCGCAGCGATAACGAGCCGTACGAGTTTATGGCGGGTGTTTCTCGCTTCGATATGGTGGGCGTTTTTCTGGGTGCTGCTTCACTTTATTTGAGCGAGTTGATTTTCGAGCCGGGTTCAATTGCTCCGAATCACTATCACCCCGGTCACGAGGAGTCGATGTTCTGTCTCGAGGGTGAGTTGAACGCTGTGTATGCGGACGAGAATAACGTTTTGCTGAGTGCTGGCGATTGCTTTACGTGCGAGGTTGGAATTCGGCACGGGATTTACAACGCTTCTTCGACGTCGGCGAGGTTGCTGGCGATTCACCCGGTGCTGAATCCGCCGCCGCGTATCGACGTCGACTAAGGTAGCAGTGGCACTTTTTCTTGCGTTTGAGGTGTTGGGTTGTTTGTGGGTTGGGATGGATCCTGAATCAAGTTCAGGATGACAGGTCACGGGTGACTTTTTCTGAGTTTGAGATGACTTGGCTGGGTCGAGGTGTTGTGGGTGCCGGGCGCGCATTTTTTGATTGCACACCGTGGGCACACGTTATTCACATGTTGTGCCAACCCCCAAAACGGGTGCGCTACCACTGCGCCACGCCCTGTAAAAAAACCTTCAAAGTCAGTTCGTTTTGAATGGTTAGGAATCACAATTCGATTTGAAGCACGATTGGTATTCCCTCTACGCGACTCAACTCCCGCGGATCACGAGACGGGCAATGGGAGATTGAGAGAGCGTCATTTGGATCGAACGGAATCGAGATTGGCAGCGTCCTTCGAGCGAAACATCATCGCCTTTGACCACGATGGTCGCAGCCGGTCGAGAACTTCGGTCAGCATCCGTCGTGGCCATGCTCGGTCTTCGAATCTCACCGTATCGCCAATCCACCAATCAGGCGGTGCTAATGGCCACAACATTGCTAACTCATCAACCTCTGGGTTATCAGAATTCGGTGGTACTCCACCTGGTATGAAGAAGTTCAAACTGCCAGTATTTATCAATGGCCGCGGGCCCATGTTTCAGATCAATCCAGCATGTTGATTATGGCTGGCAGCAGGGTTTGGCTTCTTCGAGTTCAGCGACACGATTTGGGTCGAGCGCATCAAGGCGATTTTGAAGCTCAGCTTTAGTGTCGTTCCTCTGTAGTCAGGCACCGAATGTGCACTAAATCTGACTATGCTCTGCCAGGATACGAGTGATTGTTCGGTAGGATGTTTGCGCCTCGATAGTGTTGGTTTCGGATAATCCGGTGTAGGTTATTAAGGCTTTCCATAAAGTCCAGCCGCGGGCTCGTGCCCACGTCGCATCGTCAAGGTTAAGGGCATCGCGAAACGCTTCTCTGCTTTCGCCACTGAAGGCTGTCCATGCGATTGCGAGATCGCACGCAGGATCGCCGACACAGATTCCACCAAAGTCGATTACTGCAGATAGTTCACCATTTTCTACGAGCAAGTTCCCTAGGCTGATATCACCATGGATCCAAATCGGGAAGGTTGTCCATTTTGATTCGAGGGCGGTATTCCAGACGTTCGTGATTGCTTTGGTATCAAGATCATCGCTTCGCCTACCTCGCCTAAGGAGTTCAATTGCCTGACGGGTTTCATCATCATAGAATGCAAGATCACCACCTCGTTTGCCCGGCCCCGGGACTGGAGCATTAGTCGAGTCGATTTGCTGTAGTGCCATCAGGAATTTGGCGAGTGATCGTGCGAATTGTGGAAGATGTGCGATGTGTCCGGCTGCGGCAGTTTCTCCCTCGATCCAGCCGTTGACTGACCACTGCCATGGATAGCCCGAGGCCGGTTCACCGATTGCAATTGTATTGGGTATAGGCAGTGGAAGAAATGGCGCTAATTTCCGCAGCCAATAGTGTTCTTTTTGGACCTGATGAATGTATCGCTCAGCACTTGGGAGTCGCACTGACATTTCATCACCGAGGCGAAATGTTCTGTTGTCCCATCCATTGGGTAGAACTTCTGTGACGGTGAGAGCCGTCCAGCAAGGGAATTGTTCAGCGATCAAGCGCTTAACAAGCTTGGACGTGATGTTCATACTGAGACTACATTCTGCAAGTTTGAAGTGGACAATTTGAGCCAAACTCCCATGAATGAATGCTGTATCAGTGTCAGATTGGGACATTCTATGTGGTTGATTCAGCTAACGATTCGAAGCGGCGAAACAACAATTCAAATGATTAGTCGTTCGGGCCTGCTCCGAGAGCTTTCAACGACGCTTGATTCCGGGTTCGCACATCGAGTTTTTTGTAGATAGAAACGAGTCGGTTTTTCACCGTGCCTACTGCCAAACCGCAACGAATGGCGATTTCGTCGTTTGTTGCGCCCCGTGTCAGATGCTTGAGAATTTCTGACTCTCTGGCTGTCAACCCAAATGAATTGGCCTGGATACCGGCGATATCTAAGTTGGCATGCTGAATCGGGAGACCGAATGTAAGTTCCGATTCCACAACGATTGCGGTGCCTAATATCACGGCACAAACGCGTACTACAGCCCGCAATTCATGGCTTGCTGATAGCCCGGCAAGTCCTGAATCGAAAGTTACTGATACATCGATAACGTATGCGTCGCCCAAACGGGAATTCACAGTTATGTGTTCCGAATCATGCGAGGCAGTGCCGTCTGGCGAAGATTTGGGTGGATTGCTGTGTCTGTAGAAAGATTTTCCGGTAATTCGATGAGTTATCTCGATGGAGTACTCAGAAGCACCGATTGCTCTCATCATTGTGTCGTCGAACACACTTAGCTTCTGATCACTGGTCAGTGCATCGCACAAATTTTCAACTGCAAATTGCAGCACTGAAGAAATATGCTGTTGTCGATCCCACTGACGGGATGTTTGATGAAGCTGGAGGAACGCACTCGCAATTGGTCCGGCCGATTCAATATCTCGAACCCGTTCCAGCATGCTTGGGTTGCAGTCGGACATCGCAAATAACAAGGCACCAACGCGGTTTGTGCCTGCCGTAAGCGGTATAAGGCACAGCTCCTTGAAACCTGACGATTGACCTACCAGTTCCATTAGGGATGTGCCCACGCTAGATACAGGGACCGACTTGTGCTTGCAGGCGAGATGCACTGACTCACCCGACAGGCGGTGCTCATTTACCAGCTGCGTGCCTAGCTCAAGCGTCGGATTTTCTGGATCACCGATACCGTCAACATTCGCTATTGGCACGTATTTATCCGAGTATCTATCGTAGGCAAACAGCGCTCCATGCACCAGTGATGCTCTTGAAGCAAACACCGAGTAGAACGTGTTGAAGAAGGTCGAAGGATCCTGGCTATTGTCGAAATGTTGGAGCAGGTATTCGAGATTGGACTGATGCTCCGTGGCCCTCAGAATTTCCTTTTGCAGAAACTGCTGGCTCAGGTACGGCCCCAAGATCCGACTGATTTTTTCTATTTCCGTTACTTGGTCGGGGCCATATAGGTCTGGCGTGTGCGAGAGGAACACTATTGCGCCGACGATTTCGCCGCCGTTGACTATACGCATGCCGAGTGTCGAGGCCCAGTACGCGTTAGGAATACCTACAAGGTCGCCGTCGGTGTGGTTCGTGTACACCGAAACAATATGGTTCGACATGACTGGCGAATTCGATTTCACCGATTCACCGATAAGGCTATCGGCCATACGGTGTAGCGGGCTGGTATCCCAATCTGGGACCGAAATTCCAGCTATTAAAAACGGAGAAAATAAGGCTCTTGGTACATCGGTAGAAGCGATGACCATTCGATCGAACTTAACATTCTCTTTAAGGATGCTCGAAATCTCATCCCACACCTGCGAGCTCGCAGAGCTGTCGAGAAGCAATTGTTCGATCTGACTGCAGAATTCGGTACTAGCCATCAAATTAACACCGTGATCCGAATATTCATCGGTCTGTCGCAAATTTTTCCGTTGTGCGTTGAGCGCAACTCCGGCATCAACCTTTCTTACCACGCTGTTGATACATAAACAACATGCACAAGCCCGGTATAACCCGTTTGGCTAGGCCATCTCAGAATTTTGTGCAGTTTCCGACGTAGTGATACTCCACTATTCTCAGCCAGTAGTAACTAAAGTCACCCTATCCATTACTTTCGTTACCTTGTGGCTCCCATCGGTCGGCGCAAAGCTGTGCAGGAATTCCGTTTTCTGGTAGTAGAATGCCGATATTGTCGCTCTTTCAGAGGAGCAACCAGCTGTCGGTACGGTTTCCAGAATCTAAACGGAAAAAAACATTGTTGTGCGAGTGCACTAACAGTGGAGGAGGAAATAGATGCGGTATATGAACGTATTGCCCAAGCTAACACTACTGATGCTTGCTCTTGGAGCAATGGCGGTGGTTGCTTGTGGCGGCGGCGATGTAGCAGAACCTGAAATCGTCGTCCAGACTGTGATCGTGGAAAAGGAAGTCAAGGGCGACACCGTCGTCGTGGAAAAGGAAGTCAAGGGCGACACCGTCGTCGTGGAAAAGGAAGTCAAGGGCGACACCGTCGTCGTGACAGCAACACCGACTTTACCGGCAACTGCTACGCCTGTTCCTGCTGACAAGCCTGCGCCACCTTCGAAGCAAGCTTCTGGCCAACTGGTTTGGTCAACCACTGCTGACGGTGGCATTGGAGGCGGATTTAACGCCGGCAACCTATGTTGTGGCGCTAAAATGATGAGTGTGGTTGAGACCCTGTTCAAGCCAACTCACGACGGAGGACCGGCAACACCGCTCCTCGCAGAATCGTGGGAACTTGACTCTGCGAACTCACCACCAACCTATGTCGATGTCACGATCGTTTCTGGAATTCAGTTCCACGGCGGTTACGGCGAATTGACAGCCGATGATTTGGTCTGGTCTATCAACGACACGAACCCGAATCTTTCGGAAACTCTTGGTACAGGAAACATCTCTATTACAGATGGATCAGGTACATGGGCTGGATTCTTGGGCTCTAACCCAACCGAAAAGACAGGAACCCACTCCGTGCGGATCAATTGGGAAGCATTCGACCCTCGTTGGGACACATGGTTCTTCGGTCAGGACGGTCTTGGTGCCGGTATCGTCAGCAAGAATGCTTACGACACCGAGGGTGAAGCCTGGAACCAGGATCACCTGGTTGGAACTGGTCCCTTTGAAATGACTTCGTGGGCACGAGGTGACCGAACTATTTACACTGCAGTGGCTAATCACTGGCGTGCAACAGCTGAAGTTACTTCCATCACGAGGATTGCTGTTCCTGACGAAACTGTGCGAATCGCACAGCTTGCGACAGGTGACGCAGACATCGCTGACATCAGTGTGTCGAACGTTGCTGAAGCCCAGCGACTCGGTATGACAGCCAAGGGCTCCGGTTCCGCTCGAATGGTGACAATGATGTTCGCCGGCAACCTGTGGGAAAGTAATCACCCGACAACGGGTGAAGAGCTAGAAATCGTGACATACACTCACGACCTGCCCTGGCTCGGGAACCCACACAAGCCGGATGACAGCAACAACCCGGCCGGCATGGACGACATGGAACAGGCTCGCCTGGTCCGAACTGCCCTTGCTATGTCGATCGACCGTGACCTGATCAACGAAGCTGCATTGAGCGGACTTGGTTGGCCGGTATACATCCCTTACTTCGACATCAACAACGAAAACTGGGATGACAAGTGGAAGATCGAGTACGACCCAGCAGGTGCGGAAGCCCTTCTGGACCAGGCGGGATTCCCACGAGATTCTTCGGGTAAGCGATTCAGCATGCCGATGTTTGCATGGCCAATTGGTCACTTCTACGGTGAGATCGGCGACAACGTGTCGATCTTCTGGGAAGAAATCGGTGTGAGCACTGACGTTCTCCACTACGAATACGCTGTATTCCGCCCAACTTTGGTTGGTAGGTCTGCAGTTCAGGCGTGGACTGACACGGGACCGCTCGAGAACTACGCAAGTACTCCTTGGGACTGGCCGCGTGGTATCCAGATGAGCGCACTCGCTCGCGGTGGCAAGAGCCACGGTCTGGAGAACCCAGAGTCAACAGCGAACTACCTGAACGTTTCTGCAGAGGCATCGCTATCGGGTCGAATCGATCTGAACAATGCTTACGCTGACTACATTCACGAATGGCTGCCTGGTTTCGGCATCGTTGCGTCTCCAAGCTTGCTCGTGTTCAACCCTAATGCCATCGCCTCTTGGGACATGGAATTAGGCCTACGGCAGACAAGCAACTCACCTGAGTTTATTAGGCTGAAGTAGTAAATTCCTCCTTCTAATTTGGCCGATTCTGCAGATAGCAATTTGCGGAATCGGCCATTTTAGGAGATGGCTTGGGTTCTTAATGAGAAAATTTTTCATTCGACGTGCAATATTCGCTTTGCTAACGCTGTGGGGAATCACGTTCGTCGTATTTGGTCTCTCGAGATTGGGCCCAGACCCCCTTCTAATTTACGTTAGAGATGACTCGTACGGAATCAGTGAAGAGACCCTCCATAAGCTTCGACAGAAGTGGGGGCTTGATCGTCCGTTCCACGTTCAATATTCGAAATGGATGGGCGCCGTCGTTCGTGGTGATCTCGGCGAGAGCATCGCTGCGCAACGTCCTGTAACGAAGATGATAGGCGAAAAGCTGCCGGCCACGTTACAGCTGGCCGCTATAGCCTGGCTATTGGCCTCGATACCCGGTGTGGGATTGGGGGTGTTATCGGCGGTCAAACGCGGCTCTGCCTGGGACTATTTAACTCGTTCGGTCGCTCTTATCGGCCAGGCGACTCCTGCCTTTTGGCTCGCAATCCTGATGATCCTTGTCTTCGCTGTGAGATTAGATTGGTTCCCTCCAGCGACGAAAGCACCATCAACCGATCCGTTCTGGACTCAGGTTTCTTATTTTGTGATGCCTGCGATGGTGCTCGGGTTCGACCCATGGGCATCGTATTTGAGATTGACTCGTTCCTCGATGCTCGAAGTGCTCGATTCTGAGTTTGTGAAACTCGCTCGAGCAAAGGGTGTCGGAGTTCAGAAAGTTATTTGGAAGCATGCATTGCGGAATGCGCTCATACAGCCTTTGACCGTATCGGCGTTGGTGCTTGCATCATTTATTACGGGCAGCGTTTTCGTTGAAGCGGTATTCGCATGGCCTGGAATCGGACGGTTGGCTGTTCAGGCCTCATTAGACAACGACTTCCCCGTGCTCGCGGGAGTTGTACTTCTGTTTGGTTCGGCTTACGTCTTTATGAACTTCCTGGCAGACGTTCTCTATGCAGTAATTGATCCGAGAATCCGATATGACTGAGCAATCAACAACTACAACGGGAACGACTCAAACGTCGTCTCGCGGGATTACGGATTTTCCGGGTCAGTTCGTTCGGTTTATGAAGCGCTGGCCGGTCATCCCCGGGGTGATCATGTTCGTGATCGTATTTAGTGCTGTATTCGCTCCCCTGCTGGCTCCATACGAGCCACAAAAAGGTGACCTTCGTGCACGAAATATTCCACCTATATGGCTGGATGGTGGTGATTCGGCCCACTGGCTTGGCACAGACAACCTTGGTCGAGATATGTACAGCCGAATGTTGTACGGAGCTCGAATTTCGCTATTCGTAGCCGCTGTGGCAGTTACTTTTGGGCTGATCGCGGGAACTACTACTGGAATCGTGGCAGGTTACTACGGCGGGATGGTCGATGAAATCCTGATGCGACTCGTAGACCTTTGGTCGTCTTTGCCGTTCTTGTTAATCGCGTTAATTGTGGCGATTAGTGTCGGGCCAAGCCTAGGCATGGTGATGGCATTGCTCGCTTTAAGTTCGTGGTCGGCAGGATCAAGAAATATTCGTGGTGAAGTCCTTTCTTTAAGGGGACGTGAATACGTCGAGATGTCACGCGTGATGAATGCCTCTGATTTTCGGATTATTGTGCGTCATCTTCTTCCGAACGTGATGCACGTGGTCATCGTGATAACCACACTCCGGACAGGATCGATGATCATCGCTGAAGCTGGCTTGAGTTTCTTAGGTGTCGGTGTTCCAGCATCGGTACCTACGTGGGGCTTGATGATTGCTCAGGGTCAAAAATTCCTGACAAGCACCTGGTGGATGTCGATCATGCCTGGTGTTGCGATTTTCTTGATCGTGATGTCATTCAACTTCCTCGGTGACTGGCTACGTGACAGATTCGACCCGCGACTCAACCAGTTGGACTAATTTAATTGGCGAAGGGATAAGCAACAGGTAATGCAGTTCGACGTAATAATCGAAAATGGGCTGGTTGTCGATGGAACCGGGGCACCCGGAGCTGAAAATTCCATCGGAATCACCGATACTAAAATAACTGCGATTGGCGATTTGAGCGCGGCTGAAGCTTCAAAACGGATCGATGCATCCGGCCACGTCGTCTCCCCTGGTTTCATCGATACACATGCTCATTCCGATGGAGCCTTGCTTAACGATGGTCAGCATGCTGAAGGCGTGCGGCAAGGTATCACTACCGAGATAGTTGGCCCCGATGGGCTAACGTACGCTCCACTGTCTCGTAAAAAGTACCTGATGTATCGACAGTATCTCTCAGGACTTCTTGGCCTACCGCCAGAAGATCTCGATATGTCGTCGATAGGCTCTGCCCTAAATAATTATCACCACAAAACGGCTCCAAACGTGGCGATGTTCCTCGGGCACGGCCCGATTCGTTTAGATGCAGTGGGGATGGAAGATGTTCCGCTACGGGGCGAAGTGCTTCGGCACGCAATTCGAACAATGGAAGAATCGTTCGAGCAGGGCGCATGTGGATTTGCAACTGGCCTTTCGTACTACCCGAATTCATTCTCTGATTCACGAGAATTGGTAGAACTATGCAAAGTAGCTGCCAGATACGACAAAACGTTTTCGATTCACACACGTAATCACAACGTCGATCGAGCATATTTCGGTGGTGGTGTTGAGGAAGCGCTAGAGATCGGGCGGCGTTCTGGTGTAAAGGTTCACATCGAGCACTATCGAACGAGCGCAGATAACGCAGGTCGTATAGACGAAATCATGGAACCGATCGAGCGCGCTAAAGATGATGGCGTTGATGTAACTCTTGAGTTGTACCCCTACCCGGTCGGTTCCGGGCACCCCCTATCTCACTTCCCAAGCTGGTTCCACGAGGGTGGTACTGAAGCTGCTTTGAGACGTCTGGCCGACAAAGAAACCAAGGCGATGTTGGTGCGCGAACTTGAATCTAAAGATTCTTCGGTGTTGCATAGCTACAGCTGGACCTGGATAGCATCGAAAAAAAATCGCCATTACGAGGGTATGAGCTTTGCGGATGTTGCGACTGCGCGGGGAACGTCGATCGAGCAGATGATTTGCGAAGTGATGCTCGAAGAACGTTTTTCTTGCGGACTTCGCGGTGTGCCGCCGAGCAGTGCTCGGCTATGGCGTGCCGTTGAAGAGGACGTGATGAGTCTTCTAGATCGGCCCGACTACATGGTTGGTTCCGATGCAATACCGGTCGGTGGACTTCAGCACCCGCGTGCATGGGGCACTTTCCCTCGAATTATGGGGCGGCTGCGTCGCAGGCACGGATACCCGGTTGAGCAGCTTGTACAGCGACTGGCTCAAAACCCTGCACGACGATTCGGACTTGCCGAACGTGGTGAAATTCGAGAGGGATTCCGTGCCGATATTTGTGTATTCGATCCAGAAATGATCAATGACCTCTCTTCCTTCGAAGACCCAATGATGCACCCCATTGGAATTCCGCACGTGCTCGTGAACGGGCAGCCGGTTGTGGAAAATTCCGAGTGTACCGGTGTTATGTCGGGTGAAGGAATACAGGCCGTATAGAAATTTGAAAGATTTAAAACGTGACCATTAACAACCGTGTTTATGACGAACTCGGAATCAAACCCGTAATTCATGCTGCCGGAACAATTACATCTTTCGGCGGTTCAATGCCCCGACCAGAAGTGATCGAGGCTATGGCTTTGGCTTCAACTGCGTTCGTTGGGCTAGTCGAGCTCAATGAAAAAGTCGGCGAATACATTGCGCAAGTCACCGGTGCCGAAGGTGGCATGGTAGTGAGTGGCGCAGCTGGTGGCGTCGTGCTTTCGATTGCTGCTTGTATGACCGGAAGTAACGTCGGTTATGTACGGCAATTACCGAACACAACCGGGATGAAAAACGAACTCGCTATTCAGAAAATTCACCGTGGTGGATACAGTGATATGTACACATTCGCTGGTGCCAAGTTCAATGAGGCAGGTTCGGTAAACGGTTGCTTAGCTGAAGAACTTGATCTTTCGATCAACGACAACACCGCCGCAGTCGCGTACTTGTTTGGGCCTGGCGTGCTAACTAATGGTCTTACGTTGAGCGAAGTCTCCGAAATCGCTCATGCCCGCGGCGTGCCGGTTATCGTTGACGCCGCGGCTATGTTGCCACCTAAATCGAATCTACGAAAATATATCGACGATGGCGCTGACCTCGTAACAATGTCTGGTGGAAAGTACATACGCGGTCCGCAGGGTGCGGGTCTGCTGTTCGGCAGGAAAGACCTGATTGAAGCAGCCACGTTGAACACGGCTCCAAACCACTCGATTGGTCGACCCCAAAAGGTCACCAAGGACGAAATGATTGGTTTGCACACGGCGTTGAAGCTGTTCATGGAGTCCGACGACGAAGCTCAGTTTGCAGCGTATCGAGAGACATTGGCACCGATTCAGGAAAAACTGAAGGACGTTCGGGGGATCGATATGTCCATCAAGCTAACGGCTTCGAAATACCACGTGCCGACGCTAGTGATCGGGCTGAAGTCGAGCGATTCGGGCCGCAATCCTAAGGAACTGCTTCAGCAGCTTCTTGATGGTGAGCCGCGAGTGTTCATGACATATGACGCCAATGAAGATGCGATGTCGGTCAACCCGATAAATCTTCAGCCTGGCGAGGGGCCCGTTCTGGGAGCCAGATTAGCCGAAGTGCTCGGCTAATATTTCGTCACCGGAGTGCTAGATCTGCAGGTCTTTTTGGTTGCCCTGCTAGTTTGGTACTCCGGTGGTATCTTCTGCGAATCCTGCTGATTAAACAACACTTGGCTCCGGTCTCGATTACTAGTCCAGCGCAGGATTTGTTGGCAGAGTGGCGGTCCAGCTTTCGCGTGATTTACCGTTCTTGTCCCAAACGACTTTTCCGTCCTTGATCGTCATCTGGCACACGATTCGTTTATCTGCTGGAAAAACTCGGTAGCCGGTCCCATTGTCGGTCAGACCAAAATCACCCTCAGCAATTTCGAGCACTGCGATATCAGCGAGTGATGTTTGCCCAAGTTTTCCAAGTTCGGGGTGACCAATCGCCACTGCCGGATCCCAGGTAGACCTCTTCACGATGTCGGCTAAATCCATGCCTAACGCAAGCAATTTTGTCATCGTTTCGGGCATCGTTGCCTGATTGAACATGATGCTTGGCTCATGCATATCGGTGGAAACAGTATCGGGTAGAAGCCCCTGTTCGATCGCGGCTTTGGCGATGCGGAACGAGAAACTCCCTGAACCGTGCCCGACGTCGAATTTCACACCACGGTCTCTTGCCTCGAAGAAATACGGTTTCACCTTGTCATCGACATCGGTCATTGGTTTGCTGAGCGCGTAACAGTGAGTCACTATATCGCCTGAACGAAGGTGATCGAGCATCATTTCTTTCATTGGGCGGGTATGAATCGGCGACTGGTCGACCATCAAGAAAACGCCACCATCTTCAGCGGCTTCAACACCGCGATCGAGCGGAGCCCATCCCGGCCCCATGTAGTGGGCGACTTTTACACCAACGATTCGGTCGGGCCGCTGATTGATTTTTGCGGCTGTTAGTTCGGCATCCATATCTTCGAGATCTTGTTCGGGTTCGCCAATCATCCCTTCACCGACGATGTTGATCAGTGCGAATACATTCATGAGTGATTGCGTGATGATAGTGTCGTTGAATTCATCAAATGTTCGATGACCAGAACCGCCGGCATCAACACCAGTTGTTGTGCCCTGTGGCAGGCAATGTGCGTCGGGAAGCACCCCCCCTTTTATTCCAAAAAAGTGCGCATGAATGTCTATAAGACCCGGCGTAACCACATGGCCGCTGACGTCGGCAACTGTTTTGGCGAGATCTGGCGAAATATCCTTGTCGACGAGCGCTATGAATCGCCCCACAATCGCCACGTCGAACAATCCATCGACGTTGTTTGCGGGGTCGATAACGCGCCCGCCTTTTAGAAGAAGATCGTATATCCGCTCGGTTATTTGCTCGGCCACCATTTGAACCTCAGATCGCACTAAATATATGCCGTTAGATGTTTATCGATTCCGCCACATATTAGCCTCACTATTACGCTCCATAACGCTCCTATATGCGCGTCGAGTAAGTAAAACCAGTCAATATCTGCTCAAACGCTGAAAACCGCCTCAATTTCCTGCTTTTTCGCCAGGTGCGAACAACGCTTTCTACCGTGCGAAATAAGACGTTGAATCCACAAGACGAATTTCCGTCACAAATCACCGCATTCCGGTGTGCCATTTTCGTATCTAGCCCGATCTCAATAATTACCCGGAATGCCGCTACGATTTTCGGAGCTGGAATCTCGGAGAAAACACCTTAAAATACCGTCTAATTTCAGTGAATTTCGTCCGCAAAAACTGCCTTAATTACCTCAGCAAGACTAGTATGTCGCCGAGCATCGAATTAATAGATCACATAATTTTCGCACATGGTTTTTGAGGTTCTCATGACAACGATAAGCAAGGCATCCGGAAAGTACGATTTACTCCTTAAAGGCGGGCGCGTTATCGACCCCGCAAACAACGTCGATGGACTGTTCGATGTGGCGATCGTGGGGCGATATATTTCGCTCGTTGACAAGGACATTTCTCCGGCACTTTCGAGTCGAGTTGCTGACGTTACCGGACTTATCGTTACGCCTGGTCTGATTGATTTACATGCTCATTTTTACGGGTATGTAGCGGCTGTTCATCCCGATGCGCATTGCCTGCCAGAAGGCACCACAACCGCAGTTGATGTGGGCGGATCAGGGCACCTCACATTCGACGATTTTGACGAGAAAATAATCTCTCCCGCCAGGACAAATGTGTTTGCCTTACTGAATATCGTAGGCGAGGGAATGGTTGGGTTGCCCGAGCAGGATCTGGAAGGAATGTCGATCGATCTCACCTCAGCGAAAATCGCTCAACGTCCAGATCGCATCGTTGGCGTAAAAGTCGCCCATTATCGTGGACCCGGCTGGGAACCGCTAGATCGGGGGGTGCAGGCCGCCAAAAACACCGGTGTTTTCGTGATGGTCGATCAGGCTCCGATCAAATCTCGCCCTAATAACGAAATGTTATTAGAGCACCTCCGCCCCGGTGATATGACCACCCACTGCTACGGATTCGACAAGCCGATGATCGACTCCAATGACAAGGTTAAGCCGTACTTCTTCGAAGCTCGCGAACGTGGAGTCAAATTTGATGTTGGGCACGGAGCGGGAAGTTTTTCGTTCCGAATTGCCAAGCACGCCATTGAGCAGGGATTCCCGCCCGACACCGTTTCGACCGACATGCACACATCGAGCATACTGGTGAATCAAAGCACAATGCCCGAAACGATGACTAAATTGATGGCACTGGGCATGGATTTGCCAGACATCATCGCTCGCTCAACCTGGGTCCCAGCTCAAACTATCGGCCATCCCGAGCTAGGGAACATTGGGCAAACCGCTTTTGCCGATATCGCGGTATTGGAAGTCGCTGAAGGTGACTTCGGCCTTACCGACAATGGATCCGGCAACAGGGCATACCGAACCAACAAGCGAATCGTATGCCAGATGACAATTAAAGATGGACAGGTTGTGTGGGACAAAAACGCACGGTCACGCGATGACTGGCCGTCGACTCCGCCGACTAATCCCTGGACAGCGTAAAACCACCAAACCCAGCAACACGTAAAGACGGCTGATTGACGATGAATACCACGACCAAAATACTAGAGTCCGCTGCCAAGCGAGCCCGGGTGATGTCTAGTCCCAACACCGTTGTGTTTTCAGGCGACGGAGAGCCGCAAACACCGCGGGCGATCATCGAGCGGCTGACTGCGTTGCTTGAAGCAGACGAGCTTCGACCCGACACCTAATCTTCGGCAACGAGGATTTTTGATATTGAGTTTGATTTTGGAGCTGCGCTTGCGGATTCGATCTTGATTCTCCTGAAGGATCATGCCTGTTGCAGTTTGCCGTTTGTTTGTTCGTGAGGCTTGAGGGGGTAGGGCCGTGCGATTTAGGTCAAGATCTGCTGTCGTGCTTGTTATTGTCTTATGCCATTTGGTTTGAACTCAGTTCCTTCTGACCCGCAGGTGCGAGCCTATGGGTGTGAGTACGACTGGGACCGGTGAGGTTAATAACCGGGAAAGGCTGACACTCATGCGTAATAGAATTGGCGCGCGATGCGTTTGGTGAGGGAATTTGCTGTGGAGAAGATTGTTTACATTGCACTTGCGGGGGCTGCGGGTACGCTGACTCGCTATGGGGTTGGGGTTCTTTTTCAGCGAGATGGCGTAAGTGGGATGCCGTGGGGTGTTTTCGTTGCAAATATGATCGGGGCGCTGCTGTTCGGGCTGATTTGGGCTGCGAGTGAGGAGCGTGGGTGGATTAGCGAGAATATGCGGGTGATTGCGTTGGTTGGGTTTCTGGGGGCGTTTACTACGTTTTCGACGTTTGCTTTCGATAATGTTCAGATGGCGCGGGCTTCTGAGTGGGGTTGGTTTGGTGCGAATATGGTGCTGACGAATGTTGGCGGGTTGATTGCGATGTATGCGGGGTTCAGGGCTGTGCGGATGGTGTAGTTAGCGTTGGCTCCGGGCGCACATTCGTGCTTGGTCGCGCGTCGCATTCCCCCACCCTCTAACTCCCTCCCGGTAGGGACGCATGAGGGTCGTCAGATTGATCGCCTAAAGTTAGTTTGATCCCGCCAGTAAACTCGATTCCGTCGGTTCGGAACTTCGCCTTGACCGGACCGGTTCTGTCAGATCTCAGCGCACAAGCCCAAATCCGGGCCAAATTCTGCCGGGAATTTCGATGCTTCGTTCTCAATACATTAACGTCAGATATCAATATCAAGGCTAAAAACCGGGTTGAGCGCTGAGTCCTGACAGATCCGGTCAAGGTTGCTTCTGTTCAGGGACCAGCTCCGGAGCCACCCGAAAATTTCTGAGGACTATGCGGCTTTCAAACGGCGTCTCGCTGCGGATTATCAGACTGGTCGCCTTGGTTACACCAATGCCAAGACCGATTTCATTGTCTCGACGCTGAATCGAGCAGGTCACTGATAGAGATCTTCAGCACATAGGTCCACTGCGAAAATTCAGCGAAAAGCCCCCGGAAAACTTCTGGGGGCTTTTCATTTGGGTTGCGATAAGCGTTCTTGGGTGCTGGAGGGTTAGCCTCGGCCTATGTAGGGCATTTTTGTTGCCATGATGGTCATGAACTGGATGTTGGTGTCGAGGGGCAGGTTTGCGATGAACAGGACCTGTTCGCCGACGTATTTGACGTCGAATCTGGGTTCTTTGGCCATTTCTCCGTATGGCTGCATTTGGCCATCATCTGATTTTTGGGTCATGGGGGTGGCGGCGTTTCCGATGTCGATCTGTGAGCAGGCGATGTCGTATTTGCGTCCGTCGAGCGAGGTCGAACGGGTGAGTCCGGTGACGCCGTGTTTGGTTGCTGTGTACGGTGCGGAGCCTGGTCGGGGGACAAAGGCTGAGATGGAGCCGTTGTTGATTATGCGGCCGCCCATGGGGTCTTGATCTTTCATGATGAGCATGGCTTCGCGTGTGCAGAGGAAGGTGCCGGTGAGGTTGATGTCGACGACGGATTGCCACTGTTCGGGTGTGATCTGTTCGAGGGATGGCGCACCTACGCCGATTCCCGCGTTGTTGAAGAGCACGTCGAGTCTGCCGCCAAACGTGTCCATGGTTTTCTTGAATACGTTTGCAACGGCGTCGGCTTTTCCGGCATCGGCTGAAACGGATAGGGCGTTTCCGGAGTTGCTTCCGGCTAAGGCTGCTGTTTCTTCCAGCGCATCGAGTCTTCTGCCGACCAGCGTGACTTTGTAGCCGTCGCCGAGTAGGGCTAACGCCGCACTTCTGCCGACTCCGCTGCCTGCCCCTGTGACTACCGCTACTTTGTCATTTGCCATTATGTTTTCTCCGTTGGATGTGCTGACGCTGGATGTTTGGCGGCATGTTACTTCAACGGAGTTGGGGGTGAGTGCTTTTTGCGGTGAGTGCTTTGCCGTTAGCCAAGAGATTGCGAGCAGGAGTTCGTGGGGAGGGTTCTGTCAGAACTCAGTGCTCAAGCTCAAATTCGTGCCTAATTTTGCTATGCATATCGGTGCATTCGTTCTCGGCACACGAATGTTGGATGTCATTCCTACGGCTAAAAACAGGGTCGAGCACTGAGTACTGACAGATCCGCGGGTGCTGATTAACGAGCTACTTTTGAGACGCCTGTGACCAGTTAGTGACCATTCCGCGAAAAAACCCCGGAAATATCCGAGGTCTTGTTCAGTATGAATTCAGTATGGCTCCCGAGGCAGGATTCGAACCTACGACCCGCTGATTAACAGTCAGCTGCTCTACCACTGAGCTACTCGGGAATGCGTGTGGTGCGCTAATTGATGATACCGCGGGGATTTTGATTTGGCGTTAGGTGGTTGGTTATTTTTTGCGTTAGCGCCGGGCGCTGGCGTTTAGCTCCGGGCGCGCATTCGTGCTTGGTCGCCGCTCTTGCTTCGCGGTCTGGGAGGGAGGACACGGACAGGCTCCGAGCGTCATCGGATGTGTTGGCTGAAGTGCGCAGATCCTGATTTTCATCAGGGTGACAGCTGGCGGTGCCACTTTTTCTTGCCTTTTGAGTGGTAGTTGGATTGATTGGTAGTTTGGGGTTTGGGCACAGGTCTTGAAATGAGTTCAGGATGACAGTGGGGTTGTTGTATTCTGACGGCGGGTTGGCGTGATACGTTATTCTTACGTTGCTATTGATAGACCGATGTTTTTCGTTTTGACTCGACGATTATTTGCGCAGCACGATTTGGTAGGCCTTGCGGTAACGATGACGATTTCCAAGAAGACGAGTTCCACTTTTCCGATTCGATTGGTTGTTTTGACGTGGCTAGTTTTACTGGTCGTGATTGCAGCAGGTTGTGGCGATTCGGCTTCGGATTCGGCGGATGCCGTGTTCAGCGCCGATGTAAATGGCAATGTTGATATTTACAAGATAAGTGCCGATAGCGATGATCCGATTCGGTTGACGACGGCGGTGGGTATCGATTTCGCACCTGCGTGGTCGCCGAACAAGGATCAGATCGCTTTTATGTCGGATCGCAACGGTGGGACGGCTTTGTGGGTGATGGATTCGGAGGGGGAATCGAAGCGGCTTGTGACGTCGCCGGACACTGTTTTGGCTGCTTTCCGATGGTCGCCAGATTCGACCCGGATAGGTCTCGAGGTGGTGAACGATGCCGTTCATGGCATTGTGATTCTCGATACGGAGTCGGACGAGTCGGTTTCGCTAACTTCGCCCTTTGAAGACGTTCGAATTGGTGATTGGTCGCCAGACGGTGATTGGGTGGTTTATTCGGCGATCGAGGGTGATGGGAGCGGCATTCGACGTCGGAATCCGACGGGGGTTGATGAGATCACTCTGACGGTTTACGCTGATAGCGATCCGCATTGGTCCCGAAACGGTCAGTTTATTGCGTTTAAGCGCGAGACGGATGATGGTTCGTTTTCGCTTGTGGTGATGGACAAGGATGGCGAGAACGTGAAGGTGGTTGCTTCGGGGATTCTGGCGGTGAGTCCTTTCGATTGGTCGCCGGATAGCAAGCAGTTGGTTTTTGTTAGTGAGTTGACTGGGAATGCTGAGATTTACGTGACGGGTAGGGATGGCAAGGATACGAGGCAGCTGACTTCGAACAGGGTTGTTGATATGGCTCCGTTGTGGAGCGGTGATGGGGCTTCGATTCTGTTTCTTTCGGATGGTGATGGTTCGTTCAATTTGTATGGGATGGATAAGAACGGCGAGCAGCAGGTTCGCAAGACGTCGATTGCCAACCTGAAGATCGGCGCCGACTGGTAGGTAGCGAGGCGATTTTTTTGCGTTAGCTCCGGGCGCACATTCGTGCTTGGTCGCGCGTCGCACTCTCCCCGTTTAGCTCCCCCGGTCGAGAGGGTGCGTTTGTTTCGGGCGCGTGTTGGCTGGATAGTCGGGTTGTTGGGGGTTGGGCATAGATCCTGATTTTCATCAGGATGACAATGTAGATGGTTTACGGTCTTGGTGGGTTAGTCGGTCATATTTTGTACTTGTTGGTGGCGCCAGCAGGTTGTTTGGTGGTCGTTGACCATGCCGGTGGATTGCATGAATGCGTACATGATGGTGGGACCCACGAAGGCCATACCTCGATTTTTGAGGTCTTTACTGAGGGCGGTTGAGATGGGTGTTTCGGCATGGACGTCGCTTATCGATAGCCATTCGGGTTGGAGCGGGCTTCCATATACGAAGTTCCAGAGATAGGCGTCGAGGCTGTCGAATTCTTTCTGGATTTCTAGTACGGCGTTGGCGTTTTTGATTGCCGCGTTTACTTTTAGCTTGTTGCGGATGATGCCTTCATCTTGCAGCAGTGCTGCTATTTTTATTTGGCCGTAGTTGGCTACTTTGCCGACATCGAAGTTGTCGAATGCTGCGCGGTAGGTTTCGCGTCGTTTGAGAATGGTTTCCCACGAGAGTCCGGCCTGTGCGCCTTCGAGGATCAGGAGTTCGAAGAGGTGTCGATCGTCGTGGATTGGCACGCCCCATTCTTCGTCGTGGTATGCCTCGTAGATGGGTGATCCGGTGCCGAAGCAGCGGACGGCGTCGCGTTGTTCTTTAGTAGTCATGCGTGGGAGGTTATCGTTTTCGGCTGGGAAGAAGGTTGGGGCTGTCTCAAGGAACCCGAAGTTCGGGATGGTATTCGGCGGTTGGTTGCCTCCAGTAGATTTCGCTTTCGCTCCATACCAGCGACGATCCGGTGCGTTCAAAGTTGATAACCGGGTTAGTCCGTTTTTCTGTAAGGGATTCGAGATCTACAAAATTCCAACTTATTGCCAGGTTGTTTTTTTCTGCTGGGTCGACCTCGAATCTGGATGCCATGAGCTTGAATTCGACGGTCTGGCCCGAGGCGATAAAGTATCCGTGATTCTGGTTCCAGTTTTTTGCCAGGGGAGAGCCTTTGACCTCCATAAGGGTTCTCGACCATCTGGAAGCATCGCTAATGATTGTTGAGTCTGCGAAACCAGCGGAAATGGGCGATATATTGGTGTCGAAGATGAGGAATATTTCATTGGGGCTCGTGTTCGTTAGGTGTCCTTCGATGAAGACACCGCCGATGGGGGAGTAAGCGCCGCCTGAGAAACCGTCATCGGTTTTGACAGAGGTTTGAAGTCCTTCGTATGCAGCGAGGTTTACGTTTGTGCACTGGAGTTGCGCGGTTTCGACTGCGGTCGCCGCGAAATTTCGGGTTGATCGCTCTGGGAAGAACTGGATAATCCCGAGCAGTAGAGTCACAGCAACAAGAACCACTACTGCGACCTTTGCGGGGGTCCATTCGGGCATCGAAGGGCTGAAGAATCGCTTCCAGATTGAGGCGTTGGCTTTCAGAAATTCGTCGGTGACTGGTTGGTTTTTCTTTTAGCGGGTGGACTAGTTTGGGAACGAGTTGGGTGGGAGCATGGCGAAGTCGGTGACTTTTGCTTCGCTTAGCATGAACGGGGAGCCGTCGTCGGAGTCCTGCCAGCGGGTGGTGCGTTGGATGAGCGGGTTTGCGAGTTGGTATTCGAATATGCCTTCAGGAACGACGATGCTGGGTCGGCCCAGAAATTCGCCGTCTTCGAGATTTTCGTGGCGTTCATAGACTCTTTCGAGTGATACCGATATGTTTTCGATGGTTATGAACAGGTTGGTTCCGATTTTGTGGCCGCTGGACCATTGTCGGCCGGTTTCGATATGTGTCCGTTCACCACTTATTGAATTAGCGAGAACTGTGCCGTCGAGATTGGATTCGCGCCCGAATACTGCGGTTCGCATACCTGATGACTCGGCTGATTCCCATGTTTCACCGACTACCCGTTCAGGGTAGCTTTCGCAGACTTCTTTGGGTCGGGAACCGGGGCGTTCGGTGCAGTCGAGTGGGTTGTTCATTCGTTTGTTGAATATCTCGAATCGGCGGTACATGACGTGGCCTTCGGTGAGGAGTCGGATGATTTCGAGTTCGGTTTCATCGACGTTGTCGATATCTGAAAGATCGTTTCGTTCGGAGAAGTTGGGAACGTTTTCTTCGAAGATATTCATGCTGGTGGAATCGGACGCGCCGCAACTGATGACCAATAGTGCCATCAGAGCGATGACGAGGATCTCGATTCGTTTCATTTGGTGTTCGTGTGTGCGAAGTTATGTCGTAACATGGGGTGTGAGTTGCGGTTCGTGTGTGACTGGACTTTGAGTGAACAGAGGGTTCGGGTATGGCTGATCAAGGAAAGCAAGATGCGCCTCGCCTGACACAGGCGATGGAGAACTACTTGTTGTCGATCTACGTGGTGCAGGAGCGTGGAGAGAAGGTGAGCAATTCGAATTTGGTGGAGCAGTTGAGGCGTGTGCCTGCAAGTGAGAATTTGGGTACTTCGCTTCCGGCGGTATCGGGAATGTTGCGTCGAATGGAGCGTGAGTCGCTGATTCGGTTGGGTGATACGCGTGATATTGATCTGACTCCAAAGGGTCGGAAGCTTGCGGAGTCGATGATCAGGAAGCACCGTTTGGCGGCGCGGATGGTGGTTGATTTGCTTGGTGTGCCGTTGCACGAGGTGGATGCTGAGGCGCACATGCTGGAGCATGCTTTGAGTTCAACGCTTGAGAAGCGGATTCAGGATCGGTTAGGGAATCCGAAGACTGATCCTTTTGGTCAGCCGATTCCGGGTAGTGGGTACCGGGAGCCGGGTGGAGTGGTGGCTTTGGATAATGCTCCGACTGGGAAGCCGATGATTGTGGATCGGATTCCTGAGGATGATTCGGAGCTGATTGCGTATTTGAGTGAGAGTGGTGTGTTGCCGGGTGTTGAGGTGGTTGTTTCGGATATTGCTCCTTATCGGGGTGTGGTTACGTTGCAGATTGGCGATGAGAGTGCGGTGCTTGGGTACGGGGTGAGTAGCCAGATTCGGTTGCGGCCGGCTTAATTTCGGGGGTGGTGGAATGTTTGCGACGCCCGGGTGTATTGATCTTCGCCAATGTATAGAGCCGGTGATGCGTGCTCCAGATCGATAGTTCCATCTTTGAAAAACGCTGATTCTTCCCATTGCACGGCTGTAACGCGTCCAGCGAATAGATCGTGGTCACCGTAGCTCTGGCGGTCGATTGTTTTGCATTCATAGAACGCGTAGGGAGCGCTGAGTACGGGTGCTTCGACTGTAGATGCCGGAGTTGTCTGGATTTCAAACGCGTCGAATTTGTCTACATCGCTCCCGCTGCAGCCTGCGACTTTTGCGACTAGATCAGCATTTTCGGCGGGCATGAAGTTGATGACGAATTCACCTGAATCAGCGATCAATTCATGAGTGAAGTACTCCGTATTGAAGGGGATCGCGGGAGCACGTGGCGTGCCATGCGAGCGCCATGGCGTTGGTTTTTCCCTGACTGGAGCTCGTGAGGATTGCTGCGTTAGCGGGATTTACGAAATAGTAGGACTCGACATTTGTTTGCACGATTTTCGCCATTATTCATCTCCGTTGGTTGGCAGTTTAGGACGAAGTCGATTTGAGAAGTGTTGGGTGGCATGGTTATTTTGCGGCGGGCCGAGTTGTGACGTGCTGGCGGGTGTTTCGAGGTGGCTAGGCTGCGTTTTCTTGCTGATTAGGTGTTGGCTGGGGCGTTGGGTTATTGGTAGGTTGGCACAGATCCTGATTTTCATCAGGATGACAGTGGGCGTTGCCGGGTAATTTTCTTTTCATTCGGGGTATGCTGCGTCGCGTCGCGTCTGCGTTGTTGTTTTTGGACTCTGGAGTCCCTCATGAAAATTGTTGATGTTGAGCTGATTCGGTTTCGGTTGCCTGTTTACAGCCATGGGACGAAGTGGGGTTATGGGACTGATGGCGAGGTGCACGATGGGGTGCAGACGCTGACGAAGATTGTTACGGACGATGGTGTTGAGGGTTATGCGGTTGGTGGGGCGCATTCGTATTTTTATGGCGCTTCGACTGACGAGATTGAGCGGTTGGTGAAGCCTTTACTGATGGGTCAGGATCCGCTGGATCGTGGGTTGTTGTGGGAGTGGATGAAGGCGAACAGGGGATTTTCAGAGGCGCTGGTCGGGAACATCGATTCTGCTCTGTGGGATCTGGCGGGTCGGGCTGCAGGGCAGTCGGTGGCTTCGCTGATGGGTCGGGTTCGCACGAAGGCCAGGGCGTACGCTTCGACCGCGCCGAATATCGGATCGCCAGACGTTTATGCAAAGCTTGCGTTGGAGAGTCGGGCCAAGGGTTACACGGCGTTCAAGATTCACGCTTACATCTATGCAGACCCTGAGACGTTGGAGCCTGTGCCGGGCAAGCCGGCGTTCCCGATGGCCGATTTGGAGGTTTGCGAGGCGGTTTACGATGCGGTTGGCGATTCGATGACTTTGATGCTTGATCCGTGGGGCATTTATTCGCTTCAGGAGTCGTTGATGGTGGGTCGTGAGATCGAGAAGCTAGGCTTTTACTTTTTTGAGCATCCGATGGATGAGCGGGTGGTTGAGCCTTACAGGCGGTTGTCTGCTGAGTTGGATATTCCGATTTGTGGTCCGGAGTTGGCTACTGGCATGCACTATTCGCGTGCCGAGTGGGTGGCTCAGAAAGCTACTGATATCGGTCGCATCGATGTGAACTTTGGGGGGTTGACGGCGTGTCGAAAAGCGGTCGATATGTACGAGTCGTTCGGGTTGCCGTGCGAGATGCATGTGGGCGGGTTTGGCAACGCTGCGATTCTGGGTTCGACTTCGGCTGAGACGTGCGAGTTTTTCGAGCGGGGGTTGTTGTATCCGGCGGATCATCCGTTGGGTGATTACGATGTGACGCCTCTTTATTTAAAGGCGCCTTGCGATCCGATGGATTCGGAGGGGAATGTGTTATTGCCGCAGGGTGATGGGTTGGGGTTTGAGTTTGACTGGGATTACATAGGTGACAACCGGGTGAGTGGCTAGGCCACTTTTTCTTGCCTTTGCGGTGTTAGCTAAGGCGTTGGGTTGGTGATGGATCGGCACAGATCCTGAATCAAGTTCAGGATGACAGGTGGGTGGTTGGTTAGCTGTTTGTTGAATTGGTTGGTGATTTCAGCTGTGGGTGATTGCCACGTCGTTCGTGCCTCACTCGTCGCAATGACAAAGAGCGCTCTGCGCCAATATGGGCTTGGGGCGTGGTAGGTTGTGTTTCGGTGGCGGGGGTGGCTGTTTCTTGGCGTTGGTTTTTGCGGGCTGATATGGAGTTTTGGTTCTTTGAAAATTACTGATATTAAGACGTTTTTGATGGCGGCTGGGGTCTCGCAGGAGCAGGGTTCGTCGAGCTGGAGTAGACGCAACTGGTGCTTCGTGAAGGTGTATACCGACGAGGGCATTGTGGGTATTGGTGAGGGTTCGGGTTGGCCTCGCGTTGTTCAGACGGCGCTTGAGGATTTGCGAACGATTGTTGTGGGTGAAGACCCGATGAATATCGAGCGAATCTGGCAGAAGATGCTTGTTACTACGATGGGTAACGGCATGACGGGTACGCCGGGTTCTGGTGCGATGAACGCTATCGATATGGCGCTCTGGGACATTAAAGGAAAAGCGCTAAACACCCCGGTTTGGAATCTGCTCGGCGGCAAGATGAGGGACAGGATTCGGGCTTATGGTCACGCTGGTACGCCGGAGAAGGCGCTTCATCTGGTAGATAAATACGGATTGAAGGCATTGAAGACCGGTGGTGTTCACCGCACAGCCGACAATGTTGAGGCGCTTCGCAAGGCTGTTGGTGACGATGTGGACCTCATGGTGGATGCGCACGGTCCGCCGTGGCACAGCACCAAGGACGCCATCATCGTTGGTAAGTCGCTTGAGCAGTTCAATTTACTTTTCTATGAAGATCCTGTGCCGCCCGACAATGTTGAGGCGTTGCGGCGGGTTCAGGACAACGTGGATATTCCGATTGCTGCGGGTGAACGGCACTCGCACATATGGGGTGTGCGTCGGCTGATCGAGGAAGAGATTGTCGATGTGATTCAGCCCGATACGGGTCGGATTGGCGGTATTAGTCAGATGATGAAGCTTTCGGCGATGGCAGAGGCGCATTTCATTTCGGTTGCTCCTCATTCGGGTTCGTTGGGTCCGATTGCTGAGTATGCGGCGATTCACATTTTGGCGGCGATTCCGAATGCGTTGATTCTTGAGCGATTGCATGACGATGTTCCGGCTCGCTACGATGTGGTGCCTGAGATTCCGACTGTGGACGGGTTTATTGAGGTGCCGGACGCGCCGGGTCTTGGTGTTGATATTGACGAGGATGTTGTGGCTGCGAATCCTTCGGAGGGGAATACTTCAACTCCGGGTGAAGAGGGCGATGGTAATTACGAGCCGGGTACGTGGAACGAGCATGTTTATGTTCAGACGAGGTACAGCAGGCAGGCGAACTTGCGAGGTGGTGGCTAGGGTGGCGATGCCACTTTTTCTTGCCTTTGGAGTGTTGGCTGGGGTGTTAGATTGGTGATGGGTTGGCACGGATCCTGAATCAAGTTCAGGATGACAATTTTTTGCTGTCTAACGATTAGATTAGATCGGCAATTGGATGAAAAGGAACGAGTTCCATGTATTTGGGTACACAGGGGCAGCCGGTTACTGATGATGAGTTGGGCGTTTTGAGTCAGCTCGGGGTGAATCACATTTCGTCGGATCCTGAGGGTCCGTGGACGGGATGGGATCGGCATGCGTTTGCTGCTCATCAGGAGCGGCTGGCGAAGTACGGAATTACGCTCGACATGTCGTTGATGCCTTTGGGTTCGCGTTCTGCGTTCGAGAACGATTCCGGGAATGTGTTTCTTGGCCCGAGCAAGGAGCGCGACGAGGAGATCGACCTGCTTTGCCACCTTATAGAGGAGGCTGGTGCTGCTGGGGTGAGAGCGCTGCGGTACAACATTACGATTCTGGGTCATATGCGAACCGAGCCGACGTATGGGCGTGGTGGTGCGCAGTTGTCTTCGTTCGATTATTCGAAGTTGGATCAGACTCTGGGCGAGTTTGAGGGCGGGGCAGCGGATGCAGACGAGATGTGGGAGCGGATTGACTACTTTTTAAGCAGGGTTGTTCCGGTTGCCGAGTCGAACAAGGTGCAGATTGCGTGTCATCCGATGGATCCGGGGATTGGGAATCGTGAGTATCGGGGTGTTGCGCGGGTGATGGGTACGGTTGATGGCTTGAAGAAGTTTATTTCGATGCACGAGAGTGCGTATCACGGATTGAACTTCTGTCAGGGGACTGTTTCGGAGATGCTTGAGAATCCTGGAGAAGAAATTTTCGATGTAATTCGATATTTTGGGGAGCGTAAGAAGATTTTTAACGTTCATTTCCGAAATATTAAGGGTGGATTTCTGGATTTCGTTGAGGTTTTTCCCGACGAAGGTGATATCGACATGCTGAAGGCGATTAAGGTATACAGAGATGTCGGTTACGAATACATGTTGATGCCAGACCATGTTCCTGGTTTGGCAGGGGACAACGCTCGCAGAGTTGGGTTCGCGTACTGCTACGGCTATATCAACGCCGCTTTGCAGACAGTTTTTCAATGACTCGATCAGAACAAATGGATTACAAATACAAGTCGGATAACGTGAACGCCTCGGTTGGTGTACTTGTAATACGGCTAATGGTTGGGGTGCCTATTGCATTGGTGGCCGGGTTTGTCGGCAACATGTTCAACGGCATTATTATTCCTTCTCCTGCTGCCGGTGATGATCTTGCATTTTTCGTTCGAGTGCTGGTTATTGGATTCGCTTCTTCAGCTGGCGGGATGATTGCGTGGTTCAACGTGTTTGGGTCGAAGTCTGGCGCTTCCCTGATTTGGGTGGTGGGTGGAATTGGCGGCTTACTTGGTGCGGTGGTGGGTTATTACGTTGGTGACGCGTTTATCAAGAACCACGATGTGTACATATTGAACCAGCAGTTGACGCAGGTGGTGATCATGGGTGCGGCGATTGGGGCGAGCGTGTTCGCGGTTGTTTTGTCGGTTATTTACGGTCGTTCTGGCAAGTAACTGGCATGGTCTGTGTCGCCGATCTCACGGTGTACCTGCCGGTTTTGCGCGCCTTGCGTGACGATGCAGCCGAAATCTGTCCGGTGTTAATTCAAACGATGGAGCCTTAGAAACAGGCGATTTTGAATTGACACTTGAACAGCTTTTACATACCTTGTGCCAATCTGAGGGTTTTGCGTGAAGTGCGTTATCTATCGAGCTGGGCATTCTGCTTGCTTTCAGAAAGCTTGATTACGTTTATTCAAAGAGGCGAACATGAAGCATATGAAATTGACCCGCATCATGGGTCTGCTGATGGTTTCGGCCATCGCGGCAGCGATGATTGCGGCTTGTAGCTCTGACTCAGAGGTGATAATCCAAACGGTTGTCGTCGAAAAATCAGTCAAGGGTGACACGGTTGTAGAGACCGTGATTGTGACCGAAAAGGGTGACACCATCGTTCAAGAGGTCAAGGGTGACACGGTTGTAGAGACCGTCATCGTGACTGAAAAGGGTGACAAGGTTGTCCAAACGGTTGTGGTAAATGCCACGGCTGTTCCTGCAGAAGAGACTTTCTACGGTCTACCACTTCCGGTGGTTCCTGACGATGTAGGTACTGCACCTGCACCTAAGTCAGCGTCGGGCACTATTGAACTCCGTGCTGGACTTGAACTCCGCTTATCCGGTTTGCCGGAAGAGGGTGGTGGTTTGGGCAGCAGTATTACCGAGAAGATGTTTACGACCGACTCCGGTGGTAACGCTGTGAATCTGCTTGCAGACTCATGGGAACTTGCTACGGACCTTTCTTCGGTAACGATTACCCTTAAAGAGGGTGTTGAGTTCCACGGTGGATTTGGCGAGATGACTGCGGATGACGTGGTCTGGTCATACAACCGAGGTAACCCGGGAACTAACCCGGAATCGGCAACTGATGGTGGGGCCAACTGGATCTCCTTCCTTGGCGACAATTTGGTTACTGCAGTTGACTCGAAGACTGTGAAATTCACGATCGCAACGTTTGACCCACGATGGCAGACACTGCTTCTTGGTCAGTCAGGGCTAGCTCTGGGTGTTCACTCGAAGGCAGCGTTCGATGAGAAGGGTGAAGACTGGGCGCGAGAGAACTTGATCGGAACCGGGCCTTACTCTGTAACGAATTACCAACGTGATGACGTTATGGAGCTTGCAGCGGTTGAAGGTCACTACAGGATCACACCGGATGCGAAGATATACATCGCGCGGTCCATTCCTGACGAAGCTGTAGCAGAAGCTGCTTTGCAGACTGGTGCTGTTGACATTTCACAGGTTCCGCTTCGCAATATGACTGCGATGCAGAAAGCTGGATTCGTTACTGTCAGTGCTGGAGCAGGTAGCTTCCACTCGATTTCTTTCTCAGGTAACTACTGGGAGAGCGAGCACTACATCGACAAGACACCGCTGAATAACAGTTTCGGTAACGGAACGTTCAAGGATTCTCCGTGGATGGGCCGAAATGACGGCGAGCATGAAGAAGAGATGGAGAACGCTCGACTAGTTCGAACGGCTCTGTCACTTGCTATCGACCGTGACTTGATTTCGGAAGTACTGTTCGCCGGCGCTGCGTGGCCTAACTACGTATACGGTGCGGACATCAACAACCCGAACTGGCAGGAAAAGTGGGCGACTCCATACGACACGACACTTGCTGGTGAGATGCTTGACCAGGCTGGATACCCGAAGGACTCAAATGGCATTCGATTCGAAATGCCGTTCTTCATCCGAATTGGTCGAGGTGACGAGGAAATCGGTACAGCCGTTGTCGGCATGTGGCGAGAACTCGGTGTCGACATGCAGGAATGGAAGGCTCAGTACCAGACGTACAGGCCGAATCTTGTAGGTCGAACCGCTGTAGCTCCTTGGATCCACTCCGCTGGTGCTGAGAGCCCACAGGCTCCCTGGGACTGGCCGGTTATGGGTAACTCTGAATGTTCCCGTGGTCGAGGTGGTTTCAACATTGGTATTGAAATCAAAGAGCTCTGTGACTTCTACGTCGAAATGAGCGCTGAAGGTGACATTGCCAAGCGAAACGAATTGCGAAACGCCAACGTTGAGTTCCTTGCACACTGGATGCCGGTTATCGGTACAGTTGCTCGACCTAACGTAGCGCTTGCAAACCCGAACAAGCTGCTGTCATGGGACATGCCGCTTAACATTCGTGAAGCTGCATACCACCACCCCGAGTTCATTAAGCTCGTAAAGTAAGTTCGAAATGATGGCGGAGTGTCGGGCTGCTTCTGGCGGCCCGGCACTCCGTTTTTTTTGCTCTAGTTTTGTTCTAGAGGGCGGTATGCCCTCAGGTTTCTGATACTCGATCTATGAAAAATTTCCTGGCACGTCGTCTGATATTTTCCGTACTGTCATTGTTGGTAGCCTCAATGGCTGTGTTTGGGTTGGCACACGCCAAGGAAGACCCGATCAATTTATTTATTCAGCCGGGTTATTTCATTTCTCCAGAGACGCTTGGTGCCCTGAAGGCAAAGTGGGGTCTCGACAAGCCGATTGTGCTTCAGTACCTGACATGGGCTGGAAACATGGTTCGGGGCGATCTCGGAGACAGCGTGATGCAGAGCCGACCGGTTACACGGATCATCGGCGAAAAGTGGGGCGCGACGTTTAAGCTGGCAATAGTCGCGTGGATTTTTGGGACTGTTATGGGTGTTCCGTTAGGGATTATTTCCGCGCTGAAGCGCGGTTCTCCCACGGATTACTTTGTTCGTGGATTCGCGCTATTTGGCCAATCGCTTCCCGCGTTTTGGGTCGGTTTGGTGGGGATCTGGATATTCGCGGTCTATTTAGGATGGCTACCTGTGTTTGGAAGCGGGGCTGGGCTGCCGTTCTGGGAGCAGGCGAGTTACTACGTGCTTCCGGTTCTGGTGCTTGGTTGGGGTCCGATGGCGGGCTATATGAGGATCACGCGTTCGGCGATGTTAGAGGTGCTTGATTCTGAATATATTGTGCTGGCACGTGCCAAGGGTGTTACGACAACGGTTGTTGTTTGGAAGCACGCACTGCGAAACGCACTTATTCAGCCGTTGACGATCGCCACACTTTTGCTGGCGGGCTTCTTGGACGGCGCGGTTCTGGTTGAGGTGATTTTTGCGTGGCCGGGCGTGGGTCGGGTTGCGGTTGAGGCGGTGAACCAGAACGACTTTATGTTGATTACGGGGACAGTGTTTATTTTCACTTTCCTGTTCCTGTTTATGAGTCTTGTAGCCGACCTGTTGTATACGGTTGTTGACCCGAGGATTCGATACTCATGACCGAACGAATTGGGTCGCTTGAAACATCCGAAAAGAAGTCCGAAAAATCGTTCTCTGGCATTTTGCCGGCTTTCTGGAACTTCATGAGGAGATGGCCGGTTATTCCGGTTGCGGTACTGATATTCCTTGTGATTCTGGCCGTATTTGCGCCACTGATCGCTCCTGAAGATCCCAACCATCAGGATCTTCGCAGCAACCTTGCGCGTCCGTTCTGGTACAACGAGTACTACGAAACAGACCGTATTGGCAGTTCGATTGAGCCGCGCCACATTCTTGGAGCCGACAAGTTTGGCCGAGATGTATTTAGCCGGGTTGTGTTTGGCACCAGAGTGTCGCTGATGGTGGCGATCGTTTCAATGATTAGCGGGACAATTCTTGGTGCGTGGGCCGGGATTATGACCGGGTTCTACGGTGGGTTGCTGGATGAGTTAATGACGAGGTATGTCGATGTGTGGAACGCGTTGCCTTTCCTGTTAATCGCGCTTGTGGTTTCGATAACGATCGGTCAGGGTGTGATCATCATGATGGTGTTGTTAATCATGCTGACGTGGGTTGGTTTCGTTCGGAACATTCGCGCGGAAGTTTTAAGTTTGAAAACGCGTGATTATGTGAATGCTTCGCGGGTTGCGGGGGCTTCGGATTTGCGCTTGATGTACAAGCACATTTTCCCTGGTGTGACGAACCTTCTGCTGGTGCTTGCGAGCTTGCGGGTTGGCGGTTTGATTCTGACGGAGGCTTCGTTGAGTTTCCTGGGTATTGGGATTCCTTCTCGAATTCCTTCTTGGGGATCGATGATTAGCGATGGTCGTGACACTTTGGATGAGGCGTGGTGGATTTCGTTCTTCCCGGGTCTCGGAATTTTCCTGACTGTGATGTCGATGAACTTCCTGGGCGACTGGATTCGTGATCGCACTGATCCGAGATTGCGCCAGCTGCGTGACTAGGCAGCTAGGCTGCTTTTTGATCGTGGTTCGTTAACTTTTTCGTTTTCAACTTCTGTTTAGTTCGAAGGGACTACTTGTGATGCCTAGCTACGATCTACTGATTAAGGGCGGTCATGTTATTGATGCCGCAAACGGTATCGACGAGGTGATGGACGTTGGGATTGCCGGGCGGGTTGTGGCGGGTGTCGAAAAGGACATTCCGGAGTCGCAGGGTCGGCGTGTGATCGATGCTTCGGGCATGTTTGTGACGCCGGGGCTGATCGATATTCACGCTCACACGGCTGTCTATTCGGGGGCGATGTTTCCTGAGGAGATGTGCTTTCCTTACGGTGTGACGACGATGGTCGATTGTGGTGGTGCTGGATGGCGCACTTTTGACCAGTTCAATGACGAGATAATCAAGAAGTCGGCTGTCCGAGTGTTTGCGTTGTTGAATATCGTTGGCAAGGGTATGGATGGCGATGTTGAGCAGGATATTGAGGATATGGATGCGGAGCTGACGGCTGCGAAGATCATGCAGCGGTCGGACATTATTGTTGGTGTAAAAGTTGCTCATTTCCAGGGCAAGGGTTGGGAGTCGATCGACCGGGGTGTTGAGGCTGCTCGGCTTTCGGGTACGTTCACTCTTGTAGATCAGAACGCTAAGCCGACTCGTACTTTTGAGGACATGCTGAAGCGGTTACGACCGGGTGATGGCACGACGCATTGCTTTGGTTACGGGAAGCCGATGATCGGCAATGATGGCAAGGTGAAGCAGCACTACATTGATGCTCGCAAGCGGGGAATCAAGTTTGATGTTGGTCATGGGAACAACAGTTTTTCGTTCTCGATGGCGAAGCCTGCGTTAGATCAGGGGTTCCCGCCTGACACTATTTCAACTGATATGCACCGTTCGAGTTTGCACACTTCTCGTGCGCAGATGACTGAGGTTATGAGCAAGTTCTTAGCTATGGGCATGCCGATGGCTGAGGTTGTTGCTCGGTCGACGTGGGAGCCGGCAAAGTGGATTAATCACACCGAGCTGGGGACGTTGACGCCGGGTGCGCTTGCTGATGTTTCGATTCTGGAGTTCCAGGATCGTCCGGCGGGTCTTTCGGATTCGGGTCCGACCGGGTATCGGATCATGAGGGCTGAGGGTAGGTTGCTTAACCAGATGACGATCAAGGATGGCGTTGTTCAGTTCGATTACGACGGTATGGGTAAGGATGATTGGGGCGAGACGCCGACGACAGATTTGAACTTGCCGTAGGTGGGTGGCTAGGCCACTTTTTCTTGCCTTTTGAGTGTTGCCTGAGGAGTGGGGTTGTTGGTGGTTTGGTGTTTTAGATCCTGAAAATGAATTCAGGATGACAGTTGGTTGTTTGGTTGTTGTTTGCTGATCAGACGCTTCTCCCTCACCCCAGCCCTCTCCCGCTGGGAGAGGGGACCGGCTTAACGCATGCCTTCTACGTGGCCTACTCCGGGATAGACGTCGGGGATTAGGGCTGTGTCGTTGGTTTGGATTTGCCAGTTGCGGATTTTTTTAGCTAGTTCGACTACTCGGTCGGAGTATTGCGGATCGTTGAAGAGGTTGGTCTGTTCGTAGGGGTCGGTGTTGAGGTCGTAGAGTTCACTTTGATCGCCTACTGATAGGTTCAGCTTCCAGCCGTCGCCAGTGACGATGCAGCGGTGTGGGAGTTCTCGCATTCGTTCGAGTTCGGTGAGCGGGAATTTGAGGTCGATGCTGCGGCCGTTCCAGTCGAGGAAAATGTCGTTGTCTTCGAGAGTTTCATCGTTTCTGAGGGTTGATGCTTTTGATTCGCCTTGAAGGTGGTCAGGCACATCGATACCCATGAGGTCGAGCAGGGTTGGGATGGTGTCGATGTGGGAGTAGCGGCCGGGCACGCGCTGGTTGTTGAGCCAGGGCACTTTCATGAGGCATGGGACTTTGGCTGACTGTTCGTACATGACGACTTTTTGGAAGATGTTGTGTTCGCCCATCTGATCGCCGTGTTCTGAGGTGAAAACGACCACTGTATTGTCGGCGATTCCGGCGTTGTCGATGGTGTCGAGGACCTTACCGACGGCTTTGTCCATCAGGGTGACGAGTCCGTAGTAGCTCGCCTGAATTCGCCGATATTCCGCTTCTGTGTTTTCGGTTGGGCCTTCGCCGATGACGTCTTCTGGAGGGAGGTCTCTGCCCATCACTTCAGAGAGCGATGTGGATCCGGGGGAGTCGCTTTTCGACTGCTGGGCTTCTGCCATGAGCAGGTGCATTCTTGCGGCGTCCTCGGGCGGGTTCTTCATGAAGATTGGCGATTGCGGGAGGGTTTTGGGGTCGTACAGATCGTCGGTGGGTCCGACGTACGGCGGGTGTGGTTCGAAGAAGTTGATGCAGATGGCGAAGGGCGAGTCTTTTCGTTCGTCGATGAACTCGGCGACGCGGTCGCCAAGATAGATTGCCTTAGTGTGTTCGATTGGGAGTGATGCGGCGAAGGGTCGGGAGAAGACCATCGTGCCGCGGGACTCTTTATCGGGTTTGTAGCCGAGGCCGACGAGCCAGTGGTGATAGTCGCTGAGGGTTTCGTCGTGGACTGGATCGGTGTTCCAGATGCGGTACTGGTCTTCGATCGAGTGCCACTCGTCCCAGCCTTTGCGCTTGATCACTTCATCGCCAAGATGCCACTTGCCGTAGTAGGCGGTGTGGTAGTCGTCTGGGAAGAATTCGGCGAAGGTCTGGACGTTCTGCGGGAGCGGGATGTTGTTTTTGATGCAGCCGTTGGTGTGGGGCCAGAGTCCGGTCATCTGGGTTGAGCGGGACGGTGTGCAGATGGGGGAACTGACGTATGCGTTTTCGAAAACGAAGCTCTGGTCGGAGAGTCGGTTGAGGTTCGGCGTGTCGATCCAGTCATTGCCGTAGGCGGCCATGGTGTCGGCTCGCTGCTGGTCGGTGAAGATGTAGACGAGATTGGGGCGAGCGGGCTGTGACATGCGTTCTCCGATGAGTTGTTATCTTCTATTTGCCGTGAGCGAGCCTATAATCGCCCCGCCAGACAAAAATCGCAATTTTTATTTTTGAGACAGACTGAGGAATTCAATGACAATCGTCGATATGAAGCAGGTCAACCGATTTCCGTATGCGGGTGGTCGTGAATTTGGCGACGCAGGTGCGTACGAGCAGATTGATGCCGTTCTGACGTTCGCTGTTGATCCGTTGGCTGAGGTGAACAGTTCGATCGTCGATTTGGAGTTCGCTCCTCGCGATGGCGATGGCCGGGTGCGGTTTGCGGCTGATTTTTCGATTGTGACGCCGGTGGATCCGGATCGAGCTGCGAATCGGTTACTCGTGGAGCTGCCAAACAGAGGCAGGCGCAGGGTTGTGGATACGTTCAACAGGAGCGCTAAGGAGGCTTCTGCCAGTGCAGGGCAGGGTGATGGATTTTTGTTTGAGCAGGGTTGGACAGTTGCTTCGATTGGGTGGCAGTGGGATGTGTATGTGGATGACGTGTTGATGGGTTTGGAGCCGCCGATTGCTGATTTGTCGGGTGAGGCTGATGCGGGGCAGAACGTGGTGGAGATACGGCCGAATAAGCGTGAGTCGACGTGGTTGCTTGCTGATCGGATTCACAAGCCGCTGCGAGTGAGTGATCTCGATGAGGCGGGGGCTGTTCTGTATGTGAAGGATTACGAGGACGGCGTAGACGAGGTTGTTCCGCGTTCGGAGTGGAGTTTCGCTCGTGAGACGGCGAGTGGTGTTGAGCCAAGCGACGAGCACATTTACCTTGGTGCCGGGTTTGAGCCGGGTAAGTACTACCAGATTGTATATTCGACGAAGGATTCTCCGGTTGTTGGTGCCGGGTTGCTGGCGTTGCGGGATGTTGCTTCGTGGTTGAAGTTCGATAGTGCGGAGCTTTTGCCTGAGGTGGGTCGGCTTGATCACGCGTTTGGGTTTGGCACTTCTCAGACGGGTCGGATGTTGCGGCAGTTTTTGCATCTCGGGTTGAACGTTGATGAGCAGGGTCGGAAGGTTTACGACGGGTTACTGCCTCACGTTGCGGGGGCGAGGATGGGCGCTTTTAACCATCGTTATGCGCAGCCGTCGAACCAGTCGTATCCGAGTTTTGGGCATTTATTTCCGTTCGCTGATGAGGAGCTTGATGATCCGTTTGGCGAGGGTTCGGATGGGTTGCTCAAGCGTTTGAAGGCGAGTGGGAACGTTCCGAAGGTGATTTATACGAATAGTTCGGCTGAGTACTGGCGGGGTGATGCTTCACTGGCGCACACGGACCCGGAGGGGCGACGTGACCTTGAATCGGACGCCGACACACGGTCTTATCACTTTGCTGGCACGCAGCATGGGGCGGGTTCGTTGCCGCAGGGGCGAGGTTCGAGTACGGAGGGTGGGCTAGGTAGGTATGCCTACAACGTGGTCGACTATTCGCCTTTGTTGAGGGCGGCGCTGGTGAACCTGGAGCGGTGGGTGACGGACGGTGTTGAGCCGCCTGCGAGCGCGCATGCGCAAGTTGGGTCGGAGACGGCGGTGGCGCAGGGTGCTGTGTTGGATGTGTTTGATCGGTTGCCGGGGCAGGTGACTCCGGATCGATCGAAGTTGTGGGTAATTAAATCGATGGAGTTGGGGGCGCGGGCCGATGAGGGTGTTGGTGTGTATCCGTCGGTTGAGGGTGCGACGTATCAGTGCCTTGTTTCGGCGGTCGATGGTGATGGGAACGAGGTGGCGGGGGTTCGGTTGCCTGATTTGACACGGCCGGTGGCGACGCATTCAGGCTGGAATGTTCGAGATCCCGAGACGGGGTCGCCTGAGCAGCAGATTTTGATGCTGGGGTTCTCGAACTGGTTTGCCGCGACGCGGGCGGCACGGGACGAGGCTGGTGATCCTCGGCTTTCTGTTGAGGAGCGGTATGGAGGCCGAGATGAGTATCTCGAGCTGGTGAGGCGGGATGCGGAGGCGCTGGTGCGGAATGGATATGTTTTGCCAGAAGATCTCGAACTGGTTGTTCAGAACGCGGTGGATCGTTATGACGTGGCTGTTTCGAGGGCGTTGGGGGTGTCGAGTTGAAGTATCGACATCTGGGCAGCACAGGGTTAGAGGTTTCGGAGATTGGGCTTGGGGCGAACAGCTTTGGGATGCCGGATCGGCGGGATCGGCCTGAGTCGGTGGCGATCATTCATGCCGCGATCGACCATGGGGTGAACTTCGTCGATACGTCGAATGTGTACGCCACGGGGTTGTCGGAGGAGTACATCGGGCATGCGCTGGTGGGTCGGCGTGACGAGATGTTGATCGGGACAAAGTTTGGGTCGATGCGCAGGCAGGGTCCGAACAACTTTGGGGGTTCGCGCAACTTTGTGATGCGGTCGGTTGAGGAGAGTTTGACGAGACTTCAGACCGACTATATCGATGTGTACATGATCCATCGTCCCGACACTCGGATGCCGATCGAGGAGACTTTGCGGGCGTTAGACGATCTGGTTCGTGACGGCAAGATTCGGTATACGACCGGGTGCAATTTCGAGGCGTGGCGGATTACGGATGCTCAGTGGACGAACAAGCAGAACGGGTTTGTGCCGTTTGCGGCTTCGCAGTTTGCTTATTCGATGATGGCTCGGGGCGCTGAGGCTGAGATGATTCCGGCTTGCAGGGAGTTGGGAATGAGCGTGATTCCTTATTTGCCGTTGGCTGCTGGGATGCTGACGGGAAAGGCGAACGCGGCTGATGGGGGTTCGGTTCCTGAGGGGACACGTTTGGCGCTTGAGCAGGGGATGGCGGATCGGTGGATTACCTCGCGAAATCTTGAGCTGGTGGGGTTGTTGGATGGCTGGGCTCGGGATCGTGGGCACACTGTGTTGGAGTTGGCGTTTGCGTGGCTTTTGGCGGACCCGATCGTGGCGACGGTGATTGCCGGAGCGAGTTCGGCTGAGCAGATTGCGCAGAATGTTGCGGCTGTGGAGTGGGTGTTGTCGGCTTCGGATAAGGCTGAGGTGGATGCGATTTTGGATGAGTATCCGGCGGAGAATTCTGGTCCGTATTTTTCGGCTGCTGGTTATTTTTATGAGCCGACTTTGGCGCCGCCGCGGGGGGGCACTGGGTGACTTTTTCTTGCCTTTGGAGAGTTGGCTGAGGCGATAGGTTGTTTGTGGGTTGGCATGGATCCTGAATCAAGTTCAGGATGACAGTGGGCGATTGGTGGGTTGTTTGCTGAGTAGGGGGCTTCTCCCTCACCACAACCCTCTCCCCTGGGGAGAGGGGGTTACGTGCGCTGCACTTAAACGTCGGTTTAGGTTTCTGTGAGGATGAAGCCTGGTGGGGCGTCGTGTTTGTGGGACATTTCGCCGGGTTGGAACTTGTCGCCGTCGTAGATGTTTCCTGAGTAGATGACTGTTTCGGGTGAGAATTTTTCTTTGGCCGCGCGTTCTTCGTGGAGTACGTCGAGGTAGGTGAACGAGCCCTGATCCATGTTGCTGATTACTACGTCGGCAACAGTGCCAACTGCGAGTGAGCCCAGCTCTTTTTCTTGCATTAGGGCACGTGCTGGAATTTGTGTCGACATTTCGATTACGTCGTTGAGAGAGAGACCGATGGCGAGCATTTTCGACATGGTTGTTGGCATGTCGTAGACGGGGCCATCGATGTTGCCGACGTGGACATCGGTGCTTATGGTGTCGGGCTTGAATCCCTGCGAAAGCGCCTGTTCCATCGTTCGGAATGCAAAGCCGCGAGCGCCATGCCCGATATCGAGGAATACGCCACGTTCTTTGGCGTCCCAGATTTTCGACCAGAGTTGACCTCGGTGGTCGAAGATTGGGAACCGGAATGCTGCGTGGAACGTGTGGGTCAGGATATCGCCGGGGTTCATCCAGTCGAGTAGCTGCGGGATCGGTGCTCCGTAGGCTTCGCACATCAGGATTCCGCCTCCGAAGTCAACGGCTTCTCGAGCCAATGGCAGTGATGAGAAGTGCTGGGAGTGGTGGAACTTCACGCCGAGAAGCGTGTCGTAGCTAGTGATGAGATCGCTCACTTCACCGACCGATGACGGGTCGGGTCCGTACGGGTCGGGCATGCGCACCAGCGAGTAGAGCCTGACTTTGGTGTTCTGGATGTCGGATTCCCAGTAGTGGGGGTACTCGGACGGCGTTGCGGTACCGGCGTCGAGGGCCGTGGTGACTCCGTACGCCATGTTGGTGGAGTCGGAGTCGACACTGGGCCGATTGCCGCGTGCCGTGTAGTTGTGAACGTGGAGATCGATGAGGCCGGGCGTGACGATCTTGTCTGATGCGTCGATCACGAGATCGGCCTGATCTTGCGGCAGGTTTTCACCTATCTCGGCGATTTTGTTGCCGGTTATTGCGACGTCACGGACGCCGTCGATTCCCGAGTACGGGTCGATTACTCGTCCGCCAGTGATGAGTATGTTCCACTTCATTTCGAAGCTCACTTTCGAGGGGGCGTCGGCTGAGTTGTGCCGACGTTATTTTTTGGGTTCAGATCAGGAGACGATTTCTCTGATTCGCTGGATGACTGTTTCGACTTGTTCATCGGAGAGCATTTGCACACCGATTCCGATCGATTTTCCATCGTCGTGGGTTCGGGTCCAGATTGGCGGATCGCCCTTCTCGAGGCGCTTGATCACTTCGTGACCACCGATACCTAGTACGTCTGGATCGAAGTGGATGAAGACGGTGGTGTTTGGGCCGATCTGGGGTGTTTTCGGAATGTTGACGCTTATACCTGCAATATCGCTAAGGCCGCGGTGGAATCCAGTTCGCTTGGCTTCTTCGATGGCGAGTCGGTCTTCGTGGTTGATAGTGAACCAACGTCGGAGTGCGGCTGCGACACCGATCACTTCGCCACGGTCGGTCTTGTAAGGGCGTCCGTAGGGTCGGGCGAGTCCCTGTTGACCTGCCATTTCGAATCCGATGAAGTTCTGCAGAAAGGCTGATTCAACGTATTCGGCGCGGCCGGTGCAGATTCCTGTTGAGTGGGGTGAGCCTATGTACTTGGCACCGAAAGCCACGACATCGGCGATCTGGGCGGTCTTGGTGAACTGGTCGAGTGGGTATATCTGGCCTGCTGCATCGACGATCAGGCGGATGTCGTGTTTGTCGGCGAGTTCACGTGCTTGTTCGATCGTTACCCATTCCGGACCCCACTGACCGCTTTCATAGAAGGCTATTCCGGCGGTTTTGGGTCCGATGGCAGCTTCCATTTCTTCGACAGTGCAGCCGTCTTCGCGTCCGATTTCGACGAGCTTGGCTCCAGCGAGTGTGAAGCAGCGTTTGTAGGTGTAGTCCTGGCCTTTCTGGAAGACCAGTTCGTTGCGGTCGAAGGTGGAGGTGTCGGGGATGAGACCCATCTTTTCGCGGTCGTTGCCAGCAAGTGCTGCGGCGGTTCCGAGTGAGATAGCTGCTGCTGCGCCTGAGGTAACGAAAGCCTGTTCTGTTCCGAGGGTATCGGCGATGAATGCGCCGGTTTTGCGGAGTAGATCTTCAAACACCACGTAGCCGGAGTTCATAGCCTCGTCCATGGCTTCTTGAATTTCGGGTGGGGGTGTCGAACCACCGAGCAGGGTTTGGTTGCCTCGTGCGTTGATTCCGGGTGTGACTCCGAACTGTTCGTATATTCCGCTCAATTTATCCTCCGGTAGTGGTTGCTCGGCGATAACTTGTGTCAATATGCCGGTACAACATTCGAATTTGCTCGTTCCGGCGTAGTTTTACCACAGGCGAAGGCGTTCAGGACGGCACAAAGAGCATCCGGTGCAACTAGTGGCACTGTGCTTGAGGACTGAGTTGATGACAAGCGATCCGCTGAATAACCCTGTTTACGCTCGATTTGGTGTGACGCCATTGATTAACGCTGGCGGTACTCATACGACGCACGGTGGATCGATGATGCGGCCTGAGGTGCGTGAGGCGATGAGTCTCGCATCGGAGTCGTTTATCGATTTGGTGGAGCTGAAGCGTGCAACGGGAAGTTATGTTGCTGAGATTACGGGCGCTGAGGCGGGGTTGATCTGTTCGGGGGCTGCGGGTGGGTTGGTGCTGGCAACAGCGGCGGTGATGACGGGGACTGATGCTTCGAAGATTGCTCAGCTTCCTGACACGACCGGGTTGAAGAACGAGATACTGACTCAGGCGAATAATCCTGGCGGGTATTTGAAGTGCCATGAGTATGCGGGTGCGGTGATGACGTATGCCGGCGATTCTTCGGGCGGGGCTACTGCTGAGCAGTTGGCTGCGGCGATTACGCCTTCTACTGCGGGGATTTTGTACACCTATGCGTATGGCGTTGCCCGGGGTGGGCTGACGGCCCGTGAGATTTCGGCGGTTGCGAAGACGGCTGGTGTGCCGTTTATCGTGGATGGGGCAGCGATGTTGCCGCCTGCATCGAACTTGAACCTTTATATCGATGAGGGCGCTGATCTGGTGACGTTCTCGGGCGGGAAGTACATCGGTGGCCCGCAGTCGGCTGGATTATTGGCGGGCCGGGCTGACTTGATCGAGGCGGCGCTGGAGAACAGTGGGCCGGGGATGGCGATTGGTCGTCCGCAGAAGGTTGGTCGTGAAGAGATGATCGGGATGGTGACTGCGCTGCAGCTGTTTATTGAGGCGGATGATGAGTCGAGGCAGGATGGGATGCGGTCTCGGGCGAATAGTCTTTGTTCACGATTGCAGGGTTTAGATGGTGTTTCGGCGACTGTCGAGCAGGATTATGAGACTTATCACGTGCCTAACGTTGTGATTGTTTTGGATGGTGGCGAGACCGAGATCGAGCGGGTGTGGAGTGAGTTGCACGAGGGAAGTCCTCGGATTTACGTGGCCAAGAATCATGGTGGGTTGGCGGCGAACATGGTGAATGTTTCGGATGGGCAAGAGGATGTGATTGCGGATCGGCTGCTAGAGGTTTTGGGTCACTAGGTGACTTTTTCTTTCGTTTTAGCTCCGGGCGCGCATTCGTGCTTGGTCGCGCGTCGCAATCTCCCCCTCTAACTCCCCCGGTCCGGGGTAGGACTGGTTGTTTCGGGCGACGTCGAAAGACTTGATTGTGTTCGCTTCAATAGTGGGGGATAGATCCTGAATCAAGTTCAGGATGACAGTTTGTGGTTGGGTGGGTGATGGTTGGGATGACTGCTTCTCCCTCACCCTCGTTAGGACCGGGCATGCATTCGCAGTTGGTTCCAGTCTGCGACGCGGCTCACGCTTGGAGACGCCGTTAGACGAATTATGGAGAGTTGACAGATGTCTAGTGAATTTGGGTTGATTGAGTTGGTTTCTGATGGTCGGGTTGAGGCTGGGGAGCCGGCTGTTGTTGTGTTGCGGTATGTGGCTGGCAGTGCGGGTTTGGCTGCTGGTGGTTCGATTACCGTCGACACTGAGTCGGATTCGGACTGGGGGCGTCCGCAGGTTGTGGATTCTTCGGCTGACGATTATTTATCTGTTGCTTCGCCCGACGGGTGTGCGGTTTCGGTTCATACGCCTGATCACAAATCTCTTGTTGTTACCGTTCAGTCGGGTCGGGTTTCGGCGGGCGAGATTTTGACGATTTCGCTTGGTGCCGGTGATGGGCTTCGGGCCCAAACGTTCTATGAGACGCAGCACTACTTTCGGTGTCGGGTAGACCCTACTGGCGAAGGTGTTTCGACAGCTATCGAATCGGTGATAGTCGAGGTGTCGGGTGGTCAGGCTGAGTCGTTGTCGGCGATCGCACCTTCTGATATCGAGATCGGGTCTTCGTTCGCGCTGTTATTGAAGGCAGAGGATCGTTGGGGCAATCCCGCCGAACGGTATCGCGGGAGTGTGGAGGTTTCGGCTCCGGGGTTGATATTGCCTGATGGGGATCGATTGGATTTTGGGGAGTCGGACGGTGGTGTGAGGCGGATTGAGAGGGCTGTGTTTACCGAGGCCGGGGCGACTCGGATTGGTGTTGAGGATGTTGAGAACAGTCTTTCGGCTAGTAGTAATCAAGTTCGGATTGCGCAGGAGTTGCCTGCGTTGAAGCTGTTCTGGGGCGATCCTCATTCGGGGCAGGTTGCCGATCCTTCGAAGATCGGGAATTATTTCGCTTACGCTCACGAGGTATCGGGGTTGGATTTCGCTGGATACCAGCGAAATGACAGTGCTCATTCGACCGATGCTTACGAGATTCAGCAGGTTGAGGAAAAAAAGTTTCATCAGCCTGGTCGGTTCGTTCCGTTGCCGGGGTTTGAGTGGTCGGGGAACTTGCCGGCCGGGGGGCATCACAACGTTTATTTTGGTCGGTACGACGTGCCGATGAAGCGGTGGCGTGGTGCTGATCGGCTAGGCCGGGATGGGGAGTCGGATTTGCCTCATGTTCGAGATTTGCACAACTACTACCGGGGTACCGACACGGTGATTACTCCGCACGTTGGTGGGCAGCACGCTGATTTGCAGTGGCACGATCCGACGCTGGAGCCGGCGGTGGAGGTTACTTCGACGCACGGTTCGTTTGAGTGGATTTTGCGAGAGTCTCTTGAACGTGGGTACCAGATGGGTTTTGTTGGCGGGAACGACTGCCACACGGGCAGGCCGGGAGATGATCGGCCGGGTCACCAGCTACGTCGATATTCCAAGGGTGGGCTGACTGGTGTTTACGCTGAGGAGTTGACGCTTAAGGGTGTTCTCGACGCCATTAAAGCCAAGCGTGTGTATGCGACGACGGGGGCTCGGATTCGGGCTGATGTGAGCGTGGACGGTCACCTGATTGGTGAGAAGTATTCGTGTGGCGAGAGTTGCGAAATTCAAGTGAATGTTGAGGGGACTGCGCCTTTAGAGCGGGTTGAGGTTTATCGGGGTCTTGAGCTGATTCACACGGAGCGGTTTGGTGCTGTGGCGACGGGGACCCGGGTGAGGGTGTTGTGGGATGGTGCGAGTCGGATGTCGAGTTATTCGGGGATTATCTGGGATGGTTATCTGGAGGTTGCGGGTGGATCGATTGGAGAGGTTTCCACGGTTCGCTTTGATAGTCCTCGTTCGCGGTTTGATCGGGAGAGTGATTCGCGGCTCGGGTTGGACGGTTGGGCGTGTGGGTATCCGAGTGGAGTGATCGCTGATGTGTCATCGGACGTCGATTCTGAGATCACTCTGGTGCTGAATTCGCAGTTGATTATTGGTGAAACGTTTGGTTTGCATGGTGAGGTGGGTCCTCGACGGATGGCTGCTTCGGAGGCTGATTCGGTTCGGATAACGACTTCGTTGGCACAGCTTGGGGAGCGTGCGGCTCGAGTGAATCTGGGTCATTTGAACAGGAGTGTGAGCGTGGAGCTGGCGCCGGAGCCGGGTGTTGATCGGGCGTCGTTTAGCGTTACTGATGAAGGTGTGGAGCCGGGTGTGAATCCTTACTGGGTGAAGGTTGTTCAGCAGGACATGGAGATGGCGTGGGTTAGCCCGGTGTTCGCTGATCGCGGCTAGGTGCCAGTGGCACTTTTTCTTGCCTTTGCGGTGTTGGCTGATGTGTTAGGTGTTAGTGGGTTGGCACAGATCTTGATTTTCATCAGGATGACAGGTGCCAATGGCACGTTTTCTTGCCGTAGGACGGCTGTCTGCTGGGTAGACCGGCTGGAACTAGTCGGGGGCTGAGGCGATGCTGGTTTCGTCGAGGAACATGGTGGCGCCCATTTGTTCGTAGCGTGCTAGCTGTTCATCGCCGTAGGTTCGCAGGCAGAGCTTTGTTTGGGTGCCTTTCAGGGCGTTTAGAACGTGGTTGATGCAGTCGTCGTCGGTTTTCAGCGCGTGGTTGGGGTTGGCTTCGCGGTTGAAGGCGAGGTCGTTGGGTCCCCACGACAGGACGTTGGCTCCGGCTTCTGACATTTCTTTTGTCTGGACTACGGCGGCTATCGACTCGAGTTGCATCCACAGGACACCGTGCGTGTTCCACCATTTGGCGTAATCGAGTCGTTGGGGGTATTCGGCTGTTTGGGGACTTCGAGAAGGGCCCCAGCTTCGGCGTCCTTTTTGCGGGTAGTGGAAGTTGGCTACTGCGTCGTTGACGGTGTTCAGGTTTTCGACCTGTGGGATTTCGATCATCGAGGGTCCGAGGTCGAGCATGTTGCCGATGGTGAAGGTGAACTGCGTGTGTTTGATTCGCAATTGAACGGGGATTCCCATGCTGTTTGCGATTTCGCAGAAGTTTGCGAGGTTTTCTTCGCTGAATGGGGAGTGTTGGGCATCGACGGCGAGGTAGTCGTAGTTTCGCTGGGACATCGTTTGTTCGATGTCGGCTTTGGTTGCCCACATCCGTATTGATGCGCCGACTATTTTTTCGCCGTTTTGGATTCGGGTTTTAAGGGTTTCGATTCCGTGCATGGTGTGTGGCTAGGCCACCTTTTCTTGCCTTTGGGGTGTTGGCTGAGATGATAGCGGTTTATGGGTCGACAGTGGCGCGTTTTATTGCCATGTGTGTTGTTGGGTTATTGGTGGGCGCGTGGGCACAGATCCTGATTTTTTTCAGGATGACAGTGGATGTTTGGAAGGCTGTCAGCTAAGTAGAAGCTTCTCCCTCACCCCAGCCCTCTCCCGCTGGGAGCGGGGGTTAGAAAGGGCGACCTCGCCCGGTCCCTAAGCTTTTAGGGGGGCGACTATGTGGATGCCGCACTCTTTTGCGTTGGGGTCGTCTTCCCACCACCAGCGGCCTGCTCGGATGTCTTCGCCGGGTTTGATGGCTCGGGTGCAGGGTGCACAGCCGAGTGATGGGTAGCCTTGATCGTGGAGTTCGTTGTATGGGATTTCGTTTTCTTTGACGAATTCCTGCACTTGTTCGAAGGTCCAGTTGGCGAGTGGGTTGATCTTGTAATTGTTGTGGGCGGCGTCCCATTCGACGATGTCGATCGACCCGCGGTCCATGCCCTGATCTCTTCGCAGGCCGGTTACCCAGGCGTCGAGCGTTGCGAGTGCTCTTCCGAGGGGTTCGACTTTGCGCACTCCGCAGCAGAATTCTCGGTTGGCGCGCCCTTGATAGAAGAAGTTGTTGCCTTTTTCTTTAACCATTTTGGCAACAGAGTCCATTTCGGGATAGAAGAATTCGACGTCGACTCCGTAGCGGAGTTTGGTTTGGTCGAAGAGCGAGTAGGTTTCGGTTGGCAGGCGCAGTGTGTCGAGGGTCATGAGCCGTGCTTTGGGGTTGACGGTCCAGTAGATGTGGAAGAGTGTCTGGTCTTCGAGTCCGAAGCTCGACATTTGGGCTGCGGCGTTGCCGAATGTTTGGTCGGTCCAGTTGAGAATTTCTTCGGTTGTGGACGTTTCGAGTTTTCGGTTTATCTCGGCGAGTTGGGCGGGGGTGAATTTCTGAGTCATGTTTTGGGGTGCCGGCGGCACTTATTCTTCGCCACTGGGTTACTGGCTGGGATGTTAGTTGCTGGCTATTGGGCACAGATCCTGATTTTCATCAGGGTGACAGTTTGCGGGGCTCAGGATGATGGGTTGCGAGTGGTTGATTAAGGATAGGTCAGATATGAATTTGATGCTGGAAAGGATTTGTTCGATTGTAGGGAGCAATATTTTTACTGGGTTGAGTGATAGACCGGGGATTGTTGAGGACTTAGAATTGGTGGGCGCATTGATGGATGTGCAACTTAATTTTCGCGCTAATGGAGACCCTGATGACGTCGACCACCAATCCCGCAACCATAAGTGGTGAACGGATCGAAGAACTGCAAGCGATTGCAGGCGAGCACCTGTTCATGCACGCTGCTCAGACGAACGACTGGCGTGGAAGTTTGAAGATGTATGTGAAGGGTGATGGAGTTTGGGTGGAGACTGTTGATGGGCAGCGGCACCTAGATGCTATGTCGGGGTTGTGGTACAAGTCGGCGGGGTATGGTCGGACAGAGATTGCCGACGCTGTTTATGCGCAGATGACTTCGATCGATTCGTCTCCGGCTGGTGCGGCGACTATTTCGCAGATTGAACTGGCGGGCAAGGTTGCTGAGTTGTACCCGGACAAGGGTGCGCGTTCGTTCTTCGTTTCGGGTGGTTCCGAGGCTGTTGAGACCGCTGTGAAGATGGCGAAGAAGTATTCGATTTTGAACGGCAAGGCCGGGGCGTTCAAGGTGATAAGCAGGCGCTATTCGTATCACGGTGGAACAGCGATGGCTGTGAGTTTGGGTGGTAACGCTGCTGCTGACCCGATGGGTCCGTTGATGCCGGGTGCGATTCACGTTACGAACTGGAATTCGTACCGTTTGCCGTTTGCCGGGGATCCGATGGATGTGGCTATCAGGTGCGCCAACGAGTTTGAAGAGGTGATCAAGCATCAGGGTGCCGACACTGTTGCTGCGATGATTGCTGAGCCGATTTCGGCTGCGTACGGCATTCAGGTTCCCCCGGCGGAGTACTGGCAGCGATTGCGTGAGATTGCGGATCAGTACAACGTGATTCTGATTGCTGACGAGGTGATTACGGGATTTGGTCGCACGGGTGAGTGGTTCGCTCCTACGAACTGGGGTGTGCAGGCTGATATTACGAGTGTTGCGAAGGCCATTACGAGTGGTTACGCCCCGCTTGGTGCGGCGATTGCGACGAAGCGGATTGCCGATGCGTTTGTTGGTGGTCCGAACGAGACGTTCAAGCATTTGATTACGTTTGGTGGGCACCCGGTTTCGGCTGCCGCTGCGTTGGCAAACCTGAAGATTTTCGAGCGCGAGGATCTTGTAGGAAATTCGAAGCGGATGGGTACGTATTTATTCGAGCAGCTTCAGAGTTTGTACAGCCACAAGAGTGTTGGTGACGTTCGTGGTGGGTTGGGGTTGCTGGCAGCTGTTGAATTGGTAGCGGACCGGGATAGCAAAACTTCGTTCCCAGCGAGTGCTGGATTGGCGAAGAAGTTGCCCAAGATGTTGTTCGACCGGAACATTGTTAGCTTCAGGGCTGGAGACATTATTTCGCTCTGCCCGCCGCTTTCCATCAATAAGGATGAGATTGACTTCGTTGTGAGTGCGATAGATGGTGCTTTAGATGAACTGGAAAGTGATCTCGGGATTTAGGGGACGTTAGTGTTTGTTGACCGGTAGCGTTTACCTTCAAAGTTTGGTATCGTGCCGGGCAGTTCGGGCGGTTCAATATGTGATCGTCTGGATTTATTTGTAATTCGATTACAAGTCGTTGGACTTGGTTAGTGGCCAAAGAATGGCTGACAAGTTGAAACGACTAGTACAGGGGACTCAGAATGGCAGAATCCACCGACGCTACTGTTGAAGAGAAGGACGAAGATTCTTCTGTCGGCGTAGTTGTGGACACCGATGGTTTTGGCGATACCGCTACATCCGATGAGGTTGTATTGGAAGTAAAAAACCTTCAAACACATTTCACCACCCGTTGGGGCACGGTGAAGGCTGTGGATGGAGTTAACTACCACGTGAACCGAGGGGAAACTCTGGGAATCGTTGGTGAGTCGGGGTCAGGTAAGTCGGTTACCGCGCTGTCGCTGATGAGGCTTGTTCCTACACCTCCGGGCAAGATTGTTGATGGTGAAGTGCATCTTGGGGGCCGAAACCTTCTTGCTTTATCGGAACGCGAGATGACAGGGGTTCGTGGTGGTGAGATTTCCATCATTTTGCAGGACCCGATGCAGGCTCTAAACCCGGTTTTCGATATCTCGAATCAGGTTGGTGAAGCTATAAAGATTCACCAGAAGCTGAAGGGTGCGGCGCTGTGGGACAAGGTTGTCGATTCACTCCGAAAGGTTCGAATCCCGGCTCCTGAGACTCGAGCGAAGGACTATCCTCACCAGCTTTCTGGTGGCATGCGACAGCGTGTTGTTGGTGCTATCGGTATTTCATCTGCCCCTGCAGTGATTATTGCTGACGAGCCGACTACATCGCTCGACGTGACGATTCAGGCTGCTTATTTGCGACTGCTGCGACAGATTCAGCAGGAAGAGGGTGTGGGGATCATCTTCATTACTCACGACTTCGGAATTGTGGCCAAGATGTGTGACCGTGTTGCGGTTATGTATGCGGGCCGAATTGTTGAGGTTTCTGATGTGCGCACAATTTTCAACAACCCATTGCACGAGTACACCAAGGCTTTGATTAGTTCTGTACCGAAGTTGGAAGAGAAGTCGGGTCGACTGCCTCAGATTGAGGGTCAGCCGCCGTTGCTTTACAACTTGCCTCCTGGTGATGCTTTTGCACCTCGATCGACTCTAGAATTCACACCGGAAGATGCGGCTCGCCGCCCACCGCTGGTTGAGGTTGAGAAGGACCATTGGGTTCAGCTCTCAAGAAGTTCGGTTTCGAACTACGACAAGTACGCCAACCTGATGCCTGCCGAAGACGACGAGTAGTCGGTGATTTTGAACCTACGATCCACAAGAATCGGTAACTACACATGACAATTGCTGAAAACGTATCAACTGCACCCGTCCCACCAGCTCCCGGGGTAAACCCGAGCGCCGATGCGATCATTTCTATCCGTAACCTTCGTAAGTGGTACCAGGTTGGCGGAGGCTTTCTTGGCTTCGGCCAGAAGATATTCCTGAAGGCTGTCGATGATGTGAGCTTCGACATTGAACGCAACAAGACTTTTGGTCTTGTTGGTGAGTCGGGTTGTGGTAAGACGACTACCCTGAAGCTTCTGCTCGGACTCGAGAAGCCAACCAGTGGAACTATTTATTACGAAGGCGAAGACGTCTCGACGCTGTCGAAGGCTGGAAAGACTGAGTTCCGGCGTTCTGTGCAGGCAGTGTTCCAGGATCCCTGGTCTTCACTGAACCCTCGCATGCGTGTGCGTGCGATTGTTGGTGAGCCGCTTGAGATTGCGACTACGATGACTAAGGGCCAGATTGCAACTCGCGTTGGTGATCTGCTTAGTGAGACTGGTTTGAACCCTTATCAGGCGAACCTGTATCCGCACGAGTTCTCGGGTGGGCAGCGACAGCGTATTGGTATTGCCCGTGCGCTTGCTTTGAACCCGAAGGTTATTGCGCTTGATGAGCCGGTTTCGGCTTTGGACGTTTCGATTCGTGCCCAAATCATGAACTTGCTGGTGGACTTGCAGGAGGAGCACGGACTGGCTTACTTGCTGGTTGCTCACAACCTGGCGACGGTTCGATACATGTGCCACGACATGGCTGTTATGTATCTTGGTGTTGTTCAGGAGTCGGGTGAGACTGAAGCTATTTTCAATAACCCGATGCACATTTACACGAATGCTCTGGTTTCAGCGGCTTTGCCGTCGCACCCTGACATTCAGCGCGAAGAGTTCCTGTTGCCTGGTGAAGTTGTTTCACCGATCGACCCGCCTCCGGGAGATGTGTTCATGACTCGAACACCGCTGGAAGTGGACCCGAACCACAAGTGGGCGAACGAACGCCCGCCTCTGGTGGAGAAGGAGCCGGGACACTGGGTTGTAGAGACTCCGTGGTCGATGGCTTCGGATGCTGGCTTGCAGGTTGAGCTGACGAGTCATGAGGGCGTTTAGTAGTGGTGTGATGGTTGTCCTGAAGTAATTTTCAGGATTTAGTAGTGAGAAATAAGAAAAGCCCTCGGCGTTTGCCGGGGGCTTTTTCTTATTGTGTGCTTGTTGGGTGTGTGTTGGCTCCCGGGCCTGGATTCGAACCAGGATTAGAGGCTTCAAAGGCCCCTGTCCTACCATTGAACGACCCGGGAACACGGCTATTTAGGATATGCGATTTTCGTGCTGTTGGGGTGACTAGGTCACTATTTCTAGCCACTTAGGTATTGGCTGGATTGTGAGGAAGTTTGCGGTATGGCGTAGATCCTGAATCAAGTTCAGGATGACAGTTGGTGGCATTGCCACTTTTTCTAGCCACTTGGGTGTTGGCTGGATTGTAAGGAAGTTTGTGGTTGGCGGAGATCCCGATTCTAGATTGGGATGACAGTGGGTGTGGTTAGGTGGCCCGGTGTGGAATGAATTGGGTGGTTGTTCCTGGAATCACTCATTCATTCAAGGTTGACGTAATTTGACGCTGACGTTCCGGGTTGAAAGTAGTTCTATGGTCCTAGGATTTGAACGGGAGTTGATCCGACTGAGAGATTTACTGCCGATATTGTTGTTGATGTATTCAATTTGCCATGAACGGGACTGTGCATACCAACATTCGAAATGGGGTGTTTCTCGTAGCCGAGTGAGCCTCTGACGTGACATTGTCGAATAGTGGAATGGGCGTTATACCTGTTCTGGCACCAGAGATACCTGAGTTCGAACCAGTTGGAAACCGACAATAATGCGTGATCCTCGGATCGATGAGATTATCGAGCGAATTGGCGAGACCGATTCGAAAGGCAAGCCTAATAATAAGGTTGCCGATATGGCGCGTCAGGTGAATGACTTCCTGTTTGAGATTGAGAAGCTTCGTTCTGAAGTGGAAACTGCAACTCGCCAGGTGGTGTATTTGTCTGGTCGTGAGCAGTCAATGCGCCAGTCGGGTGGTGCAGTTGCTCGTACGCCGGGTTCAAGTGCGCTTGCTCCCCGTGTTGATGAGATCGAACAGGATTTCGGGTATCAGCGTGAGCGGCTCGAGACTGTTACGGTGAATTTGAAGGCTCGACAGGGCATGGTGAAGAGCACGCAGCAGTTGATTGCTGCTCGCATTAGCTCGGTTCAGCAGATTCTCGATGCTTATTCAAGTTCTTATCCGAAGGAGCTTAAGGCAAGTGCTGGAGTGGGTGCTTCTGGCAGTGGTGCAGCGGCGGCAGCTACTTCGGGTACTGGCAAGAAGAAGATTGTCAGGCGAAGGCGCGTTGTGAGGCGCCGAAGGTAGCTTGTTGGGTCGTGGTGAGTCCGCCTTAAGTTCGGTTACGTAACTCGTAAGGCATGTTCGGTTTAGGCCGGGCACGTTGTAGGATGATGCGCGAAACGCCAGCGAGCCTTATGACAACCGATTCACCGAACACTTCAACCCCGCTTCTTCAAGTACGGAATCTTCGTACTTCGTTCAACACGCCCGATGGCAAAATTACTGCCGTTGCCGGCGTTTCTTTCGATGTGAACCATGGCGAGACGCTGGGTTTGGTTGGCGAGAGCGGTTGCGGTAAGAGTGTGAGCGCTCTTTCGATCATGCGATTGGTGCCGAACCCACCCGGCGTTATCGAAGACGGCGAGGTGATTTTCGAGGGCGTCGACCTGCTGAGTGTTTCCAATAAGGAGATGCAGGGCGTTCGTGGTGCGGGCATTGGGATGATATTTCAGGAGCCGATGTCGTCACTGAACCCGGTGCTGACTATTGGCAGGCAGATAACCGAGCCGCTTGAGGAGCATTTGGGCCTTGGGCGTGGTGCGGCTGAGAAACGGGCCGCTGAGCTGCTGGAAATGGTGGGAATTGCCGATTCCAGGCAACGGCTGAGCGATCATCCGCACCAGTTGAGTGGTGGTCAGCGCCAGAGGGTGATGATTGCCATTGCTTTGAGTTGCGAGCCGAAGCTGCTGATTGCTGATGAGGCTACGACTGCGCTCGACGTGACGATTCAGGCGCAGATACTCGAGTTGATGAAGAATCTGACTTCGCAGCTTGGTACGGCACTTTTGATCATCACTCATAATCTTGGAATTATCGCTCGCTACGCCGATCGTCTAAATGTGATGTACGCAGGGGAGATTCGAGAGTCGGGGACCGCTGAGCAGGTTTATTTGCGACCGGGTCATCCTTACACGATTGGTTTGCTGAACTCTGTGCCTCGGCTGGATCGTCCGGCTTCGGAACGGCTTGATCCAATCGAGGGTGAAATACCCGATCCCGCTAATTTGCCTACTGGATGTGCTTTCAGGCCGCGGTGCCGATGGGCGACTGCTGAGTGCGAGATTGCTGAGCCGGTGTTGGAGCAGGTTGGCGATCGGCAGATGGTGGCATGTTACGAATCGAGCACGGTGGTGGAATCGGTTGAGGCGGTGTGGAAATGACTGTTACCCCTGCTGTTGCTGCTGGCAGTTCTGCCATTGGTGAGGTTACCGGAGGTTCGGTGAACGAGCCGATTCTGAGTGTTCGGGATTTGAGTGTTCACTTTCCTTTGAAGCGCGGATTTATTGTTCAGCGTGAAGTGGCGCGAGTGCGAGCGGTGGACGGGATTTCGTTCGATATTTATCCGGGCGAGACGCTTGGGCTTGTTGGTGAGAGTGGTTCGGGTAAGACGACTGCTGCTAAGGCGGTTATTCAGCTACGAACTGCGGGTCAGGGTAGTGTGAAGTTCGAGGGGCAGGAGTTGATTGGCCTTTCGAATTCGAGGATGCGGCCGGTTCGTCGAAAGATGGGCATGGTGTTTCAGGACCCTTATGGGTCGCTGAATCCTCGTTTACGCGCTGGAGATATTGTTGGCGAGCCGTTGAAGGTTCACGGGCTGGCTGAGTCGAAGAGCGATTACCGCAAGCAGGTGGCCTCGCTGCTTTCGAGGGTGGGGCTGAGTCCGGGTATGGCCGAGCGGTATCCGAACGAGTTCAGTGGTGGTCAGCGTCAGCGGTTGGGTATTGCGCGGGCGATTGCTGCGAGGCCGAGTCTGCTGATTCTGGATGAGGCGGTTTCGGCGCTGGATGTTTCGATTCAGGCGCAGATTTTGAACTTGCTGCAGGATCTTCAGGATCAGTACAACCTGGCTTATTTGTTTATTGCGCACGATCTTTCTGTGGTGCGGCACATTAGCGATCGGGTTGCTGTGATGTATCTGGGCAGGATCGTTGAGACGGCGGATGCCAAGGATTTGTACGAGCGTCCGTTGCATCCGTATACGCAGGCGTTGCTTTCGGCGATACCGACTCCGAATCCGGTGCATGAGCGTTCGCGGGAGCGGATTATTTTGCGGGGTGATTTGCCGAGTCCGATTAACCCGCCTTCAGGTTGTTATTTTCATCCTCGATGTCCGGTTGCTGTCGAGTCTTGCGCTGGTACTGATCCTGAGTTGCGGGTGTTGGCTGAGAATCAGGCTGCTGCTTGCTTGCTGGCTACGGGGTATGGCGGGGCTTTGCGAGGGTAGGGAGCGGTTTCTTGCCAGTTGGGTGTTGGCTGGATTGTCTGGATTGTGAGGATGTTGGCTGCGTGCGAGGTCCTGAATCACGTTCGACATTACTCAGTGCAGGCAAGTTCAGGATGACGGGTGGGTGGATCGCGGCCGGGAAGTTGTTTGCTGCGTCAAGGCTTCTCCCTCACCCCAACCCTCTACCCAGGGAGAGGGGGAAGAGCACTCATGCTCGCGTGGCGATTATGAATAATCGTTTGAATGGGAAGATTGTTGAGCCGTCGGGTTGTTTCGGGTAGTGGCTGGCGACCAGTTCGGCGTAGGTTGCTTCGAATTGGGATCTGTGGGGTTCTTCGAGGGCGTTGAGCAGGGGACGGAGCCAGGTTCCTTTTGTCCATTCTTTGACGGGGTTTTCGCCGGTTAGGATTTGCTGATATTCGGTTTCCCAGACGTCGAGGCTCTCGGCGAGCGGCGAGAGGGTTGAGATGTAGAACGGTGGTGGTTCTACGGGGGCGGGTCGGAGTAGTGGTTCGAGTTTGTCGCGCCATGGTCCGCTTAGTGCAGCTTCGGAGATTGAGGTGTGCGATAGGGCGTCGAAATTACGGGGCATTTGAACGGCGAGAGCGCCGCCGGGTTTCAGTGATGCCATTAGGCGGACGAAGAGTTTGGTGTGGTTGGGTTCCCAGTGGAGTGCTGCGTTGGAGAAGATGAGGTCGGCTCGCCCATTGGGTTGCCAATTGCCGATACCCCCGACTTCCCATTCGATGTTCGCTGCTTTTTGTGCTGCTTCTTTGAGCATTTCTTCTGATGAGTCGACGCCGATGATTCGCGCGTTTGGCCATCGGCTGGCAAGCAGTTCGGTGACGTTGCCGGTTCCGGCTCCGAGGTCGTAGATGGTTGCTGGGTCGTTGAGGTTGACGCTGTTGAGCAGGTCTAGCGCGGGGCGTAGGCGGTGATCGGCGAATTTTAGGTATTGGGTGGGGTCCCAGAGCATGGAGTGTTGTGGGTGGCTAGGCCACCTTTTCTTGCCACTTGGGTGTTGGCTGGATTGTGGGGTGGTTGGTGGTTTGGGATGGGTCCTGAATCAAGTTCAGGATGACAGTTTGCTGATGAGGAGTGGTTCACTAAAGAGCAGCTTTCTCCCTTACCCCAGCCCTCTCCCTAGGGGAGAGGGGGTTTTGGTTCGGGCAAGTCTTCCCTAAAGCGTTAATTTTGCTACTGCTGCTTCGTTTAGTTCGATACCGAGGCCGGGGCGGTCGGATAGGTGCATGTTGCCTGCTTTTGGCAGGACTCCTTCACCATAGAGCTCGGCTACTTCGTCGAGGGGGCCAGAGAACTCTGTCGAGAACTCGTGCGGTCGTACGGCGTTTTGCACGGTTGCGTAGGTGTGGAGTGATGCCATGGAGTTGATTCCGGCCTGCGGGCTGTGGGGCATGACTGGCTTGTTCCACATGGTTGATAGGTCGAAGATTTTCTTCACTTCAGATGGACCGCCAGCGCTGAGGATGTCGGGCTGGAGGATGTCGGGGTCGCCGAGCAGTACGAGGTGATGGAACCACCAGCGGTAGGCGTCTTGTTCACCGGCTGATACTGCTACGTCTAGGGCGTCGGCGACTTGCTTGAGTCCGGGTAGGTCTTCCCTTGGGAGTGGCTCTTCGAAGTGGTCGATGCCAAGTTCTTCGAATTTACGTCCCTGCTGGATTGCGGTGCTTACCGAGTAGCCGTTGTTGGCGTCGAAGCCGAGATACTGGCCGTCGGAAAGGAACTCTCTTACGAGTTTGAACATTGCGAAGTCTTTGGTTGGGTTGGCGTCTTGTCGCCAGCCTTTCCAGTCCATGCGGATTTTGAAGGCTTCGAATCCCATGTCGTGCCCAACGGTGACGATGTCGAGCATTTCCTGTGGGGTGAATTTCCAGCCGGATCCGGTGCTCCAGTAGAGCGGGATGACGGTTCGTGCTGCGCCGCCCATGAGGGTGTATACGGGTTTGCCGGTTTCCTTGCCGAGAAGATCCCAGAGTGCGACGTCGATGATGCCTACGATGTTGGCTGGGAGCTTGTAGAGGCGGTCTTCTTTGCCCTGAGCGAGGGTCTCCCAATGTCGGTCGATGTCGAGTGGGTTTTCGCCTATGAGGGTAGGTTTGATGATGCTTTCGAGGTAGGCCTCGAATACGGAGGCAGTTCTGCCGGGAACGATTTTGTTTACTCCGGGGCCTTCAGCCCAGCCTTCGACTCCGGCGTCGGTTTGGATCCGGACGAGGGATTTTCCGGTTTTGAGTGGGGTGGTGGTGATATCAGTGATTTTCAAAGTGGCTAGCCACGCTTTCTGAGAGATCGGGGGGTGTTGGCTGGGTTGTGACGCTGATGCTTCGGGTTGGGTTGCTTCTGTGGAGCGCGGGTGCACTTTACGACTTTTTGGGGAGGTACGGGGGTGGCGAGGCCACTTTTTCTTGCCAGCGGAGTGTTGGCTGGTGAGTGACGTAGTGGGCGCGATGGTACAGATCCTGATTTTCATCAGGATGACAGTGGAGAGGTTGGACGGTAGTTGGCGGCGTGCGAGGTCCTGAATCAAGTTCAGGATGACTGTGGTGGCATTGCCACTTTTTCTTGCCACTCGGGTGTTGGCTGGATTGTGAGGTGGTCGCTTTTCCCTCACCCCAGCCCTCTCCCGCCGGGAGAGGGGGTTGTACTTCGTTGAGATTAATCGGCCAGGGCTGGCTGGGGATCTTGGTCTTGGTCGGAGTCGGGTTCAGGAATTGGGAGTTTGGATTCGGAGATTTCCAGGGGGCGGAATACTTTCCAGTAGATGATGCTGGATATTGCGATGCCTGATGCCATGATGAAGAACGGTGTGGTGAAGTCACCGTTATCGAGCATTCGGGATCCGAAGTAGATTGCGATCGCTGATACGGCTCCTCCAACGGCCATTTCAAGGCCTGTATTGGTGGCGCGTTCTTTGGCGTCGAGTACTCCCATGTTGAAGGCGTTGTCGAGTGGTGAGGTGAGTCGGAAGATGCCGACTCGGCCGACGTAGACAGCTCCGGAGAGGACCAGTAAGAGCATGCCTTCGTTGAACAAGAACGGCAGAAGAGCCATCGCCAGGACGAACGGGATTGAGAGGAGTCGGGTCAGGACTATGGCGTCGACTTTCAGCATTCTTGCTGCGAGGAGTGGAACGAAGATGGTTGCTACTGCGAGGGTCATTTCAGCTGATGCGAAGACGATTCCGACCTGGCCTTCGCTGGCGTGGATGTGGCCGTGTTCGGAGTGGAATACAACGTTGAACATTGGCGCGATCGCGGCGAATCCGGCCGAGATAAAGGCACTCGTTAAGACGAAGTAGAAAATTCTGCGCCAGTGGGTGATGCCTGAGAAGAGTTCGCCCGGTCTGAACTTGCCGATGAGGCTGACGCGTTGCGCTTTTGGATCGGCTTTGAATTCCAGTTCGGGTCGCTCTTCTGCTTCATGGGATCGGAGCATGAGGGCGGGGATGAGCGAGAGGAACCAGAGGCCGAGTCCGCCGTAGACGGCGTATCGGTAGGCGGTGACGATTCCGAGTTCATCGGCGAAGAGTGCGGGAACTGTTCCGGCGATAAGTGCGCCCATCATTGCTGAGAAGGTTCGGAAGCTGCCGGCTACTGCGAAGAGGTGAACTCGTTCGGATGGTTTGCTGTTTTCGGCCATGAAGGCGGGTTCGGCGGTGTGGTGCATGTTGCCGAAGAACGAGGCGAATATGGGGGTTACGAGGAGCATCGTTTCGCTGGACGAGTTGATGACTATCAGGCCGATTATTGCGCCTATGCCATCGCCAAGAATGAACGATGCTTTTCTGCCGATTCGGTCGGAGATGAGTCCGGCTGGTAGTGCGGTTGCTGCGCGGGCGATGAAGCCGACCATGAGCCGGGTGCCGATGAAGGCTATGTCGTAGCCGACGGCGAGTAGGTAGAGGTTGAGCAGAACGTTGAACGATCCGTGGATCATGTCCATGCCGATTACGTGGATTACGTAAAGGTTTGCGTTTCGGCTGAACTGGCGGGTTTTGTCGAAATAGTCGTCGATGAATCGTGAGACCGGGTTGGTTGGTTCGTCGTCGAAATCGTCTTCGTCATGTTCGGATGGCGTGTTTGAATGCTGATCTCGTAGATCAGTTTCGCTGTTTGAGTTTGCGTCGCTCGGGGGGGTCGGCATTTATTTTTGGACGATGGGGATCGTTGCGTGTTTCTTGTGCTGACGGTAGGCTACTAGTTTAAGTTAACTTGAAGTCAAATTAGCGTGAGTGGCGAGGCAAGTGGATTATGAAGACATCTCCGGTACTGACGATTGGTGAAATGTCGGAACGCACAGGTGTGGCGACTTCGGCTTTGCGTTTTTACGAGAGTATTGGGTTGATTATGTCGGAGCGATCGGCTGGTAATCAGCGCAGGTTTCAGCGGTCGGTTGTACGCAGGGTGGCGGTGATTAAGGCTGCTCAGCGCGCCGGGATTTCGCTGGAGTCGATTGGCGAGGCGCTTGGTGGGTTGCCTACGGGCAGGGCACCGAACAGGCGGGATTGGGAGCAGTTGTCGAGGGCGTGGGAGAGTGAGCTTGAGGCTCGGATTGCTCGGTTGACGAAGATTCGTGATGATTTGTCGGGTTGTATTGGTTGTGGTTGTTTGTCGATCGATAGTTGTGCTTTGTTTAACCCGGGTGATGAGCTTGCTGAGACGTTGGGCGGTACGAACAAGCTGGAGGCAGCTGGCTAGATCTCATTTAATTGGGTGTAAGAGAGGTTTACTTCGGTTGATGTTTGAGATGTTGCGAAATTATGTGGTTAGCTCTCACTAATTTTGGGATTATGGTCTTACAATAGTTAGCCGGTTTGGGGCTTTAGCTCAACTGGGAGAGCGCCTGCTTTGCAAGCAGGAGGTAGCGAGTTCGAGTCTCGCAAGCTCCACCAAACTGAAATTGAACTGAGCATCGGGAGGGTTTTATTCCCTCCCGATGTTCTTTAAACCCCCGTAAAACCCCATGAAATCTGGTAAGGGTGTGGTACCTAATGTGGTACCTAGCGGATGCTGCTGTACTACTGGGTACGAAACTGACCTGCCCCATAACCTGTACCACTCGTTATGTTAGTCGGACGGCTTGTTTCAGCCTTATTGTCTCCGGTGCTGGCGGCCGGT
>DUCO01000014.1 GCA_012959765.1 Dehalococcoidia bacterium | reverse complement strand
GTGTCTGCCATCATCATGACAGGGTGTCCGGCGGGATCTGTAATTTCACACAGCAAAATGCCGATCTGAAACACGAAGGCCAGAATGACGAGCGCCGTCCCGATCATGCCAACCCAGTGCGGCGTCATGGCGTGCCCGTCTCTAATCGGGGAAATACCGAAGTGCAGTCGCACTCAAGGGACACGAATCCGCGAACGAAGACTTGAATCATCTTGGCCTCAGGTGTCTCTCTGCGGAAATCTGAAGGACGAAGCCCATGATAGAGAAAACTTGTGGGGGGGGTAGGAGATTCAAGCTGGGTTCTGGTACAACGTCCGGGTATGGGCGTTATGTCAAATCCCGATTGGGAGGCCGTGGCGGACTGGCCAGCCACTGTCATGCATATGCTTTCGGAGTGTGGCGTCTGATGGCACGGAGGGGGCGCCTGGACTCGCCCCGCGTGCCCACCCCACCCTGATCGGCTGAGAGTACTTTCCGCACTCGATGATGCGAGTCGTTCCTAGAACACCCTGGGCTGCTCTAAAACTTTTATGATGGCCTTCGATAACGAATTCGCTGCCCCCTCTCGGCCCGGCATCAGAAGATGAATTCACCTCCGGCGCTACCGCTCACACCTTCGTGCTTCGCCAAATGGCGAAAATTGCCGGAAATACCGTTAACACAGCGATCAAGGCCGTAATGACACCGCCAATCATGGGTGCGGCAATACGCTGCATCACATCAGCACCGGTTCCATCACTGAACATAATGGGTGCCAGGCCCAAAAACAGGGCAGCGCCGGTCATCAACATGGGGCGGATGCGCTGGGTTGCCCCTTCCACGATGACGTCCGCCAGCAACTCTGGCGATGGCCTGTCCGTGGTCTCTCGCAACTGAAGATAAGCCAGATCGAGATACAGCATCATCAACAGGCCCAACTCGACGGCCAGCCCAGATACCGCAATGGCGCCCACCCAGACTGCAACACTGAGCTTGAATTCAAGCAGGGCAAGCAGCCAAACAGCACCCAGCAGGGCGAAGGGCAGTGCCAGCATCACAATGAATGTCTCAACCACAGACCCCCGATGCCATAACAGCATGAAGAAAATAAGGGCAATGGTCAGCGGCACCAAAATTTGCAGGCGGTCGCGAGCGCGTTCAAAATATTGAAATTGCCCAGCCCAATCAATGCGATAACCCGGTTCCAATGCGACTTTCTCGGCGACCACATTCTTGGCAAGCGCCACGTAGTCTGCGGTGCCAACCGAGTCTTTTACATCCACAAACACGAATCCCACCAGTTGGCCATCTTCGTTTCGGATCATCGGGGGGCCAGAGCGAAATTTGATCTTGGCGACCTGCGATATAGGGATTTGCGCGCCCGTCGGGGTTGAAATGAGGACGCGTTTTATGGCGTCGATATTGTCGCGATATTCTCGCAAGTACCGCACCTGGATCGCGTATCGCTCTCGGCCTTCCACGGTCTCGGAGACGGGAATACCCCCGACAGCGGCCAGGATAACCTGTCCTACATCCACAACGTTGAGCCCGAACCGTGCTGCCTGATAGCGGTCGATATCGAAATCGAGGAAATAGCCGCCTGTCGAACGCTCGGCAAACGCACTGCGTGTATGTGGGCTCGTGCGTGGGTCATTCATCAGCGCTTCTTCGATCTCTACCCCAGTTTTCTCGATTACCCCCAGGTCGGGTCCAAAAACCTTGATGCCTAGTGACGTACGGATACCCGTCGCCAGCATTTCCGTTCGGGTTTGGATCGGCATCCAAAATATGTTCGGCATGCCGGGAAATTGAAGGGCGGCATCCATTTCCTCGACAAGACCATTCCAAGTCATGCCCGGCCGCCATTGATCGCGGGGTTTCAGCGTGATGATTGTCTCTGCCATCGACAGGGGCGCTGGGTCTGTGGGGCTGGTGGACCGCCCCACCTTGCCCAACACATGCTCGACTTCGGGGAACTGCTTGATGATTGCATCCATGGACTGCATGGTCTGTGTCGCCTCGGTAATCGACATCCCAGGCACTGCAGTCGGCATATACAGAATAGTGCCCTCGTTCAGCGGGGGCATGAACTCATTCCCAAGCTTCTGAAATATCGGGACGGTGCCAATAAGTGTTAGTACTGCAATCGTCACAACCGCCCATCGAAACCTGATCGTCAGACGGACAACAGGCCGGTACAGCCTGACCAGAAGTCTATTGAACCACGACTGATCGGCGCGCACTTTTCCACGGATGAACCATATTGCGAGGGCAGGCGTTAGCGTGACGGCCAAAATAGCCGCAAAGGCCATCGAATAGGTTTTGGTGAAGGCAAGCGGTTTGAACAGGCGGCCTTCTGTACCCTCGAGCGCAAAGACCGGCAGAAACGACACTGCAATTATCAACAGCGAAAAGAAAATGCTTGGGCCCACCTGTTGCATCGCCTCTATGATCAGGCGACGGCGGTCTCTCTCGGGCAGTTTTGTGCCGGCACTTTGGGCCGCACCAAGTCGTTTGTGAATATTGTCAATAATCACAATGGCGGCGTCGACCATCGCCCCAATGGCAACCGCAATGCCTCCAAGCGACATGATATTGGCCGTCAAACCCTGGTAATACATGGGAATGAAAGCAATCAGAATGGCGATGGGCAGTGTCAGGATGGCCACAAGCGCCGAGCGCGCGTGCAGCAGGAATACCGCAATGATGAGCGACACAACGATCATTTCTTCGATCAAGGTATTTTTCAATGTGCCAATGGCAGATTCGATCAATGTCGAACGATCGTAGACCGGAACGATTTTCACGCCTTCGGGTAGGCCGGGTTCAATTTCTTCTATGCGGTTCTTGACGCGCTCGATGACCTTGATGGCATTTTCGCCATAGCGCATCACAATGATGCCGCTCACTGTCACCCCTTCGCCATCGAGCTCTGCCTGTCCGCGTTGCATCGCCGGGCCAACGCTGACGAACCCGACATCAGCGACGGTGATAGGCATACCGCCCTCTCCCACACCAATGACGATTTGCCGCAAGTCATCCGGCGACCCCACATAGCCGCGTCCGCGGATGAAATGCTCGTGCCCGGCAATCTCCAAAACCCGGCCACCAACGTCATTGTTGGACTTTCTGGCCGCTGCAATTACCGTCTCCAACGATATTCCGAAGGCCGCAAGTTTGTTGGGGTCGATGTTGATTTGATATTCCTTGACGAAACCACCGACAGAGGCAACTTCAGCCACGCCTTCAACCGATTCCAGCGCATAACGCAGATTGAAATCCTGCAGGCTGCGCAAATCGGCCAGTGAAAGGTTGCCGGTCTTGTCGACCAGGGCGTATTGGTACACCCAGCCAACCCCCGTGGCATCTGGCCCCAGGGTCGGGTTCACGCCAGAAGGCAACTTGGCACTCGCACTGTTCAGGTATTCCAGCACCCGCGAGCGTGCCCAGTACATGTCGATATCGTCTTCGAAAATGACATAGACAAAACTAAGGCCAAAGAAGCTCTGGCCCCGCACATATTTGACTCCCGGCGCTGCCAACAACGTTGTGGTTAGCGGATAGGTAATTTGATCTTCAACTAGATCCGGGCTGCGGCCCGGCCATTCGGTAAAGACAATGACCTGCACATCTGAAAGGTCGGGAATGGCGTCAAGAGGCACCCGATTGAGGGCCTGCCAGCCACCAAGAGAGACCACAATCACGACCAAAACCACTGCGACCGGGCGACGGGCGCATACCTCGATCAGACGGGCAATCCAACCGGTGTTTTGACCCTCTACCATTGCTTGATTCCAGCTCGGAGCTTCGATTCGGACGCAATGAGGAAGTTGCCTGAGGTCACGATCCGGTCACCTTCGTCCAGACCCGACAGAATCTCAACCAGGCCATCGGCCTGTCGCCCTGTGGTCACATACTGAGGAGCCAGCCTGCCCTGACCAATATCTGTGAACACGATGCGCTTGTTGCCAGCGACCAGCACAGCCTCTTCGGGCACCGCAAAATGTTGGCCAAGGTGCACGCGGAAGTTTGCCTCGGCATACATGCCAGGGCGCAGCGTTCCGTCCGGGTTGGAGAAACTGAACCGTACGCGCCCGGTGCGGGTATCGTGCTGCATAATTGGGTAGACGTAGTCCACCCGCCCCTCAAGCGTCATTTTTTGGCTATAGGACAACGTAATCGTTGCCGGTGTGCCCAGTTTTATCAACGAGAAATCGGCCTCATATATATCTGCCTCGATCCATAGCGATGACAGATCAGCAATGCGCATCAGGCTGGACCCGGCGGGCGCACCGGTTCCCTCAACAATGGTCTTGGAAACAACGTATCCATCAAGTTCTGACAGGATGGGGACATATTCCCGCGCGGCACCCGTTACTTCGAGTGCTCTGACTTGGTCGCTGGTCATTCCCCAAATAATCAGTCGTTTTTTAGCGGCGTCTAAAAGGGCAGCTGAGCTTGCTTTGGAACGCTTGGTTATCTGCAGGTATTCTTGCTGCGCGGCATAAAGATCAGGACTGAAAATGGTGAAGAGGACGTCACCTTTTTTGACCTTTGCCCCGACGAAATCGGCTTTTAGCTCACCAATCCAAACGTCGTATTTCAAAGAGATATCGCTCATGCGCGTTTGATCAGCGCCGACCCGCCCGTAAGCGCGGAGCGTCCGATACATCGGCTGACGCGTGACAACAGCCGTTTTGACGCCTATGAGCTGGCGCCGCACACTATCGATAATGACGGTGCCCTTTGGGGTTGGGGCTTCGGGTGCCCCTCCGGTGACGCCTTGTCGCACTTCGCCGGTTGAGACCGCACCGGATGAAAGCCGCATCCCCGGCCGACTGGTGCCCATATCAAAGCTGAACGTGGCGACCCCCGCCCCCGGCTTTTCTATCCGCAAGGTTAGCGGCCAGGCACCCTTCATGGGGATCTCAAACGCGCCTTTGTAGATGCCCCCAGGCTCTTCAGTCGGCTCTACCGCAACGCGCATGGCGGGCATGGCACCCATGGCGGGCATCTCGACAAATCCGCTGACTTTCGCGCCAGATACAGGCGCCCCATCTTGGGACCGCAATACGAGCGTAAGACTGTTGTCTCCGACCACGAGTTTTTCAGGCGAATTCTGAAGCCCGAACCTGAAATCCCCGGACGTGTACGGGGTATCGGAACCATCGAGACCAGCAGCAGATATCTGCCGATCGGGTATAGAAGGCGACAAGCCTCGAGCGACCAGAAAACCGATAGCCACACCGATAGCAAGGAAGGCTGTACTGATAAAAATGCGCTGTTTCATGCGCCATCTCCTGAATCTTGATTGGGGTGTTGTCGCAGTTCGGAATCAACGTCGGGGTTGGAGGCAGGCAATG
>DUCO01000013.1 GCA_012959765.1 Dehalococcoidia bacterium | reverse complement strand
CCATGGTGAAATGTGGAAGCGTCTCAGATTCGGTAGTTGGCGAATGATAGGGATCTTCTTCGTAAGATCTTCGCAGCCGTGATAGTAAATACGGTTGTCGCTGATCACTTTGGCCATGCGTTCGTGATACGGCTGCACAAACTCTTCGTACATTGCGGGGGACAGTCCACACATGCTTTGAGCAGCGATGGTCGCCCAACCGGTTGCCAGGGTTTTGGTATCGACTCCTTCCGGAACCTCTTCATACGGCATTCGGTAGCCCCAGGTCTGCTCGGAATCGACCCCGCCAGCCGCTTCCCGTTCGAGGTGATACTCGATCGTGGCGTCGGTGATAAATTCCATGATTCGGTGAATGAAATCGGGTCGGTCGTAAACACCAAACAGCACAGCCTCCATGCCCATCAAGCTGATCATCGTTTCCGTTGGGGCGTACGAAATTTCATCGGTGCGAATCTTGACCGGAAGCTTTTTGCCGACGAGATCTTTCGCCTTCTCGATACGCTCGTTTGTCGCGTCATCATCAATCACGTAACGCGGTCGTATCAGTTTTTTGAAGTCTGCTTCATTGGTCACGGTCGGCTCACCGGCATACGCGTTGCCGGGTCCGCCTGACCGCCGTTGCTTAAACTCCAGACCCCATAAGCGTGCTGCCTGCTTGGAGTCGAGCCTCTCGAAATCACCTCCGACACCAGCATCAACATCGGTGTCGGCGTCATCGGAACTGCCAGCAACTGGTCGAACCGGGTTTCCAGATAGTCGGGACCAGAACTTCGTCATCTGGGATGTGATCATGTTTGTACAGCTTTTGCCATAATTGAACCTCGATATCTAATTCGAGAGGGTCAGTCGAAATACGGGTTTCGTATGGGATCAACTCGCTCCAGGTAACCGGGTTTGCATTTGCCTCTGTGCCACGTTTCAGGCAAACGTAAACGGGTGTTTTAGCGACTTTTTCGAGTCGATTGTGGCGAGTCCACATGTCTTTGAGCGTGACATATCTGGGATCGGCAGCCGCTTCAACAACTCGCTCCGAAAGATCGAGGAGATGACCGGGCACACTTTCGGTCTGCGAGACGTTTGACACCATTTTTCCGCCCTTAATTACGTTCGGATGTCGGGCGATACTATACGCGCCTCACTTCGATACTCGCAGCAGCGCGTGACGTTCTCGTGATCTATATAGACGGGTGGCAGCCTGTTCGTTCCGGCATTGCGAGGGAGCTAGCTGTAAAGCTGGAATTCTGTGAACGGCCACCACACGATCCATGTGCGACCCACTAACTCATCAGCTTGAACAAACCCCCAGTTGCGCGAATCGATCGACACTCGGCGGTTATCACCAAGCACGAAGTATTCACCTTCGGGTACTTGAGCTGGATAATCCTCGTGACGCCGCGCTGTCGATCCATCGACATAAGTGGTCTTCACACCGTTCACGTAGACGCTTTCGCCGTCCAAATCGATCCAGTCGCCAGGCACACCGATGATTCGCTTCACAAAATCGGTTTCTGATCCCGTTGGCGGGTGGAACACCACAATATCGCCACGTCTTGGGCCGCCGAAAAGATAGCGGTCGTTTCCGAACAAGCTGATAGGCGACTGGATGTATACGAATCGATTGACCAGCATGCGTTCCTCATCGACCAGCGTCGGCACCATCGACGAGCCTTCGATGAGGAAATTTTGTGTTGTTCCCTGCAGCACAAGAAAAATCACCACTGCGGTGATGATCGTCTCGCCTGTATCTCGAAGTGCTGTTCGCATGAACTACCTTGGCTTCGCCGTGAACCACTGGGGCTACGCCGTGAACTACTGGGGGCCGCGTCATGAACTGAAAAACGTTCTCTAACAAATGTATCAAGCCGTGTTCCAGTTCCACGTAATCGGCGAGTAACGCTTCGGGCGTCGAATGCTGAACCGTTGGGTGACGAGTAGGATTGAGCCGCACGTAATTTCGGACCCAATTTTGACCAATTTTGACGAACAACGACTGATTCAGCTGACCCGCGATGGCGACTACGACGCTTTCAACCGTCTGGTAGTCGAGTATCAAAGCGCGGTGTTTGCGGTCGTCCTTCGCACTGTCAGAAATCACGCAGCAGCCGAAGACATCACCCAGGACACCTTTATTTCGGCTTTTCGCAAGATAGCGAGCTATCGGGGCGGAATTTTCCGGGCATGGCTTTTTCGAATCGCTAAAAATGCCTCACTCGATTACCTGAGGAAGATGTCAAGACGATCTGAAACTTCTATCGATGAAGACATCGTCTATTTCTCAGAAACCGTGAAAGACGATTCGGCCGACCCGTTTGCCGACGCCTTAAACGCCGAACTGGCGCGCCTTATCGACCATTGCCTCGGCGGGCTTTCAGAGGATCACCGGTTCGCCATGGTGATGATCGATGTCCAGGGCTATCAATACGACGCAGCGGCTGAATCGATTGGTGTTTCGATCGGCACCGTGAAGTCCCGCTTAAACCGTGCCAGAGCGCGAATGCGTGATTGTGTTCAAGAAGAACCGGAACTTTTACCCGCCTCAATGCGTCTATAAGACAAGGAGAAATAAAACAGAGTGGTTTTGAGGATTCTAAATCGGTTTATTGACCGTACAGATTCGAGTTCCGTCTGGGCAGTAAATGCGTACGTCGAGGGAAGCGCGTCCGACGACGAGGTAAAACTCGTCGAAGAGATGATGCGCCGTGACCCAGCGCTCGGAAAAGACCTCTCCACTCAGCGGGCCTTGCGAGATGTGCTTTCGAGAATCGAAAACGTTGAGGCGCCTCGATCGTTTGCTGTAACTCCGGAAATGGTGGCTGCCGCAGAACGGTCGGAATCGGGTCTTTCCCGACTTGCTGAGTTGTTCGCTCCGCAACGAAAACTGGCCATGGCACCCGCAGTAATCGCCGTAATAGCGGCTGTTGGTGTAGCGTTGCTGACCATTGGCGATATCACTGGAACCGTCGATCAAACGGGCGGCGGCAGGGATGATTCGTCCTCATCGGCTTCGTTCGCCGAATCTGCAGCAACTTCTGGTGGAGGGGCAGCGGCTGAGAGCGCTCCTTCAATGGAAATGGCTGTTGTAACTGAAAAAGCTTCAGCAGGGGCAACAGCTGCTCCGGCTGCTACCGCTATGGCAGCGGTGGCACCTCTGGCTCCTGATGATTCTGCGATAACTCTGGAAAGCGCAGCCGGCGGTGGAATCGACGAGCCAGCCAGTCTGGCTGCTCCTGAGCCAGAAATGGCATTGATGGAAGAAGAGCCTGAGATTGTTGGAGATGGAGACTCTGAAGATGACAGCGCTCGATCTAAGAGTGGAGAGCAGCTTGAGGTGGACGGGCCGGAGAGTGATGACGCTGATACAACTCTTGAGTTTGGAACCGGCGGGGCCATTGATGAAGATCCAATAACGAGTGCCGGTGCCGGTACTGGCGATGGCTCTTTCGCTGGAGCGGCTGACGGAGCGGCTTCTAGCGCAGCGGCTGGTGCTGGTGAAGGTGCACTTGCTGGCGCTGCTGGCGGTGCCGGTGAAGGCGCAGGAAAAGGCATCTCCCTACCTCTATGGCAGCTTCAAATCGCCCTCGCAGCACTTGCTGTAGCAGCAATCGGCGCATGGGCAGGACTCCGCCGAGTACGCGGCGAGTAAAGCTGCCGTCGGCGCTACGTGAATGTGCGGCGAATCGTCCCCTTCTTGTCATCCTGAATTCATTTTCAGGATCTAGCTTGCACCGGTGCAAGCCTACTTCCCGAGCCAACAGTTCAGCATTACAGTGGTGGCGGCTTAGCACGACGGTAGGTGGCGTTGAAGCTGTCAGCTTGTGTCTGAGAATCAGTCGTTTCCTAAATCCAGCACCAATGGCGGTGAGATCGCTGATTGCCACGTCACCTCAGGGCAGGCTCCTCGCAATGACAGAAATGCCCCTCTCTCCAAACACACATGGAACAAAAACACCCCTTTTAACGTCATTACTTATAACAACGACGAACCGTTACTCGGCCAGTCGCTCAGGCAACTAAATCAGGATCGGGATTCAACAGCGAATACCCGATCCAGCAAGACTCTTACTAAAAGGACATCAGTCATGAGCAAAACCAAATTTCGAAAGCCCACAGCATGGCTGCTTGTGGCTGCAATAGCGGTATTCTCGCTGGCAGCCGTCGCATGCGCCGACACTGCATCCGACACAGAGGGAACTAATGAAGGTTCCCCGGTCATCGGCGCACCGTCGGGTGTTGTTGGAAACGTTTCGACAAGCTCGATCGGGTCAGTATCCGTATCTAACTCTGGTGGCGGAGTCGTCGCAAGCGGATACGACGTTGCTGCCGGGGAACCTTTGATTGCCCCCGCACCTTACGGGGCGCCCGTTGCGTACGGCGTACCGGCATTCGCATCTCAGGGCGGATCAACCAACTCAGGAATCTGGGTAACCGGACAGGCAACCCTGGAAATTCCAGCTGACGTTGCGCAGATTTCGATCGGTGTTGAATCTCGAGAGATCACCGTTTCCGAAGCCCGACAGAACGCCGCCGAAGCTATGGACAGCGTTCTTGAAGCAATCAAGGCAAACGGTGTTTCTGAAGATGACATCGTAACGACGAACTTCAACATCTACCCGCAGACAGTCTGGGTCGAAGTATCCGACTCTCTGGGTCGACACAGCGAGCCCCGAATCACTGGCTACACAGTAACCAACACGGTTCAGGTGACAGTGCGAGACATCGACAATTTGAGCCCCGTGGTCGACACCGCAGCAACAGCTGGCGGCGATCTGATCAGGACCAACTCGATCCAGTTCACAGTCGACGACTCTTCGGTCTACGGTCAGCAGATTCGCCAGATAGCAGCTGCAGACGCACTGGCAAAAGCCGATGTGTACGCACGAGCTATGGGCGTGACTCTTGGTCAGCTTGTTTACCTGACCGAAATCGGAAGCTCGGTTCCGATGGCAACATCGGCACCGGTTATGGAAATGGCAGCGATGGACGGTGGATTCAAGTCCTCACCGATCTCTGCTGGTGACGTGAATCTTTCGGTCACAGTTCAGGCAGTGTTCGCAATCGCCGGTTAGTGAATTTGGCGAAACACCGCTACAAAAAATTACGAAAGGGCGGATCTCACTTTGGGGTCCGCCTTTTCTCTTTGCCCGTTATCTCGTAGCAACGCTTACAATCTGTTCTGGTCATTCTGGCCGCTCACAGCAGCAACGTAAGGGAAGTTCGCATGGTCCTAAGCGACCGATCGATAAGGGAAGCAGTCGAAGCCGGAACTATTGGGATCGAGCCCTATTCGGATCGAGACGTGCAGCCCGCCAGCGTTGACTTCCATCTGGCGAACAAAATTCTTGTCTTCAGGAACTCCACTCTGCCCTACATTGATCTACGTAAAGACGTTCCAAATCTAACCGACGAAGTGATCATCGAAGACGACGAGCCGTTCATGCTGCATCCGGGCGAATTCGTTCTTGGCAGCACCCTCGAAAAACTGACTCTGTCGAACTCGCTGGTTGCCAGAATCGAAGGCAAAAGCTCACTTGGTCGACTCGGCCTGATGATCCACTCCACTGCCGGGTTCATCGATCCCGGTTGGTCTGGCAATCTCACACTCGAACTGGCAAACGTCTCTCGTCTCCCAATCACGCTTTATTTCGGCATGCGCATTGGCCAGATTTCATTCCAGCGGATGACGACTGAGGTCGACCGACCTTACGGTTCAAAGGAACTCAACAGTCGTTATCAGGGGCAGGAATCACCGACTGCCAGCCGAGCCCACCTCGACTTCGACAGCCACATAAAGCAATCGTAGGCCATCAGTGGCAGTAAACAGCCAATTCGCCCCGAGGAATCGCTATCGGTAACCCACTAGATCGAGCACTTGAACTCGCCGAACAGGCCAAGGGTGGCGTCGCACCGCGTCCTCCTGTTGGAGCATTAGTGGTTCGAGATGGCGAAACTGTTGGAGAAGGTGCCACCGAGCCGCGTCCCGGCCAACATGCTGAGGCAATCGCTGTCGCTCAAGCCGGGGAACAGGCCAAAAACGCAACCCTCTACTGCACGCTCGAACCCCACGCCTTTCAAGGTGCTGCCCCGCCGTGTACTGACGTGATTATCTCCGCAGGCATATCTAAAGTCGTCGCACCACTTGAAGATCCCAATCCTCGGGTTTCGGGCAATGGATTTCGCCAGCTAAAAGCCGCGGGAATCGAAGTTGTTCGCGAGTCGACTGGTGAGCAGCAGAGGCGAGCCGAGCTTCTCGTAGAAGGATTCGCCCGGCATCTCAAAACCCGGCGACCGCTCGTGACACTGAAAATCGCTACGAGTCTCGACGGCAAAATCGCTACTCGCACAGGTGAATCACAGTGGATTACGAACGAAGCGTCGCGGGCAAGAGTTCACGAAATGCGGCGTCAGTCCGACGCTCTGGTCACCGGTATTGGCACCGTGCTATCGGATAAGCCCCGTCTCACTGCCCGAGATTCCGAAGGCAACGCAACGGGTCGCCCGCTTCTTCGAGTGGTTGTCGATACCAACGGTCGTATGCCAGCCGACGCGCCGTTGCTCAGTGAGCCCGGCGAGGTGCTGTGGATCGTTGGTGACAATACGGATGTCGCGCCACCAACCGACAACGTTACGGTTCTCCAATCCACGCTGATCGATGGCAAGGTCGATCTTGCTGTGGTGATAGATGTGCTTGGCACCCGAGGGCTCCATAACGTGATGATCGAGGCTGGTGCGGGGCTGGCAGGTGCGTTCGTTGAGGCAGGATTAGTGCACAAGGTTGCTGCTTTCATAACCCCCAAAATCATTGGGGGTTATGATGCTCCGGGACCTCTGGCAGGACCCGGAATAGCCTCGATCAAAGATGCATTGCCTCTCGAAAATCTCACCCACACCGTCATCGATGGCGATATTCTTATCGAAGGCTATGTTTCGAAGATCGAATAATTCGTTCGCACAGGCAAGTTATTAAATGTTTTCGGGAATAATCGAAGAGGTTGGAACCGTCGTTTCATACGACGGTGAAACCCTTGTCGTGCGCGCTGATCAGGTGCTCGACGATCTGAAAATATCCGAGTCGATCATGGTTGCGGGTGCCTGCCTAACGGTTACCGCACTTTCTGAATCCGACTCGTCCTTTACGGTCGAAACCGTCCCCGAAACTCGCACACGCACCAATTTCGGCGACCTCGAACCCGGCAATAGCGTGAATCTTGAACGATCGCTCCGTTATGGCGACCGCGTTGGTGGGCACATGGTGCAGGGTCACGTCGATGGCGTTGGTACTGTTCGATCGGTCATCGAAGACGGCAACTCTCGGGTGATCGTTATTCAGGCGCCAGAGAATATAATTGCGAACGTTGTTGAGAAGGGATTCATCACTGTTGATGGCACCAGTCTCACGATCGTTGATCGAAATGACGATAGTTTCAGCATCGCAATCATTCCATACACGTTCGATCACACCACTTTCAACGAGCGTCCCGAAGGCTCGAAGGTCAATCTGGAAGCCGATGTAACGGCCAAGTACGTAGCGAACCTTGTCGAGCCATATCTCGGTAAACTCTCGAAATAACTTGCAAAATCATCCCATGACGTCAAATCAGCACATACCCGACACCGTCGACGCCCGAGCGATCGAATCGGTCGAGCGAGCCATGCTCCAGATTAAAAATGGTGGCATCGTGATTCTTGTCGATGACGAGGATCGTGAGAACGAGGGCGACATGGTGATGGCGGCGCAGGACGTTACGCCCCAGACGATCACCACGATGAACATGGAAGCACGTGGGCTTATTTGCACTCCGATGCTTGGCGAAGATCTCGACCGACTCGATCTGCCAATGCAGGTTGCTAAGAACACTGCCGAACATGGCACGGCGTTCACCGTTACGGTCGATTCTAAGTTTGGCATCACGACCGGAATTTCTTCTGCCGATAGGGCCCACACGATTCAGCTGCTATCCAGCGAGGAATCAACGGCCGCTAACTTTGTGCAGCCGGGTCACGTTTTCCCACTCCGCTACGAAGAAGGTGGCGTACTGGTGCGGGCAGGTCACACCGAAGGATCGGTTGACCTTGTGCGACTGGCACGGAAGCATCCAGCAGCAGTTATCTGCGAAATATTGAATGACGATGGGACGATGGCTCGGCGACCTCAGCTTGAGGAAATCGCAAAGAAGCACGAATTCCCGATCGTGACTATCGCCGACGTGATCGCCTACCGGATGAGTCACGAGAAGCTTGTTGAACGTGTTGCTGAAGCCCGCCTGCCAACCGATCACGGTGTGTTCACTGCGGTGGCTTACAACAGCTTCGTCGATCCGGCAGAGCACATTGCGGTCTACATGGGCGAGATCGACGACACCGAGCCCGTGCTCGTGCGAGTTGAATCTGAATGTCTTACGGGCCACGTCTTCGGCAGCACTCGCTGTGATTGCGGTGACCAGGTGAACATGGCGCTCAAGCGAATCGCCGACGCCGGTCGTGGCGTGCTGGTTTACATGCGCCAGGAAGGCCGTGGCATTGGCTTGGTGAACAAGCTGAAGGCGTACGAGCTTCAGGATCAGGGGCTCGACACGGTTGAGGCCAACTTGCGACTGGGATTCCCGATGGACCTCCGACGCTACGGTGTTGGTGCCCAGATATTAAAAGACCTTGGTGTTCGACGATTCAACCTGCTGACCAACAACCCGAAAAAGGTTGTGGGGCTTGAAGGGTTCGGACTCGAATTGGTCGAACAGCTCCCACTTGAGGCTCCGGTCAACGATGAGAATCGCTTTTATCTGAAGACCAAGGCCGAAAAGATGGGCCATAAATACGAAGTTGATCCCAATCCTTCTGCTGATGGGTCGCCAAAATAATGTCGCCCAAAAATATCGAGCAGAATCTCGATGGCAAAGGCCTGGGAATCGCCGTCGTGGCGGCACGTTTCAACGGCTATATCACCGACCAGATGACCGACATCGCTGTGAGCCGGTTGGGCGCCCTTGGCGTTTCCAGCAACGACATTGTGATAGTCCGGATTCCCGGTGCATTTGAACTGGGATTAGTGGCGCGCCGACTTGCTGAGCGTGGCGATATCGACGCTGTGATCTGCCTCGGTGTGGTTATCCGGGGCGAGACCGATCACTACGAGTTTGTCGCTAGAGCGGCTACGGAAGGCATTGCCCGAGCAGGCGATGATTCAGGCAAGCCGGTGATTTTCGGGGTTCTGACAACCGATAACACTGAAGACGCAGTGGCTCGAATCGGTCACGCGAGCGATTACGCCGATGCTGCGGTCGAGATGGCGAACACCTTGCGCCAGATCCACGACCTCTCGTAGGTGCCGGCGGCACTCGCCAAGCCCAGCTTCGAGATATCCCCGGCCACCTGCTAATCTGCGGTTATGCCTGATAGCGAAAATCCTGGTGAACGGAACAACGATCAAGAACGTGTTGTATTCCACGTTGATCTCGACGCGTATTACGTTGAGGTTGAGCGCCAGAATGCCCCGTTACTTCGAGGCAAACCGGTGGTTATTGGCGGAACCGGCCCCCGTGGCGTAGTCGCTACCGCATCGTATGAGGCCCGAAAATTCGGGGTACATTCAGCCATGGCAACGGCCGTGGCGCGCCGACTCTGTCCGCAGGCGATTTTTATGCGCGGTAATCACGATTTGTACCGTGACGTCTCGAAGAAGTTCATGGACATTCTTCGCCAGTACTCGCCCGTTGTGGTGCCGGTGAGTGTTGATGAGGCATACATCGACATGAGCGGAACCGAGCGGCTTTATGGCCAGCCTTTCGACGCCGCAAATGCGATTCGAAAAGCGGTTCGAGACGAGCTTGGGTTACCGGCGTCGATCGGTATCGGCCCCAGCAAGCTGGTGGCAAAAGTGTCGACAGAACATGCCAAGCCCGATGGCATATTTCAGGTTCGCCAGCAGGAAGCCGAAGCCTTCTTCGCACCTCAGCCCGTTCGTAATCTTCCCGGTATTGGCCCAAAAGCTGGCGAGGCGCTCGGGAAGTTGAGCATTTCAACGCTGGGTCAGCTGGCAGCAACACCCCTCGGGCCCCTACGGCGTGCGTTGGGACCCAACAATGCTGACCATGTTCAGCGTCGAGCACGAGGCATCGACAATGCGCCACTCAGGGAACGGGCCAAGTCGAAATCGATTAGTGCGGAAACGACGTTTGCGACTGATGTTTCGAGTCGCTCTGAGCTTGAAAAAGTGTTGAAACAACTTATTGAGCGGGTGGGCACTCGCCTGAGAAAGTCAGGCAAGCGAGCTCGTAACACCAGTATCAAACTTCGGTACGGTGACTTCACGACTATCACCCGCCAGCGAACGTTCCCGGCGCCGGGTGACGGCGACCAGTTGATATACGACACGGCACATGCGCTGCTGGTTACTGCCATGCGCCAGCGAGGCGACCCAATTCGACTTATCGGCGTTGGAGTCAGCGGACTCGGTGAGCAGGCCGCACAGTTGTCGCTTCTCGATCCAAACCCGATGGCCGACACCGATACAAGCGACGCGCTCGACGCGATAAGAGAACGCTATGGCAGCGAGGCGATTTCACGCGGTTCGGGTTAGAGCCCGATGCGCCCCGTTCTGTCTCTTCTCTCTGGGGAGCCGTGTCACCGACTCGACCCAAGTGCGAAGGCACGCCCCATCGAAAAGGTTAGGTTGAGGGGGGGATGCTGATGGTCGCATGGGTTCGAACGTCGAAGCGCGTCCCCACCCCAGATCCCTCGGTTCCGATGACTCCACTCGGGAAATGAAACCACCCCTCACTCTTAAGGAGAGGGGATAGCAAACAGCCCTAAAGCAGGCCAGCTTCTTTGGCTGCTGCCAGCACGATTGGTCGCTGTTCATCTGTTAGGTCCATCACAGGCGGAATTGGGCGACCGCAGTCGATTCCGAGTCGCTCCGTAAGAATCAGCTTCGTCACAGCGGCGGGTGCACCGAACATCTTCACAACATCGACTATCTGCTTGGTACCGTCTTGGAGTCGCTGTGCAGTTTCGAGATCGCCGTTCTCCCATGCATCGTGAAGCTCGGTGTAGTGCCACGGAGCCAAAGCCAATGGAGCGTCAACCGTTCCAACTGCGCCCATGGTGAGTGCAGGCAGCGGAATGGCGCCACTGCCTGAGAAGCACTTGAGACCCATGTCGGCGAATGCTCGAATGTTCGCGAAAGTAGGTGCCGAGTGCTTAAGGCCAATAACTGAAGGAACAGCTTCAACTACTTTTTCCATGAGTTCAGGGGTGAACTCAACCTGCGTTAGCTGTGGCAGGTTGTAAACAAAGAAGGGAAGTCCGTCGGCAGCGTCGGCGACTCGCTTGTAGTGGTCGATCGTCATCTGATCGTTGCCTTTGAAGAAGAAAGGCGGAACACAGCAAATCGCATCGCAGCCTGAATCTTTGGCAGCCTTTGCGCCTTTGGAAGCACTCTCAGTGCTTACGGCCCCAACGTGCATGATCGCCAGGCCTTTGCCGGAGATAGTTTCACCTGCAATTCGCGCAGTGGTTTCTCGCTGCTGCTCGCTCATGACCGGACCTTCGCCCGTTGAGCCGGCGACCCAGAATCCGCCCACACCGTGTGAAAGATTATCTTCGAAAATCGCCCGTAGCGCCTGTTCGTTGATACGACCATCGGCGTGAACCGGCGTTGGGTTTGCGGGGAACACGCCCTTGTATTCCAGCCCTTTGCCCGATGCCTGCGCCCGTTCTGCTGCAGTTGCGATCGTCGCCATTCAATGAACCTCCGGAGGTGTGACCTCGTATACGTGAAGGCGACAGTCTAGTCCTTTTCACATCGACAATGTTGAAAAGTTATGGGTGCCCAAATATCTAGAAATCCGACAGATAGCGTAAAAGTTCGAATGGTTTGGGTAATTATTGCCACTCGCACCATTAGGCGAAACGAAATCGCCTTGCTAGTATTATTAGCTGTTCGCAGATGCCGATTCGTCTAGCGGTAAGACACCAGACTCTGAATCTGGTAACCCAGGTTCGATCCCTGGATCGGCAGCCAAACAGGGCCCCATCGTCTAGTGGCCCAGGACACGGCCCTCTCAAGGCTGAAACAGGGGTTCAAATCCCCTTGGGGCTACCAAAAGTAGCAAAATGAAGCGGCCAGCACGGAAATGTGCTGACCGCTTTTTGCTATATGCGGCACAGCCGATACGCTGCACTATCACGAGTGTGATGCTCGGTTGTTGCGGCAGCGATTTCGAAACTTCTCCGAACGAAGGAGTGCGATTTGGTTCGTGGACACGGTGTACGACCGCCTCGCTTAGGACGCGTTCTCGACGACGCCCCTAAGCGCCCGATGTCGCGTGACACGCTGATTCGAGTTGCAAAGCTATACAAGCCGTACCGTCTGGCACTGATCACCGTGGCCGTGTTGATTATTGTTTCGGCTTCGCTATTGATCGCCACACCGCTTCTTATTCGCCAGATTATCGACGTGGCGATTCCCGATTCCAACCGTGCGCTTCTCTACTGGCTCGCTGGCTGGATGATCGGCGTAGCGGCTATTGGTGGCGCCATTTCATACGCAACCAACTACCTGAATACGCACACCGGACTAACCGTGATGGAAGACTTGAGGATGTCGGTATACGGGCATCTTCACAAACTCCCATTGTCGTTTTTCACCTCGACCCGCACGGGCGATCTTCAAACCCGAATATCGAGCGATGTTGCAAGCACGCAGATGATGCTCTCCGACACGATTGGCGTGCTCGTTTCGAACTCGGTGATAGTGATCGCATCGATCATCGCAATGCTCATCATTTCATGGGAACTGTCGATTGTAGCTCTCGTTACTGTTCCGATATTCACAACGGCGATGTTCAGGGTTGGAAAGCGGCGGCGCGAACTAACCCGCGAGACTCAACGGTCGCTGTCAGATCTAACTTCCCGAACAGGCGAAACCCTGTCAGTGTCTGGGGTGATGCTGTCGAAAACCTTCGGGCGGGAAGCCGATCAACTCAGATCGTTCAAGGAAAACAGCTCGGAACTAACGGCCTTGAGTCTTCGACAGGCCATGACCGGGCAGCGATTCTCTGTCGTTATGCAATCGTTCTTCACGATGGCTCCGGCGATCATCTGGATGATCGGTGGCACGTTCATCATGCGCGATCGCGACAGCGTGACACTCGGTGACATTGTTGCCTTCACGGCGATCCAGACGAGACTACTGTTCCCGCTTGCTGGACTGTTCATGCGAGGTGTTCAGATTTCAAGCTCGATCGCTTTGTTCGATCGGATCTTCGAGTATCTAGACATCGACCCCAAGATCAAAGACCCGGTGAATCCGGTAGTCGTCGATCCCTCAAATTTCAAAGGCGATGTTGCCTACGAGAACGTTGGGTTTAAATACGCGGCCGCTCAACTATCTTCATTGGCTGCCCCGGCTGATCGGCAAGACCACAGCGTCGAAGCGCCGTTTACGCTGACCGACATCGACTTCTCTGTTCCCAGTGGCGGGCTTACAGCTCTGGTTGGTCCAAGCGGTGCTGGCAAGACATCTGTTGGCTACTTGCTTGCACGGCTGTATGACGTCGACTCTGGTGCTGTTTCAATCGACGGCATCAACATCAAGGACATGGCGCAGGCCGATCTGTCGAAGCTGATCGGCGTGGTGTCACAGGACTCGTTCATGTTCCACGCAACGATTCGGGAAAACCTTGTTTTCGGCAAGCCCGATGCGACTGAGCAAGGGATGACCGATGCCCTGAAAGCGGCCCAGATATTCGACTTGATCGACGGTTTACCGGAGCGGTTGGAAACGATTGTTGGAGAACGTGGGTACAGGCTTTCGGGTGGTGAACGCCAGCGACTGGCTATCGCAAGAGTGATTCTTGCGAACCCGCGGATTCTGTTGCTGGACGAAGCGACGAGTTCGCTCGACACGCTGTCGGAACGTCTGATTCAGCAAGCGTTGACGCGACTCAGGCAGGGTCGCACGACCATCGCTATCGCCCATCGCCTTTCGACCATCGTGGCCGCCGAACAGATTCTCGTGATGGAAAATGGCCGCATTGCCGACCGTGGCACCAACGAAGAGTTGCTCGAACGCTCGTCGCTTTACCGCCAGCTATACGAAGAGCAGTTCACCGCGATACCGTCGCTGTCGTAACTTCATAGCAGAATCGCCTGACCGTAGTGGAAGAGTCTGCGGTGGACGGGTGAGGGGGAATGAGGGTACGGGGCACGGGGCTCGACCGTAGATGTTCTACCGCTGGCATTCCCCCCCAACCTAACCTTCTCCCTCAGGGAGAAGGGATGAAAGCTGCGCGACCCATCACCAGATCCTTCGACTCCGATGACGCAGTTTATCCCGATGCCAATCGGGGCTCAGGAAACGGTTGTTCAAACCACACGCCACCCGAATCGGGTGTACATTCTCGACGTGAAGAATAAGTGATAGTGGAGAATCTTCTGATGTCCCCGAAACAGCCTTTGAAACCCGTAATGTGCCTGCGACCACCAAACGACATCCTGTTCGAGGAATCGCTCTGGGACGAACTTGCCGATGCGGGTATAAACGAAATCGCCCTGCAGTGGTTGTGCCTGCTCGATGAGCCGTCATCTGAAGACGAAGGCAACATCTATCCACAACCCGAAGACGGACATCCTCGTGGGCTCGCAGCGATGGGTGGCGAGCGGGTCAAGCGGGTGCCAACAGCGGCGTTCGACCCCACTCCCGAGTTCTACGAAGGTCTTTCGTGGGACCCGCCGACAATGCCCGCCCACCTTGCCGATCAGTCGGCAAAACTCTCAAAAGCGCTCGACATGGGACGATCTAAAGGCTTCACGATCTACGCGGTCGATGACAAGGGATATTTCATGCATGGCGGGTTCGGCTCCGGCAAGCTCGACACCACCCGACGCGCACCCAGTTTCACCGATCCCAGCATGCCCGCTATGACGGTTGCACGCGCCCGGGACACCGCAAAGAACTTCCCGCAGGTGACGGGCTTGCTACTCGACGGTCCCGACTTCAGATGGGAGATAAAGCCGGGACACCGGGATGATATGTGGCAACAGGAGTACGACACGCCAGAAAACCGGGCATTCGCATCTCGCAACAACATGGATATCCAGAAAGTCCTCGATGGTCGAGATCACTTTGAAGAGTTTCTTCACGGCCTCAACCCCGATTACGCTCGCAAGTTTATTTCGGAAGCCCCCGGTGCTCTGGCAAACCACTACTGGTGGCGTGATCATCCAAAGTTCAGCAACTGGTATTCGTTCAAACAGGCGGCTGTTGAGTGGAGTGTCAGCACCTCGTACTCAGGCGTCAAAAAGCACCTGCCCGATCTACAGGTCGGCAACTCATCCCGACTGCCGTTCCTCGATCCTTTGACCGGCCACAATACGGCTCGCAAACAGAAGTACATCGACTTCCAGCAGCCCAAGCAGTACTGGTGGTCAGGCGGAGTTGCAGGGTTTAGAGGAACCATCTTCAACTGGGTCAACACGCTGGTCGATTGGAACGACGGCCTCGATCACGATCTGGCCTCGGAGCTGTTCGGATCGATGTTCGACTATCCGATGCCTACTAGCACCTACCCCGTCAAGGACTATAACGGCGAAGCCACGGACGAGTGGTTCTCGACTTCGGTGCGTGATCAGACGACCAAGATGATGGCAGGAGCCGGTGGCGAATCGCGCTACATGCCGTGGGTTGGACTCGAACACTTCGGGTCGAACTGGGTGACAGCTTCGGAGCTTGATCGCATGCTCGCCGAGATGCAGTATCAAGGGGCAACGCACTACTGCTACTTCATCTACAACTCGATGCAGCCAGAGATTTGGGACGTGATTCGGAAGTACAGCGCGGGGTAGGAATTTGAGGCCCTATTGCGCTATTTCTTGATTGAGCTTTTCGTCGCAATATACGTTGGTTGTTTCGATAACATTTGCTCCTTCTGCTGTTCGCTTTTATGTTGACCTTTTGTCCCATGAAAATTTGACATGCCATGGGATAGGGTGCGCCGATCAGAACGAAACTAGTTTGGAAGCACACGTATATGGCTGACAATTGGAAGATTACTGGATCCTATTTCGAGAGTTGTAACTGCGAGGCAGCCTGCCCCCTGCGTATTCCTAAGCGCACCACCCTCCGGCGAGTGCACAGCGTTAGTTGGATGGCACATTAATCAAGGCTCCTTCGGCGCCCTCGATATCGGCGGTTTAAATGTTGCACTTGCCGTATATAGCCCGGGATGGCTGAGGTGTCATGGCAAGTGGCGCTGTACGTGGATGCCAAGGCCGACGAGCAGCAACAAGGCGCTCTGGCACAGGTCTTTAGTGGTCAGGCTGGGGGGACACCTTGCCGTGGCTGGCCAACACATTGGCGAAGTTCTTGGAATGGCAGTCGTACCGATCGATTACGCAATTGATGGCAAGACTCAAAGCATGAAAGTTGGCGATGTTGGATCGGTCGAATTTGAGTAAATGGAGGGCCAGGGAGGTGCTGATGTAACAGTGAGCAATCACCCGCTGGCCATCTCACCGGGATTCCCGTTTTCTGTCGGGTGCTCCAAGAGCCTTTCCTACCATGATCACGGTATGGACTGGGAACTTGCAGGCAAAAATTCATACCAGTCGCCGTTCGATTACGTAGGGCCATAGCCTTTGCGTCTGGTAACGCAGAGAACAGCGCTCCTCGCCGCTCTACAAACTGATCACAAGGTCGTGTTCGCTAGTCTCTTCGCGATCGCGGGTCTTGCATGGCTATACACGGTCCACCTCAGCAACAACATGCCCGGTGTCGGATCCATGAAGATGGGTCAGGGAATGGCCGGGCCGGTTTCGGAATCATGGGCCGCTAACGATGTAGTGGCAATGTTCTTCATGTGGGCAGTGATGATGGTCGCGATGATGGTTCCAACTGCAGCCCCGATGATTCTGACGTTCGCATCGATGAATCATCGGAATTCCACAAACAACGAAAACTCGGGGCGAACGGCGATCTTCATTGCCGGGTACATCGTTGTCTGGTCGGGATTCGCACTCGGTGCCACCCTCATTCAGTGGGGGCTGCACGAGGCGACGTTACTTTCCCCGATGATGGCCACTAGCAATGCCATATTGGGTGGCGCCATTCTGGTTGGCGCAGGTGCTTATCAACTAAGTCCGTTGAAGCTGACCTGCCTCAACAAGTGCCGTACGCCGCTAGGGTTTCTTATGAACGAGTGGCGTGAAGGTCCAAAGGGCATACTATCGATGGGACTAATCCACGGTGCCTACTGCATCGGATGTTGCTGGATGCTAATGGCATTACTCTTCGTTTTAGGGGTGATGAACCTTCTGTGGATAGCCGCACTCTCAGCATTCGTATTGCTCGAAAAGGTTATACCAGGCGGTCGCTGGCTTTCCAGGGCATCAGGAATACTCCTGATCGCATGGGGCATCTCGCTGCCGTTTATGACGTGAGTAGCTGACCGGCACTCTCCAGTCGTTTCTGCTCGATTCAAGTCGTGCGCCAGATAGCCCTAACTAACCGGTGGTCGCTTGTCGGCCCAGGGGCGTGCTTCTTCGAATGCTGCTGAGGCTGCAAGTACGCTCACCTCGTCCCTCATGTCGCCAATGATGTGAAGACCGATCGGCAGGCCATCGGATGAGAACCCAGCGGGCGCAGATGCCGCTGGGTTTCCAGTCAGGTTGAACAGATAGGTGAACGGCGTGAAGCCCCACAGCCGGTGAGGAACCTGCTTGCCACCGATAACATCTGGCGCGTCGCCAATGTCAAAAGCCGGTACGGCAAGCGTTGGCGAAAGTAGCAGATCGTACTTTCCAAAGTAGTCATTCACGTACTTTCGATACCAGCCGATGTTGCAAAGAATCTGCCACATACGTTCCGCCGAAAGCTCGTTCGCCCCATCCATGTACTCTCCGAAATAATCAGTAAGCAATTCACGATTGTTTACGAAATCGTCTTTGGCTGCGTGCAACCCTTTGATCGTGAAGTAGTCGTAGAACGTCCATAAAACCTCTTCGTATGTTGATGGGCTGAAGTCGATTGTTTCGACGGTAGCTCCCAGTTCCTCAAACACCTTCGCAGCGTTCTCAGTAACCTGCACAACTTCAGGGTCGACCGGGTTTCCGCCCATGTCGGACGTCCAGCCAATTCTCATCCCCTTAACGCCTTTGGTCAGTGCATTGACGTAGTCGGGAACATCATCGGTCAGCGTGTCGTATTCGCCCCGGGAGTCGTAGCCAGACATGACGCCCAGTGTGATCGCCGCATCACGCACGGTTCGAGTGAGTGGCCCAGATGTCGCGTTATTTACGACGCTGAATCCAGCATTGCGATCTGTGCTTGCCGCACGAGCCACCCGGCCCTGAGTAGCCTTGATTCCGTAAACGCCAGCGAAAGAAGCGGGTATGCGAATCGACCCGCCGCCGTCGCCACCCGGAGCAAAACTGGTCAGTCCAGAAGCCACAGAAGCCGACGCCCCGCCGGATGATCCGCCCGGTGTTTTGTCGGGATTCCACGGGTTGCGTGCTGGAGGGCCCAGCCTATTTTCAGTGGTTCCAGCAAACCCGTTTTCCGGGGTGTTGGTTTTGCCAGTGATGATTCCGCCGGCTTTTACGACTCTTTCGAGTGGGATTGAATCGGATTCAGCAATGCTGTCGGTATGCGGCAGCGAGCCGTGTGTCCATCGCACCCCTGCCATCGGCTCGGTGTCCTTGTATGGCACCGGGATGCCGTGCAGCGGGCCCAGTTCGTCACCCCGCATCACTGCAGCCTCGGCTTCCCGAGCTGCGTCCATCGCCTTATCCGAAATTCGGGTGATGAAGATGCCGAGTTTAGGATCGAGCTCGTCGGCTCGTCTGAGATGCGACTCAGTAAGCTCGGTCGGCGAAATTTCTTTCGAACCGATCATCTCTCTGAGTTTGTAGGTTGGGGTAAATCCAAGTTCTCGGTCCGAGGTCACGTTTATTCGCCCTTCATCGCTTCAATGAATGCATCGGTTGGTTCAGCTGGAAGTGTTTCCGTTTCGATCGTTCCACGCGCGCCAAGATCAACGGCAAGTCGGCTCATGTGAGCGTTGTCGGGAGCTTCGATCATCGTTGCGAAGTCGTAACGGCCCAATAGCGCGTACTGCGAAACAACCCGACAGCCTTGATCTTCGATTTCGAGATTGACCTGCGTTATCCGATCGGGATCGTGCTTTATTCGATCACGGCCACGCTCGGTGAGTTTAGAAAGCGTCAAATAAAACGGCACTGTTGGGTTCCTCTCCGTGAACTTGGTTGGCGTGATTGGCTACACGACGGTGGTCGCAAACGAAATTTCTAGCCTTGCCCTACTCCATCTTCGAGCCGACGAAGGCGGAAAGCGCTCGGGCGGTTGGGTCGGTGCGGACGTTCACGATCGCGGGAACACCAGCAGCGAAGGCACGCTCAAGTGCAGGTCGAATGTCGTTCGGATCCTCGACCAGTTCGCCGTGACCACCAAGGGCTTCAGCAACTTTGTCGAAGCGGGTGAACCCGAGTTCTCGACCCGGCTTGCGAATGCCTTCGACCCGCGCTGTCCAGCCTTCGTTGTTCGATACGACTATCACGATTGGCAGGTTGTGCCTGACGGCTGTGTCGAAGTCTTGAATGTTCAGTCCAAGCGAGCCATCGCCATGAAGGGCAACGACCTGCTTGTCGGGCTTTGCGAGTTGCGCTCCGAGGGCATAAGGAAGGCCCACGCCCATGCAGCCTGAGGGTCCGGAGTTCAGGCGATGACCGGGAACAAATGTCGGCATCGATTGGCGACCAAAGTGAAGAATCTCGTTGCCATCGACGGCCAGAATTGCGTCTCGGTCCATCACATCACGAAGCTCTTTGCAGAGTCGGAGTGGGTGGATGGGTCGCTGCTCAGAGTTCTCCAGCGGAGCCACTCGCTCTCGTCTCGAAAGATCGGCTTCACGAAGCGTTTCAATCCACTTCGATTCCGCTTTCGACTCGAATCCTGAGCGCTCTGCTTCGTCAATCATCTGTTGAAGCACGGTCTTGGCGTCGCCTTCGATGCCAACGTCGACCGACCTGTTGTGACCGAGTTCGCTACCGAGAATATCGATCTGAATAATCTTCGATTGCGCAGCAATGCGCTGCCCAAACGTCAGCATCCAGTTCATCCGAGTGCCGACCACCAGCACAACGTCGGCTCCTCTGAACGCACCCGAACGTGCGGCAGGGAACGACATGTCGTGGTCGTCGGGCAGTAGGCCTCGTGACATTGGCGAGGTGTAGAACGGAATGCCCATGCGCTCTACAAGCTGTCGCAGTTCGTCGTAGGCTTGCGACCACCAGACTCCGCCACCGGCGAAGATCATCGGGCTGCTGGCTTCCGACAGCATTTTCACTGCTTGCTTAATGAGATCGGGATCACCGGCAGGCCGGGCTCGCCCAACCGCTCGCGAAGGCGAAACGGCCTCGGATTCTTCGACCTTGCCGTACACAACATCTTCGTTCATATCGATGTACACGGGGCCGGGTCGTCCAGAAGTCGCAATACGGAACGCACTAGAAATATGCTCAGGGTAGCGACCGGGATCGGTAGGTCGCATCACGGCCTTGGAAACCGGTTCGAAAACGCTTACCTGATCGATTTCCTGAAATCCATCACGCCCAAAATCCGAAATCGGTCCAGCACCGCCAAGTGTGATCATCGGTGCGCAATCGGCCCACGCTGTGTACTGCCCGGTGAGCAGGTTCAGGGTTCCAGGACCTGATGCTGCCGTGGTCACACCCGGTTTGCCAGTTACCCGGGCGTAGGCGTGAGCGGCCATCGAAGCAGCCTGCTCGTGGCGGAAGTCGGTGACTTTGATCCCAAAGTCTTCAGAGTTGTTGACGATCTCGTAGTTCGGCCCGCCCATGAGATAGAAAAGGTGCTCGACCCCTTCCTCTTTGAGCGTCCGTGCGACCAGATAGCTGCCTTCTACTTCCATGTTGTTCCAGATGCTCCGTTGGACAGATGTGTAATTCCCGCAGACAGAATACGCCTTGTCGGCAGTTTATTTGCGAGCCAGATGTGGCTAAAACGTGTTACGCAGACGTTCTGCCTGTTCCGGGTCGGATGTCGGTAGGCGCGCCAGAACTCCCCGGGGGCTAGTGCCAGCCAGTTTGGCGGCCTCGGCTATCAGCAGCGCGCCACCAATAAAATCGTCTTTCGAAATGAACTCTGGCACAACTCCATTTTCGCCCCGGTTGTGCCATGCACCCAACGGGAATGCGGTGCCGGTGACCTTGTATCCGAACGCCTTGAATGCCGAGGCCTCGCATCCGCCAGCGCTCATTAGCTGTCGCTGAACCTTGAAGTCAGGATTCCTCGACTTGATGTGCTGAGCTGCCTCGCCGAGGTAGGCTTCGGCCGCGTAGTCAAATGACGCTGCCCGATCGCCAGTGCGGATAACTATGCCGTCGCCCAGCTCGGCACCGGGCAGAATTGAGCTGGTTTCAACCGACACGATGATTGTCGATTTGGGAAGCAGTTCGTGTTCGGCGGCAAGTATCGCACCGGTCAGTCCAACCTCTTCTGCCCTGGTGAACAGGCCATGCACGGCTCCGTCGGTTGGTTCATTAACGATGGTTTCTAGCGCGGCGAGTATGGCTGCACATCCTGCGAGATCGTCCGCGGCTCTCATGCTGATGATGCCGTCTTCGAGTTCGTAGTCGAGTAGATCTGGAACGACGGGTAGCGGCAGATCACCGAGATCAGTCGGCGAATTCAGAGTTGCGTAGACCGTTTGGGTTGCAAGCCATCCCTCGGAGCGCCGGCTTTTGGCGTAGTCGTCTTCGGGGTCTTCTGAGCCGGTCACAGTAGCCGTAAGTCGCCCTCCGTCATGCCCAATGACCAGCACTGAAGTACCCGCCACACCGGCAAACTTACCCACGCCGCCCAGCGCCTTCAACACAAGATCAGCGCCATCCTGCTCAACCACTTCATAACCAGGATGATCGGTGTGGGCGACAAATGCTATTCCCGGTGCTGCCGGATCGGTTCCCGGCTTGGTTGCCAGCACATTGCCCCACTCGTCGAACGACACCTCGAGTCCTACCGCACCTGCACGTTCTGCCAGATATCCGGCTGTTCCTTCTTCCCAGTAAGAGGTGCATGTGAATTTTCCTAGATCGGAAAGGATTTCAAGTGCTTTAGATTCGAGGGAATTTGAGTTCAATGTCATCTCGGTGTCGCGTGTGCAGATTGAGTCGAGTACAGGTTCGAATTGAAAGACAGGATACGGGCTGATTCATCGCTATGCGCCTCGCAAATTCTGAATCAAGTTCTACAATGCGCCGAGTTCTTACTATCGCTCCCGCTAAACCAAACGAACTGGAACCTGAATCAACATGCCTGAAGTGCTCGTATTTTCTGGACCAGCCCTCCCCCTGCTCGACATGGCGAACGAGATGAAGCCCGATGATTGGAACCTTCATATTCGAACAAAAGATTCTCCAGAATCCGAGGTCGCCGAAGCAGCAGAAAAAGCCGATTTCATCCTCGTATTCGGTCATGGCGTATCCGACGATGTGCTTCGACTGGCGAAAAAAACGAAGCTGGTCCAGCTATGTTCCGCCGGGTTCGATGGCATCAACCTTGGCCTTGCTGGCGAGATGGGCATTCCGGTTGCAAACAACGGCGGTGCGAACGCAATTCCGGTAGCCGAATTCGCTGTCACGCTAGCACTAGCGACCATCCGACATTTGATCGTCTCGGTAACCGACACGCGGTCCGGAGATTGGATGCGACCTGAAGTCGACGGCCGTGATTCCCACGAATTGTTTGGAGCAACAGTTGGGATAATTGGGGCGGGCCGAATCGGCAGCACCGTGGCAGGAATGCTGCGGGGCTTCGAGACCACGACCCTCTACACCGACAAGGTGCGAAGCGAGAAAGCTGAAGGATTTGGGGCAACCCGTGTCGAGCTCGATGAGTTACTCGAACGCTCCGACATCGTCACACTGCACACTCCCCTCGACAACAGCACACGTGGCATGATCGGCGAACGCGAGCTCCGTTTAATGAAACGCACCGCAGTGCTAATCAACACCTGCCGTGGTCCGGTAGTGAACGAGTTGGAACTTCAGGCAGCGCTGGAAGACGAGGAAATATGGGGAGCAGGGCTGGACGTGTTCGAGCAGGAGCCGGTCGACCCCGATAACCCGCTACTGAAACTCGAAAACGTTGTAGTTGCCCCTCATATCGCAGGGAAGAGTTACGAAAGCTATCCGAGAAGAGTACGATTTGCCTTCGAAAATATGGTGAAGGTATGGCAGGGTGGGAAGCCCGGCAGCATCGTCAATCCCGAATAGCCAGATCATATTTAGTTCCACCCACAATCCAACTACCGATTGAGACATATGAGCAAAGACGCATCAAACATTCGAGTTCTGTTTCTAGGACCCCAAAACCTTCGTAACGGAAGTGCGGCAGATTTTCCGCAACAGAGCAAAGCTGTCGCTGAAATGGGCGCGGAGTTCGTTGTTTACGACGGCGATAGCGATGGTGAGTTGATCGAAGCCCTGAAGGACGCCGACGTTGCGATAGCGGCAGGTCACGGAGTCGATCCCAGTCTGTTCGTACACATGGGCAACAACGGTCGCTGCAAGGGCCTTGTTTCTTTCGGCCACGGCTACGACGGAATGAACCTTGGTGCGGCTGTCGAGAACGGCGTCATTCTGGCGAACACAGCTTCGTTCGGGACCGAAGAGGTGAGCAACCAGACGATGATGCACTTCCTCGTTTGCTCACGAAAATTCGTACTTCACGACAAGCTGGTGAAGGGTGGTACGTGGACGCGAAATCATCTGGCTCCGATGGGGCACATTTCAGGTGAAACGTTCGGGATTATTGGGCTCGGCGACATTGGTCGTACCGTTGCTCGAAAGGCTCTAGCGTTCGGAATGAAGGTAATCGCATACGATCCGTTCGTTTCCTCGTGGGATGCCAAGGAGTACGGCGTTGAAATAGTGGGATCGCCGCAGGAAATAGCGAAACGATCTGACTACGTTTCGTCACACACATATCTAACCCCGGCAACTCACCACATGGTTGGTAAAGAGTTCTTCGAACTGATGAAGCCGACGGCCTATCTGATCAACTGCTCACGTGGTCCGGTGGTCGATGAGAAGGCGCTTATTGAAGCGTTACAGAACAAACAGATCGCTGGTGCTGGGCTCGACGTGTTCGAGCAGGAACCAATCGATCCCAATAACCCACTGCTAAAGATGGACAACGTTTCAGTAACCAACCACTACGCCTCTTACAGCGAAGTGGCGTGGAACCGGGCGAACACGCAGCTCGGTGAAGAGGCGATGCGTGTAGCTCTCGGCTACTGGCCGATGTCCCTGATCAACCCCGACGTACGTTCAACAGTTGAGCCACGCGATTGGGCCGTTAGCTGGGAGGTCATGCTCGCCGAACAGGGCAAGTAGATTTCTAAAAATCCCCAAGGTTGGCCAGAATCCCCTGGCCACTGATTTCAACACTTATCTCACGGAGTAACGAATAATGGCAACGCACCGAGTAGTAGTTCTGGGCCCCAACACCGACGACCCACTGCATCATGAACGAGCCGAAATGGCCGACCTCGATGTCGAATTTATCCAGGAAGCCCCCACATCTGAAGGTGAAGCGATGGAGGCCGTTCGAGGCGCCGACGCAATCATGATGAAGGGCGGCTGGGGCACCGAGCAGGTAATCCGGGCAGCCGATGAGGCGCAGGTGCTGGCTGTCTATTCTCACGGCTTCAATCACATCGATGTCGAAGCAGCCACCGACATGGGCATCATCGTCACCAACGGCGCAGGAATGTGCGCCGAAGAGGTTTCGAATCAGGCCGTAACGATGGCGCTGGCTTTGAACCGACAGGTTGTTCAGACGACGAACCAACTCAGGACAACCGGCGACTGGGATCGTTCTGCCTTTTTGCCGATCGAGCCGATCGACGAGCAGACTCTGGGAATCATCGGATTCGGCAACATTGGTCGTCAGGTAGCACGCAAGCTCGGGCAGGGATGGCGCATGGAGACACTGGTCTACGATCCCTATGTAGCACCGTGGATCATCAGCGAGTACGGTGTCACACAAGTGTTCGATATCAACGAACTTTGCGAACGATCTGACTACATTATTGTAGTCGTTCCGCTGAACACAGAAACGTTCCACATGGTGGGCGCCGAGCAATTCGATCACATGAAGAAGTCGGCCTACTACATCAACGTTTGCCGAGGTTCTGTAACCGACGAGCCAGCAATGATTGCTGCACTTCAACAAGGCAAGATTCGTGGCGCCGGGCTCGACGTGTTCGAGCAGGAACCTGTCGACCCAGCAAACCCACTGCTCCAGATGGAAAACGTGATTACCGCAATGCACATTGCGGGTAACTCGACTCGGTCAGGTTGGCTGGCTGCCCAGCGTGCTTCACAGCAGGTTGCGGCGGTTCTTCGGGGTGAGTGGCCGAGTGCCGGTCAGAACCCGGAAGTAACTTCGAAGCTCGATGAAAAGAGCCGAATGCCGGGTACCGCAGGCAAGATCTACGGCCACGGCGATTAGTTCGTTTTTGTTGTAGTCACGATGATGAAACCCTCTTCCCGACCGAAGCGAAGCGGAGCGGAGGGACCTTTGGTGGCTGACTAGAGACTAGCCACCAAAGTGAACACTCCCGGGGCGCCATCGACAAGCGGTGGCTACGTATACACCTAAGGTCCCTCCGGCAAGGTCGGGATGAGGATTGAGACTTTGGCTGCAATTTAGTAAATGACCAAAAAACTCCGCATCGCAACGCTCGGTATCCACCACGAGACCAACACTTTCGCCAGCAACAAGACGACCATGGCGGAGTTCAGACACTCGGGGCTCCAGACGTACGCCGTGCAGCGCGGACAGCAGTACTACGACATGCACGAGAAATCCCAGACATCGATGTCTGGTTTTATTCAGGCTGCGAAAAAGCACAGCTTCGAGTTAGTACCGCTCATCTTCGCTGCTACCGATCCCGCCGGTACCATCAGCGCTGAGGTGTTCAATACCCTTGGGGGCGAGGCGCTCGACATGTTGCGGGATCAGGGGCCCTTCGATGGCGTGCTGCTCAACCAGATGGGTGCTGCCGTGTCTGAGGAATACCCGGACATGGACGGCGAGTTGGCGCGCTGGGTGCGTGAGATCGTCGGGCCTGATGTCCCTGTGGCGATGACGCTCGATCTGCACGCAAACATTTCGCAGCAGATGGCCAATGAAACCGACGCACTGGTGATCTACAAGACCAATCCTCACACCGACGCTGTGCCGAGGGCTTTGGACGCCTGCGACTTGATCGTACGTATGGCTCAAGAAAACTGGCGACCTGCGAAGTGGCTCGAACAGCCCCCGATGGTGATAGGTATTTTCCAGCACGACACCCGCGATATGCCGATGCGGGCGGTGATGGATGATCTCGAAACTGTGCTCGCCCAGTCCGGCATAGTTGGTGCGTCGATTGGCGAGGGCTATCCATGGTCTGATGTTCACGAAAATGGACTCGCCTGCTACGTGCTGCACGAGGATTCACTCGAAGAAGCAAAACGGGCCGCACGTTGGATCGCCGATCGGGCATGGGCGAATCGTGAAGTACTTTATGAACCAGTCGGTCCGTCGCCTTCAGAGGCTGTCGAAAACGCCTTGAAGTCGGCTGCCACGAAACCTGACGGCTCTGGCCCAATCGTGCTTCTCGACGTTGGCGACAATATAGGTGCCGGTAGCTCAGGTGACAGCACTTTCTTGCTGGCTGAGGCCGTGAAGCAAGGCTCAAAGTCGTGGCTACAAACGATACGAGATCCTCAAGCAATTGCCGTGTGTCTCGAAGCCGGGATTGGTGAAACCGTGACGGTAGAAATTGGTGGCAAGACCGATTCATTACACGGTCGGCCTGTTCAACTCACCGGCCACATCACCAGAATGTCAGATGGCCGTTTCGAGGACACAGGAACGGTGCACGCCGGGTGGCGATACTTCGACGGCGGGACCACTATTGTGCTCGAAACGGAGGAAGGCCCAACGGTGGCGCTCGTGACGACCCGAGTTGGCAATATGAGTCGAGAGCAGTTCTACTCACTCGGCTACCGACCTGACGACTTCGATATCGTCGTTGCCAAGGGCGTTGTTTCGCCTCGTCCTGCTTACCAGCCAATCGCCTACGAGATGATCACCGTGAACACACCGGGAGCGACATCAGCCGACATGTCGACATTCGACTACAAGCACGTAAGAAAGTCGCTGTACCCACTCGATCCAAACGCTCGATACGTTCACGACTAGAAGTCGGTAGGCAGCGGCAAGCGCCCCTAGCTGCGCGCCTCGATGATATCGGCAATCGGACCCCAGCCGTCGATCCACTCTTCCGTGCTGACGTACTCGTACATCCTGACAATCTCGTCGCCGTTGAACTTTGTTCGCCAGTCGATTTTTCGCGGTGACTTGCCGTCGATCGTCAGCTGAATTCGGTCGCCAAGGTCGATCCGATATTCAACATCTCGGTACAGGTGCTGAGCCCTCTTCTTGTCGACCCCAATGTCCTTAACCGAGTATGTGTGCTTGGTTTCTCGATCAAACGCCAATCGAAGCCTAGTTAGGCCCATCTCTAAATCACTAGTTCGGAACCAGCTCTCCATATCCGAGCGTCCGAAAACGAACGGTAATCGATAATCGGGATCCGAAATTAGCCACTCGTTCCGGGTCAAACTCAGCTTCAGTCCGGTGACACCTGCGCCCGTGTAGCGAATGCTGAGCGACTGAACAATGCCGTCTTTGAAGTGAGTCACATCGAGTGAGTTCTCGCCAAAGCCCCACTCCTGCTCACGCCACACGCTGGCAGCCACGCCGTCCTTGAGGACAATCTTGTGATTAAGATTTCGAAACTCATCGTCCTCAATCACCTGCCTGATATCCAGTGAACCAAGCTGCGTCCTCGAAGATTCAGTGTTGCGAATCGGAAGCGAGGCGCGCTCGTAATATTGATCAAAAATTGTTTCGACGGACATATATCTTTTAGGAACCAGGGTCTTGTAGACGTGACGTATAAAAACGAACCTGAGCGATTTTACTCGCAGGCTCTCACCAACGCCAAAGTTATTACGTTCGCAGTCATCAAATCAGATTGCGGTACCAATCCTGACCCTGCTTGAAAAGGTCGACGACTTCTTTGCGCTGGGCATCCGTGTAGAAGCGGCCCTTAGTCTTGACCCAGTTGATGCCTTCGCCAATTCGATCGTTAAAGTAAGTCGCTGATTCAACGCTGGCTTCCGACTGTGTGCCGGTTCCGGTGACGTAAATGGGGCTCGTGTGCGCCCAGATCGGCTGGTTGAACGAGTCGCGTGTACCTGAGCCCAGTCGTGCCGCTATCCAACCGTCGGCATCGGCGGTTATCTCAGCTTCGACATGGCCGGTCGTTACCCCTTCAGCAAAGTCCCGGCGAGCAACAACCTTGCCATTGAACACAATCTCAACTCGTTGGACTGCGTAGTGTGAGTTCCAGTTAGCGTGAACCGAAATGACCGTTCCTTTTTCCACTTCGAGAGTCTCGCCCGGCTCCTGCCCACCGGCCACCATGAATAACGCAGGGCCGTTTGTGATGAATGTCCTGCCATTGCGGATGCCATCGAGCCACGATTCGTACGCAAACTCACCGTTCGTTTGCGAATACACCCTGTTCGCTGAGCTAACGAACCAGTCGGAGCCGGTAGAAACCGGCATCTTTATTCCGGTGTTCAGCATGTGGTACCAGTAGAGATATTCGATATCGCTCCAGAACGGATCGAACAGGTTCATGGCGTGAACCTTGCCGAGCGCCGCCGCCACAGGAGCTTCCATGCCCTGCCCGTTGTGACACCAGATAACGAGTCCGCCCTGGTCGTTCGCCAGATCGCAGGCGTAGCTGAGCGGCGGGTAGTCGGGGTCAAACTGATCAATGATTAGCCCACGGCTGATCGGCTCGACCTGGTTGTGGATATTGAGCAGCATCACGTGCCCGTAGCCGATCTTGAACGGCTCAGAAGGATCGTGATTATGGCGGGTTTCCTCGCCGCTCTGAACGTGGTGATGGGTATCGGTGAATTCGGTAAGCAACCCGGGTGGGTACTTGTTGGTGGCGTAGTCGAGATCCCAGCGTTTGAGTATCGAAACCGCAGTCATACGCAGGTCTTCGACCCGCGAGTCGTACTTCAACCGGCGGTCGGGGTCGGTTTCTTTCTCGTCGTAGTGGATGTGAGTATTACCGGGGTGCCAGCCGCGATCTGGGAGGTCGGCCCAGCGTTCCAGCTGAATATCGATTGATGAGTCGGCAGACCCGTCGACTTCGATCACGCCTTCCCACGGGGTGAACTCAGTGCCGCGTTCGACCAGAACACGGTGATAGCCGCGGGTTGTTTCCAACGAAAATTGACCGTCGCTGTAGAAGAACGGCTCGCCAGAACCAACTTTCCACATGGCGTCGGCAGGAGCCACGTTCTGGCCAGTTGGAGCAAGCACCTGAACGCGGGCTTGAACGATCTCGCCTGTGGCTGCATCGCGAATTTCACCTGTGATCTTTGGCATTGTGGTGGTCTCCGAACTTGGTATTACAGCGGTCTAACCGTGCCAGTCGTGCTACGTTAGCCCTCTCACGAATAATCAGCAACACGCTCAGAGGTTCAAACTCTGGGAGGGGATACTGCATGGGAACGAACTGGCAAGGCGTAAACGACGCCGTTGACGATGTGGTTGTTGGCCCGATTCCACCTCGTGTGGATGCGTCGATGGGCCCGGGAATGATGCACATCGAGATCGACAAAGTTGTCGCCGAGATGGGACCAGCGCCGTGGTCGAAACTGCTTATCGAAGACGAACGGAATCTTGGCACGCTAATCGCATCGATGCCGGGTCAGGGCAATCATGCTCACTGGCACAGCAACTTCGACGAGTGGTGGGCTGTGATGGCTGGCAAGCTTCGCTGGGAACTCACCGGCGGCAAGATCATCCACGCACAGAAGGGCGATATCGTTTGGATTCCTCGAGGCACGGTTCACCACATCGTCACCGAGGGCGATGAGATGAGTCTGCGGTTTGCGGTTGCGATGCCGCCTGCGGTTCACGTTTGGCAGGAAGAGTGCGAGAACTGCGACGTAACGTGGGATGCGAGGGAGCCCTAAACGCTGGTGGTGTTTGTCATTGCGTGGAGCCTGCTCTGAGGCGACGTGGCAATCTGTGATCATCGTGTGCCAGATGGCATTTCCGGACTCAGTTGACCAATGTTTGGCACACCCGCCATCGAACACAGCGTTGCTCAGAGACGACTATTGCCACGTCGTTCCTCCTCGCAATGACAGGGGGACGACGAGCACCAGATCCTACGCCCCGGCGGCTCGCGCTATGACGACGGCTATACCGGCAACTGCGCAGTAAGCGATGAACGGTTTGAACGAGCCGTTGCGTAGCAGCTTCATCAGCCCGGCGATCACGAAGTAGGCAGTGACGCCCGAAATAACTGCACCGATAGCGGCGGCACCCCAATCGGCGTCGTTGTTGCCGCTCAGCGCATCGATCGCAACCAGCAGACCCGCGCCAGCGATGGCCGGAGTGGCAAGCAACATTGAAAATCTGGCGGCGGCCTCACGGGTCATCCCCAGTGCGAGCCCAGCAACCATGGTCACTCCTGAACGTGAAATACCGGGGAACACGGCCAGTACTTGAAATACGCCGATGATCGCAGCGTCTGCCAGTTTCACGCTTGATAGCGATCGCACCCGCTTACCTAGCACCTCGCCAATCAGCAACGCCACCGCAGTTCCAATCAGTAGCCAACCAACCGATTCAGGTGAGCGGAAATTGACTTCAACGCTGTCTTCTAGCAGTAGACCGCCAACCGCCAGCGGTATTGTGCCAACTACGATCAGCAGCGCCAGTGTTCGAGCTCTCACGGCTCCGTCAGCTCCATCCGCATCGTCGACTTCCACAAGCTGGTTTGACGCAAGCCCGGTCAGTAGCTGTATCCATTCCCGTCTGAAATAAACCAGTACGGCTGCGAGCGTGCCGACGTGAACAGCGGTGTCGAAAACAATTCCCTGATCGGGCCAGCTAAACAGCCACGACCCGAGAATCAGATGCCCGCTGCTGCTGATCGGGAGGAATTCAGTTACGCCCTGCGTTATGGCGAGGACTATTACCTGGATAAACGACATAAGTTCTTGAAGTTTGAACTTTTGTAAAAACTGACGCTAGGTATTCACACAACGGCTATCCAGCTTGTTAGCCTTCTCCCGTCGTTCGAGAACTACACAGACAACCATTTTTTTCGCACTCAAGAATCCCGAGAACCAAGATGGCATCCGCACCGGTTATCACCCGAATCGAAACGCTCCGAAATCCCGAATACCCGATGATCGTCTGGGCGAGGGTCTACAGCTCAGACGGCTTTGTGGGGCTTGGAGAAACATCGTTCGGCCCCGCTGCGATCGAAGCAAATATCCACGAAGGCATAGCTAACTACCTGTTGGGTAAAGACCCGAACAGGTTGGACATTCACTGGGATCAAATGGCGAAACGGTTCAAGACAATCCGCGGGCGTGGAGTAGATTCTTCGTCGGTATCGGCCATCGATATGGCGCTGTGGGACCTCTACGCGAAGCGGGTGAATCAACCGCTTTACCAGGTGCTTGGTGGTCTTTCTCGCGATTGCATACGGGTCTACAACACCTGCGCCAGCTTTGCGTACGGCGTTAAGTCGAAGGGTGGCTGGAAGGCCGGTCACATTGAAAAGACTCCCGGCAAGCCCTATGAGGACTACACGGCGTTCATGACAGATGCTGGCGAGCTTGCCGACGATCTGTTGTCGGAGGGTTTTACGGCGATGAAGATCTGGCCATTCGACCAGTATTCGAACGACAACAATGGTCAATTCATCTCTTCGCAGGAGCTGGACGAAGGCACCGAGCCGTTCAGGAAAATTCGTGAAAAAGTCGGGAACAAGATGGACGTAATGGTCGAGATGCACTCGATCTGGAACTTATCGTCGGCCAAGCGAATTGCAAAGTCGGTTGAGCCCACCAACCCGTTCTGGTTCGAAGACCCGGTGCCGATGGACAACATCGACGCCCTAGCCGAGTTCCGCCAGTCGACTCACATTGCAACCACGGCTAGCGAGCAGGTCGCATCTCGATGGGCGTTCCGCGAGATGTTCCAGAAACAGGCTATGACGATCTGTATGTTCGATATTTCGTGGGTCGGTGGCATATCTGAAGCCAAGCGAATCGCAGCGATGGCGCACGCATACGCAATGCCTATCGCACCTCACGATTGTGTGGGTCCGGTGACGCTGATGTTCAGCGTTCACCTTTCGCTGAACGCACCAAATGCGCTTATTCAGGAAACCGTTCGGGCATACAACGCGACGTGGTACAAGGACATCGTAGACGTTCTGCCGAGAATCGAAAACGGCTACGCCTACCCGCCAGAGAGTACCGGAGCAGGCACTGAGCTGCTGGACACGTTCCTGAACGACCCTGCAACGACGATTATTGGGAGTGATCTTTAGGGGATCCAGCCTGCACTCTTATCCCCTAGTCCCTTCTCCATTGAGGGAGAAGGTTAGGTTGAGGGGGCGTGGAAACGTCAGACCATCTACAGCCATCCGCCCCAGCCCCACACCTGCCTGTGCCCGCTTCTCCAAATCCGCCGAGATGCCGAAGATCCCTCCACAGGGGTCGCGAAGTCGGGCAGTCGTTGGCATTTACCACCCCGAACACCGCGTTCTCGCGCTACACTACCGCCGCAAGCCAACCGCAAACCGCAACATTTGACAGCGAGAAAACCGATGCCTAACAAAGTCGCCGATACGATTTTCAAGTTCAATGCCCCGGGTCCGAAGCCGAACGGATTGCAGGCCGCCGACGATGGATCTTGGATGGTTCGCACATACATACATGGCGAGGACCTCAGGGGATGGAGTCGCGAGAAACCGGTTTCGG
>DUCO01000012.1:5000-35795 GCA_012959765.1 Dehalococcoidia bacterium | reverse complement strand
GGATCGCCTTGAGAAAGAGCTGATCGGTAACGTTTCCATTAACGTGCTGCCATCAGAGCGACCCGACTCATGGATTTTCCAGGGTCGTGGCGAACTTCAGCTTGCAGTGCTGGTTGAAACCATGCGCCGTGAGGGATTTGAAATGACCGTCGGCAAGCCAGAAGTTGTCACCAAGATGGTCGCCGGAAAGCTTCACGAGCCGATGGAACGACTCGCAGTCGACATCAACGAAGAGCACCTCGGTGCTGTCACCCAGCTTCTTGCTCACCGTAAGGGCAAGATGGTGAACATGGTGAATCATGGCCAGGGTCGAGTTCGAATGGACTTCATCATCCCGGCTCGTGGCCTCATCGGTTTCCACAATGAATTCGTCGTTGAAACTCGTGGCGCAGGGCTTGCCCACCACGTGTTCGAAGGCTACGAACGATGGCAGGGCGAGATGCGATCGCGACCAACCGGCAGCCTTGTTGCCGATCGTCGTGGCGTAACTACAACCTACTCACTGCTCAGCGCTCAGGAGCGCGGCCAGCTGTTCGTTCCTGTAGCTACTGAAGTCTACGAAGGTATGATCGTCGGCGAAAACCCACGTCCTCAGGACATGGATTTGAATATGGTCAAAGCCAAGAAGCAGACCAATATGCGATCTGCTGGTGCTGATAAGGCAGAGCACCTGGACGCCCACAAAGCCAAAACGCTTGAACAGGCACTCGAATTCATCATGGAAGACGAGTGTCTCGAAGTGACACCGAACTTTGTTCGAATTCGCAAGACAGTTCTGGATCAGAACAAACGTGGCCGAGCCAAGGGCGCAAAGAAACTCGCAGCAATCGGCGCGTAGTTTCCGACAACACTGTTGATTTATAGAAACGACCCGGCTGCACTGTACCGGGGCGTTTTTTTGTTTGTGCGTTGGCCCAGTCCTCAACAATTCGAATTGGGCGCATCTCATTAATCCGCACACACTAGAGCGGGCATTCAACGGGCTGACATAAAAGGAAGATGACCCATGGCACTCTTACTCGGGGACACCGTCCCAAATTTTACTCAAGCTTCGACCGACGGCGATATAGACCTTTATGATTTTATCGGTGACGGATGGGGCATCCTCTTCTCCCACCCCGCTGACTACACCCCGGTTTGCACAACTGAGCTCGGCGCAGTCGCAGGTCTGAAAGATCAGTTCGCTAAACGAAACACGAAAGTTATTGGTCTGAGCGTCGATGAACTTTCTTCTCACGCAGGCTGGCTCAAAGATATCGAAGAAACCCAGAACGTAGAACTGAACTTCCCGATTCTGGCAGACACCGATCAGAAGGTGGCCAACCTCTACAGCATGATCCAGAGCGAAGACAACAAGATGACGGTTCGATCTGTCTTCATAATTGATCCTGCAAAGAAGCTTCGACTCACGCTAACGTACCCGGCTTCGACCGGTCGAAATTTCGCTGAGATACTTCGAGTTCTCGATTCGTTGCAACTCACCGATGGCTATAAGGTCGCAACCCCCGCCAACTGGCGATATGGCGACGATGTGATTGTTTTGCCGACAGTTTCGAATGAAGATGCCGACGCACTCTTCCCAAAGGGCTACGAAACCGTGCGCCCGTATTTGCGAGTAACGCCGCAGCCGAATAGGTAATTTCGCTAAAGAAATTCTCACCAACCGCCCCGCGCCACCCCGCCGGGGCGGTTTTAGCGTTTGGATTCGGAGCAACTCCATAACCTGTCGTTCCTCCTCGCAATGACAAAATGTCACCCGCATCGTAAACATGGCGACCCTCAACCACTTGCAAGCCTCTGTTCCGAGGTTCATTCTTTTCATCTATAAAACTGGTTGGTTAGCTGCGGCTTAAATAGAGGAAAGAAAAACAATGCTTGAGCGATTCCTGGTTCCGGAGAAAGATCGTGTAATCGTTCAGTCTGAGAACATGCGGCTAGCGGTGATAGAAATCTTCGAGAAGTGCGGCCAGTCGTCAGAAGACGCAGCTCTGTCAGCCGAAGTACTGCTAACCAGCGATCTCAGAGGCTGCGAATCACACGGCGTATCCAACCAGCTGCGGGTCTATGTGCAAATGTACGGCGATCAGGAGATCAACCCCACTCCTAACGTTCGAGTCACCCGTGAAACCGACGTAACTGCAAATCTTGACGGTGACACCGGGCTTGGTCTTCACGTTCTCCCGAAAGCCATGGAAATGGCAATCGAAAAGGCCGATAAACACGGCATGGGCGCTGTAACCGTCCACAACTCCCGTCACATCGGCATGCTGGCATACCACTCGATGATGCCACTAAAGCACGACATGATCGGCGTCACCACTTCGGCCGGAAACCCACTTTCGATGGTGCCGACTTTCGCCAGCGAAAAGATGTTCGCAACCAACCCGTGGGCATGGGCAGCACCGGCCCGAAACGAAGCACCGTTTGTGTTCGATATCGCCACAACTCAGGTTGCCGGCAACAAACTACGACTCGCCGAACGCATCGGCGCACCGATGGATCCCGCGTGGATCACCGACCCCGACGGCACTCCCATCATGGAAGAATCTCCGCTTCCTGCCGACTATCACATGCTTCCGTTCGGGGGCACCCGCGAGCAAGGCTCGCACAAGGGCTACGGATTCGCTGCCATGTCTGAAATCATGGCACCAATCCTTTCGGGGATGGGCCCCGGATTCCTAATGCCAACGTCGCCAAGAACGATCATGGGCCACTATGTTCAAGCGATCAAAATCGACGGATTCATCGACCCCGAACAATTCAAAGATGACATGGACAACTTTTTAGGTGGACTACGAAACGCCAAGCCTGCTCCCGGTCATGATCGAGTGGTGTACGCCGGATTGCCAGAAGCCGAAGAAGTGGAACTTCGCCTGAAAGAAGGCATCCCATACCACCGTGAAGTGATCGAGTGGTTCGAGTCGATCAAAGCCGAACTGGGCCTAGGATTCGATCTCATCTAGGCACCAGTGGAATCCAGCCAGCTTTCTCAAGCAGTATCACCCTGCAACGACAAACACTGTCATAAGGAGTACAACACGATCCGACCACACAGCTCACTTGGATACCGGCCACCAGTGCCCGAGGCGATTGTGCCTAGGCTTCAGCTGGTGGAAAATCCGAGATAATAAGTGGTAACGCTATCGGGGGCAGGTCAGTGACGCCGTGTTTGTTGGCAGAAAGTGTTTGGGTCATGAATCAATTCGGATAGAAGGTCATTGTGTATTGCAGCCACGCCGCAGGGTGAACAATTGCGCTCGTTGAATCGCCATTATGCCTTTTTGTCGCGGTAGTTCGACCCTTCGCTTCTTTTTAAAGGTGTACAAAAAGACAAACGTTCCATGCTGGACCTACTGTGCTCAGCGCATTTGCAAACGACAACCTGCTAGACGTTGTAGAGCAATTGATCGGACCGAAAATTTATTCGAGCTCGTTCTAACAGGAGGATCGATTACTCATTGACGAAGCAGTCGATTTCGGCTCTAGGGAGCACCGTGACTAATAGATTGATTTCTTCTTCGAGGCGAATCGTCTCAAATTCCCTGTCTGCAAGTGAACCTGCAGTTCCGCCGGACAGCAAATCCAACTCTTCGATCACCAGATCAGCCAAGCTAGAATACGCCTCCATTAGGTCACTGAGCATCGAGTTATAGATGATGCAGCGTTGAAGTGGTTTTTCTGATCCCAGGATTGAAATTAGGATCCCGGCACTAGTCTGAAACTTCGAAGCACGGGCGAGTACGACCTCCACAGAATCTGTAGCGCTTGATTCCGCCGTATTAAGATTTACAGTCTGTTGAACTGAGTTTCCGAATTCTTCTTGAGCTTCTCGCACATCTGTGTAAGCCGGCCCAATTCGATCTCGATAATTATCTAACTGCTCCTGTTCGCTTTCGCTGGCACAGCCACTGACTACGAGCATCACTAACCCGGCTAACAAAAATGAAGAGAGCCATACTGACCTGATTCGATTCAATGCGGTTTACCTTCCTAAAGCTTTCTTAAGCCAATATAGCGGTTCTCGCGAGAGATTCATGCGCTGAACGGTGATTTCAGGGAGTATTGCCGTGACCCTTTTCTCGACTCTCGATGCATTGGCATCTGTGACCCCGCCGCCGATGATCAGGACGTCAAAGTGCTCTGCCGCCACTAATTTGATTGCCGATTCGGCTGTCGCCGAATATTTTCCGTCATACCCAGCTTTACGGAACTCGTCGATCATCCGCATTGCAATGTGTTCGTGATTGCCCAGTATCAATACTTTAGTGAGCGGGTTTGAAGGGTCCTGCACGTTTGCGGATGCCATTTCAGCTCACTTTCTGGTATTCGTAGGCACAGTAACTTCATAATGACAATCCAAAATCAGCACCGCAAGTGTGAACCACAACCCGTCTGAGTTACTGAGACTGATAGAGACTGGATAGTGAATGGCATGAAATCAGCTCAGGTTTTGAGGTATTAATGGCCAACAACAGGAACATTTCGGAAGTTGACCTTGCCGTATTTGGAGGAACGCCAGCCGGGATAGCTGCTGCAGTTCGTGGAGCGCGTCAAGGGTTGGATGTTGTGCTGATATCGGCTTATGAGCATATTGGCGGGATGCTCACCAATGGACTGGGGGTTATGGATCGTCTTTATACCGGACGGCGTGCTCCCATCTTCGATGAGATTGTTGACGGAATCATTGACTATTACCGCCAAACCTACGGCGCTAACTCTCAACAATTAAAGGACTGTATAGATACCCGATTGACCTATGAGCCACATATTGCAGAGTTGGTTCTGAACAAGCTGATCGATAACACCCAGAACCTGGCTGTTCTCAAACCTTACTTTCCGACCGAGGTTCAACGCACTAGAAACCAAATTGACGAGGTTCAATTTCAATCAAGGGTCAGTGGAGTAACTGGACACGATATAAAAGCAACGACTTTTATTGACGCTTCCTATGAGGGAGATTTGGCAGCGCTGGCAGACGTGCCCTACCGCGTTGGAAGAGAATCTCGCAGGGAGTTTAACGAACCGCATGCAGGCCGTATTTTTACAACCCATGGTTTCGGTGCATATCCACTTGAGGCTGCTGAAGGCACCCTGAAGCTAGATACCTTCCCGGTTACTTCTCAATTGATCTTTAGCGGTAGTACTGGGGATGGCGACAAAGCAATTCAGGCGTATACGTATCGAGTTTGCTTGACTTCCGATCCTGAAATACAAATTCCGATCAAATGCCCACCCGAATATGATCGAAATAAATATGTGGGCGTTGTGGAATCTGAGCACGAATCACGGGGCAAAAAACACTACTTGAAGAGTCAACTTGTAGTTGAAGATGTCAAAAATTATCGAATCAGAGGGGCACGTATACCAAACAGCAAAATTAGTTGGAATGACCCGAACTTACCCGAAATAAATCATGCTTATCCTGAGGCAGATTGGGATCAGCGTTCGGACATTGCTCGGCAACATAAAGAGCACGCTTTGGGCTTGCTGTATTTTTTACAGAATGATGATGCCGTGCCAGAGAACGTTCGAGACGATATGAAAAAATGGGGCATGCCTCATGATGAATTTGCAGATACTTCACATTTCCCGTGGGAGATGTACGTCCGTGAGGCTCGACGAATAGTTGGAAGGTATGTGTTCACGGAGCAAGACGCATCGTTAGCTTCGTCATTTGGACGTACACCTATCCATAACGATTCGATAGCGCTTGCAGATTGGCCGATGGATTCTCATGAATGTAGGTTGGAGCGTCAGCCCGGCAGCCTGTATGACGGTAAATTCCTGCTATCTGAGAAGACACGTCCTTCTCAAATTCCTTATCGAACATTGCTCCCAAAAGAGATTGAAAATCTAATTGTTCCAGTTTGCATTTCTGCAACACATGTGGCCTACGGAACTATTCGTGTCGAACCGGTTTTGATGCAACTTGGCGAAGTTGCAGGATTCGCCGCAGCTGTAGCCAAAGAACAGAATGTCAGTCCGGGTCAGATATCTGCTGAGAGCCTGCAACATCGCTTGGTGGAAAATGGTTTTGCCCTCACGTTCTTCAACGATGCGGAGATAGGTAATGGGGATCGTCGAAGCGTAGCGATGCAATATTTGGGTACCAAGGGATTTTTCCCTGATTACGATGCTCGAGCTGATGATCAGCTTACAAATGGAACCGCTGAGCTTTGGGCAAAGGCTTGCTCTTCGCTGTTGAGAGACGACCACGACTCCAATTATATTGCTCGACGAATCCATGAATTACAGAGTGAAACAGACATACCAATCAAAAGATCTGAATTTATCGATTTGCTAGAACAGGAACCAGATTCAGACGGCACTAAATTGGACTCTCCACTGGTTGCGGAATCAGACCGGATCATTACTCGGGGAGAAGCAATTGAATTGATATATGCGCTATTTCAGAAGAAATTATCGAGAAGCAAATAGGTGACGTGGCCACCATGCTCACCGACATCGAAGTCTCGACTGCCACGATCGAGTTGACTGCATAAATATCGTGAACCGGGCTGTATTTAGCTAGACATGACCAGATGACCTACGCTGATTTCTGACAGAACCGTTTCGAGATGTCTCTGTTGAGTATCGAGTCATTCGCTTGCAACAACCTGAAATAACTAAACATCGAATCGAGTAGAATCCTGCACCTACATTAATAAAGCAGGTGCAGTAATCGATCAGAATTTTCTCAGCCAACTTGACCAGGAAATCGCGGAAATTCGGGAAGCGGGTCTTTACAAGGCTGAGCGCATTATCGTATCCCGTCAGGGCACCGTGATACGCATGCAGAATGGGTCAGAGGCGATCAACCTCTGTGCAAACAACTACCTTGGGTTATCGGGCGATCCTGATGTAATCGAAGCCGCTCGTGACGCGCTGACGGAACACGGTTTCGGCATGTCCTCAGTTCGATTTATCTGTGGAACGCAGGATGTGCACTCACAGCTTGAATCGCGCTTGAGTGAATTTCTCGGTACCGAAGACACGATTCTCTACTCTTCCTGTTTCGACGCCAATACAGGCCTGTTCGAAACAATTCTCGGCCCCGATGATGCAGTAATTAGCGACTCCTTGAACCACGCTTCGATCATCGACGGTATTCGGCTCTGCAAAGCAGCCCGATATCGCTACGCAAACAACGATATGGCTGATCTTGAATCGAAGTTGCAAGGAGCGCAGGGTGCGCGCCGTCGGCTAATTGCCACCGATGGGGTGTTCTCGATGGACGGCAGCTATGCCGATCTTAAATTGATTTGCGATTTGGCAGACAGGTATAACGCTCTGGTAATGGTCGACGACTCCCACGCAGTTGGATTTATTGGTGAACGGGGTCGAGGAACACCGGAACTTGCCGGTCAGATGGAGCGCGTGGATATAGTCACCGGAACACTTGGCAAGGCGCTGGGCGGAGCTTCGGGTGGGTATACGTCGGGCCGCAAAGAGATTATCGAGTTACTTCGCCAGCGTTCGCGCCCGTATCTGTTCTCGAACACCCTCGCACCCGTTATCGCAGCCACATCGCTCAGTGTGCTGGACACCCTGGAAGCTAGCAGCGACCTTCGCTCAAAGCTGAAAGAAAACAGTCAGAGGTTCCGGGCAGGGATGACATCGGCCGGATTCGATCTCGTGCCCGGCGATCACCCGATCATTCCCGTAATGCTCGGCGATGCCGGTGTGGCCGCGGAAATGGCAGAGCGACTTCTGAGCGAAGGCATTTATGTTGTTGGATTTTCATACCCGGTGGTGCCAATGGGCAAGGCGCGAATCAGGACTCAGCTATCGGCAGCACATACTTTCGACCAAATCGACCTGGCCATCGACGCGTTCACGAGAGTTGGCCGGGACATGAAGGTGATCGGGTGAAGGCGTTGGTAAAGACCAAACTCGAGTCTGGAATATGGTTTGAAGATCAACCAGAGCTAGGTCCGGATCCGAAAGACGTGAAAATTACGCATCGATATTTAATCGGGAAATTTACAGAATCGTTAACCGAAATGACCTCCGATAAATCGGGTAGGGCCGTTCCAGATTGGGAAGAAATAGCATGATCTCACCAGCTCCTAAAATGCCGGAAGCAATCCCAAATGAACTGTCCGAACGCGTTGCGATCGTGACCGGCGCAGGGCGGGGGATGGGGCGTGCTGTCGCCATGCGGTTGGCAGAGTCAGGTGCCTCGGTGGTGGTGAATGATCTCGAACCTTCCGCCGCTGCAGAAACCGCTGAATCGGTGATCTCTGCGGGCGGAATAGCAATGGCGGTCGCTGGCGATATCTCCGACTCAACATTCGTTGATCGTCTGGTTGGTAGTGCTGCTGAAGAATACGGCGGTATCAATATCCTTGTGAACGCGGCCGGAATCCTTCGCCGTACCGCTGTCATCGATATGCCTGAGGCTGAGTGGGACCTGGTGATGAACGTTAACTTGAAAGGCACGTTCTTGACTTCGAGGGCGGTTTTGAAATCCATGCGTCGATCTGGATGGGGACGCATTGTCAATTTTTCCTCTACAGCCGGTAAAACTACGAGCACGCTTGGCGGAGCTCACTATACTGCGTCGAAACATGCGGTTCTGGGATTGACACGGCACATGGCTATGGAGGAAGCGTCACACAGCATTACCGTGAACTCCATCTGCCCTGGCTTGATCGATACCGAGATGGTACGGCAGGAGATCGATACAGATCGAATAAATCGATACATAGAAGGCTTCCCAATTCACCGTCTCGGCGAGCCATCTGAGGCCGCTGAGTTGGTTGCTTTCCTCGCATCAGATCGAGCTGCCTATATTACAGGGCAGGGGTTCGATATCAGCGGCGGAGATTTGATGGTCTAATTGCCAGGCCATTTGACCTTCCGCGACTCAAGTAACCCGCGTATCTCGTCCTTTAACTGGATCTCACAGTAGATATTTGTCGTTTGGCCTCGACCTCGACGTCGAATACTGGCAAGCCTTGTCCGATTAAGTCAGGTTTATTTGCGGGGCTGAGAAATGCTCAACTGTTATGCACATATATAGATAAGCCAAAAAGAGCCCTTACCAGTTCGCATACGGCGATTACGAGTTGTAATCAGATTCCTTGTTTAATGGATATGTTTGCGTCGGTTGTAAACGTGTAAACGGTTGTTGACAAGCTAATAGCTTCTGTTACGGTTCTGTGGCGTTATTGGTTGGAGGAATTTAGAGGCACCCTGACACGGTCTGTGGCTTGCTTGTAATCGTTCTCTTGCCAACGCGAATCCCTACATGTTTTATGAGGTACCTAGCGATGTTTCGAACAGTCCCTACATCAAGATTGTTGATAATTTTCAGTCTTGTTTTTGCAATGATGTTGGTGGCCGTCGCCTGTAGTAGCGACAACGATGGTCTAACCAAGGCAGAATTAGAAGCGGCACTTGCTGCTCAAAAACCGGCGGTTATGCCTGCTGCACCTGCTGGGCCAAGTGCTGCTGAAATCGCCGCACTGGTTTCAGGCGCAGTTGCTGCTGCAGTCGAAGACGCGGTGGGTGCTGTACCCGAGGGTGTGAGTTCCGCTGACATAGCGGCGGCCGTCGAAGCTGCAGTTGCACAGGGTGCTTCTGAAGGCTTGACAGCAGCCGATGTCGAGGCACTGGTATCCAAGGCAGTTGAAGATGCTGTTTCTGGTGTTTCTGGCGGACCTACTCCTCTGAGCGCAGCCCAAATTGCAGCTATCGTCGATGCCGGGATTGCTGCTATACCAGCCGCCGCAGTAGTTGAGATAGAGGTAATCGTAGAGCCCGACGCTCCTGTACTTGTTGGATCGCCGCACATTACGACTGACCCACAGGGCGGAAATATCTGGCCTAGTATCGTTTTGAACAACGTTCCTTCTTCATTCCAGGAAGCTCCAATGCTGGCAGCGCTTGTTGCTTCAGGCGACCTTCCTCCGGTTGAAGAACGCCTGCCAACTAACCCACTGGTGATCTCTCCGGCTGACGGCATCGGTAAGTACGGTGGTACATGGTTCCGTGCGTTCACGGGTCCTGCAGACGGTCAGAACATGGAACGACCGCTCAAGGACCACCTGCTCTACTTTGACACCGGCATGACTGATGTTCAGCCGAACATCGCAGAGAGCTGGACGGTCAACGACGACGCCACGGTGTTCACATTCACCTTGCGTACTGGTCTGAAGTGGTCAGACGGTAATGACTTCACTACCGACGACATCATGTTCTGGTACAACCAGATGCTGTTGAACGATGAGATCAACCCGACTACACCCGCCTGGGCCGTACACGGTGGAGAGACTCTTCTGTACGAAAAGATAAGCGACGTTACATTCCAAGTGACGGCGGCCAAATCTTATGGCCTCTTCATCCCGCTCATCGCATCAGTGATCGTCGCTGGCCCGCACACCAGGGGTGACAGTGGTGGTGGTGGGTACGCTCCGTCCCACTACCTGGAGCAGTTCCATCCGGACTTTGTGGGTCTGGAAACAGCCAACGCAAATGCTGTTGCTGCTGGGTTCGACAACTGGTCCAACTACTTCTTGAACCGCAACCACGCTAACGCAAACCCTGACTCTCCGATGATGACGGCGTGGAGGGTGACTCAGAGCATCAGTACGTCTGAGTGGGCCTTCGAGCGCAACCCTTACTACTGGGCCGTTGACACCGATGGGAACCAACTCCCGTACATGGATAAAGTAGTACTGACGCTTGCGGAAAACCTGGAAGTACTGAACCTTCGTGCGATCGCCGGTGACTTCACCGTAATGGGTCGTCACATCGACATCGCCAAGCTGCCGGTCTTCCTGGAGAACGCAACTGCGGCCGATTACCGTGTCCAGTTCTGGAAACAGCCCCAGAGTGGGATTGCCAACATCTCCTTCAACGAGTCGTGGGATGGTAACGCGGAACTGGCTACATTCCTCCAGAATGTCGAATTCCGACGAGCGCTCTCGATGGGTCTCGAACGGGACCAGATAAACGAAGTGTTCTTCTTAGGGTTGGGATCGACAGCCGGGCTTTGCAAGGGTTTCCCCGATCCTGACAACCCTGGTAAGTACTATGGAGAGGACAATGTCCAATTCAATCCTGGCCCGGCCAACACAGCGCTCGACGCGCTTGGGTTGGACAAGAAAGACAGCAGTGGATTCCGTCTGTTGCCGAGCGGCGAACGCCTGGTACTAAACATGCCCGGAGTTGTAGCTGCATTCGAAGACTATGTCGGGATCAACGAAATGATCGGCGAACAGTGGAAGAAGAACCTGGGCATCTCCGTAGAAGTCCAGGGACTCGAGCGCAGCCTCCACTCTGAACGAGCGGCAGCAAACGAGTTGATGATTCAGAACTGGGAGTCGTCAGGACGTGACTCCGTGTTGATAACACCAACTCACCTTCTGCCTGTTGCCGGAGCTTTGTTCACCGACGTTCTTGGTGCTCGATGGTTCGACGGTCGAGATAATGCGCGTGAGCCTGTCTCTGAGTTCATCAAAGAGCAGCAGGTGCTTTACGCAGAGGGCATATCGACCAGCGATCCGGCGGTATACCTTGCGAACGCACAACGAGTAGTTGAAATCAACTGCGAGATGGTCAATCCGATTACGACGGTGATGAACAAGCCGACGTACGTTGCGATCATCAAGAACAACGTGCGCAACATTCCGAACTCGCTTCCCTTCTCGTTCCACGCACAGACTTCGGGTAATGGATTCCCGGAGACCTGGTGGATAGAAGACTAAGAATCGGCCGAAGACGTCGAATTCGGTAAGTAACAACTTGATCGAAAGCATAAGTGCCCCCTCCTGGACCAGTTCCAGGAGGGGGTGCAGGCTTTTAGGCGATGGAATAAGACACCCAGAATGGTGTCTGGAGAGGCATGCTAGATGCTCGGCTATCTGATACGCCGTCTGTTTTACGCGGTTCTGGCCGTGTGGGCTGTCTCGATCATCTCCTTTTTCATCATCAACCTTCCACCGGGCGATTACGTCACTTCGTATATTGCTCAACTCGCCATTCAAGGCAACATTATCGGAGCGGAGGAAGCCGAGAGTCTCCGCGAGTACTACGGGCTGGATCAGCCGAGCTACGTCCAGTACCTCAAGTGGATGAATCAGATCCGTCAGGGCAATTTGGGCTTCTCCTTCGAGTTTGGCCTCCCAGTTAATGACGTGATCGGGGAACGGCTGGTACTGACAATGATTTTGGCTGCGGCCACGATCGTGTTTATCTGGATAGTGGCAATACCGATCGGGATATTAAGCGCAGTGCGTCAGTACTCGATCTGGGATCACACCTTTACGTTCTTTGGCTTCGTCGGTCTGGCGGTGCCTGACTTCATGCTCGCCTTGATAATGATGTATTTTTCATTTGTGCTGTTCGATTTCAGCGTCGGGGGGTTGTTCTCACCCGAGTACGTCACAGCGTCATGGTCCCTCGGCCGAGGGTTCGATCTGGCGCAGCACATGATAATTCCGATAATAATTTTGGGAACGGCTGGTACAGCCTCGTTAATTCGGATCACCCGTGCAAATCTTTTGGATGAACTGCGAAAACCGTACGTGGCCACCGCTCGCGCAAAAGGCCTGTCGGAGTGGAGGCTGATCCTAAAGTATCCCGTACGTATGGCACTGAACCCTGCGATCAGCATGACCGCTTACATCCTGCCGTTCCTGGTCTCAGGGAGCATTGTTGTCTCAGTGGTTCTTGGTTTGCCGACCGTGGGTCCGATATTGCTCAAAGCGCTGGTGGCCCAGGACATGTTCCTCGCCGGAGGGATAATTTTGCTGATCGGGTGGATGACGGTCGTAGGTACTTTCCTGTCTGACCTGCTATTGGTGTGGGCCGACCCTCGGGTCAAATTCGAGGGACGATAGAGCATGGAATCGAACCCTGTCGAACAGGAACTGGCACCCGAGATAGAAGATATCGTCGAAGAGCGGATCAGCGTGGCGTCACAGCGTCAGCTTATCTGGTGGCGGTTCAGGAAGCACAGGGTGGCGGTCGTTGCCACCGCCCTCATTGTTATTTTCTACACGATAGTGATATTCGCCGATTTTCTCGCAACAAATGTCCCGGCGGATTCAGAGGCTTTCCGGGGACTCATGCCGCCGCAGCAAGTCCATATCTTCGACGGGTGGAAGCCGAGTCCCCACGTCTGCGCAGTAACAGGCGCGCGCAACCCGATCACCTATCAGAAGGATTACGTGACGGATTGCACGGAAAAGATTCAGGTGCGATTGTTCGCCCGTGGTTACGACTACAAACTCTTTGGGGTCATACCGACCGACAGGCACCTGATAGGGTTGAGCGATGACACGCTGCGGCCGGAGGATTATATTTATATTCTCGGGACCGACAAACAGGGTCGCGACATGTATTCGCGGCTCTTGTTCGGTACGCGTATATCGTTGACGATAGGATTGTTCGGGGTCGCTCTGAGCCTCGTGCTCGGGATCGTTTTAGGCGCCGTTTCCGGATTCTATGGTGGACTAATCGACAATCTCATTCAGCGCCTGGTCGAGATCGTTCGTTCCATCCCGTCCATCCCGCTCTACATGGGCATGGCGGCGGCGTTCCCGCATGATTGGTCCATATTAAAAATTTACTTCGCCATCACGATAATTATCTCGCTCTTCGCATGGACTGATCTGGGACGTGTTGTGCGAGGTCGGTTCCTGACAATGCGTGATGAAGACTTCGTGACAGCGGCCATGCTTTCTGGCGCAAGCCAGCGGCGTATCATCTTCAGGCACATGTTGCCGTCGTTTTACAGTCACATCATCGCCGCGGCCACACTTGCGCTGCCACTGATGATCATTGCCGAAACCACGCTCAGCTTTCTCGGTCTGGGGCTGCGTCCTCCGGCAATCAGCTGGGGTACCCTGCTGCAGGACGCACAAAACGTCCAGACTATTGCTCTTACACCCTGGTTGATGATCCCGGCGATCCCGGTGATCCTGGTTATCCTGGCACTGAACTTTATGGGCGATGGCCTACGAGATGCTGCCGATCCGTACAGCAATTAGAATACTATGAATATGCAATCGCCAGAACCAGAAACAGTGGTAACCGATGAAGATACCGGCACTCGGCCGCTTCTTTCGGTAGAAGACCTGCAGACGTATTTCTTCACCGACGAAGGCACGATTAAGGCTGTAGATGGTGCCAGTTTTGACGTTTATTCAGGACGCACTCTGGGGATTGTGGGAGAGAGCGGGTGCGGTAAGAGCATCACAGCAAAATCGATCCTTCAGATCATCGACAATCCGGGTCGAATCGTAGGCGGCCAGGTGAAACTCAGCTCGAATGGCGACGCCAGTAAGAACCTACTGGAGATGGAGCCGAACGGAGAGGAGATACGGTCGATCCGGGGTGGTGAAATATCAATGATTTTCCAGGAACCGATGACATCGTTCAGCCCTATTCATACGTTCGGAAACCAGATTATTGAAGCGATCAGGTTACACAGCCCACTCGACAAGGAGGAAGCGCACGGACTGGCGGTTGACTGGTTGCGCCGTGTCGGAATTCCAAGCCCGGAACAGAGGATGTCGGAGTACCCATACCAGTTCAGCGGAGGCCAGCGTCAGAGGGCAATGATCGCAATGGCTCTGTGCACTGAGCCAAGGATTCTGATCGCAGATGAGCCGACAACTGCCCTCGACGTTACTACGCAAGCGCAGATCCTCGACATTCTCCAAACGCTGCAGAAACAGAATGACATGTCGATCATATTCATTACTCACGACCTTGGTGTGATCGCCGAAGTCGCCGATGTTGTGGCCGTAATGTACCTCGGGAAGGTTGTCGAGATAGGTCCTGTTGAAAGCATCTTCAGTTCGCCAAAACATCCTTATACGAAGGCTCTTCTATCTTCAATGCCAACGATCGACGCCGCGCCGCGGGAGAGAATGCCCTCAATTACAGGAGCGATCCCTCACCCGCAAAACCGCCCTTCAGGCTGCTCGTTCCATCCAAGATGCCCTTCGTATATGTCAGACATCTGTGGCCTCAGGGAACCAGATCTAGTGTCGATCGGCACGGATCAGCAAGCCAGCTGTTTTCTGTACGGGAGAAACTAGATGACCGAAGAAACTAACGTTGAAATAAAAAAACCAATCTTAGAAGTCAAGAATCTTAAGAAGTCCTTCCCGATAAAAAGAGGATTTCTACAGCGGACCGTGGGTCACGTCCGCGCGGTAGACGACGTGTCGTTCTCGATCGCCGACGGTGAGACGTTGAGCTTGGTTGGCGAAAGCGGCTGCGGCAAGACCACAACCGTCAGGGCCATCATGCGAGCCATTAATCCTGACGAGGGGCAGGTGCTGTTCCGTACCGATGATGACGAGACGGTCGATCTCGCGGAGCTTTCACTTTCGCAGATCAGGCCACTCCGCCGAAATATTCAGATGATCTTCCAGGATCCGTTCTCGTCGCTGAATCCCCGGATGACCATATTTCAGCTCATAAGCGAGCCGCTGCTGGTCAACGGTATCGGCAACAAGCAGGAACGTGAAGACCGGGTCACCGAGTTGTTGCGTCAGGTAGGACTACGACCTGAATATATGCAGCGCTTCCCGCACGCGTTTAGTGGAGGCCAGCGCCAACGCATCGGGATCGCGAGAGCCTTAGCGATCAACCCCCGGTTGATCGTGGCCGATGAGCCGGTCTCCGGGCTGGACGTCTCTGTTCAGGCCCAGGTCATAAATCTGATGATGGATCTTCAGGACGAGTTCGGTCTTACGTATCTGTTCGTCTCGCATGACCTGAGTGTGGTGAACCAGATTAGCGACCGGGTAGTGGTGATGTACGTTGGACGGGTAGTGGAAGTGGGAAAGCCGCAAGAACTTTTCCGCAATCCAAAGCACCCCTACACATCAGCTTTAATATCGGCATTGCCCATCACTGATCCGAAGAATCGGGGTGTGCGACCTGTGCTCGAGGGCGAAATAGCCAACCCGGCTAACCCACCCTCAGGCTGCTACTTCCACCCGCGCTGCCCCTTTGCAGTCGACCAGTGCAAGGTGGAGGCACCACCGTTGCAGGAAGTCTCAGGTCGGCTCGTGGCTTGCCACCGTACGGAGGAGTTGGAGCTAGCCGGCGTAACTAAGCACGGTGTAGCAGCTGGGTAACTGTGAGAAACATGACAGCACTGTCACTTAGCCCGCTACGAATTCACAATAACGTGCTTCGCATCAGGCTTACAGTAAGCATCGCCTTGTACGGAGGCGCTCTCGGATCAGCTGCGATTCTCATCTCAATTATGGCCCGTACAGGTCAATTCGACGAGGCCAAACACCTGGCGTTTACACCGGGGCTCATAACAACCATAACGGGTGCCATAGCGGCTACCCTCGTCACCCCACTGGCCATCTATCACATGCGGGACAACGCCGATGAATCCGGGAGCATATTGCTGTGGCTGGCCCTTGGGCTGGGATTCGGTGTGGCATCAAGCTTTGTGACCGGAGCACTATTCCCCCTGAATATTGTTTTCATCACGTTTGCAGAAGACCAAATCAAGTTTAGTGAACTGCCTTCATTGGTTGTTGAAGGGGCATTTCGGGGAATCCGGTCGTTCTTTATAGAAGGTGCCGCGGCTATCTATACATGGTTCCTCGCAGGTGTTTTATTCGGCATCGGCGGATGGACTATCGACAGATTGAACACATCATCGAACCCGGTTGCTTCGAAGTATGGCATCTGGATCGTTACCGTGTTCTTCGGACTTACGATCGTGGCCTTCGCTGTTCTTGGGCCACCAGAAACACTCAGAAAATTCGGTTGAAATTACCGTAATCAATAGGAGCGAAATTGTGGAACCTGATCAAATACGCGACTGGCTTCGCGGTCCTATGGTGGCCGTTGCCACACCTTTTACCGAGGATTACGCCCTCGACCTTGAGGCTCTACACACCAATGTCCGGTTCATGATCGACCGCGGAGTTCGCACGGGCCAAGGGTCTTTGTTGGTAGGTGGCGCGGGTGGAGAACACCCCACACTCAATGTGGAAGAACGAAAACTCGTCATGACCACAGCACTTGAGGCGGCTCGGGGCGAAGTTCCGGTGTTGTCGAGCATCCAGCACACTGATGCACGGGTTATCGTCGAACTGGCACGCCATGCTTCTGAAGTGGGGCTCGACGGCGCACAATTGGGACCGACTTACTACTACACTCCTACCGAGGGAGATGTCCTTCGCCTGTTCGATTTAGTTGCAAAAGAATCGGACGTGTCGCTGATGATCTACCACACGTGGTGGGAAGGTCTCACGATGAGTCTCGACCTTCTCAAGCGCCTTTCAGATATCGAGTCTGTGCGGTCGCTGAAATGGTCATCATCCAACCCTGAGCACTATCGGCAGACGCTGCTGGCATTATCAGATTCACTTGTAATGATCGACAATTCCGGCGAGCAGACATCGAGTCACCTTCTGGGTGCTCGAGGATTTATCACCCACCTGAGCGGTTTTTGGCCTGAGTACCCGCTCGAAATATGGCAATTGATGGAGCAGGGTGAATACGCTGCAGCCAAAGAAAAATTGACTGCGTTCAAGTGGAAATGGAACCTGTGGCGGAACCGTGTTGCAGAGGTTACAGGGGGAGAGGGTCCGTTTATTAAGGCGGCCATGGAAGCAGTAGGCTTGCAAGTCGGTCCTCCACGTCCACCATCAGTCCGCCCGCCCGATCACCTGCTGGATGAGTTACGCGAGCTACTTGACTCTGCCAACGTTCCCAAAGCCTGAGTGGAACAGGAACGGGTAAATAATCCGCCAGGTGAGTTCGGTCAGATTTCAGGGCATCGCTCGATATTAGACTGATCTGAATACACGATAATCACGGTGATTCGGTCGGTCCATTTTTTCGGACGTGAACTGAGATCTGATAGAACCAATAGAGTTGTTGTCGCCATCTAGTTCCAGGAATGAACTCGGCAAGCCCACGCTTCAAGATCATCACGAAAATTGAACGACTCGAATATCCAATTCGTGGTCGCTAAATTACCAGGACACCTATGCGAACAGGTCCCATCCAAATGAGAGAGGTCTGCCGCATTTCTGTTCTGGTAGAGATGAGGCGAATCGAACTCCACCAGAGCTCTGATGCTATCACTTGAAAATCCAGCGTCATCTCAATTCGATCAGTCAATGTTCTGCCTTTTACCCCGCGGGCTCCAGCGAACGCGTTCTCTACGTCAATAACCGGTGAACATGACGTAGATGCTGAACGTCGAAAACTTTCGAGTTTTTGCAGCTGCTGATTCATGCGTTTTCGCTCAGGACCACGATCGTGGGAGCTTAACGCTTTGGTGGCGCTGGTAAACAGTCAGCAGCTCTTCGACCACGATTCTCCAACTTACATACCTCTGACTCGGCGAGTCGATTGGACTGAATCGGCTGCTGTACCTGTCTTCGAGAACTAGATCACAAGAAAATTCCGAATCAGCACCTGTAGTGTAGGTTGAGCACGGTTGATCGCCTGAATGGAGCGGGAAACGAGGAAAGAACTCACACCCCTTTGCATGGGAAGCAAAGGGAGTTCTTAAGATATTTTGTTACATCTCCCTAAGCCCACTCCCCGTTCAACACCTCGAACCAGCAATGATTGTTGGCATCCGCCATGACCGGGAATTGCCCACACACGTAACTTCAGCCAGTTGATAACGATTCTGAATCAAGTTCAGAATGACAGAGATCCTTGATCCCCATGGAAGCAAGAAAGCCAAACACACCCACCTAGGCCACCGAGATAATCACCACAGCAGCCACAACCATCGACGCCGACAACAATTTCAGCGCCATGTCGGCTCGGGTGAACTTTTCGAAAATTAAGCCCGGTGCAAACCGTGCTCCCAGCGCGGTCATGCTGAACACGAAAATCGGCCTCGCCCCGCCAAGTGCCGCCACCAGAGCTATCGGTCCCTTCCCGATTGCGTAAGTGATCAACAAATGCCCGTTAAACGGCATAACGCCTTCAGCCATAATCAACCATGGAGCTCGTTTTGGTTGCTTCAAGAAGCCGCCCAATCCTCTGAGCGAAGCTGGCCTGGCAAACACCAACCACATCACAGTAAACAGCCCGGTTCCCCGTATAGAAACGATATGAATAGTCGATAGATCGTCTACGATCGACTTCGTTATCAGCTGTGAACTCGCCATTAGTAAGGCACCAACAGCCAGCAGTAAAAATATCGGTCGGAACCCGATTTTTCTGTTTGAACTCAACGATCCAACCTGCACGGAAGCCAGTACGCTTCCGCCAACAGCCAGCAACACGGCGGTCCAGTGCAGCGCACTCAACGCCTCGCCAAATATCGCCCATGCCAGCAAAGCCACATATATCGGCGACGTCTGCATCGCTGGGATTACTCGCGACGGGTCTTCTCGCTTCAACATCCAGAACATGAAGATCAATGTGAACGCCTGAAGCACGCCGATAGACCACGCTCTGGCGATGATTTCAAACTCAACTCCGGCGGGAAAGTTCACCAGTAGCACCACTGCGCCGAACAACCCCTGACTTCCCCCCACGAACAAATTGAAGCTGGGTAGCCCGAGTCCAAAGCCAGACAAAATGCGTTTGTCGACGAGTGTGACTATCGAGAAAATCAGCGGGTTAGCAAGAGCCGCGAGTATCCAGAGTTCCGTGGCAGATCACTTTCGAAAAAGATGGGAGTCGTAACGGCCGGGGCGATTGTACCCCCACTACGCCGTATCATGACCCGCATTCAGTCCGGTCTTATTAGCACAGAGTGAGGAATCTTATGGCCGATAAACGCCCTTCGTCTAGAGATATGGATGCTGATGGCGACGGCATCACGGGCCATGAATCGGGCATGGCAAATCAAGGTCTTTGCTGGGTTTCTGAAAATACTGGCAAAATTATTCTTGCAGTGATCGTGTTCATCACCGTCATATTCGTTGTGACGGCCATTCAAGACGCTAATGCAGCAAAAGAAGAGGCCAATCGATAGAGGCACTAAATCGTGGCCAATAAGAGCGCAGGGCAATCACCATCTGCCAAAGAATTTACGGCCGAAATGGTTGAAGCACTAACTCCGGTCGGCGATGTCCGGTCCCGACCCATGTTCGGTGGATATGGCATCTTCGAAAGCGGCACTATGTTTGCACTGATCGATTCGAAGGGCTCGCTTTTTTTCCGTGCGGATTCAAGCACCCAGCTTCGTTATGTCGCGGCGGGTAGCAAGCAGCACAACCCGATGCCGTATTTCGAAATTCCTGATGATGTCGCTGACGATTACTCGGAGTTCATCGAGTGGGCTAAACAGGCCGCACAAGTCGCGCACTCAGCAAAAAAATAAGTGAGATGGCGCCCTGTGATTTCGGATCAACCGAATCACCTTACAGTTCAAACAAAGATTGAAAATCTGATTATTCGGAAACTAAAAAGGCTCGCTAGATTCCGGTGAATCGGACGCCGGGATTGGTTCGAACTTCTCGAACGTCTCGAACCTTTGTAATCCTCGTAGAGTCGCAAGATATTCGGAAATTGTGAGAGGAGCTTCGAAATCATCAATTAGCTTTCGCCCACGTGAAGCATCGTCGATCAAAAGCGATATCGTTGCCGCCGCCAGCGCCTTTCCGGCGTCAACAACGTCCAGCTCCCAATCAGTGATCTCAAACCCGTTGCTGTGGGTACGTCCGCTGGCTCCGCCGGCATAGGACTGCATCGTCGGCATCAACACCGACACATCGCCCATGTCGGTGGACGATGTTCGATGCGGCATTCGGCCAGTCGCCGTATCACCCAAAAGCTCAATCACGCCTTCGTCGTACAGGTCGCACAACGCCGGATCGAACTTAGAAGGCATGTAACCCGGCGACGTGCTGATCTCGACCGTTGCACCAATAGCCATTGCACCGGCCCGCAACGCCTGATCGACTTTCTTCTCGGCATCTTTCATTGCCTGGATAGAAGCGGCTCGAATAAACATCTCCATAGTCACGTTTGCCGGCACCGATGAAACTGCAGCACCACCACGAGTGATAATCGGATGAATCCGAATGTGATCATCGTCCAAAAAGGTCTCCCGCTGCAGCGCAATCGCCTGCATCGCAAGATTCGCCGCGTTCAACGCGTTGATTCCCAGATGAGGAGCACCGCCCGCGTGCGCCGACCGCCCAACAAATCGTACACTCTTAGCAATCATGCCGTTGTGACTGGTTCCCGCCTTAAGTGTCCGCTCTTCATTCGGCGATGCGTGAGTAAGGAGTGAAATATCAACATCGTCGAGCTCGCCAAGCCGAATGAACTCCTGCTTGCCAGCCAGAAATTCAAGCTCGCCTGAATCCCGCAGCCCCTCTCGATACTCGATCTCGATGTACTCCTCTGCAGGAACTGCCATGAAGGAAATCACTCCGCTAAGCGATTCCAACACTTCCGGTTGCGACAAACCGACCGCAGCCGCAAGCATGTTGCCAACCTGAATGTTGTGACCGCAAACGTGAGCTGCGCCAGTATCGGAATCAGCCGCTCGGTGCTCAGGAACAATCAGTGAATCGAGCTCGCCAAATATCGCTACATGTGGCCCCGGTCGACCAGTGTCGATACGAGCAATAACGCCAGTAATCGCAACGTTCTCTCGCGGCTCAAGCCCTATCTTCCGCATGTAGCCGGCCGTCAGATTCGCAGTCCGGCGCTCACGGAATCCTGGCTCAGGGTGATCCCACACTTCTTTAGACAGGTCGATCAGACTGCTGGCCTGCTTATCGATGGCGGTGTAGGCGATGTTCTTCGCTTCAGTGATATTTGGCATACGGCGATTCTAAGTCAGAACCGGGGTTGAGTGGTGCCCGAAAAAAGAATGGGGGCGGTTTGTCGGTACATCGATTCTGATCGTGTAATGAATCCGAATCCCGGTCGCAAACGAATATCACCCTGTCGCCGTAAGGCGACAACGTCGTCTGATTCGAAATGCGGGGGCGGACACCGAACGATGATCGATCGGATTCGATGAATCCGAATAACGATGCCTACTGGGGATCTCGTCAGTGATTCTGCCCGTTAGTTTCTACGCAGCAATAACAACACTGTGTCTGATCGAACGCAGCCCAGCGTGACAGCACCCGTCCCCGGTACACTCTGGTTTTCACCGGAGAAATTTGACTGTTGAACAGCGACCGAGTCGCCAAAAGCGTTCATTTCGCTACGAAACAGCGACGGTTCGGCAGATGTGACAGTGGACGAAATTATCGAGTTTTGTCGGGAACGCATGGCGCATTTCAAGGTGCCAAATCATGTTGAATTTGGGGATCTTCCGAAGACCGCAACGGGCAATATTCAAAAGCACGTATTACGTGAAAAAGAGTGGGCAGGCTATGAACGGAGAATTTGATGACTGAACGACGATCTCGACTCGAAGGCAAGGTGGCGATAGTCACCGGCGCGGGTTCCCGCGGCGAGGGAGTCGGCAACGGAAAAGCGACCGCCACTTTGTTCGCCCAAGAAGGAGCGAAGGTCGTTCTGGTCGACATGGAAATCGACCGAGCCGCCGAAACGCTGGCCGAAATAGAAGCCGAGGGCGGAACTGCCTCTGCCTTTGCCGCAGACGTCACCAGTGATGACGAGTGCCGAGAGTTGGTCGAGTTCGCCATCGCTCAGTACGGGCGTCTCGACATTCTGGACAACAACGTCGGCAACAGTCACCGCGAACGCGTAACCGAAATTGATCTCGACGATTGGGACAACATCATGACGCTGAACCTGAAAAGCATGGTGCTCACATCACGACACGCAATTCCTCGAATGATCGAAACCGGTGGTGGCTCGATCATCAACATCTCATCGATTTCCGGGGTACGAGCCGGCAAAGACCCCGCCTACACAGCGTCGAAGGCCGGGGTGATTGGGCTGACTATCTCGATGGCGGGGGATCACGGACGTGAAGGTATTAGGGTCAACGCCATCGCACCGGGCCCGGTCTACACGCCGATGGTCGCGTGGCGCCTGTCGGAAGAAAAACGGGCGTATCGCAAGAACACGACAATGCTCCGGACAGAAGGAACACCGTGGGACGTTGGCTGGGCGGCAGTGTTTTTGGCAAGCGATGAGTCAAAGTGGATTACCGGAACCGTTCTGACCGTCGATGGCGGCTCGTCGATGGTGTCGAGACACGTCTATTCAGACGATGTAATGGGAGTTTAGTTAGTGGCTAAAAATCGAATGAAGCACGCACGAGTAACAGGCGTTGAGCGCGAAGTTTCACAAATAATTATGGGCACGCTTTTTGCGAAAGACATTGATGAAGCGGCTCCGGTTTTTGACTATTTTCTAGAGCAGGGCGGTAACTGCTTCGACACCGCCCGCCACTACGGTGATGCCGAGCTGGTTTTCGGCGAATGGATGCAGCGTGAAGGCGTTCGCAACCAAACGGTTGTGATCACCAAAGGCGCACACACGCCGAACTGCAATCCTGAGTCGGTGACTTCGCAGCTGGTCGAAAGCCTTGAGCGTTTGCAGACCGACTTTATCGATATCTACTTCCTTCACCGAGACAATCTTGAAATCCCAGTGGGTGAGTTTGTAGATGTGCTTAACGAGCACAAATCGGCGGGGCGTTTAGGCGTGTTCGGCGGTTCGAACTGGAATCTGGCCCGGATGGATGAGGCGAACGAGTACGCTGCCAGAAACGGACTCATCGGGTTCACGGTTCTGAGCAATCACTTGAGTCTGGCCCAGGTAGTTGAGATTCCATACCCCGGCTGTATCGCATCCTCCGACGCTGAATCTCGAAACTGGCTTGCTGATCGTGGAATTCCGTTGTTCCCGTGGTCGAGTCAGGCGCAGGGTTTCTTCGCCGACGGACGTGCCGATCCAGCCGATTTGAGCGATCCGGAGTTAGTGCGAAGTTGGTATAGCGACGATAATTTTGAAAGATTAGCGCGGGTACGAGAGTTAGCCGCAAGGCAAGGCGTTGCGACGATCAGCGTAGCGTTGGCGTGGGTGCTCCAGCAGGAAAACCCAACGTTCCCATTGATAGGCCCGAGATCGGTAGAAGAAAGCAAATCATCGCTGGCCGCCCTCGACATAGAACTTTCAACACCCGACATGAAGTGGCTAAATCTCGAAGATTAAGTCGTAACCCTTGGGATATCGGCGGGCGGCGATAAATCTCGAAAATGATTTCAGGATGCCATCTGTGGGGTGATCACTGCTCGGGGAGCACGCCTCTTGAAATTACCAGCCAGCGTCGCCCAACACCCGTCCCGCAATCACACTCAACTTCGCCACAAGTTCTGGATCGCGATGCTCTGGCGAAGTTGCTACCGCGTGTTCCAAAGCCGTGTGAGCGCCCGAATCGAACGGCACTTCCAACGCTGCGAGCTTCGGAACAAACGCCTTGATCAGTTCCTTCGCATGAACCGTGTTCGTTTTCAGCACTTCCAGAATCGAAGCTGTAGAAACATTGTCATGATCGTTGTGCCAGCAATCGTAATCGGTAACCATGGCCACCGTGGCGTACGCCAGTTCGGCTTCGCGGGCGAGCTTGGCCTCGGGCATATTCGTCATGCCGATCACGTCGCAACCCCAGGATCGATACAGCTCTGACTCTGCCCGACTCGAAAACTGCGGACCCTCCATCGTGAGGTAAGTTCCACCCACAGCGTGAGAAATGCCAAGATCGCTCGCAGCTTCAGCCACTGCGCCTTGAGTAGTCGAGCAGATAGGATCGGCCATGCTCACGTGAGCCACGAACCCTGTGCCAAAGAACGTCTTCTCACGCGCAAAAGTACGATCGATGAACTGATCAACAAGTACAAAATCGCCGGGTTTGTGTTCTTCCTTCAGCGATCCAACCGCCGTAAACGAAACCACACGATCGACACCCGCTCGCTTTAGCGCTTCGATGTTGGCTCGATAGTTAATCTCTGTCGGAGGAATGCGGTGACCGCGTCCATGACGAGGCAAAAACACGAGTCGGTGTCCTTCGAAATCGCCGATCAGAAGTTCATCCGAAGGCTCGCCGAAAGCAGATTCGATTTTGACCCACTGGGCGCTCTCAAACCCGTCTGTTTCGTAAAGACCCGTGCCGCCGATAATACCGATGGCGTTTTTCGATTGGTTTCTCATTGTGGAATATTCTGGCTCAATTCGAATCAGTTGGAGCGCACATCGGTTGGGTCTGAGCGCCGGGTTACGAACACTCTAAATCCTCCCTCCTTGAGAGAGAAATTGCCCAGAGATCGCAGGCTCGATATATGTTTCTGGTCGTAATTTCAGAATGATAAAAGGCACTCTGTTGGATCAAGTCACAGCAGGTCGTTATTATGGCAGACCTCTAACACCGATCACACGCCTTACGAAGGATGAGTACAGGTTTTGGAATCTTGGATTGCACGTCGCTTCAGCCTGGGTATCGTGGTCATTTGCTGCATGACGGTTCTTGCATGCGAAGTGGGCGATGTCAAAATAGCCCCGGCAAATGAGCAGCCCACAACTTCCGCACAGGAATTGTCGCAACTCCCACAACGCCTGCCGAACCAACATCCACGGCCATCCCTGAGCCAACATCCACACCTCAAGCTTCTCCGACCCCCTCGCCAACACCCTCCCCCCCCGTCAGCGGAGTAACTACTCCCCGACGCCAATTGGAGCATGTGCGTTCTTCGAACGGTTCGTCGTGGTTACCAGCCAGAAGGAATGTGTGACCGGGGCCGCGATCCGTCGACTTGGCTCAGGGTAGGGCGCACTCTCGATCGCGTATGGAAACTAATGCATCAGGCGAACATATTCTTGATTCGCTGTTTTAATATTGGTACCGAGGGTGGGATTCGAACCCACACGTCCGTTAGGACAGAGGATTTTAAATCCGCCGTGTCTACCGTTCCACCACCCCGGCACAAAAATTTCGACTCCGTAGAACCGAATTCCTATTGTCGCGAACTGTGGCGAGATTGCCACTCGGTGTCCACCTCAGATTTCAACGACGTATCCCCGAATATACCGACTGCCTAACTTCAAATTTACCCGATCGGTGCCAGTAGCCGCATAGTCAATAATGCCCACGGATGCGAATTAACTGGTGGTGCAGCCTGTATTTGCGTGAATATTTACTGAAATCGTTACGGGTGTAGTTATGTCGACGATTACGGGCTATACGCAATCCGTAGAGAACATCGAAACCTATCAGGCGAGCAACCGGTTTGGAATTCTCACGGTACCGCTAATCCTGATACCAGAGCTTGCAGTTGGTATCGCAGCTGCATTCGTGATCCACCAGATCTGGCAGTGGACGGGTTTCTACCTGATGCGGTTCTTCCCCGTAGGCATCGGCATTTCAGCCGGGTTCGCTATGGGGTTTGGCAGCTCCATTGGAAAGAACCGCAACGTCACCATCGGAATAATTCTGGGGCTGACGGTTGGCATAGTCAGCTACCTATCGATGCACTACTTCGACGCCGCGAGCTACGGAACCTCCGATGTCCTCGCCTACCTGAGATTCATGGCCGAAGAAGGCTATGTCATGATCTTCATCCCGATCTCGGGTCCGTTCGTATGGATATCGTGGGTTGTTGAACTGGGCATTGTGGTGTTTTTCTCAACCCAGGGCTTGAGCTTCTCGAGAGCCCTCGCGCTATCTTGCGTGAATCCGAGATACTCAAGACGGCTATTGTATTCACCCACATTTATGGTTCCGGCGTTGGAACCTTTTTCGGTGCTCATTCTTTTTTCCCCCTGCGTGGCCAAAAAGGCCCGCACTATCGAACGTCGGTATCAGGTCAATGAATGCTGGTGGTTCGGGGAACAACAGTTGCCCCGTCGCCTGATACCCGATCTCACTATTAATTACTTTTACTGATTTAATGCAGGAAAAGTAGGTAATTAGTTCGCGACAAGGTGCGGATTATCGGCGGAGTGTTTTGGGCACTAGGTACCTAAGGAAATCTACCTGTGGGAAACCCTTGGTGATTTTCTATAGGCGTAAACCGCAACGAAAAAAATAACCGGCAAAACGCTCAACTTTGAACGCGTTGAATTGCGGAATTGTGCGGTGATTGGTGATGTGCAGTCGCTATTAAACACTTAAAACTGAACGTAAATCGCTCAGCACCCCCGCAAGCGTCGCATCATCTGGAGTCTCGGCATAAATCCTCAATAGAGGCTCGGTTCCCGACATCCGCACCACGGCCCATGATCCCCCGGAAAGGTTAAACCTAACTCCGTCGCGACGGTCGTCCGACTCAAGCACTAACCCTCCTAGAGTGCTTGGAGATGCCTCCGCAACGATTTTGGCTAGATTGGCGCGCTGCGATTCTTCGTATGGCACATCGATTCTACGGAACGTATGTGGCCCGACAAGGGTGTGTAGATCGGACAATAGCTCCGATGGTTTCTTGCCGCTCATCACCATCGCTTCTAGGAATAGCAGCCCCGAGAGCGACCCATCTCGTTCCGGTACATGACCCTTGAACGCATAGCCACCGCTTTCCTCGCCGCCCATCGAACAACGGTTATCGATCATCGTTGGTCCAACGTATTTGAACCCCACCGACGTTCGATACACCGGCGCGTTGTAGATGGCCGACAGCTTGTCGACCATCGACGACATGGTGATAGTGCAGGCGACTCCGCCAGTTTCTTTACGCCTGCCCATGAAGTGGTCGGTTAGAAGCGAAAAGACTTCAAGAGTTGTTAAGTAATCGCCATTTTCATCCACAATGCCAACACGATCAGCATCGCCATCCAGAGCGATTCCTACATCGGCTCCAAGCTCACGAACCGCCTCCGAAAGCGGAATCAGATTGTGTTTGATCGGCTCAGGCTGATCCATCCCCGGGAAGTTCGGGTTGTGGTCGGAACGAATCTCAGTGACCTCGATCGCCCCGCCTTCAAGCATCTTCGGCAGAATGCCAGCACCTGACCCGTGCATGGCATCGACCACGACTTTTAACGACTGCGATTTTATTGGCGAAACATCGATCACTCGATGAAGCTGCTCAATATAAGGAGTGATCACGTCGAACACTTGGCCCTGCGCAACGTGGGTACCAGCGTAAGACGACTTGCCGTCGAGAACGTCTGCCAGATGAATCTCGATGTTCGCCACTTCTTCAGGCGGCGCAGATCCACCAGCTGCAGACTTCACCTTGAAGCCGTTCCACTCGGGTGGATTGTGGCTCGCCGTGATCATCACGCCGTTCGCTGCCTCATGATCAACTACTGCAAAACTGCAGGCTGGCGTGGGCGCAGGAACATCGAACGTGTATGTGGCAATTCCGTAGCCGTTCACAACATCGGCCACTGCTTTGGCGAACCGTGCCGATCCGTAGCGTGTGTCGAATCCCACGACGAGACCGTTACGTGATCGACCCGATGCAATCAGGTTTCGAGCCACTGCTTCAGCGCATGATCGTACATTCGCGAAGGTGAAATCCTCGGCGATAATCGCCCTCCAACCGTCAGTGCCGAACTGGATGTTTGGGCGGTGCAACTAGTTGCCTTTTCTTTTAACTAAATGGGGCAGGCTGAGAATTTGGTTCCACATATGCCTGCCCCACACTAATTCGAATGATCGTACGAAGTCTAGCCTTTTAGAGCGTCAACTCGATCGAGTTTCTCCCATGGCAAATCCAGGTCGTCTCGACCGAAGTGGCCGTAAGCAGCAGTCTGCTGGTAGATAGGACGTCGTAGATCGAAGTGGTCGATAATCGCCTGCGGCCGCAGATCGAAGTTGACCTTAACCAGTTCGACCAGATCAGCTTCCGGCAACTTACCCGTGCCCTTGGTGTCGACCAGAATCGAAATCGGGGTCGATACTCCAATAGCGTAGGAAATCTGCACCTCTGCTCGGTCGGCGAAACCTGCTGCAACAAGGTTTTTAGCAACCCAGCGTGCAGCGTATGCGCCCGAACGGTCGACCTTCGTCGGGTCCTTGCCCGAGAAAGCTCCTCCACCATGGCGGGCACTTCCACCATAGGTGTCGACGATGATCTTTCGACCAGTCAGACCAGCATCGCCAACCGGGCCACCGATTACAAATCGACCCGATGGGTTGATGTAGTACTTGGTGTCGTCGTCCAGCAATTCGGCAGGAACGACTTCGCTAATGACGTGTTCACGAATATCTGCGTCGATCTGCTCGTTAGTAGCATCGGGATCGTGCTGTGCCGAGATGACAATAGTGTCGACTCGAACAGGCTTGTGATCCTCGGTGTACTCAATCGTTACCTGGCTCTTCGTGTCGGGGCGCAAGTAGCTGATCGTCCCGTCACGCCTGACAACCGACAACTTGCGGGTTAATCCGTGAGCAATTGCGATCGGAAGCGGCATCAGTTCAGGGGTTTCGTTGGTAGCGTAGCCAATCATCATCCCCTGATCACCGGCTCCAACTTCGCTGGCACCGTCTTCGCCTCGAATTTCGAGGGCTTCAGTTACACCGGCCGAGATATCGGTCGACTGCTCGTCGAGTGCAATAAGAACCGAGCACCCTTCGCTGTCGAAGCCGTAGTTAGGATCGTCGTAGCCGATCTTCTTAATCGTGGCTCGGACGATTTTCTGGATGTCGACATAAGCGCTGGTGGTGATTTCACCGAATACCAGCACAAGCCCAGTGGTTAGCGATGTTTCGCAGGCCACGCGACTCATAGGATCTTGCTCAAGCAGGGCGTCGAGAATACCGTCGGATATCTGGTCGGCCATCTTATCTGGGTGGCCTTCGGATACCGATTCCGAGGTTAGTAAGTAGTTTGTGTTGACCATGTTTTGTGTTGAAATATTGGTGTCATAGATTGGCCACGATCAGTGGTTGAATACCAATCGGGGCCATTTTAGTCGGGTATTTGGGTTAGGTGCCGACTTCCCAGCTGTTTAGGTACTTGTCCTGCTCGGCTGTAAGCGTATCGTATGACATTCCCATTGCGCCGAGTTTGATGCTTGCGATGTCGGTATCGACTTCGGTCGGCAGAGTGTATACGCCAGGGCTGAGTTTTTCGTGGTGATCCATGATGTATTCACCGGCGAGTGCCTGGTTGGCAAAGCTCATGTCCATTACTGATGGCGGGTGACCTTCAGCCGCACCAAGGTTGATCAGACGTCCCTGAGCCAGAAGGAAAATCTTGCGACCGTCTTCGATCGTGTATTCCTCAACGAACTCGCGTACGCTGCGCTTGGCTTCTGACATTTCTTCAAGTGCTTCAACGTTGATTTCGATGTTGAAATGACCCGAGTTGGCTACAACTGCGCCATCTTTCATGTTTTCGAAGTGCTTTACGTCGATCGCCTTCATGCCACCTGTAACGGTGAGGAAGATGTCGCCGATCTTGCAGGCTTCGTCCATGCTCATGACCTGGTGGCCATCCATTACAGCCTCAAGAGCTTTCACGGGATCGACTTCACACACGACCGTGTGAGCGCCCATCCCCTTGGCTCGCATTGCAAAGCCCTTGCCACACCAGCCGTAACCAACGGTTACAACACTCTTGCCGGTGATGAGCATGTTGGTTGCACGGATGATTCCGTCGAGCGAGCTCTGGCCTGTGCCGTAGCGGTTGTCGAACATGTGCTTGGTCTGCGAATCGTTTACAGCAACGATCGGGTAAGCAAGCCTGCCTTCGGCGTGAAGCGCCTTCAGGCGAATGACACCGGTGGTGGTTTCTTCCATGCCCCCGATAACCCCGCTGAGAAGGTGAGACTTCTCTTTGTGAAGCAATGCGACCACGTCGGCACCATCGTCCATGGTGATCTGCGGGCCTGTGTCGACTGTTGCCGACATGTGGTCGAAGTAGGTTTTTTCGTCTTCACCCTTGATGGCGAAGATCGGAATTCCTGACTCGACGAGGTGAGCTGCAATATCGTCTTGAG